>CAYWVB010000003.1:23583-158280 GCA_964461595.1 uncultured Terrimonas sp. | reverse complement strand
TTGCTTTATTTGATTGATAATTAGCAATATCTATTAGCATAGATTCAGTACCTCCAATGCGCAAAGAGAATACGAGGTGAAGAATATTCATTCTTTAACTTTGTTTAAGATATACTCTTCTGAGCCATTAAAGGAAATAATCTTCGCTGGTATTCCCACCGCTACAGCATTATCAGGAATATCGGATAAAACAACAGCATTGGCTCCTATTGCCACGTTTTTGCCAATAGTTATACCTCCTATTATTTTTGCTCCGGGGCCAATGTAAACGCCATTTCTGATTGTAGGATATCCTTTATGCTCACCCCGTGAGTTAAATCCAATGGTTACACCTTGCGATATATTTACATTTGAACCTATTACAGCCATAGAAGAGATAACAACCCCGCCAAAATGTCCGATATAAAAACCGGCCCCAATCTTTGTTTCGGGTGGTATATCATATCCATACTTATATTTCAGTCTTGTTAAAATAAGCCAAGGGAGAAAATAAGCTATTTTCCCCTTTCTTTTGGCGGCATAAGCTAACCGGTGCCAACACATAAAACGAAATCCCGGTACACGTAGATATACCCTAACAACAGACGTAATTGTCCATTGTCCACTATATCTGTAAGCATCCTGTTTTATTTTATTATAGAGGAGCATATTTTTTTACCCAGGCTTTAAAAACATACCATTTAATTTTAATTACAGATTTTGAAAAATTCTTCGCCCCATGTTTACGTAAGACAGATAGTATATTTCTCAAAAACTTTTCCTGACCGGTATTAGTTTTTGTAGCTTCCCACACTCTAAAAGCGCCATAAGCTTTGGTTGATAATGCATAAATTTCCCCATGCTCAAGAAGCCTCAGCCACAAGTCCAGGTCCATGCAATAATAAATATTCTCATCTAAAAAATTTATTCGTTCAACAATATCTCTCCGGTAAAAAGACCCCTGCTGTATTACATCGTAATTAGTATGCAATAAAAAGGTTTTATTGGGGATATTTCTTTCAACTGTTCCTTTTAAATGGGATTTAGCATCTATAATATCCAGCTTTGAGCAGTAGTAGATAACGCCTTCTTTATTTTGTTTATACAAATTAACAATAGCGGCAACGCAATCAGGGTATAAAATATCATCAGAGTTTATCCAACCCACCAGTTCCCCTGTAGCCAGCTTAAATCCTTTATTTATGGCATCGCTTTGCCCCTTATCCTTTTCGTGAATTATTATATCTATTTTATCCCTGTATTTTTCAACCACCTCCATTGTATTATCTGTAGATCCGCCATCTACAAGAATATATTCTATATGTTTATAGCTTTGATTTAATACTGATAGAATAGTTTCCTCAATAAATTGTCCCTGATTGTATGATGGAGTTACAATTGAGATCTTTATGTCGGCGTCAGCTATTACTTTCATATATATCTTTTTCAATAGAGGTATTTCCGGGTTCCGGTGATGAAAATATTTTTCTTCGATATAGCGGCTTATAAATATATATATTGAGATATACCAGCAGGGCAAAATTAAAGAAGATGAAAGGGTCGCCCCAGCGATATCCTCCCATGATAAGACTTGAAAAAGTAGCAAAGGTGATTAAAGTAAAAAGACTTAATGATATGGGATTTTTTTTCCTGGAAAACTGCTTATACGCGTAGTGCACAAAATAAAATGACAGGTAATAAAACAGCAAAACACCTACAATACCGGTATATAACAGCCAGAATGGGATAGTAGAATCTGCTGCCCACGCACCTACGGCGTTCATCCGGTCATCATTTGCCTTATTTAGCCCATCGCCCAATAAAAAGTTGCCACTTCTTGTCAAAATCCCGACAGCAGTGACATGATAAGCTACTCTTATAGCTAGATTTTCATCTTTCAGCCCTTCATTCTGCGCATTATTTAGCCGTTCGGAAAAATAAGAAACCTGGTTTTGAAAAGTTGCCTGGATAATAAAAAAGCTGGCAAGCCCTCCAAGCATTAAATATAAAAGAGAACTGCTAAATACCTTCTGAGGCCGTTTTAAAGCAATCACAAAGACAACAATACTCAACTGAATAATAGTAAGCAAAAGCAGCGTGCGGGTAAATGAAAATAATAATACGAAAGGATAAGTAATTAAGACCAAGTATACCGCCCTTTTATTAAAAATACCTGATTGCATGAGTGTTACCGAGAAGCCTACTATAAATAACAGGCTTCCAAAATAAGGGATGGTATTAAAGTCTCTAAAAAAGGTCTCATTCCCCTGTTGTATTTCGCGGTAAAGTCCCGCTGTATTATAAAGAGGTAATATTTTTGAAGAATTTAGAACATATAGTATTGACAGAACCCCGGTAGCATAAAAAAGGGTATTAAAGAAATTGATAAATTGCCTAAAACGAGCAGTTGAAAGAATAGCATAGAGAAAGTAGAACCCAAGAATCATGTAGATAAACAACCGGATAACATTGATGGCTTCATAATTCCAGCCATCTTTAGCCCATGTATACACACTAAGAATCAGTAAGTATATACCCATTACCATCATTGGCTTTGTTTCGCGTATGTTTATCCTTATTTGTGGCTTTAAATAAAGTGTTACAGCGCCCAAATACAGCATTATAACATCTTTATAGATATTTTTAGATTGCGTAAATATGTCTTTCCCAAACAAGACTGTCCGCTCATCTATGAACATACCCGGGCCTGAAATCAGGGCGATAGGAAAAATCAGGTAATACAGCGGATTCTTTCTTCCTAAATATAGACTTAGAATTAAATATAAGAACTGCAATTAATCTATAGTTTAAGCGTTGGTTTGAATCTTTCGGATATATCTTGCAGGGTTACCTGCCCATATTTCATCAGCGGGAATATCTTTAGTAACCACACTACCGGCGCCAATAATGGAACGGGTTCCTATTTTTACACCTTTCAAAATAATTGAATTAGCTCCGACAAAAACATCGTCACCTATAATGACCGGAGAAGATTTAATTTTTTCGGCATTATGGACCCTCCTTTCCGCATAATCCAAAGGATGAAAATCCGTATCCCAGATAAACACGTTTCCTCCAAAATTGCAATAATCTCCAATAACAATCTTTGATGCGGCATATATAGACGTACCACTAAATCCGCAGTTTCTGCCTATAACTAATTCGGAGTTTTTGCTTACAGCAATTGTCACTTTTTTATTGATCCCAACAAGATTAAATTTGGAATTTGAATTAAAAATGCAATTGTCGCCAATACTCAAGACAGAGCTTTTATGAATCTTTATCGAAATTCCTCCACGTATCTCAATTCCTTTCGCCCATTTCACATGTTTAAATCTTATCTGCAAATAAGACCGGACGAAAAAAGTATTGATACTGGTTTTTATTTTATAATAAGTTCCTAGCATCCGTAGCAGTAATCGTATTGAAAATGGCACATTATACCTATCTTTTTGCAGCCACTAAAAACAAGTACCTCAATTTCCGTTTAAACGTCTCCTTTTTTGTATCAATTTTCTTAAAAAGCCGGAATCTTTCTTTAAGAGCCATCTCTTTCTTCAATAAAAAAAACTTTATTAATAACAAATTCTTATAAGCGTCGGGCTGAGTTAAATATTCGTCAAGAAAATAATTATCATCAAGCATTAAAATATCTGTATAGGATCTTTTTAAAGATTGGTATTTGCCTTCTAATGCCTGCTTTAACCGCGTGTCAAATTCAGGTTTATTATTAGGTATATTTGAAAATAATGCTGCTCGCTCTTTTCTTTTTTCTTCAGATCTTATCAAACCATTTGCATCCTTTATAAAGGAATGCATATCTTCCGGTTCCTTGTAATCAACTTCTATATCAAAGAAGGTTTCCAATGACTGAGAAGCGTTTCTCATATTGGCAATTCCGCAAACGGGAATACTTTGATTGGTAGCATAAAGAACAGTTAGTCCTCCTTTAAAAGGATATGATTCAAAAAGTATATCAACAGAGCCTACCAGTTTATAAAAATCTTTACGCTTACCCAAAAAATAAAATCGCTCTTGCAAATCATTTTCTTTAATAAAATTTTCTATGATCCGGGTGTTTCCCCAGCCGGCCAGGCAAAAAACAAAATTTGGATTTTCTGTTAATAGTCCTTTGATTGAGTGGAAATATGATAAGCCGGGATCCGCATAATATTTATAAAGATTTGCACCGCTGAGCCCTACAATTTTACCATCCCGATCAAACGGGAAACCTTGAAAAGAAGTTTCCTGTATTATGGGATAATATGGAATCATTAGTATTTTATTGCTGTCTATCCCCCGGCGTTTTGTTGCTACTTTGTACCCAAATTGCCTGAACTCAATAAAGAAATCGCTACACTTTTTCCCAAGCCAGAAAGTGTGATCATTGTGTACAATATAAAATTTAGTAAGATTATCGAATTGAGAAAACACGCAGAAACCCATTACGTCATTTGGCAAAAAATGTAAAAATGCTTTTGAGGGATTAAACTTAGTTACAGCTTCATAGATTTGTTGTACCTTACCAACCGTTGATTTATTATCAGGTATGAACAGAGAAATATTTTCACATTTTCCAAGTTTTTGTAAAATGCCTTGCCCTGATTTTGTGTTTTTATGATCTGGTACAATAAATAGTACGGAATACTTATTCTCAATAAAAAAGTCTAAATATTGCTCAGTGAGTGCTCCGTAATCAACTATCTGTCCATTATAAAATACAACCCTCTTTCCCTCTTCAGAAACCAGTCTATTATCAGGACTATTTTTTTTTAAAATTTTCTCAGAAATATTTTCTAAAAGAACCTCTATCTCTTCATCAATAAAATTATATAAAATAGGATAATGCCATGCAATAGATGTACAATATTCAATAAAGGCTAACGCACTTTCTATTTTATTGCCAGCAAAAGCAGCGATTGCTTTTTTTTTATATTTAGAATACTCATTTAATAACACATCCTTACTTAATCTATTCTCGTTCATTTAAATATCAATTTTCTAAAATAAGCCATCATCACTACAAAATACCCCAAATAATTTACTGCATAAGCAATTGTTCCTCCCATATTGCCATATTTACTGATAAAAAACATAGCCAACAGTACAAAAGATAAGCTAAATGCAATTTCCGTGATCACAAATAAAGTGGTCATAGATTTTGCCACAATTTGAAATGCCAGTAACCAGCTTGCTACCTTGAAAAAATCGCCAGCAAGCTGAAAAGCGAAAAGCCGTTCCATGGTAGCAAAATTGGCATTAAAAAGTAAGGCAATGATTACATATCTTAATATGTAGATTAATACCGTAGCCAACAATAAAAATGGAATGATCAGCTTATATACCGAACGGATCTCTTTGCGCAAAGCCTCCCGGGTTTTAAGTTCCGAAAGACGGGGGAGATAATATACTGACAAAGAACTGGTGATCACCATCAGGTACATGGCGGATATGCGGTTCATTCCTTCCCATATACCGGCGTCTGCGAGTGACGTATGCTTTACCATATAGCTGCGTATAATTAGCTGGCTGACCGGCATTGTGGCCGCGCTTACTAAGGCCATCAGTGAATAATGCGACAACCTTTTTCCTGCCAGCCGGCTGAACGGACCCAGAAAATTCTCCTTTTTAAACCAATCGCAGCGTGCACATAATGCAATAGTTACTATCAATACTACGGATTGATAGGTAACTGCCGCTAATAACGCGCCATATACTCCAAAAAAATATGCCAGCGTAGCCGAAAACAACAAGCTTACAATGCTGCCTGCTATATTTACCCTTACATATTTCGTGAACTGCTTGTAGCCGTTCAATACTGACACCAGCAGCCCGTTAAGCGCATACAGCACTATAGTGATCCCAAATACTACGATCACACCCTGGTATCCTGCATCTTTAAGAATAAGACGGGCAAAATACCCGGAGCCGATTAACAGTACCAGTCCGCATACGGCAGACAGTGAAAGCGTGATCCAGAGCGCCGTACGCAGGTAAACATTGATCTTCTGCTGCGAGCCCTGGTTTTCTGCAATATATTTGGTAACACCGTTATTGATTCCGCCGGTGGAAGCTGTGAGAAAAATAGAGGAAAAATTATTGAGCTGTCCAAGTAATGCTATTCCTGCCGGGCCTATTAGTACCGCCACTATTTTTACGCTTACAAAGCCGGTAAGCATTCTTACCAGGGTTGCACCCGCATTAAGAGAAAATACCTTAATGATGTCTTTACGGAGAATGCCTTTTATTTTATTGATCACAGAAAAGGTCAATGAGAATGAGGTATCAGCCAAAACTATCCTGTCCGCCATTGATTAATGGCTCTTCTGATTTTAGCAATTTCACTAAGTTGTTTTTTAAAGAAAGTCGGGCACTCAGGAGAGAGTAATACATTTCTATAAATAGCTGCTTTTTTTAGCTTGTAACCAAGCTCGCCAATAGTCAAATAGGGAAATGATGTTAGCAATATCAGCAGTCGTGGTTTGTGTAGAATTTCTTCTTAGAAGTTGGTGTCATTGAAAGCATCGCCACTCATTGAATGAAATGATCTGATCCGTATTTCTGACAGCAAAGCAATCGCCGCTTTAATTGCAGTCATTAATTATATTGATAACCCTGTTTACTTCCTCATCTGTCAACACCGGGCTGACGGGTAAGCTCAGCACTTCAGCGTGTATTTGTTCTGTAAGCGGAAAGTGCAGTTTATTCCATTCTCCATACGCCTCCTGCTTATGCGGGGGTATAGGATAATGTATCAGGGTTTGCACACTACAATTAGTCAGATACTGCTGCAATTTTTCCCGCTCTGCAGTTCGAATCACAAACAAATGCCAGACATGCTCCTTTTCATTGCCGGGATATTCAGGCAGGATTATCTTTGAGTTCCTGATACCCTCAATATATTGTTTGGCTATAGCCCTTCTCCTCCGGTTTTCAGCGTCAATATATTTCAATTTTACATCTAATATTGCCGCCTGTATTTCATCCAGCCGTGAATTAAGCCCCTGGTAAATATTTACGTATTTCTGGTTGGAACCATAATTGGCCAATGCTCTTATGGTTTTTGCCAGATCATCATCATTGGTGGTTACCGCACCTGCATCGCCTAAGGCACCGAGGTTTTTACCGGGATAAAAGCTAAAGCCTGCTGCGTCACCTAAATTCCCCGTTTTTATACCCTGCCATTCCGCCCCAATTGCCTGGGCATTGTCTTCCACGATCCTGAGCCGGTACTTTTTTGCCAATTCCTTTAAAGCATCAGCAAAAACAACCCGTCCATATAAGTGCACGATGAGAATAGCTTTTGTTTTGGCAGAAATTTTCTCTTCAATTTTACCAATGTCAATATTGAATGTGCTTATATCAGGCTCAACCAGCACCGGCACAAGACCATTATCGGAAATGGCAAGTATAGAAGCTATATACGTATTGGCCGGCACAATCACTTCATCGCCTTTCTGCATTATTCCAAGCTCAATATAAGCCCGGAAAATTAATCGCAGGGCGTCTAACCCGTTGGCGACACCAATCGTGTTTTGTGTACCGGTATATCGCCCCAGATCTTCTTCAAACTGCCTTACTTCGTTGCCGAGAAGATACCAGCCGGTACGGAAAGTATTCAGGAGTCGTTCTTCAATTTCCTGTTGATGTACCAGGTTTATTTTTTGCAGGTCTAAAAATTTAATCATTGCTTTTTAGTATACCATCTTCCATGATGAATTTTTTGCCGGTTTTGCTTACCATATTATTATTGAGCAAAAGCCCTTCTGTAGTAATAAAACCCTCCTGTTTTGCCGGATTTCCATACCAAACGGTATGAGGAGGTATATTTTTTGTTACTACGCTTCCTGCGCCTACCATAGCATATTCTCCAATAACAATATTAGCAAGGATTGTAGCATTGGCGCCAATAGATGCGCCTTTTTTAATCACTGTTTTTGCAAAAGTTTCGGGATATCGTTTGGATCGCGGTGTCAGGTCGTTTGTGAATGTAACATTCGGACCAATAAATACATCGTCTTCAATAGTTATACCATCCCAGATTTGTACACCAGGCTTTATGGTTACCCTGTCACCAATGGTTACATCATTCTCAATAAATACCTGGCAATTGATATTGCAGTCTTTACCGATCCGGGCGTTCCTCAATATCACGCAGAATTGCCAGATAGTGGTTCGTTCACCAATATTTTCAGATTGTACATCTGCAAGCCGGTGTATCATCATTCGCTGATAAATTTGCAATAAGCGTCATACTCCCTGATATAGTCTGAAGCATCATACATATTTGAGGCCAACACCAGGCATATGGAGCCCGAAGAGAAATTAATTTCTGAAGCCCAAATACCTGGAGGTATATGCAATCCCCAATAGGGGCGGTTCAATTGTACCAATCGCCTCGTTTTCCCGTCGTCCAGCAATATTTCAAAGGCGCCGCTGGCTGGTATTAAAAATTGGTGACACTTTTTATGTGCATGAGCTCCCCGTGATTCCCCTCCGGGAATATCGTACAGGTAAAAAATGCGTTTAACTTTGAAAGGGAAGTCTTTATCATTCTCTAAAACAGAAATATTGCCTGCCCTGTTTTTAATAGCAGGAATTTCGATCAGAGAGCAGTCAAATACGGTAGTTTTAGCCATTGCGCATATTTGTATAGGATTCAAAGTCGCGGATATAGTCTGCTTCATCATACCTGCAATCGCTTACAATCAATGCCAGTGAGTTGGTAGAAAAATTTTCCATGCTTCGCCAGATCATGCTTGGAACATACAACCCGTAGTAGGAGCGGTTCAAATGAAATTTTTGCTGGCTCTTTCCATTATGCAATACCACATCAAAGCTGCCTGAAAGCGCTACAATAAATTCCTGTTGCTTTTTAAAAGCATGGCCGCCTCTTGTTTCACCGCCCGGTACATCATAGATCCAATAAGTGCGTTTGATCTCAAAGGGTATCTGCCTGGTATTCTCAAAAAAAGAGAGATTTCCCCGCTCATCCGGTATTTTGGGTAAATTGATTATGTGCGGTTCAGTCATATTCATGAATATATAAAAAGAGCTTTAGAGTTGTTACTTTTTCTATAAATGGATATATTACTTATCTCAAATTTTGCCAATACCACCTTACCGCTTCCTTTAGTCCCTCTCTTATTTCGTGTGTAGGATTATACCCTAATAATTTTTTTGCTTTATCCACCGAAGCCAGGGAATGTGGTATATCTCCTAAGCGGTTAGGACCGTGCTTTATTTCTACCTGTGCAATATCAGCATCATATTCCGTTAAAAACGCTTTGAGATAAGCAACCAGCTCATTCAGCGTTGTTCTGTCGCCTACTGCGGTGTTATACACCGTATTAATGGCATTCTCATTGCTGGTGAGCATTGCCAGCTCATTCATTTGTATTACATTATCTATATAGGTAAAATCACGGGAATAATCTCCGGCGCCGTTGATAATGGGGGATTCATGCTTCATCAGTTGCATAACAAACTTAGGAATAACAGCGGCATAGGCCCCGTTAGGATCCTGCCGTCTTCCAAACACATTAAAATAACGCAGCCCTATGGTCTCTATGCCATAAGTTTTTGAAAATACATCTGCATACAGCTCATTTACGTACTTGGTAACTGCATAAGGTGACAAAGGCCTGCCAATTATTTCCTCCACCTTGGGCAAACTTTCAGAGTCGCCGTAAGTAGAGGAAGAAGCCGCGTATACAAAACGCTTAACGCCGGCATCCCTTGACGCAGTCAGCATATTTAAAAACCCGGTTACATTGACCTCGTTGGAAGTGCGCGGATCTTTAATAGAACGGGGCACTGAGCCTAAAGCCGCCTGGTGCAATACATAATCCACACCTCTCACCGCATTTTCACAGTCTTCCATTTTCACAATATCGCCTTCCATTAACCGGAATGCCGGGTTGGTATAGTGTTGTTCAATATTATGCCGGTGCCCGGTAGAGAAATTGTCTAATACAGTTACCTCGTATCCTTTATTTAAAAAATATTCCACCAGGTTAGAGCCTATAAAACCCGCGCCTCCGGTAATTAAAATTTTGGTCATAAATATTATTCCCTTAAAACTGTTTAAAATAGTATTGAAGATTATTTTGAGTTACCGCCTGATCACTTATTTGCGACACCTCTGATGCAAAGAGGAAAACAGGAAAAGTAAATCATATACCTGCGAAATCTCACCTTAAATCTGCAATCTGATTGCCGATAGCTCACACTTTCACCTTCCTTCCCTTGCTCTTGGTTTCTTCCGTATATCCATAACCGTAACCATATCCATATCCATATCCATATCTCCCGCCGCCGGCTTTGATACCATTGAATACGATCGCCATGTTTTTAAGTGGTTTTATCTTCAGTTGCTCATCCATTCTTTTGAGATAGAAGCGGGGGGTAATGCCCTGGCGGATGATATAGAGGGTAGCATCGCAGAGCGGAGAGATAATATAGGCATCCGTTACCGGGCTTACCGGGCAGGTGTCTATGAAGATATAATCAAAATGCAGATCAAGATAGTCCAGCAGCTCATTCAGCCGGCCGTTCATAAGCAGTTCGGAAGGGTTGGGGGGCAGCGGCCCGGAGGAAATAATGGACAGCCCCGGCTGATCCGGTACCGGCCGGATAATATCTTCCGCCTCTTTCTCATTGATAAAGTACTGGGTGATACCGGTCTCACGCGATAGGTTAAACACCTCGCTGAGCTTGGGCTTACGGAGGTCCAGCTCAATCAGCACTACTTTTTTTCCCGCCAGTGCCAGGCTGATGCCAAGGTTGGCGCAGATAAAGCTCTTGCCCTCCCCTGAAATGGAAGAGGTAACGAGAACGCGTTTTTTGCGGGTATTGATACCAAGGTAGCCCAGGGAAGTACGTAAATGGCGGAACTGCTCCGCTGCAAGACTTCGCCGTCCCTGTCCGATAACAATGGAGGATCCCGATACAGTTTCCTGCATGATCTCGCCCAGGATGGGCGTCGCAGTATGTTTCTCAATTTCATCGCGGCGCGATACATTCCGGTTGAATATTTCCCTGCATTCAACGAAGCCAATGCCCAGCACAAAAGCTAGCCCTATTGCGGCGAGCCAGATCAGCTTCCGTTTGGGGCTTACCGGGATCTTATCGGCAATAGCCTGGTCAATGATCCGGCTGTCGGCTACCGTAGAAGAATAGCTGAGCGCGGTCTCTTCCCGCTTCTGGAGCAGGAAGGTAAAAATATTGTTCTTAATGGCTTGTTGCCGGCTGATGTTCAGCAGCTCCCTTTCTTTCCGGGGCACTGTTTGGAGGATGCTGTTGTAACGGCTGTTGCTCAGGTTAAGGTTGCGGATACCGGCTTCCAGGTTGCGGCGCTGGTTGCGGATATTTTCCAGTATGCCGGGCTTTACGGCGGCGATCTGGTCTTCCAGCCCTTTCATAATGGCATTGTTAGCCCCGGTAACGCCGCTCAGCATTACTCTTTTGCTTTCCAGTTCATACAGCGACTGCAGCGACTGCAGCAGTATGGGATCGGTTATGCCGAGGGTTGCCGGCACAATAGCAGAATCCCTGCTTTCCTTACTGCGCACATAGGACTCTACCTTGTCCAGCACCGCAAGCTGCATGTTCATCTCGGTGATCTTCTGGTCGGTGGTGCTTACATTGGTCAGGAACAGCTGTCCCTGGGTGCTGAGATCTATGATCTTGTTTTTGGTACGGAACTGTTCCAACCCATGCTCTACCGAATCCAGATCATTTACTACATAGTGCAGCCGCTCGTCCACAAATTTCAGGGTATTGGCAGCCAGTTGGTTCTTGTCGCGGATAGCGGCATCGTTATAATCGGCGATCCAGGTATTCAGGATCTCTTTACCCCGGCGGGGCACGGCATCGGTATATACAAAATTGATCACCGAAGCTATCTTGCTTACCGGGGTGACTTCAAGATTTCCCAGTAAAGCTAATCCAACATCTTCCGGATTAGACAGGATAAAGTATAACTGGCGGTCTGACGGGTCATGGTTGTACCACGGGTTATTCAGGAAACGGATCTCTCCATAGGGCGACCTGATCCACTCGCCTGTTTTGTGAGGCTGCTTGTTTATGGTTACTGTACCTCTCGCAGAATCGTACTGAAATAGTATTTTTCCATCGCCGCCCGTTGCCTGCAGCGAATCGGGGTAGCGAGCCTCCACGATCACCGGAGAGCTGTGAAATGCGGATGCATCTTTAATATTCCCTTCCTGCATTATGGGGGCATACAGGTGCAGTTCGGTGGCTACCTGTGTGGCAAGAGTGCGGGACAGGATGACCTGTATTTCATTTTCCACGTTTTTCTTATCACCGAAAATATTCAGCGACTCCAGCAGCTTGGATTCATCCATACCGCTTTTGTCGTCCTTGATAAGAATGCTGGCTTTTACCTGGTACAATGGGGTCGCATAGCGCAGGTACAGCCACCCGCCGGTGACACAAAGTGCCACCAGCAGGACAAACAGGGGCCACCAGGGCAGGTAGCGGGCGGCAAGGTTCTGCAGCCTTTCACCAATACTTATTTTTTCCTGCTTTTCTTCTTTTTCTATCAGGAGATCCTCGAGTTGCGACATGCTGGGTGGTTAATGGTAAGAAATACGGATTAAAAGTGATAAAAGGCAAGTGCCGCCGGGAAGTGAGCGTAACAGGCGGGAAGGCCCCCGCTCATGCTAATCGTTTCCCGCCCGGCACCTGTCAGGGAAATATATGCTATCAATAATTTTTCCTGAAAACCCATGAATTTTATTTCATGCTGAGAATGTTCTTAATGAAAATCTGAAATCCAAATAGTTGTCTGTATGATCTCCTGATGGATATAACCCTTCAATTGTTATCAAATATACACAGATTTGGCTGAGGCTGTTGTTATTGGGTGTATTTCAATTTTTAGTAAGCAGAAATGTACATTGGATTTCAATCCCATTCGAAAAATTGAAATCTGCCCGTTGTTATTGTTTCGCGTCCGCCTGAAGAACGGGCAGGCAAAGCGCAATAAGAAAGGAGCAAAGGCAGCTGTGAGTTTGGGCTTGGGGCAGGAGCTGACGGCTCATCGTTCTCAACTTTGGGCTGCAAGCTTTAAGCTTTGGGGCGGTAACTGATGGCTTACTGCTGACGGCTCATTGCTGATCCCTGTCCTCTGTCCGCTCAACGCTATATGGGCCCTGCTTATCTTTGCCACGAGGGCATAGCCCATAGAGGGCAGCTCGATCTTTACGGTATTATTGGTTACCTGTATGATCTTTCCTTCCTGGTGCATAAAAGGCCCTCGGACGATCCTAACGGTGTCATGCAGGTTTACGCTGATCTTTTCCACGGCTACGGAATTGTGCTCACCTAAAAAGTCTTTGACAGACTGTATCTCTTCGTCGCGCACTACGGCAGGCTTGCCCAGCCAGTGTATAAAGTTGACAATACCGGGAATGGCTTTTATATAGCTGTGCTGCTTTGGGGTGGTGCGCACAAACACATAAGAGGTAAAAAGCGGCTCCAACAGTGTCTTTTTCCGGTCGTGCCACTGCCTTACCACTTTATTGAGGGGACAGTAATGTTCCAGTTGTTTTTTTTCCAAAAGACCGGCTACCTTTTTTTCCCAACGGGGTTTGGTATATACCACATACCAGCGGGACTGCGACGGATCGTTCATAACCTGCGATTGATCATTCATAATTAAAAAATTATAAATATAAAGGTTGCCACAATTTTCCCTCAGACACAAAGCTTCGCTTTTCCCGGTAACATCATTGTTGCCGGGACATAGCAATAGATCTAACCCAAACAAATATTTCATCCTTCTGTCCGGCAATGGTTGAGATCCTGGTAAAAATTATTCCTCATCACAACACTGAACACGACCAGGCAGGCATCAGCAGACAGGATTGGATCGGTAATGAAGTTCAGGTTTACAAGATTTCGAATCAGGGCGTTTCTTTAAGAAACGTGTGCGAAGGTAATTGAAATATGGTAATTGTCGGGGAGTTGAAGATGAAAAAAATGTTGCGCCCTTACAATTTTTGCAAAGAAAAAGATGCGGTGATGCATTAGCTAAAACAGAAATATGCCTCATGGCTTCTAACTCAATGACTTATATACAGATAGGGAGATGGAGGGACAAAAATGTATTTTCACAACGCCGGGAGGCTTGGATAAAGGGATCGTAATAGTACGTGGGGGTATTACGTGGTTTGGAGCCACAGAGGCAGGGAGATGCACAGAGGGAGTATGGATTTGTCATTTTTTATTTTATGTTTCCCGCATTTGCCCGATCATTCCATCAGCTTATATTTTTTTGAATCCCCTTTTAAATCAGCAGGAATATTCATAGCTTTGAATTAGTTGTTTAACTAACTATATGTCCGACAACCAGTTTAAAAGAGGAGAATTATATAGCTTTATTACCGGCGCTGCATCTACGGCCATCGCAAGAAGGCTGCAGAAAAATTTTAAGCAGCATGGCATAGATATCACCATCGAGCAGTGGAGCGTTCTGTATCATTTGTGGAAGCAGGACGGGTTGAGCCAGCAGGAACTGTGCAATGCTACTTTCCGCGACAAGCCGAGCATTACGAGGCTGGTAGACAATCTCGAAAAGCTCCGGCTGGTGAGCAGGGTGCCCTCAAAAGAAGACAGGCGGATAAACCGTATTTACCTGAGTGAGCCTGCTACCAGGCTAAGAGACCTGACCATGGACCTGGCCAACCAGACACTTAATGAAGCGCTTGTGGGGGTAACGGCTGAAGAGATCGAAACCTGCAAGTCCGTGCTGCAAAGAGTATATGATAACCTGAAATAATTCACTAACATAAATTTTAACGATATGAGCGCTACTATACCAACCCCCGGTTTACTAAAAGGAGGGGAATGGATCACCAGGGAAAGTCAGCCCGAAAGCATTTTTATACCCGAAGATTTTTCCGAGGAGCAAAAGATGATCATGGAGATGTGCAGCTCTTTTGTAAAAACAGAAGTGTTGCCGGTGATTGAACGGATTGACAAGCTGGAACCGGGGCTTATGCCTTCCCTGCTGGACAAGGCCGGGGAGCAGGGATTACTCGGCACATCTATACCGGAGGAGTATGGCGGGCTGGGAAAAGATTTTGTGACCTCTACACTGGTGAATGAAGGGTTGGGCTGCGGGTTTTCCTTTTCCGTAGCGCTTGCTGCGCATACCGGTATCGGCACGCTGCCTATTTTATATTTCGGCACCGACGCCCAAAAGCAAAAGTATATTCCTAAGCTTACCACAGGTGAGTGGAAGGGGTCTTATGGGCTTACAGAGCCTAACAGCGGCAGCGACGCACTGGGCGCCAAAACATCGGCAAAGCTGAGCGCCGACGGGAAATATTACCTGCTGAATGGGCAGAAATGCTGGATCACCAACGGTGGTTTCGCAGATGTATATACCGTATTTGCCAAAGTGGATGGGGATAAATTCACTGCGTTTATCGTTGACCGTGGCACGGAAGGCTTTACCCGGGGACCCGAAGAACATAAAATGGGCATTAAAGGCTCTTCTACGGTGCAGCTTTATTTCCAGGATGCGAAAGTGCCGGTAGAAAATGTGCTGGGAGAAATCGGCAAAGGACATATTATAGCGTTCAACATCCTCAATATTGGTCGCTTAAAACTATGTGCCGCCGCATTAGGCGGAGCTAAGTCGGCAGCCACTACCTCCGTTGAATATGCGAATACCCGTGAGCAGTTCAAACAACCTATCGCCCGGTTCGGGGCTATCAAGCATAAGATCGCCGAAATGGCCATCCGGATGTGGGTAGCAGAAAGCGCTTTATACCGCACCGCCAAATGGATAGATGAAAAAGAGCAGGAACTGCTGCAAAGCGGTAAGCCTTTCAACGAAGCACTGCTGGGTGCGGCAGAGGAATATGCCATTGAATGCGCCATGCTGAAAGTATTCGGGAGTGAAGTGCTGGATTATGTAGTAGATGAAGGAGTGCAGATACATGGCGGCAACGGCTTCAGCGCGGAGTATATCATTTCAAGAGCATACCGCGACAGCCGCATCAACAGGATATTTGAAGGCACCAATGAGATCAATCGTTTACTCACGGTAGATATGGTGCTGAAGCGTGCCATGAAAGGCCGCCTGGACCTTATGGGCCCGGCAACGGCAGTGCAAAAAGAATTGATGAGCATACCCGAGTTTGGCAGCGGGGAAGAAGCACCTTTTGCCAAAGAGCTGAAGCTGATCGCTAATATGAAAAAGGCTATACTGATGGTAGCCGGCGCTGCGGTGCAGAAGCTTATGATGAAGATCGAATCGGAACAGGAAATACTCATGAATATCGCTGATATGGCTATCAACGTATTTCATGCCGAAAGCGCGCTGCTCCGGGCGATCAAAATAACCAACGCTTCCGGCGAAGCCGCTGCCTTATACCAGGATATCGCCAGGACATACCTCTACGACACCGCCGACCGTGTGAACAAAAGCGGAAGGGATGCCATCAATGCTTTTGCGGAAGGCGATGAGCAAAGAATGATGCTGTTGGGAGTGAAAAGGTTTACCAAAGCAGACAGCTTTAATACAAAAGATGCACGCAGGCGTATTGCGGATAAATTAATAAGTGATAACAGGTATGCATTGTAGCCCCTGCAAGATGATCTCGTGCGGCGAACAAAACTGCACTGCTTCGCCGGTGTGGCGACATCTTCGCAAAAAAGCATCCGGCAAACAGGATACAGTGACGGTAAGAGCGTATATGATTTACCGGCTTGCTTTGGTTTGAAGGTTTCAAACCACTGTAGTCCGGCAAATATTAATAATCGTTTGAAATTCAGTTAATCGCCTCACCCCAGCCCTCTCCTCGCGGAGAGGGAGCAGAAACCGCTACAGCAAAGGCTTTCATTAATTTTAAATATTTTTATTCGGACAACAATAGTTTCAAACTCCCTGTATCTCTACCAGCGGCAATATCGCTGCAAACAACTTCTCCATGCTCTGTACAGCGCTTTCGGTATGGGTATGCAATACCAGCGAAGCGTCAACGCCGGGCTCGAAACCTGAGCCGATGCCGGTGAAATCCCTGATCTCGTTATTGCGGGCTTTCTTATAAAGCCCTTTCACGTCGCGCTGCTCGCATATTTGCAGCGGGCAGTCTACAAATACTTCATAATAGGTGTCGCCGGTAATACACGCGGCAAGCCGGCGATGTTTTTGCAATGGCGTGATAAAGGAGCAGATCACAATAATATTTTTCTGTACCAGCAGCTTTGCCAGCTCCGCAGCTCTTCGGATATTTTCACTCCGGTCAGCTTCACTGAACCCCAGGTCTTTATTGAGCGTCTTTCTCAGCTCGTCGCCATCTAATACTACCGACAGAAAATTATTTTCCGATAGCCTTTTCTCCAAGAGCTTTGCGATGGTGCTTTTCCCCGACCCGGATAGCCCTGTCATCCAGATCACGACGCCCCGCTGTTGCAATACGCGATTATTACCCGCCTCCAACGGGAGAAGTGATGATGCTATGTCTTCTAATAATGCTGAATTGTTCAATTTGTTTTATGGTTTGGTGTAAGGTTTCATTTCACTCCTCTTTTATCTCCAGCAGCCATCCCTTTCCTTTTTCTACCGGTATGGCATCTGTAGCACTGAATGTTCTTCCTGTTTGAAAACCGGTAATATCAGGCGCAATAATATGCGCTTTCGCTGCATCAATGCCTAATTTTTTCCAGTCAACCTGTAAGGTACAGCTTGTATCCTTGTCTGCCCAACTGGCAATGGACACCAGTGCCGATCTACCCTTTTTGTATACTGTTGCAGGAATATTACTATTATCTGTCTTTACCGGGCAGTTATCGCTCCAGTAGCCGATCATTTCGGAACCTTTGATGCCAAAAGCATCCCACAGCTTCCACAGCGGGCGCGGATCATTGTTGGTATTCCAGGGCATGCGGTTGGTCATGCCATATATCATCCCCCGCCAGGGGTTACCTCCTTTTTCCAGCATTTCGCCCATCAGCCCGAAAGGAATACCGCTCACTTCTGTAAGGAAAAAATCAGGGCCGTTATTCTCGTAATCGAAATATTCACCAAACCACAACCTGTTGAGATAAGGGAAATGCTCCATATAGAGGTTGGCGCTGTTATTGAAGCCATCGTTTTTGTTATACTGGTTGGCAGAGTGCAGGTCAATAATGCCGGGATGGTTATTTTGTGTAAGCACCCGCTTAATGCGTTTCATGGTGACGCGGTCGAAAGCCACGTCGTCGAGGTATATACCGTCAATGCCCACATGATTCACCAGCCAGTTCATTCCTTCCACATAATAATTGTGCCAGCGGCTCATGCCGCTGTTGATGATCGCTGCGTCTTTTAGGGAAGGAACGAACCACGCAGCTATATAATCATCGCCAATATGTTCCTGCAGCCAGCTAAAGCCGCCGCCCTTGCCCGGAGAGTATATCTCATGACCAAGGCTGCGCATGGGGAAGGTTTCATAAGCCCTGTTCGACAATTCTCTTACCGTATTGTATATTTTTACCTTCAGCCCTTTATTATGCGCCTCATCAATATAGTCCTTCATTTTTTTCCATTCGATGAAAGGATAATTGATCCAGGGGTTAATGGGAGTGGCATGGTGAATATTCACGACAGTGGCGCCTGTTGCTTTAATGCTGTCAATAGCATTGTAGCTGTGATAAAAGCGCGTTTCCCATTGAAAATCCGTATTGATGGGATGGAAGGGCGTAAGGAGTAAGGTGAAATTGTAAAACAGTGAATCCCCTTTTTTCATGGAGCGCTCTCCTGAGTAATTGCTTACATTGATACTGTTGTTTTCTTCATATATAGTAATGCCGCCTTTGTTGCCGTTGCCCCAGGAGGATGGCAGCAGCAAAGGTTTCTGCAGGTAAAAATTTGTATTTAACGGGCGCACATATTTTTCATCCCTCAGGCTGTATTGCAGTCCCATGTTAACATTGCCGATCCAGGCGCCGTCCTGGTTTTTGTGAGCAACATCCCATTTCCAGTCAAATGTGGCAGGGCGATAGCCGCCTTTTTGCCCAAGCCCCATCATGTATCTTGACGCTTCTCTGGTAAAGGGGAATATCATGGCGATATTTTTCAGGGTAATATCATTCAAAGCAGTCAGTTTAACGGTATACATGATAAAGCCGTCAAACTCCATGGTAGCGCTTACTTCCTGCTTCAGGTCAATATTGTAGCGCTCCGCTTTCCAGGTAACGGTTCCGGGTTCCTTTTTCACAAACTCCAGCCCCTTGTTTTTCCATGCCATGGCATTGGCAGCTCCCTGTTTGGTAACATTGAACTGCACAGGTCCGGTAAAAACCCGGGAAGGCTTTGTCGTATACCCTGTCATTTCTTTAGTGAAGAAGGATAGTATTTGTGATGGAAAACCGTTGTCACCAATATATATTTTTCTCCCCAGCAGCTCTATGCTTCTTTTATTCACTTTAAGCGGGGTATACGGCGCGATCACGGTGTTCTCCTGCGCCATGGTTGAGTTGAGCCAGTGGAGCCTTGTTTGCAGTTCAGGATGGCTGATACCACCATCTTCAGCCAGCGTACCCGAAACTTCGATAGTAATGGCGACTGTTACAGCCGGATGACCTTTGCTTTGGATAACGGCTTTTCCTTTGTATTTGCCTGCAACTGTTGAGACAGGGATGTCTGCGAGGCACCATAAGGATTGTATATGCCCTTTTTCTACGGAAGGGTGTTGTGAGAAAGTCTTTCCATCATACCGGACACCGGTAGTATTAAGGCATGAGATATTTTTTGCAGCAATGGTATTGCCCTTCTCATTTTTTAAGTCGGGAAAAGTTATGCTGATGCCTTCTGTATTTTCCAGCGCGAAAATGGCGAGCTGGAAGCTGTAATGCTCGCCACGGTCGGCCCTGCCTGCAAAGCTGTAAGAGGGGCCTTTTTCAATCCACCTGTAAGGGAGCTTCGTTCTCATTCTTACGGGATAGGCGCGGTCTTCGGGGAAAACAATAAAGGCTTTTGACTTGTTTTTTTGGATCAGGTCGCTGGTTTCTTTTACTGTAGCCGTCATTTCCATCGGGTAGTTGCTGTTGAACGCGTTTATACTCTGCATTTCGGAAGCAACGGCATTGGGCTTCATATCATAATGAATGCCGGAGAGCCAGTCGGCCGAAGCTGTTGCTTCAGGCGACAGGTAAACGCCTTTGGGATAATTGGCGCGCCCTTCATTTTTATAAGGCATGTAGTAAATATAATAGCTGCCTTTCCCCGATACCGGTTCAAAATAAATTTCTCCGGAAGCGGAAGTGATATTCAGGGAAGTTACGTTCAGCACTGCTTTCCCCGACTGTGCATCTTCTACTATTATTTTTTTGGCTGCAGGATCTTCGTCCCTCCTGCGCCATGGTATCACTACTTTGGCTACATTCCCTTCACCGTTATACATAACAAGTACCCGGTGGTTGCCCAGCGAGTCGGGATCCCATTTGTTGTCAGCATTGGAATACTTCAACTCCTGGGCGGAAAGCGTGCCCAGGAGGCAGCAGAAAGAAATACAAAAAAGCAGCTTTTTCATGCGTAAATATAGGAGAAGAAAACAGTTTGATTGTAAAGCAAACGTTTGTGTGATTTCTGTAGCAGCGCTGCAAAACTTACGGGAAGCATTGAGGGATTGATTAACTTTATATTAAATTAATGGTAGGTGGCGCTGGACATGAAAGCGATTTTTTAATGAGGAATGATATACCAATAGACTGCTTGTGGGAGGGCTTTGTTCACAATGAAAGCCGCGAATCTTATTATGCGCTTTACAGGCATTATTATGCATATTTGTCTTATATCGGTTTAAAAAAGAGCCTGAGTACGGAAGCAGTAAAGGATACGATCAACGATGTTTTCCTGTATTTATGGGAAAAGCGCAGGGCCCTTCAGCACATACAGCATCCTCACAATTATATTCTTACTTTTTTCCACAGGAGCATGGTTAAAAAGCTCCGGCGCCAGGATATCCTGCTGGATGAGGCAGACGAAGGTATGCATGCGCTTTACGAAACGTTTTCAGAGCCTTCTTTTGAGCAAAATCTCCAGGATGCCGAAAGCCGCGCGGGCATATCCAGGCTGGTGAACCGGCACCTGAACCACCTTCCGCGGCAGCAGCGTGAGCTCCTGTACCAGAAATTTTTCCTCGGGCTTTCTTATGCGGAAATTGCAAAGGCCAACAAGCTTTCCGTGAACACCGTTTATAATACGGTATATACCGCCATGCAAAAGCTTCGCGCTTCTATACCGGTCAGCGCGATATCCTCACTTATCTCTCTTTGTATCGCAGCGGCATTTATTTTTTTCTGAAAAGACCAGTGTTATATTAAACGTGAAAAGGCAGACCTGCCCCGGCAGGCAGGCGATAAATGTGAGATACTCACTTTTATCAGCTCACTTCTCACAAAAAAATATGACAAATTATTTTTGATATAGCACTAGTGAAAATCCCGGGAAAGCTGCTCTATTGATAAAATAAGCAACCAATGCTGCATCAAAATGATGAAGAGCTGCTGGCTGACGAGAGTTTTATCAATTATTGCCTCGGGCTTAATGAAGCAGATATCCTGAAATGGGAAAAGTCCCTCCGGGAGAATCCTTCCGAAAGCTCCCGCATAGAAGAACTGAGAGCCCTGGTAATGCTTACCAGCCGGGGTGTTCAAAATATTGAGTTGAAAA
Source organism: uncultured Terrimonas sp. (assembly GCA_964461595.1). Classification (GTDB taxonomy): domain Bacteria; phylum Bacteroidota; class Bacteroidia; order Chitinophagales; family Chitinophagaceae; genus Agriterribacter. The sequence goes on along the minus strand of CAYWVB010000003.1, from coordinate 136,607 downwards.
ACCAAATCGCCGAGCTGGGAAGGAGGATAGATATCGCTGAAGAAGCCGTTGCTATAACAGGGTCAGCCTCCCGGGGCCGTTTTATTACCCGGACGCTGGCAGTTGCTGCCGCCTGCCTTGTGCTTATTATAGGAGCCGCAATTTTTTATTTTGCAGGTACCACCGGCGTAGCGCCGGTGGCTTACCCGCTTTCTTATGCAACAAAGCCTGCCGAAAAGAAATCCTTTGTGCTTCCCGACGGCAGCAAGGTGATCCTGAATGCCGACAGCAAGCTGTCTGTTGACGCCGGCTTTGGAGAAAAAGAGCGTCGCATCCACCTGGACGGAGAGGCCTTTTTCGACGTGGCGCATAACGCATCAAAGCCTTTCATTGTTCAGACTTCCCGGATGGATGTAAAAGTGCTGGGCACTGCTTTTAATGTAAAAGCCTATACCACGGACGACCTGTTTGAAACCTCCCTGATCAGGGGAAGCATTGAACTCTCCCTTAAAAAAGAGCATAAAACGGTTATGCTTCGCCCCCATGAAAAATATGTGCTCCGGGAAACCAGGCCCGAAGCCGCTAAGGCAGTGGAAAACCATCCCGTCAGCAGCAGGGCTGGTGCACAGGGGCTGGTGCCCGTTAAGATAAGCAAAATGGACACTTCGATAGTGGAAGTGTCATGGACGGAGAACAAGATCGCTTTTATGGATGAACCATTGGGTGATGTATTGAAGAAGCTGGAGCGGTGGTACGGGATACATATTACCGTAACCGATCCTTTACTGATGGACAACCTGTATACAGGCTCTTTCAGGAATGAATCTATTGAGGATGTGCTTTCGGCGCTTCAGTTTTCAAAACCCTTTACATACAAAAAACAAGGTGATGATATAATAATTTCAAGATAGAAAGAGGGATGCCGACACATCCCCCTTTTGACAACGGCTTCGAGGATCAGGTCCCTGACAGGCATCCGCCGATCCTATTTTTTAACCGAAACATATCTAAGGTATGACAAAAAAGACTATTGGTCCAAAACATCCGCCACGCCCGGTATTAAAGGCGTTGATGCTTATGAACGGTATTACATTGTTCCTGCTGACGTTGACTCTGCAAGTATCAGCAACCGGTTTTGCACAAAACAGGATCAGCCTGGAAGCGAATAACATACCGCTTTCAGAGGCTTTAAAGCAAATTGAAAGCAATACTTTTTTCCGGTTTGTATACAGCAGCGATCTGCTGCAGGGCAAAACGGTAAAAACCGCCAGGTTTAAAAAGGCAGACCTTGCAAGGGTAATGGAATCATTATTAAGCAATACCACTCTTGCCTACAAGATGATCAATGACAGCCTGATCACTATAGGCGAAAGAAAAGAAGGGGTAGTGTATGAGAAAAAGGCTGAGCTGGCTCTCGTGAAAGGAAAAGTGACAGACGAAAAAGGTAATCCTTTGCCGGGCGTATCGGTGTCGGTAAGCGGTGGCAAACGCGGAACAATAGCCGATGAGAACGGGAATTTTTCGATTGATGCACAGCCTGGTGAAACGCTTGAGTTCAGCATTGTAGGATATAAGCCTTACACGATAAAGCTGGGCAGCCAGACTTCATTAAATATCAGTCTGGAACCGGATGTTGCCGACCTGAACAGCGTGGTGGTGATCGGGTACGGCACACAGAAAAAAGGCGATCTTACCGGCGCTATCACCAGCCTCAAAGCCAGCGATCTTACTTCAGGCGGTACCGTGAGCAATGCGGCCCAGGCCCTGCAAGGCAGGGCTGCAGGGGTAATGGTGGTACAAAATTCCAAAGCTCCGGGAGGAAGTATCTCCGTGCGGGTACGCGGCGCCAACTCTATCAGCAGTACCAATGAGCCCCTGTACGTAGTAGACGGCTTTGCCACTACCAATGGTGTTGATATAAACCCCAATGATATTGAGTCAATGGAAATACTGAAAGACGCTTCTGCAACTGCCATCTATGGTGCACGTGGGGCAAACGGGGTAATCATTATTACCACCAAACGAGGAAAAGCGGGGAAAGCACAGATCGCTTATAACGGCTATGTAGGGCTTCAGAAGATAAACAACCCCTTTCACATGCTCAATGGCAAGCAGTATATGACACTGGCAAATGAGCTGTACCAGGAAATAGCTGGCCAGGCTGGTCAGCAATATGGGGCATACACGCAGTCGCAGCTCCAGTCTGATGTCAATACAGACTGGATAAAAGAAACTACCCGCACAGGCGTGGTGCACAGCCATAATCTCCAGGTTCAGGGTGGTAATGAGAATACAAAAATCCTCACCAGCATTGGGTATTTTGACCAGGCAGGCGTCTTAAAAAATACTGACTATTCAAGATTTTCCGGACGGATAAATGTAGATCAGAAGATCAATGATTATATAAGATCGGGTGCAACATTATACGGGCAAAGAGCTAATTCCAACATACAGGATTACAGTGGCAATATTCTCCAGCAAAATGTATTGCTCGGTATTTTGACGTATGATCCTACAGTGCCCGCATACAATGCTGATGGCAGCTTTGGCAGGCCTCCGGGAGGTAAGGGGGATAACCCGCTTGCCAATCTGATAGCCCGTCAGAATGAGTTGGTGCAGGACCGTCTCAACGGCAACGCCTACCTTGAAATAAAGCCGGTGGAAAACCTTACTGCCCGTATAAATGGCGGTGTGGAGATCGCACATTATTTTACCGGTAAATACCTGCCGAGAAGCACTTACCAGGGCGGTATAGATAACGGAGTGGCAAGCACCATTGATTTTTCGTCAACCCGTAAGCTTATAGATGCCACGCTTACATATGCTAATACTTTTAATGAAGTGCATGCGGTGAGTGTTATGGGAGGCTATGCGTACGAAAAAACAACTCCTGTTTTTAAATCGGTTGGGGTAAAAGGTTTCTCAACAGACCTCTATGGCTTCAACCGGTTGGATGCAGCCTCTACCATTACAGGGGTCAGATCAACAAAGACAGAGAATCTGCTTATCTCATTTTTCGGGAGGTTGAACTATACCTACAATGACAAATATTTATTCACGTTTACCTTAAGGCGCGACGGGTCTTCCCGTTTTGGTGAAGATCACCGGTGGGGTTATTTCCCTTCCGGTGCATTTGCCTGGAGAATGGATAAGGAAGAATTTATCCGGAACCTTGACCTGTTTTCCACTTTGAAGCTTCGTGCGGGATATGGATTGACGGGCAATGACCAGATCGGCAGCTATGCTTCTTATGCGTTGATGGCAAACACGCATCTTACCTTTGACGGGAGTACCAATACTGCGGGAACACATATCAACCAGGGCACTCCTGAAAATCCTGACTTAAAGTGGGAAACCACTGCGCAGTACAATATAGGGCTGGATATGGGATTCTTCAACTCCCGTTTGATGGTAACGGTAGACGGCTATTATAAAAAGACAAGCGATCTGCTGATTAGTAAAAGTTTCCCGCTATATTCAGGCTTTACCTCGGGGCAGGTCAACCTGGGATCTGTGGAAAACAAAGGGGTGGAATTTGAGATATCTTCTAAAAATATTTCACAAAAGAACTTTTCATGGGATACCAAATTTAATTTTGCTGTCAACAGGAATAAGGTGCTGGATATAGGCGGTAAGGATATTTATTTAACTTCTTCCAAACCCATAGGTACAGTATCTGAAGAGCAATTTGCTGTGATACGTGAAGGACAACCGTTGGGTTCTCTCTTTGGATATGAATATATGGGCGTGATACAGCAGGGAGAAACCTATGCCCCACAGCCTAATGCCAAGCCGGGAGATCCTAAATTCAGGGATATCTCCGGGCCTGATGGCAAACCCGATGGGAAAATAGATGCCAGTGACCGTATTATAATCGGCTCGGCCAATCCCAAGTTCATATACGGGCTGACCAATTCTTTTACCTATAAAACTTTTGATCTGGCCATATTTATCCATGGTTCTGTAGGAAATGATCTGCTGAATATGAGCCGCATGAACCTGGAATGGAACCGGACTACAGATGCTTTAAACAGGTGGACGACCACTAATACCAATACAGATATCCCAAGGAATGGTTTTTATTACATGAAATCGGGAGGATATATCAATTCTCATTTTATTGAAAATGCATCTTTCCTGAGATTAAGAAATATTTCATTGGGATATACCCTGAAGAATATTTCAAAAGCATTCAATTCAGTGCGTTTTTATATAACTGCAGAGAATCTTCTTACGCTCACAAAATATTCGGGATGGGATCCGGAAGTGGATACGAAAGGATATGAAACCACAACCGGCGGCACTTCAGCCGCAGGTTCTGCTAATGGCGGGCAAACAGCCAATGGCGGTGCGGGGCTTGACTTCAATGCCTATCCTGCCATGCGTTCATACACTTTTGGACTGAGCATTAATTTTTAAAACCATTTCCTTTTCTCTTACTTCAAAAAAGCATTCGATGAAATATTTATCAATTATAAGTTTAAGTTTACTGGCACTTGCTGCAGGCTGTACCAAGCTTGAGCCAAAGCTTTACAGTGATTTAACAACGGCCAATGCCTATTCTACCGAAAGTGATGTGGATGCCGCGTTGGTGGGGGTATATGCGGATATTGCTCCCTTCCCGGGTGATGGCTGGATGTATTACAACGGGTACCTGGTAATGACTACAGACTATACGACAGATATGGGGTTTTCTACCGCAGCCGGCGATCCTGACAAGATGAGCAATTTTACTTATGACGCCAACAACCGGTATATCCGCTACAACTGGCAGTATATGTATGAAGTGATAAGCAATGCAAATATCCTTCTGTCAAAGATAGATGGGGTGTCTATGGATGAAACCAAAAAGAAAAGAGTAATTGCGCAGGCCCGTTTTCTCAGGGCGCTTGCATACAGGGATTTAACAGATGCCTGGGGCCCGGTACCCTTATATACGGAAGTGGTGGCACCTGACCAGACCACCAATGCTCCTTTGGCATCTGTAGAAGATGTGAATAAGGTGATCATTGAAGACTGCAAATACGGTATTGAAAATCTTCCTGAGAAATGGGGGGAGAGCGAGGGATTATGCCGGGCAACGAAAGGCGCATGCGCTACCCTGTTGGGCAACGTATATATGCGGGCGCATGATTACCCGAATGCAAAGACTTATATTGATATGGTGCTGGCGCTCAGGAATTCGGGGGTATACCAGTTGAACCCTGATTTTAAAAACGTATGGTCGGAAAGCAACAAATTTGATAAAGGGTTTATTTTTTGTATCCTGCATGAGCCGGCTATGAATGGGGGTGAAATTGCGAACCATTTTGGGCCGCAGGATAATAAGGAGGTGCCCGACAGGTGGCAGTATTACGCGGTATCTCTTGAATTCTGGCGGAAATACAGCGACCAGGATCCGCGCAAGCAATTCTTTTATTATAACTATGAAGGCGCAGCGGCGCGTGACGAGCATACTACGCACGGCTTTTATTATATGGTACCGGCGCCCGGGCAGACAACACCGCCAAGTGATACGGTTAAGTTTCTTAAAAATGTGGCCACCAAAAAATATTCTTATGAAATGATATCCAATTCATATTATGACGGGCGAACTATCTCTGTTTTCCGTATCGAAGATGTGATATTGAGCAAAGCTGAAATAGAGAATGAGTTGAACGGTCCTTCTGCCGCGCTGCCTTATATCAACGAGATAAGAAGTCGTGCGGGCGCACCGCAATATGGCTCAGGCGGAGATTTTCCCGCGCCGGCTTCCAAAGAAGAAATGGCACAGAAAATACTGGATGAGCGCGGCTTTGAGCTGGTGTTTGAATATAAAAGAAGACCTGACCTGCTGCGGTTTGGGAAATATGAAGCTACCTGTAATGCATATTTGACGCAGAGAGGTTTAGCCCCGGTGGTTAAATCGAATATGAAATACCTGCCTTATCCTTTGGTGGATGCCCAGTTGAACAGCAATATGGCAGCAGAAAATCTCAACAGGATGCCTTAATATTAAAGAGCTTATGATAAATACAGGATCGGCATTCTTTAAGCGTGTTTAAATTTTTTGCAGGCGGATGGTGACAGCACTATCTACCAGCCGGCGTCTCACCGGCCGGAAAAGGCAGCCGCAGATGCACAGATTTAATCTGCACATCTGCGGCTAAAAATTCTGGTGTTTTTTTTACAGAACTTTGTAGCATGAAGAAAATTCTCATTATTGCTGTTTGCCTCGCTGTGGTCATTGCAGCAGTTGTTTATTATCTTAATCATGCGGTTTCCATCAACAGCATTGAGCTGTCTTCTCCCAATAATGTGGCGATGAATGAGTCCGTTAAAGTGGCGCTTGATAAAGAGGAGGCAGTATATGTACGCTACTGGAAAGAAGGGTCATCGGAAAAATTCAGGACCCCGCTTACCCAGAAGGCGAAAGAACATGATATAAGGCTTCTGCTGCTCGAACCGGATGCGGAATATCATTTCCAGGTGATCATAGATAAGTTTGTTGAAATTGCTTCCAAGGAGATGAGCTTTCACACCAGGAAGCAATCTCCCTGGTTAGTGCATAACTGGGTAAAAGATGAATTGCCACACGATGCTGCCGCCCTGGATAATGGAATGGTAATGCTCTGCAATGCCCGGCTGCCGGGTTATATAGCAATGGTAGATGGCAAAGGAGTAGTAAGATGGTACTGGCAGATAGATGATATTGGGGTGCGTGCAGCCACAATTACGCCGCAGGGCACCATACTGGCCATGTTGCGCCCGCCGGTAAAGGATGTGATTGATGACACGCCAAAGGAAGAAGCCGACAGCCTCCGTGAAATGGAGAAGCCCATCCGCCGTGGCGCGCTCGGTTTTGCGGGAGGCACCGCTGTGGCAGAGATAGACCTTACCGGGAAAATGCTTTGGCGGATCAATATGGATACTGTTGCCGGGGGAGCGTATAAAATAATACACCATGACGTAAGGATGGACCAGAATGGCAATATCGTTGTGCTTACCCGTAACCATAAGCCATATGATATGTCGAAGATCGGAGGGCATGGTATTGATACGTTAGGGGGGGATGGCATACTGGTAATGGATAATAAAGGGAAAAAAATATGGGAATGGGATGTGTGGAAGGAATGGGATAGCGAGCATGATCCTTTCCTTAAAGCATTTGCGTATGACCGCTTTCACATGAATTCGCTCAATTTCGACAGAGACAGCAACTATCTTGTATCGGTAGCTATCGAAGACCAGATATGGAAAGTGAACAGGCAAACAGGTAGTATCATGTGGAAGCTGGGAAAGAACGGCAGCTTTAAAATAGATACGGCTTACTTTTTTTCATTTCAGCATTCCGTGCATATTAATCCCTACGGCGACCTGATGGTATTTGACAACTCGCTCTGGAAAAAGCAGTCTGGGGGAGTATCTTTTCATCTGGATACCGTTAAGTGGGTGGCGACGCCTAAGATACATGCTATGCTGCCGCGGTCAAAATATACCTCACGCATGGGGAGCGCCTATGTGTTGCCCAATAATAACCTTTTGCAATGCAGCTCTAAAACCGGCGCTGTAATGGTAACCGACCAGCAGGGTAAAATACTGTGGGAGCTCAACTGTTATTTTGTGCCGTACAGGGCAGAATATATTCCCTCTTCTATCTGGAAAAAATATTTTGAGAAAGAATAGCCACTAGTGCACGAACAGGGATTTTCGGTTGACCATCCATTCGCGCATCCCTGGCTTTATTCATTATCCTCTCCCACTGCCCGATTCAAAAAATCAATGAGCGGCTGAATTGCCGACAAAGCTTCAACCGATTGTTTCAATAAGTCTTTTGACGTGAGCGCTACATCGGTAAGCGAGGACATTGCCACCCAGCTTTTCAGCTTCAAAAACTCGGCTGCGGGGTTGTCTTTTGTATATCCTTTAGGTACATTGGTCAACAGGATCCCGTCTTCCCGGTCGAGCCCTGGGTATATGCCTGCAAATTTTTTGGAGTGGATGATCTTTTTAAATTCGTCGTAGCAGTAGTCAATCTCCTGTCTTATTTTTTGCGTTTCAGCAGGCATGGGCATCCATATCCCTCCGCCGATAAAGCTGTTCCCCGGCTCAAGGTGGAAATAGTAGCCGGCAAGCACGGATTTTTTCCCCCCTTTATTGATGCTGGCGGCAAAATTTTTTTTGTAAGGCGTCTTGTCCCTGCTGAAGCGGATATCGCGGTTGATGCGGAATAAGCAGCTTTTTGCCGTTAATGCAGCGATGGAAGGATCTTTTTTGCCAAACTGTTCAATCAGCGCCTGAATGAAATATTCAAAATCCTTCTTTGATTCATCGTATTTTTTCCTGTTGGCATCAAACCAGGGTTTGTTATTATTCTTTGCAAGTTGCTTTAAAAACAACAGCGTGGAAGATTGTAGCATAATGGGCAAAAATAATCAGAAGTTTCACGCCTGGCCGGACGGGCAGGCTAAGGGCGATGAACGCAAAAAAACTCTCCGTGCAACTCCCTGTCCCCCGCCTCCGTGGTTCAGCCGGCAATTACCAGCCTTGTTTTGCTATCCCCGCCTGGATGGCTGCCAGTGCTTTGGCTTCCCCTAAAAGAGTAGTAAGTTTATTTCCTTTGCCGTCATGTCCCTGCGCCATATAGGATCCTTTGGAAGTCCTGGTGATCACTGCATCCTGGATAGGAACATTTTTCTCTTTTGTCTTTACGTTATATGCTGTTAAAGTTAAGTCTGACATGATCTCGTATTTTATTTTAATTATTAATAATGAAATAATTACGATACTGTAAGCATCGAAGATAATAATAATTCTATAGTAGTAATGCTAAAGTTATTTACACGTCAAGATTAGCGTATTTGGCGTGAGATTCAATAAATTCTCTCCGCGGGGCAACTTCATCGCCCATCAGCATACTGAATACGCGGTCTGCTTCGGCGGCACTCTCAATCGTAACTCTCTTGAGAGTACGGGTTTCAGCGTTCATAGTGGTTTGCCACAACTGTTCGGCGTTCATTTCACCCAACCCTTTATATCGCTGTACGTTCACGCTGTCTTCCTTTCCGCCGCCGATCTTTTCCACCAGCGTTTTTCGTTGCTCTTCACTCCAGGCATAAGCAGATTCTTTGCCCTTTTTCACAAGGTATAACGGTGGCTGTGCCAGGTATACATATCCCTGCTCTACCAGTTCTTTCATATACCTGAAAATAAAGGTGAGGATGAGCGTAGCGATGTGACTTCCGTCTACATCGGCATCCGTCATGATGATCAGTTTGTGATAGCGGAGCTTTGAGATATCCAGCGCTTTGGGATCATCGGGCGTGCCTATTTTTACCCCCAGCGCCGTGAATATATTACGGATCTCTTCATTGTCGTAGATCCTGTGTTCCATTGCTTTTTCCACGTTCAGTATCTTACCGCGGAGGGGCAGTATTGCCTGGAAATTCCTGTCGCGCCCCTGCTTGGCCGTACCGCCTGCTGAGTCTCCCTCTACAAGGAAAAGTTCGCACCTGTCGGGATTACGGTCCGAACAGTCGGCCAGTTTACCGGGCAGGCCTCCGCCCGTCAGCCCGCTTTTGCGCTGCACAAGATCTCTCGCCTTCCTTGCTGCTACTCTCGCCTGTGCCGCAAGTATTACTTTGGAAATGATCTGTTTGGCATCTTTGGGGTTCTCTTCCAGATAGGTTTGCAGCACTTTGCTCAGAGCAGTATCTACAACTCCCATCACTTCATTATTCCCCAGCTTGGTTTTTGTCTGTCCTTCAAACTGCGGCTCAGGGACTTTTACGGAAATGATCGCACTCAATCCTTCCCTGAAATCATCCCCCTCGATTTCTACCTTGGCTTTCTCAAACATTCCCTCTTTTTCACCGTAAGCTTTGAATACCCGTGTTACAGAACGGCGAAATCCCGATACATGCGTTCCGCCTTCTATGGTGTTGATATTATTTACGTAGCTGAAAATATGTTCCTGGAAGCTGGCGTTATAGGTCATTGCCACTTCCACAGACACATTGGTTGCCGCATCAAAAGCCTCGCCGCAGATCACGTTGGGGAGCAGCGGCTGCCTGTTGCTGTTCTTATCGAGCATTTCGATAAATTCGGCGATACCGCCTTCACTGTAAAAAGTTTTAGAATAGGTATTTCCCGCTTCATCTTTTTCCCGGAGATCGCGCAGGATAATGGTGATGCCTTTATTAAGATAGGCCAGCTCCCTGAGGCGGGCTTCCAGGATATCCTTATTATATACGGTGACGACAAATATGGAGCTGTCCGGCCAAAAATGGGTATAGGTCCCGGTAATATCCGTCGTGCCGATTTCCCTTACAGCATATTGAGGAATACCTGTGTGGTATTCCTGCTCAAATATCTTGCCCTCGCGATGTACCGTTACATGCAATTTGGTGCTTAGCGCATTTACACAGCTTACACCTACGCCATGCAAACCGCCGGATACCTTATATGTATTCTTATCAAACTTACCGCCGGCATGCAATACCGTCATTACTACCTCAAGCGCGCTTCTCTTTTCCTTGCTCATGATACCTGTAGGTATCCCGCGGCCATCGTCCTGTACGCTTATTGAATTATCTTCATGAATGGTTACGGTAATGTTTTTGCAATAGCCGGCGAGCGCTTCATCAATCGAGTTGTCAACTACTTCATACACCAGGTGATGTAATCCTTTGCTGCTTATATCACCAATATACATGGCAGGGCGCTTACGCACTGCCTCCAAACCTTCCAGTACCTGTATACTATCTGCACCATAACCATTTGCTGTTTCCGGATGCGTGGATAAAGCCTGTGTTTCATTACTCATAGAATCGTTCTGCGTTCACTTTTTTCTGGTCAAAAAAATATTCTGCAAATGTACTGCAATTGAGCGGCATGGGCAATTTTAAGAGAGATTTTTAACCCCATAATCCGGGAGGATTTCCACATGGCAACCGAATGAAAAAGCTACCGCTGTATTAATCGTGAAACGTCAGAAGACAAACGTGAAAATCTCACTCTCACGTTTCAACTCTCACAATTATGTGCCTGGATGAATATAGTATCTGTCATAAACTTGTCATTAATCAAATGATTGCCAGACGAGGATGTTAAACGCATTATATTTGCAAAATCTTATGGTAAGGATACCAGATATACTGGAAATAGCACAGAAGCGCCCTGTAATGGCGGATGATCTTGAGCTCGTGGAAGAGAAGGAGCGTATTACGCCGGGCGCTGTGCAATATGTTATCAGGCGGTATCGCAAGCAGCCGGACTGGAGCTTTGAAGACACCGGCGTATTGAATTACCAGTACAGGAAGAGCAGTGAATCCTCTCCTACGCTGGAGCTGAAATTTTGTATTGCAGGAAATGTGTATTGCAATGGCAAAAATTTTGAATGTGAAGGATGCAAAGCCGGCATATCCAAAAACTGTTCGGCAAAGGAAGATACGATGGATGTGATGAGCTTTACATTCTATCCCGAGCATTTACAGCAGTATCTTAATGTGCCCCGCAGCTCCGGCTTTGCCAGCCAGGTGCTGTCTTTCAACCATACTTCTTCTTTTGCAAAGATACTCCCGCTCTGCAGTCGCACCAGGATGGTGCTGGAAGGACTTCTGAATAATACTTTTACAGAAAGCCTGGAGAATATCTATATTAATGCACAAACCCAGATGCTGCTCTTATACAGCCTGGAATGCATGCTCGGTGAAAAGGAAGAAGATGTTGCCTTTAGCTGTAAATTCCTTGCCAACGATACAGACCGCGATAAGATCATCAATGCAAGGGATATCCTGCTGAAGCATATAGGAGAACCTATCACCATCAAGGAGCTGAGCCGTAAAGTAGCTATCAATGAGTGCTACCTGAAAAAGGGGTTCAAAGAGATCTTCGGCACTACTATTTTCGATTTTTACCAAAGCCAGCGGATGGAACATGCCAAATACCTGCTCTATGAGAAGGGGCTCAGTGTAACAGATGTTTCCCTGATGCTCGGGTATTCTTCCATCTCTCATTTTTCTACCGCCTTTAAGAAGCATACGGGACTCAAGCCGTGTGAGCTGCTGTTCCGCTGATTACACAACCAGCATCGAGTTAATTATGTCTATTGCCCGGTTGAATAGGCAATAGTGAATGGTGAATTTATTCGCTATCGGTCATTTACTATTCACCAAATGATACAACCCGCTGCCCGTTCCTGATTTTGATCAGTTGATAATATGATTCTTTACGTTTCATTCAGACATGACGATATTATGACAAAACACTGACGTAAAGATGACTGTTGTCCATTACATTTGCGTCTCCCTTATGAAGGATTTGACCCCATACGATATTTGCAGCGGATTAGACAGTTTCACGGTTATCGGCATCAATTACCACAAAGCCAATGCTGCAACCCGGAGTGACTTTGCTGTATGCGCTTCCAGGCTGGAGATTATAACCCGGTTGGCGAAGCAACATCAGATCAATGATCTTATCGTATTATCTACCTGCAACAGGACGGAGCTGTATGGAACAGCCGCGGCAGCCACTATGATCGGGTTTTTGTGCTCGGCCACCCAAAATAACAGCACCGCGTTTGAAGATATCGGGTATGCGCTCCATGGTATGAAGGCGGTTGATCATTTGTTTAAGGTAGCTGCCGGGCTGGACTCCCAGATCATAGGCGACTATGAAATACTCATGCAGTTAAAGAAAGCAGCGAGGTACGCCAAAGAAAACGGATTGCTGGGTTCGCTGGCTGACCGCCTGGTCAATTTTGCGCTCCAGGCCTCCAAAAGGATCAAATCTGAAACCCAGTTGAGCACCGGCACCGTATCTGTAGCCTATGCGGCGATAGAGGTGATAAGAGAAAAAGTGACCGACATCCAGCACAAGAACGTGCTGCTGGTGGGAGCCGGAAAATTTGGATGCAATGTAGCCAGGAACATTCTTGAGTATTTTCCAGGCGCTAATGTAAGCATTACTAACCGCACTCCCGTTAAAGCTGAAGACTTTGCCCGCGAAAATGGCATGCAGTCTGTTCCCTATGAGCAATTAGCCCGGGCCTGCAATGAAGCGGATATACTGATCACCAGCACCAATGCCAATGCATTTACTGTACTTCCCGAATTCTTCGGCAGCCGGAAGCCGCGGCTTTTGTTAGACCTGTCCGTTCCCAAATGTATTGATCCCGCTGTACAGCAAAGAGAGGGCATTGTTTTAATGGATGTTGACCAGATATCAGCAATACTGGATAAAACTTTGGCAAAACGCAGGGCGGAAATTCCCCAAGCGCTTGCTATTATCAATGAAACGTTGGGTGAATTTGTGGAATGGCACAAAGTCTTCCTGCACCGTCATTTCCTTGGACAGGTAAAAACCAAGTTGTATGAGCTGAGCGAAAGCGACTGCTGTGCAGCATCGTTACAGCAAGGAGAAAAAGATGTGATCATTCAGAAAGCAGTTAAAACGCTTGCTGTTGACCTTCGCACACGTACTGCCAAAGGTTGCCAATATATTAATACGCTGCATGAATATCTTAAAATAAGCCATTCATAGCACCATATTCCTGCAACAAAATATTCATTTTTTTTCACCGGATTAATCTCCCGGTATATATTTTTATGCCATGACCCAGGTAGTTAAAATAGGAACCCGCGACAGTGAGCTGGCACTATGGCAGGCCAAAAAAGTCCGGTCTCTTTTGCAGGAACAGGGAATACCGTCGGTTCTTGTTCATATAAAAAGCGAAGGCGATATAGACCTGTCCACTCCTTTATATGAGATCGGCGTCCAGGGTATTTTTACCAAAACCCTTGACATAGCGCTCCTGCAAAACCGCATTGACATAGCAGTACATTCTTTCAAAGATGTGCCCACCCAACCGGCAAAAGGGATCATTACTGCTGCGGTGCTGAAGCGCGATGCATATACGGATATACTGGTATTCAGCGGAAACAGGGAAGATACGCTTGCAGCGCTTGACCATGGCGGTAGCGGTGCGGCGCTTACTATTGCCACGAGCAGCATCCGCAGGCGGGCGCAATGGCTGCACCGCTACCCCCATCACCGGATGGAGAATCTCCGCGGAAATGTAAACACAAGACTAAAAAAGCTGGCAGAAAGCAACTGGCATGGCGCTATCTTTGCAGCAGCAGGGTTGGAAAGGATCGGTATAAGACCGGTGGGGAGCATTGATCTTAGCTGGATGCTTCCTGCGCCTGCACAAGGGGCTGTTGCGGTAGCCTGCAGGGAAAACGATGAGCTGTTGAAACAAATATGCGCCGGCATTAATGATCATGATACGGCTGTATGTACCGGTGTGGAAAGGGAGTTTCTAAAAACGTTAATGGGTGGATGCACCACGCCGATAAGTGCACTGGCAACCATTGAAAATGGAGAAGTCGTACTGAAAGGCAGCCTGCATTCCAAAGATGGCCGGCAAATGATCGGGGTAGAAAAACGTTCCGCCATTGCAGATGCAGCCGGTCTGGGAAAAGGAGCAGGAGCAGAAGTGATACAGCGCGGCGGAGATATGATAATTGAATCCATAAAGCATGGCAGGGAATAATATCTATATTTTGTCAACGCGGTTTTTGAACGAAGAGCTGGTAGAAAAAGCGGCCCTGCAGGATATTTATATAGATGCTGAAGCATTTATTCAAAACATACCCGACGTGCCTGCCGAAACGGCTGATACCATCTCTGCGTTGGGCCGGGAACCCGTAACGGCAGTGTTTACAAGCATCCATGCAGTGGAGGTGGTAAAAAGTGAGCTGGAAAATATACCGCCATGGGATATCTTTTGCACCGGCGGCGCAACTAAAGATGCATTGCTTGATATCTTCGAGGAGTCCTCTGTTATAGCAACAGCAAAAAATGCAAGCAGTCTCGCAGAAAAGATCCTGCAGCACAGGGACATCAAAAAAGTAGTTTTCTTTTGCGGTAAGCAACGTCTCAATGATCTTCCTGAAACCCTCCTGGCAAATGGTATTGGAGTGCAGGAAATAATTGTGTACCAGACCGTGGGCACTCCCAAGACGATCCATAAAAATTATAACGGCATTCTGTTTTTTAGCCCCAGCGGGGTACATAGCTTTTTTTCAACCAACACCATTCCTCTGGGCATTGTCATTTTCTCTATAGGGAAAACCACCACTGCCACAGTAGCGTCATACTGCAGTAATCCTGTGATCACCAGCCAGTGGCCTGGAGAAGCCAACCTTGTAGAGCTGGCGATTGACTATTTTAAAAAACCGGTTGAGTCATAATAAGCATATAGCATGAAAAATGATCTGTTACTAAGAGCACTTAAAGGAGAAATGACGGAGCGCCCACCTGTTTGGATGATGCGCCAGGCAGGCAGGTACCTGCCGGAATATAGGGCGCTACGGGAAAAATACGGCTTTTTTGAACGGTGCCGGACGCCTGAGCTCGCCTGCGAGATCACCCTGCAGCCTGTTGATATCATTGGGGTGGATGCGGCCATTTTGTTTTCAGATATACTGGTGGTGCCACAGGCAATGGGCCTGGAAGTACAACTGATGGAATCGAAAGGTCCCGTGCTCCCGGACCCTGTTAAAACAGAAGGGGATCTGCAAAGAATAACCATACCCGATGTTCATGATAAGCTGCAATATGTTTTTGACGCCGTTTCGCTCATAAAAAAAGAGCTGAACGGAAGGGTACCGCTTATCGGCTTTGCAGGCGCTCCCTGGACAATACTTTGCTATATGGTGCAGGGCCAAGGCAGCAAGACCTTTGATGAGGCCAAGGCATTTTGCTATACCCAGCCGGAGCTGGCGCACCGGCTTTTGCACATGATCACGGAAACTACCATTGCTTATCTGAAAGGACAGATCAGGGCAGGCGCCGATACGGTGCAGATCTTTGACACTTGGGGCGGGTTGCTCAGCCCCGAAGATTTTGAAAACATCTCTTTGCAGTATATACGCAGGATAGTAGCAGCGATCAACGAAGAAGTGCCCGTGATCATTTTTGCCAAAGGCGCATGGCATGCGCTGGAGGGCATGGTGGAAACTGGCGCTGCAGGTATCGGTATTGACTGGTGTATCCCGCCGAGAATAGCGAGGATACTTGCCGGGAATGCCATAACACTGCAGGGAAATTTTGATCCGGCAAAATTACTTGCACCCATACCTGTTATAAAAAAGGAGGTGACACAGATGCTGCGTGCCTTTGGTAACAGGCGGTATATAGCCAACCTGGGGCACGGCATATTGCCCAATGTGCCGGTTGATCATGCAAAGGCATTTGTGGATACGGTAAAGGAATGGCAGTATATTCGAATAAATGCAAATTAGCCGGAGATATTCGGCTCAAGAGGATGCAAATTTTCTTACATTTGAAAAACATAATATACCTGAAAGATGCAGACAGCATTGCAGGTAGACATACCCTTTGACCAGCTTTTATCTATCGTAAAACAAAATTGCCAGGTCAACAAAAGTTGAAGCTGACTAAAGAGCTGGAGAAAGAGGTGACAGGAAATCTATGACAGGCAAAATCGTTAAAGTAATCTTTGACCCCAATATCCGGATCAGCTTTCTTATCGGTAAACGTTTATTTGAAAATAATGATATATATCAGACGGTAGCATCATCATTATTACAACGCGGCAATTATTAAAGGAAATTAAAATAGTAACAGTAAGGAAGCAACTTAAAATATAAGCCCGCCAATAATATTTACAGCACAACACAGAAATATGCAGGCTGAAGAAACATATTCCACATCATTGCACGCTGAATATCCCGGACTGACGACAGATACGTGGATAACATATATTCACTGGCTACAGGACAGGATCTGTGCCGCTTTGGAACAAACCGACGGGAAAGCGCGCTTCATCGAAGATAAATGGGAAAGGGAGGGCGGCGGTGGCGGTAAAACAAGAGTGATCGCCCATGGCGATGTGCTGGAAAAGGGCGGTATAAACACTTCCGTGGTATACGGAGATGTAAGCGAAGCCATGCGTAGCCAGCTTAAGATCAACGGCGAAAAATGGTTTGCCTGCGGGCTCAGCCTGGTGCTTCACCCGCTCAACCCGTTCGTGCCAACGGTACATGCCAACTGGCGCTATTTTGAACTGTATGATGTGCAACACAAAGTCATTGACCGCTGGTTTGGCGGCGGGGCAGATCTTACCCCTTACTACCTCTTTGAAGAAGATGCAAGGCATTTTCATACTACTTTGCGGAACGCTATAGCCCCTTTCGGAGAAGACCTGTACCCGTTATATAAAAAGCAATGCGATGACTATTTTTCCAATAAGCACAGGGGAAATGAAATGCGCGGCATAGGCGGGGTGTTCTATGATTACCTGCGTCCTGCCGGTGACGCTGATGCCGACAGGCTTTTTGCATTTCAACAAGCGAATGGTGATAGTTTTCTTGCCGCTTATATACCAATTGCAGAAAAGAGAAAGCAGATGGAATGGAATGAAAAAAATAAATACTGGCAGGAGATAAGAAGAGGCCGTTATACAGAGTTCAATCTCATTCATGATAAAGGCACATTGTTTGGGTTGAAAACAAACGGAAGGACCGAGAGCATACTGATGAGCCTGCCGCCAACAGTAAGATTTGATTATAATTACCAGCCCGAAAAAGGAAGTGAAGAAGAAAGGCTTTTATTGGCATGCCTCCACCCTAAGAAATGGGCATAAAATAACAGATGTACATGTATCTTCAAAAACGTAACCGCATATTACGGACCAATGCATCCATCCGCAGCATGGTTGCCGAAACAAGATTAACCCCCGACGATTTTATACTTCCTCTTTTTGTAGACGAGGGTGAAAATATAAAGTATGAAATCGCTTCGATGCCGGGCTATTACCGCTATTCGCTTGACCTGCTGCTCGAAGAAATAAAGAGCGTCTGGGGTCTCGGTATTAAATCGGTATTGCTCTTTGTAAAAGCAAAAGACGACACAAAAGATAATACCGGCAAAGAAGCCTGGAATGAGAACGGGCTGATGCAACGGGCCATAAAAGCAATAAAGCATCAGGTGCCTGAAATGATCGTAATGACTGATGTGGCGCTGGACCCGTATTCCATATACGGCCATGACGGTATAGTAAAAGACGGCGAAATATTGAATGATGAAACTGTAGAAGCCCTGGTGAAGATGAGCGTGAGCCATGCTGCGGCAGGAGCGGATTTTGTAGCCCCCAGCGATATGATGGATGGCAGGATCGGCGCTATACGCAAAGCGCTGGAAGAAAATAATTTCACTAAAACGGGTATCATGTCATACAGTGCTAAGTATGCATCCTGCTTTTATGGGCCTTTCCGGGATGCGCTGGACAGCGCGCCGGGATTCGGGGATAAGAAAACCTATCAGATGAACTATGCCAACCGTATAGAGGCGGTCAATGAAACGCTGCAGGATATAGAACAGGGTGCTGACATAGTGATGGTAAAGCCTGCCATGGCCTACCTGGATATTATCCGTGAAGTAAAAAACGCGGTAACCGTTCCCGTGAGCGCCTATCATGTAAGCGGGGAATATGCAATGATAAAGGCAGCAGCGAAAATGGGCTGGCTCGACGAGCAAAAAGCCGTTTTAGAAAGCCTTACTGCAATTAAGCGGGCCGGAGCGGATCTTATAGCGACGTATTTTGCGAAAGAGGCGGCGGGGATGTTGAGGGACGTGAATGAGCAATGGTGAATGGTGAATAGTTGCAAAATAGAGGGTAAGTGTAAAACAATTATTTTGCGGATATTTCCCCATCTAAAAATATAACCTATGTTTCTCAGACTCAATCACCAAAAGTTAGACGTGTATACTTATTCAAGAGCATTCACATTAGCATGTTACAAACTGACAAAAGCATTTCCGTCAGAGGAAAAATTTGGAATGATTTCACAAATAAGAAGAGCTGCCTTGTCAACACACCTCAATATTGCAGAAGGCGCCGCCAAAAAATCTGAAGTGGAGAGAAGGAGATATTATGAAATCTCAAGAGGTTCAATAGTAGAAGTAGATGCAGCATTAGATATAGCCAGTGATTTAAACTATTTGAATAATATTGATATGAAAGATTTAGAAGAAAAGATGATCAGAACTTTTAAAATATTGACAGGTTTAATATTATCCTGTTCAAAGCATTAAAAGAAGTATTCACCATTCACCATTGCCCATTCACCATGAATTACCAGTCCAGCAAATCCTTATTCGAACGTGCCCAGCACTCCATTCCCGGCGGTGTAAATTCCCCTGTGCGCGCATTTAAAAGCGTAGGCGGCACACCGCTGTTCATCACCAAAGCCAAAGGTGCATACCTGTATGACGCCGACGGTAATGAATATATAGACTTTATCAACTCATGGGGTCCTATGATACTGGGGCACGCCTATGAGCCTGTAATAAAAGCCATACAGGAGAAGGCAGCTTTATCCACCTCTTTCGGTGCGCCGACGGAGCTTGAGATTGAAATAGCCGAGCTCATCAAAAATATGGTTCCAGGTATAGATCTTATCAGGATGGTCAGCAGCGGCACAGAAGCCTGCATGAGCGCCATCCGCCTGGCGCGCGGGTATACAGGGAAAAACAAATTCATAAAGTTTGAAGGCTGTTATCATGGTCATGCCGATTGTTTTCTGGTAAAGGCAGGCAGCGGAGTAGCCACGTTCCATATCCAGGCAGTACCGGGAGTAACCGCAGGTGTGTCGGCTGATACGCTTACCTGTGCCTATAATGATATTGAAGCGGTTGAACAACTGGTGAAGGAGCATCCTAATGAGATTGCCGCCATCATTATTGAGCCGGTAGCAGGGAATATGGGCTGCATACTGCCCGGCAGCAACTACCTTGAAGCGCTGCGCAAAATCTGCGACAGGGAAAATATCCTCCTCATTTTTGATGAGGTAATGACAGGCTTCAGGCTTGCTCCGGGTGGCGCACAGGAGAAGTTCAATATTAAAGCCGATATAATTACCTACGGTAAGATCATTGGTGCGGGCATGCCGGTAGGCGCATTTGCCGCCAGGCGGGAGATCATGCAGCATATTGCTCCGCTGGGCAGTGTATACCAGGCAGGCACTTTGAGCGGTAATCCTTTAGCAATGGTTGCAGGGTTTACGCTGCTTAAGACATTGAAAGATACTCCCGGCATTTATGAAGAGCTGGAAGCCAAGGGAGCGTACCTGGAAAAAGGGTTGCGCCAGGTATTAGAGGAAAAGGGGTTTCCTGTACAGATCAACCGGATGGGCAGCATGATCAGCGTGCATTTCAGCAGTCATGAAGTAAAAGATTTTGCCAGCGCCTCCGCTGCCGATATAGCAACTTTTAATAAATTTTTTCACCACATGTTAGATTCCGGTGTATATTTGCCGCCATCTGCATTTGAATCCTGGTTTATCAGTAATGCCATTTCCTATCAAGACCTGGACCGTACTATCAGCGCTGCGTCCCGTTTTTGATCCATAATATCGGTAAAAGGTCACCAACAGTGACCTTTTACCATTTATAAGAAAGTATAACAACCTTTAAGATGAATTCTTCCACAAAACGGGGGGTATTATTAATGAATCTTGGCTCTCCCGATTCTACTGAAGTAAAGGACGTCCGGAAATACCTGATGGAGTTTTTGATGGACGAAAAAGTGATTGACAAACCTTACCTGCTGCGCCTGCTGCTGGTAGGAGGGATCATTGTGCCTTTCCGCGCTCCCAAATCTGCCGAGGCATATAAAGAGATATGGACAAAAGAGGGCTCACCGCTCATAGTGCTCACGCATCAGCTGCAGCAGGCGGTGCAGGAGAAGATCCCCGGGCCGGTTGAAATTGCCATGCGGTATGGCAATCCTACGGTAGAACATGGATTGGATGCGCTGATGAAAAAAATGCCGGGACTGGAAGAAGTAATAGCCGTGCCATTATATCCCCATTTTGCCATGTCTTCTTATGAAACAGCGGTGGAACATGCCAAAGCCGTTCACAGCAAAAAAAGGTATCCCTTCAGGCTTACCTTTATCAGGCCTTTTTATAATGAGCCCCGGTATATTGATGCTCTTGCAGAAAGCATGAAGCCATTTGTGAGCGGGGACTATGAACATATACTCTTCAGCTACCACGGTGTTCCTGCAAGGCATATCACCAAATCCGACATTACAGGCAACCATCGCCGGGAATCTCCAACCTGCTGCGATGTGACATCGCCCGCGCCTGCATTTTGTTATCGTCACCAGTGCTTTATCACCACAAAGCTGGTAACTGAAAAGCTGGGCATTCCCATAAACAAGTACAGCGTCTCCTTTCAGTCCCGTCTGGGCAAAGGATGGCTGGAACCCTTTACGGATATACGCCTGGAGGAAATGCCAAAAGAGGGAATAAAGAAGCTGCTGATCCTCTGCCCGGCATTTGTGAGCGACTGTCTTGAAACGCTCGAAGAGATAGCTATGAGGGGTAAAGAGACTTTTATGGAAGCCGGCGGAACATCTTTTACTTTTATTCCCTGCTTAAATGTTCACCCTTTATGGACGGAAACCTTAGCTTCGTGGATAAAGGAATACGATAATGGCGATGCAGGCATGATATTGAAGTAGTTGTGATATATTGCGGCAAACGTGAGACGTCAAACATCAAACCTTTATCGTTTTGTGATAATATACTTGCATGAAAGGAACAGTATACAAATCAACCGGAAGCTGGTACATAGTAAAGGACGATCAGGGAAAGACGTATAATGCAAGGATAAAAGGGAAGTTCAAATTAGATGATATCACCTCTACCAACCCCGTCACAGTAGGCGATGAGATAGAAATTGCTCCTGAAGGCAGCGATAGCAACAGCGTGATCATAACGGGCATCAGTGAACGCCGCAATTATATCAACAGGCAATCTCCTTCCAACAAATACCAGCACCATATCATTGCAGCCAATATAGACCAGGCATTGCTGATATGCACCCTTCGCGAACCGAGGACATCGCAGGGCTTTATTGACCGCTTCCTGGTGGCTTCTGAAGCTTACCATGTTCCCGCAATATTGTTATTTAATAAGAAAGACCTGTACAGGAAAAAGGAAACGCTGCTGTATGAAAGCTGGAAGGAAATGTATGAAGCGATAGGGTATAAAACGATATTGATGAGCGTTGAGAAAAACGAAGGACTTGAAGAAGTAAAGGCGATATTGCATAACCAGACAACCCTGATCAGCGGGCATTCGGGTGTTGGGAAATCTTCTTTTATCAATGCTATCATTCCTTCCTCCGGACTGAAAACCCAGGAAGTAAGCGGCTGGAGCGGAAAGGGATTGCATACTACCACATTTGCCGAAATGTACGATCTTCCCTTTGGCGGCAGGATTATTGACACGCCTGGAATCCGTGAATTCGGACTGGTGGATATATCACGACAGGAGCTTTCGCATTATTTTCCTGAAATGCGGCCGCTCATTAATGAGTGCCAGTTTAATAATTGTTTGCACGTTAACGAGCCGGGATGTGCGGTTAAATCAGCAGTCGAAAATGAAACTATTCATATAGACAGATATATAAGCTATTGTAAAATTCTTGACTCCATCAACGACAAAGCATATCAATAGCGATTACAGAATGATCTTCCAACATCTTATAAATACGTACCGAATGCACAAATAAATATCTTAAAACACATTCGTGCATTCATGGCGATGTCTTCCTGTAGTAAACGCTGCTTCGTTTTAAAACATTTGTATTTTGTTAGTGTAAATTTTCGTTAAAGCAACTTCCGCCAAAATTTTATTTGATCAGCACTATCAATATTTGCTCATTCTTTCATTCTTAAAATTAAATCTATGAGAAAATTTATATTCTTCTTTCTGGTCGCTTTTACTATAATATCTGTTGCCAGTGCCCAGATACAAAAAGGAACTACGGTATTGGGCGGGAACATCGGTTTTTCTACTCAAAAGTCTGATCCCGGTTCAGGCGGCACTACTACTATAACCCGGAACTTTAATGTAATGCCGCTGTTTGCCAAAGCCATAAAGCAAAACTTTATCGTTGGAGGCGACATTATTTATGGAAAATATTTTAACAAGCAAACTTCTCCTTCCAATGCTGTGTATAAAACCGATAACAATTCTTATGGTATCGGCGCATTCATAAGAGGATATAAAAATCTTGGGAGCTCCGGCTTTTATCTTTTCCTGCAAAGCAGGTTAGGAGCGGATATTACAAATGGTACCAACAGTTACACCGGCGATCCTGGTCCGGCTACAAAGAATGAGAATAATGGTTTTGACATCCGGCTTGATCTGTATCCCGGCGTGTCTTACGCTGTAACGCCTAAAATGCATATAGAGACCGGCTTAAATGATCTTTTCCAGGTAAGTTATAACAACAACAAGAGCTCCGGTAATCAACCTTCAGACACAAAAACCAAATCCAGCAGTTTTAATGCAGGTATAGGATTGGGCAGTTCGACGATATGGACAGTTGGGGTCAAGTTCTTTCTGGGTGCGTAGTAACGACAAAGAAAATACGGATAATTATAGTACCCGTTGAAATATAGAAGCTATTTGGATAAAAGGCATTTTTTTAAACCGCAAAGAGGGCAAAGATTACGCAAAGCCCGCAAAGATTATCCTTGCGGGCTTTGTGGTTTATGCGGCTATTGCAAATGGTCTTCCAGTACCCTTGCCAGCGCTTTTACCGCTTCATTGTCTTCAGGAATGGCTCCTTTGGATCGTACCGGAAAAATGGAAACCCCGTTGTAAATATTATAGTGCAGCGTAAGCTTATGCCCGTTAAAATTGAAATCCCAGTAGGAAGTGTTTGAATCGTCAATTTTGTTGGTGAAGTTGAGATTCAGCTTATCGGTCAACAGGCTGGCGACGCCATAGAACTTGTCGAAACCGCAGTTTTCATCAATTACAGCTTCGGTACAGCCATAATCATTACGTAGGGTCAGGTTCATGGTTTTGATATTTAGTAGTTAACTAATTCCTGAATGTCTTCGCTTTGGGCAATTTTTCACCGCTCAGCACTCTTTCCGCACCCACACTCCTGCCATCTGCGGGGCATCCGTACTTAGGCGAGCAACTGCCTATATACGACACCAGCACAAGGAGACATGCTGCATACCATAATTTTTTTTTCATAATCCGGTTAAATATTTATTGTCATCTTAATACTATAAAGAAACGATACAGATTTATTTTTGGTATATGTTCCTCATAAAAGCTGTATATGACGGATACCTGCCCTGGGGCCTGTAAGACATTGACAACCAGATGACTTGCTTCATATTCTTTCTTTACAATGATATAACAAATAAACGAAGCAGCTGTTACCACAAATAAATGAAGATGTTGTTACCACCGGGAGCATTTCAATTTTTCGCAAAATAAGTGCCTGGTATTTCTCTTCTGTCAATACCCGGAAGAATCTTTCCCTGGAATTGTACGCAGGTTATGAACTGGGAAGAAACATCATAAAAAAGAATCCTACAGGCAGCCGTATTACGGAGGCGGTTTTTCCAGCAATAGGCTATATGAATTGGATAATCATAGTTTTGCTTTCTTTCAGCGATACCAATATAATCGTACAGCGATTGTATTCATGGGGATCACCTATTCTCCCCGTTTGAAAAAATAAAGAAGGCTCGTCCTGCTTTCTTATATTTTTTCCTAAATTCCTTTTTAAATTCAATGTAATGTCAGAAAAAAGCTTTCGTCCTTTTATTGCACCTGAAACCAGGATGGCAGAATTTACCATCAAAGCTGTTGTGACGGGCGCTGTTTTCGGGATCATCTTTGGCGCGGCCACCGTATACCTGGCGCTAAAAGCAGGGCTGACCGTATCTGCATCCATTCCTATTGCAGTGATGGCAATAACATTGAGCCGTGCTTTTCTGAAAACAACCATTCTTGAGAATAATATCATACAAACAACGGGATCGGCCGGAGAGAGCATAGCGGCCGGAGTGGTATTTACCTTACCCGGTTTTTTATTTCTCAGCGATAAGGCAAATGCCGACTATTTTAATTACGTAACTATCCTTACGCTGGCTGTGCTTGGCGGCATATTGGGCACGTTAATGATGATGCCACTCCGTCGCCCGCTGATAGTAAAAGAACATGATGCCTTACCTTATCCCGAAGGCACTGCCTGCGCTTCCGTATTAAAAGCCGGCGAAAAAGGAGGAGAGGTAGCCAAAACTGCGTTTATAGGCTTAGGGTTTGCTTTGCTGTATGCGCTGCTCCAGAAAATATTACATGTCATTGCAGAAACGCCCGAGTTTATGACCAGGCAGGTAAATAAATTCTTACCGTCTGCCAAGATCAGTGGAGAGATCACGCCTGAATATCTGGGTGTGGGGTATATTATCGGGCCAAAGATCGGCGGGGTGCTTGTTGCCGGCAGCGTGCTGGCTTCTTTTGCATTAGTTCCATTGCTGGCCACACTTGTCCCTCCGGATGCTATAGCCGGGCAGCTTGTAAAGCTTGGGCTGCTGGACGAGATCTCCAAAGCAGGAGGACGGGGCGGGTGGAACCCGGACACACAAAGCTTTAATGATTTTTCCACGGCAATATACTGGGCCTATATCAGGCAGATAGGCGCCGGTGCAGTGGCGGCAGGAGGGTTCATTACATTATTAAAAACCCTGCCTACCATTATTTCATCCTTCAGGAGCAGCGTAGGCTCTCTTAAAAGCAGGGGAGGAGAAGGCGAGGCGCAATTGCGCACGGAAAAAGACCTTAGCATAAAGGTTGTGGGATTTGGCAGCCTCGCATTGGTGTTGATCGTATCCGTATTGCCATTTATCCCGGGAGATAATTTTTTCAGCCGGCTGCTGGTAGGGCTTCTCATCGTGGTATTCGGAGCCTTATTTGTCACTGTTTCTTCCAGGATCGTCGGTCTCATCGGCTCTTCCAACAATCCTATCTCTGGTATGACCATTGCTACCATTCTCGGCACCTGCCTGATCTTCATTGCAGTGGGCTGGACAGGGAACGCCTATGAACCTATGGTGCTCGTCGTAGGCGGTATGATCTGTATCGCTGCCGCAAATGCCGGCGCAACCTCCCAGGATCTTAAAACAGGGTATATCGTTGGCGCCACACCGCGTTACCAGCAAATGGCGTTGTTCATCGGGGCAATTGTTTCATCGCTGGCTATCGGTGTTACCATTAAAGTGCTGGATACACCCACACCTGAGATGCTGGCGCAGGGAATCCGTCATGCTATTGGTCAAACTACCTATGCTGCACCGCAGGCAACATTGATGGCGACCCTCATTAAGGGAGTATTATCTTTTAACCTTGACTGGCAATATGTGCTCGTTGGCGTGTTCATCGCTATTGTAGTGGAGCTCTGCGGTATCAAGGCATTGTCTTTTGCCATTGGTCTATATCTCCCGCTGGCAACCACGCTGCCCATATTCATTGGAGGCGCTATAAGAGGACTTGCTGACTGGCAGCAAAAAAGAAAAGGAGAACATATAGTGCCTGAAGAAGAGGACCTGGGCAAGGGCAACCTGTTTGCCACAGGGCTTGTTGCCGGCGGCGCCATTGCCGGAGTGATCGTAGCCTTCCTGTCGGTAAACGGCACTATTGCAAAAGCGCTGACCAAGATCAACCTGGAAGAAGCTTTGAGCGGCATGCTGGGTGGTGCATTAGGGTATGAGATCCTTGGCGTGCTGTTTTTTGCAGCACTGGGCTTGCTGCTTTACCGGGTGGCGAGATCAAAGACGTGAGATGTAAAAAGTGAAAGGTGTATCACGTTTCAGGTTTGTCGTTTCACGATCACTTTGCTGCTTCAATCTTTACTTTCTTATTCTTGATCTTTTCATTTTTTACAAGGTGAAGCACATGGCTGGCCCTGGTCTTACGTACAGCCACAAACGAAAAATAGTCTTTTACATCAATCAGCCCTATATCTTCTTTTTTCAATTCCCCCTTTTTGCTGAGAAACCCAACGATATCTATCTTATTCACTTTGTCCTTTTTTCCTGCTCCTATAAATAAAGTCGTCCACTTTGGTTTCTCCGGCAGTGTATCTGTATCAGGAAGCTGTACAGGTGTTATTTCGCCTGTGATATAGGAAGGAATTGACTCCTCCGGTGAAAGGATGAGGATGGCAGTACCGCTTGCCTCCATGCGTGCCGTTCTGCCGTTGCGGTGAATAAAGCTGGTTTCGGTATCCGGCAGATGATAATGTATAATATACCTGATGTGAGGAATGTCAAGCCCGCGTGCAGCAAGATCGGTGGTGACCAGCAGCGTTGCGCTGCCATTCCTGAATTTGCTCAGTGCCGTATCCCGTTCCCGCTGCTCCATTGCCCCGTGATAAAACATATTGACAATGCCTTTCTCTTTTAGCAACATGCTGGTGCGCTCCACTGCTTCGCGGTGATTGCAGAAAACGATAGTGGGACGGCTCCCCAGAAAACAGATCAGCTTAAACAATGTATTGAGCTTGTCTTTTTCAGGGCTGCGCACCATTTTAATTTCCAGCTTTTCAGGAATGGTCTCTCCCTCTTTCAGGAAACTGAGCTTCACCGGATCCTTTAAACCTACAAAGTCCGGAACATCCATAGTGTCCGTTGCAGAGGTCAGCAGCCGGCGTTGTAAACCCTGCAGAGCGCCGATGATAAAGGACATCTCATCCTGGAACCCCAGCTCTACCGATTTATCGAACTCATCCAGTACCAGGGTAGTAATAGGCGCTGTAATAATATTGCTACGCCTTATATGATCGGCCAGCCTGCCGGGAGTACCAATGATCAGTGCCGGCGCCTCTTTCAGGTTGTTCTCTTCCGTTTCACGCAGATGTCCGCCATAGCAGCTCGTTACTTTAAAGCCGGTGCCCATTTTCTTAAATACCATTTCAATCTGCTGCGCCAGCTCCCTTGAGGGGGTAACGATCAATGCCTGCGTTTGCCCGGCTGCCGGATCTAACTGCTGCAGCACAGACAGCAGAAAAGCTATTGTTTTGCCTGAACCTGTGGCAGAAAGCAGCATTACATCTTTGCCTGGAGATGCAGCCTCTAAAAATGAAAGCTGCATTTCATTTAACGCAGCGATCTTCAAACGCGCAAGTATATCATTAATTGAAATATGGTCCTTCTTCATCCGGCAAAAGTAAATAATGTGAGACTGGAAACGCGCACATTTCAGATTAGCCGGCAGTCGTACCTGCAAAATATGGAATATATTTACGGGGCTTCGGCGGGAGAACAGATTATTTGCAAACTTGCCACATACCAGTTACTAAGATCATAAGGTTTGGGAGGCTAATAGTAAAGGATATATAATTTTTGTCAGCGCAAATGTGTCAGGAGAAAATTTGTTTTATAGCGGCAACGCCAAATATGGCCGGAGGCATTGCATTAAGGATAGGAAATTCTTCAGCCAGGGTTGTTTCATTATCAAGAAAACGGAATATTTTCTCCGCAGGAATTTTTTTGAAGAGTGTTGAAAATATTTGCTCGCCTGTCATTTTATTTTCACTTAGCACCCTTAGCAATATATTGTCATATAACCTGAATCTTGAACGGGCAGGCTGTATGCCGGTTAAATCTGTTATGCCCTTATTCAGCGCTCCGGCAATTTGTGCCGATTGTTTCTGGATAAATTGGAAAGTATATCCCGTGGAAGCTTTAGTCTGCCCGCCTGCTGTGCCAATATAATATACTCCGCTTTTATAGAAAGGGAACCGGTGGCTCGTCATTGGAATGATACCATACTCTGTGGCTGTAATGCGAAAATCACTGATCTTTAATTGAGCGGTAATATAATTCCTGATGGCATTATCATATTGCCCCGGTAATAATGCTGATGCAGAAAACACTGTATACTCTATAAGCGCTTTATCGGGGCACAAGGGCAGCACATACATGAATACCGTTCCCCATTGCTGAGGCACGGAAAAGTCCATGAATACTGCCTGCCGGGGATCAAAGCAGGGAATGTCCGTTTCAATCAGCCATCCCTTAAAATGCTGCAACAGTGAAAATGTGCTTTTGGTTTTTGGAAAGCCCCGGTATACAGCGCTGAATAAAAAGCCTGTCTTCACTTCCATTGTCTTAGCGACAGTTTGAACAGTATACCATCCATGTTTGAAGCGAATTTCTTCCACTGTGGAATAAACCATGTCTATATTTGGCGCTTTATTAATTCGCTCAAAACAATAATTATAAAAATCAACAGCTCTTATCATTTTGTATTGATATGCGCCGGTATCCAGTGTTTTTGAAAAGTCTTTATTCCTGAAAATAAGGCGATCCCATTGTTTGGAAACGATAGGTTCAAAGTACCCGCTGCCTTTTTCCCAGAAACACCAGGTACGGTCATTGGTATCCTTTTTTGATTTATCTATCAGCAATATCTTCTTCGTATGGCCGGGATCGTTATCCATTATGCGCATGAGCAGGCTCAGCCCGGCACAACCAGCGCCAATGATGATATGATCATACTCCCTGGTCATAGCAGAAAAGTTCTGAGCAATAGGAAAAACATAACCTGTATAAGCAGCAGGTGTACTGCGAACCTGTTGGATTTATTGAAAGGACAAACCGAAAACAAAAAGAGCAATGCCATACTGATAATAAACCAACAGAGATAATTAAATACAGGTACGGCCGCAGGAGGCGCCCATTGCCAGTACCCCAGGTGAATAGCAACAGGCTCCATGATCCAGTCGAAAAAAGTAGCGAGCAAAGCGCCGTCTACGATCACGGATGCCCTGCCCCACCTGGCATATACAGCCCGCTGGTCTTCCGGTACATTTTTTGCCATTCGCGAAACAACCGAAACCATTGTAACCCCGCAGCAATATATAATGATAAACCAGTTGACGCCAATAATCAGCGGGATACCATTATAGCTTTTGCCCAATACTGCTCCATAGCTATATTCTCCGAAGAGCCCGCCGGTATGCACTCCAATATATTCTGATAAAAAGCCAACGGACATTGCTACACCCATGAAAAGATAAAAAAACCGGTTACGTATAGGCTGCGTCCATAGCAGCAACAGGAGCATTACCATCATATTCACAGAAGTCAGCCTGGCAAATAATGCAGTATTGCCCCGGATCATGCCTGCTAAACCCGCTGTGTGGAATAATATGGCAAGAAAAGTAGCTATACGAACCCTGGAGCCGGCGTCTGGAATGGGAAAAAATCTCATTGGCTGATTTGTGCACAGTAATGCAGCATGAAATTACAGAACGAATAGCATACTCATAAAATATAAAGCATGATAAACTCCTAAAAAAAATGCGATGTAAAGAACACCGCATTTTTAATTATTGGAGATTAAATGAGAAAATATATTTTTTACAATCATCAGCAAGCCAGAACAAGGTCAGGCAGCTTCCTTCATCTTGCTTATATGCTTCAGCCTGCCGGCAATGGCTTGTTCAATTTCTCCGGGGATATCAGGGTTACGATGGTCATACATGATCGTGAAACGATTCATATCGTTGTTCCATCCAAATACACACACCGGACTATCATTAAAGCTTACCCTGTATCGCAACTCTTCCTGTCCGTTTAAATATTCTGTTGCCCGCACCTGGTATATATTTCCGCTGTGCAATATTTCAAATTTTTCAGTTACTAATCTCATACAATTCAATTTTTAGGTTCAACAATTTTTTATTTCAACGCGCAATTGCTTTTCAGTACAAAAAGTCCAAGAAGTATGCCAGCGTATTATATTGAAAATGTTAAATAGGATAAGTGCATATATAACCATTTGAAAAATTGTAAATTTTGCATTTAGATATAAATAATATATTCCCCGCCCGGAATAAAACTTACTGCATGAATAAAGCTTTCTTGAAATAAAACATGATATTATCGCCCCTCCCTTCGATTTCCTGATGTAACTTTGTGTTCCGCTAAAGGCAAAGATCTCCAGGCTTGCACAATAGTGTGCTACATACCTGTCTTTTCAGATGCTTTGCCGGCTTCCCGGAGATGTCTTGCTTCTCATGTGAATTAGTTTTATCAAAGGAAATTTAAACAGTGTATGAGCAAGTCCGTTATTAAAGAAAATGATCCTGATGTGGTATTAATCGGCGCCGGTATTATGAGCGCCACTTTGGGGGTGATGCTAAAAGAGCTTCAGCCCGATATTACGATCCACGTTATAGAAAGATTGCATACTGTAGCTGCGGAAAGTTCTGATGCATGGAACAACGCAGGCACTGGGCATTCTGCATTTTGTGAATTAAACTACACACCTGAAAGAGAAGACGGTTCTATTGACTGCAGCAAAGCAATTAAGATTGCAGGGCAGTTCCTTCAGAGCCGGGAATTCTGGACTTACCTGCTGGATAAGCAATATATCGGTCATCCGCACGATTTTATCCATACTGTTCCGCACATGAGCTTTGTGCACGGGGAAGAAAATGTAACCTACCTGAAGAAAAGATATGAGGCATTGCTGCAATACCACCTTTTTGAAGGAATGGAATTTTCAGAAGACCCTGCAATGCTGAAAGAATGGATACCACTGGTAATGGAAGGGCGCGACGCTTCCGAAAAAGTAGCTGCAACGAGGATGGGTGTAGGGACCGATGTAAACTTCGGTGCGCTCACCAGAAAATTATTCCGCTATCTTTTTGATAGCCCTGAGGTAAAGCTGCTGCTGGCGCATGAAGTATTTGACCTGGAGCAGGGTGAAGACAGCCGTTGGAAGATACAGGTAAGGAACCTCACTACCGGAAAAAAAAGAACCATTACAACAAAATTTATTTTCATAGGTGCCGGCGGAGGTTCGCTTCCCCTCCTTGAAAAGTCCGATATACCTGAAAGCAAAGGATATGGAGGCTTCCCGGTAAGCGGTCAGTGGCTTATCTGCAACAATCCTGCTGTAATTGAAAAGCATGATGCTAAGGTATACGGAAAAGCTGCTGTAGGCTCTCCGCCCATGAGCGTTCCTCACTTAGATACACGTATTATAGACGGGAAAAAATCTTTGCTGTTTGGACCTTATGCAGGGTTCTCCACCAAGTTTTTAAAGAATGGTTCATTTTGGGATCTGCCTTCCTCTATTAAGATTAGCAATATTAAGCCGATGATGATGGCCGGTATCCACAACATTCCTCTCACCAAATACCTGATCGAGCAGGTAAGCCAGTCTCCCGAAGACAGGCTGGAAGCGCTGAAGGAATACCTTCCGCTTGCAGCAATGAATGACTGGGACCTGGAAGTGGCGGGGCAACGTGTGCAGGTAATAAAAAAAGATGAGGAAGAAGGCGGTATACTGGAATTTGGCACTGAGGTGGTAAACGCTGCAGACGGCACTATTGCCGCATTGCTCGGAGCATCACCTGGAGCATCTACGGCCGTTTCCATTATGGTAGACCTGCTCCACCGCTGTTTTCCCGGGCAGATGAAAACACAACAATGGCAGGACAAACTGGAGGAGATGATACCTTCCCTTCATAAATCACTCTCCGGCGATAAGGATCTTTGCAGGGAGATCCGTGAAAGGACGGGCAGAGCGCTGGAACTGGTTGAGGAAGAAACTATACCGGGATGACAAAAGAAGTGAGCGCCGGTGAATGGTCAATAGTTCCCGAATCTATCATTTCACGTATCACATTTGTCGTTTTGCCATTCACTATTCACCATTCCCTTATTCACCCGCTGATCTTTTCTCCAAAATACGGATGCAATATTTCAGGAAGTATGATACCGGATTCGGTTTGGTTGTTTTCGAGCAGGCAGGCCAGTATGCGGGGCAGCGCCAGCGAGCTGCCGTTGAGCGTATGCACCAAAATATTCTTTCCTTTTTCCTCCTTCGATTTGAAGCGGATCTTTGCCCGGTTGGCCTGGTATGCTTCAAAATTGCTGACAGAGCTTACTTCCAGCCAGCGATCCTGCGCTGCGCTGTATACCTCAAAATCGTAGGTAAGCGCTGAGGTAAAGCTCATATCACCGCCGCAGAGCTTAAGAATACGATAAGGAAGCTGCAATGTATTTACCAGCTTTTCCACGTGGGTCACCATTTCTTCCAGCGCATCATAGCTTTTGTCGGGATGCACTATCTGCACAATTTCTACTTTCTCAAACTGGTGCACCCTGTTGAGCCCGCGTACATCTTTACCAAAGCTGCCGGCTTCCCTGCGGAAACAGGGAGAATAGGCCGTCATTTTTACAGGCAGATCTTCTTCTTTAAGAATTTCGTCCCTGTAGATGTTAGTGACCGGCACTTCCGAAGTAGGGATGAGGTAAAAATTGTCTGCAGGCATATAATACATCTGCCCTTCTTTGTCAGGGAGCTGTCCTGTTCCATAAGCGGAAGCTTCATTTACCATAAAAGGCGGAAGATATTCCAGGTATCCTGCCTGCGTATTATAATCGAGAAAATACTGTACCAACGCTCTTTGCAGCTTTGCACCCTTGCCTTTGTATAAAGGGAAACCGCTGCCGGTGATCTTGGCGCCTGTTTCAAAATCCACCAGCCCGTATTTTTTAATAAGCTCCCAATGGGGTATAGCCGATACTGCAAGATTGGGTTTTGCACCTCCTTCTTTTACCACAACATTGTCTTCCGGGGTCTTCCCTTCAGGCACCTTTTCTGAAGGCAGGTTGGGCAGCTTTATCAGCTCCTCCTGCAATTGCATTTCGGCGGCAGCAATTTTTTCGCTGATACTGTTTATTTCCTGCTTACAGGAGGCTACCAGTTGTTTGGCCTTCTCTGCAGCCTCTTTTTCTCCTTTGGCTATATGCTGCCCGATCGTCTTAGAGGCGTTGTTCACTTCCGACTGCCTGGTATCAAATTCGAGCTGGAGCTTTTTGCGGGTATCATCCAGGGCGATGATCTTATCTACGAGGCTGGTATTGGCAAAATGTTTCACCGCCAGCCTTTTTTTAACCCAATCCGTATTTTGCCTGAGTGTATTTACCTGTAGCATCCTCAAAAAATTTCACGCAAAGGTAACTGTTAGCGCATACTCTTAAAAATCTGAATAACATTCCTGTACCGCGGGGCAGCCTCTTTCCCCTACCTTTGCAGCTATGAACAATATGGATAGTGATCTGCAGGTACGCTGGTGGAATCTTGAAGCCAAACTGGTGGAACGATTTAATAAAAAACCAGATATGGAAGCCATCCTTTTCCTGATCGGCATCCAGGAGCTTGGGGATATACGTGCAAAGTTTACCAAAGAACAGAAGCAGGACCTGATGCATGTGGCGGTATGTACGCTCTTTTCGCAAAGCGGTTATTATGTGCTGGAGAAAGTAGACGAAGACGGCTGGCCTCATTTCCAACAATTAAAGCCCCTCCCGGCAATGAGCCTGCCCGAGCAGGAAAACTTTATGAAAGATCATGTATTGTTGTATTTTCAGTACAATGGCCTTATTGATCAGTAATTTGTTTTACTTTTTTTTCAAATGGTTTTTGTAATCTTTGCAGCATTAAAATACATATTATGAATTTTCCTGAAAACCTGCGCTATACTAAAGATCATGAATGGGTACGCCTAGAGGATGATATTGCAATAATCGGCATTACTGAATTTGCACAGAGTGAATTAGGCGATATTGTGTATGTTGAAATTGAAACGCTGGATCAGCACCTGGGTGCGGAAGCCGTTTTTGGAACAGTGGAAGCCGTAAAAACCGTAAGCGATCTTTTTCTGCCGGTAACAGGAACTATTATTGAAATTAACCCCGAACTGAACAATAAGCCGGAACTGGTGAACAGCGATCCCTATGGAGAAGGCTGGATGATCAAAGTAAAAGTAGATAATCCTGCTGATGTGGATGCCCTGCTGACATCTGAAGCTTACAACGCTCTTGTAGGAAACTGAGCCGGTATATGATGAGCAGCAGATTCCTTAAAAAAATATGGCCGGCATTCATCTGGTCTGTTATGATTTTCATCTTACTTATTATCCCCGGAAAAGAATTACCCGCAGGGCCGGAATTACCATCTTTTGATAAGATCGTTCACATGGTGCTTTTTGGTGTACAGGTGTGGCTGTGGAGCTATTACATTAAACACGGAACAAATTTTTCCCCACACTTGTGGATTTTCCTGCTCATTTTTTTACTTTCCTGCTTATATGGGATAGGAATGGAGTACTATCAAAAGTACTTTGTGTTAAACCGGGCATTTGAAACAGGAGATATTCTGGCAGATATTACCGGATCAGCGATAGCTTTTTTGCTGTTCAGCAGAAGGGAGGGCAAAAAAATTGGCCTCTATAGAAATAGAGGCCGCAACCAAAACTAACTGCTTATGAGAAAATTGACTGTTTTAAATCTCTTTATATTAAGACGCAAAACGGGAAGATTTGTTTAATCCCTTTTTGTTAAATATTTCTAAAGATCTTTTTTTACTAACGTAATATACAAAATAAAATTGCAATTACAATGCCATTGTTATTTTGTTTTACAGGTACAAATTTCCGATAAAAAACGGTAGGCGTCTCTTAATAAATTGCAAAATCTTGCTGCACAGCGCCTGATACAGGAAGATAACCGTGGGCTATCCTGTTTGTTACCCGGGTGTTATCCGGAGTTTCAATGCCTTCAAAGACGTATCTTTAATTATAAACCGCCTGTAATTTCTTCGTCTTTTGAAACAGAGATTTTATGCTTTAGATGTATTCCGCGGAGCTACAATAGCCCTGATGATCCTTGTGAACAACCCGGGAAGCTGGAAATACATTTACTCTCCCCTGGAGCATGCGCCCTGGCATGGATGCACACCTACTGACCTGGTTTTTCCTTTTTTCCTGTTTGCGGTAGGGAATGCAATGGCATTCACTATCCCTGCCCTGCGCCGGTCGGGCAACAGGGCGTTATGGGTGAAAACACTTAAGAGAACTGTATTGATCTTCAGTATTGGTCTTCTGCTCAATTGGTTCCCGTTCATAAAATATGACCCCGGGGGAACGTTTGTAGCAAAAGGGTTTAATAATCTCAGGATATCAGGTGTGCTGCAGCGGATCGCTCTTTGCTACCTTTTTGCAAGTATTATTATTTATTATTTAAGCCCTGCAAAAGCCTTCATCGCCGGCGTTATACTGCTCGTGCTTTACTGGGGTATATGCCTTGCTTTCGGCAATGCTGCCGATCCCTACAGCCTGCAGGGCTGGTTTGGCACACCTGTAGA
Source organism: uncultured Terrimonas sp. (assembly GCA_964461595.1). Taxonomy (GTDB): domain Bacteria; phylum Bacteroidota; class Bacteroidia; order Chitinophagales; family Chitinophagaceae; genus Agriterribacter. The sequence continues at coordinate 100,566 of CAYWVB010000003.1, read as the reverse complement.
CAAGGCCATTCTCGGGGAAGCCCACATGTACCACGGAGAAGGTGTGGCTTTTGATCCTGAAGGTTTTCCCAGCACTATCGCCGCCATCACGCAGGTGATATTGGGATATCTTGCCGGCGACTATATTGTGCAAAAGAAAAATGCAATAGCCGAAACAGCCGCGCCTGCTTCCTGGTATATGATTATCGCTAATTTGTTTGTAGCCGGGGGACTGCTTGTCTTTACAGGATTTTGCTGGGATATGGTTTTCCCCATCAATAAAAAAATATGGACCAGCTCGTTTGTAATATATACTACCGGTATTGCCATAATGGTGCTGGCCACTTTGCTGCATCTGATAGAAGCAAACGGGCACAGGGGCAAATGGAGCAGTTTTTTTGAAGTGTTTGGCAAAAACCCGCTCTTTATTTTTGTGCTGAGCGGGGTATGGGTGAGGCTTTACGGATTGGTGCGCATTCCTGCAAATAACGGCTATGAAGGATTGGGTGGATGGATGTATAACCACATTTTTGCATCCCTGTTTGGAAATATGAACGGCTCTTTGCTCTATGCCGTCTTTCATGTGATCATTTTCTGGAGCATTGCCTGGTGGCTGGATAAAAAGAAAATCTATATTAAAGTATAAATCCTGTTTGTTATGACAAAACCCGTTTCTCCCCGTTTCCTCGCCTTAGATGTTTTGAGAGGCATGACGATCTGCTTTATGATCATTGTAAACACCCCGGGAAGCGGCGCTACCCCTTTCGCTCCTTTATCACATGCTGCATGGCATGGGTTCACGCCCACCGACCTCGTATTCCCGACATTCCTGTTTGTAGTGGGCAATGCCATGAGCTTCTCAATGCCTAAATACCGGCAGTTGGGCACCGGCAGTGTGCTGGGGAAAATATTTAAGAGAACACTTATCATCTTCCTGCTTGGTTACCTGATGTACTGGTTCCCTTTTTTCAGGGAAGTCAAAGGAGGAGGCTATGAATTTTTTCCCATACACAATACCCGTATACTGGGGGTGCTTCAGCGAATTGCTTTATGCTATGGGATAGCAGCATTAATGATTCATTTCCTGTCCAAACAAGCAGTCTGGACATTAAGCGCCATTTTCCTTATAGGATACTGGATCATCCTGTATGTGGGCGGGGATTATAATATGACTACCAATGCAGGGTATAAGCTGGATATGCTGTTGTTTGGAGAAAACCACCTGTACCATGGGGAAGGCGTTGCCTTTGACCCCGAAGGATTACTGAGTACCATGCCTGCTATTGTCAATGTTGTGGCAGGCTATTATGCAGGTGTTTTTATCCAGAAGAAAGGGAACAGTTTTGAAACGGTCACCAAACTAATGATCGCAGGTTTTGCATCAATGTGCCTCGCATATTTCTGGGATTTTGTGTTCCCTATCAATAAAAAATTATGGACAAGCCCCTTTGTATTATATACCGTGGGACTTGATATGATAATACTCGGTATATTGATCTTTGTGACCGAAATTAAAGGCATGACCAAGGGCACTTATTTCTTCCAGGTATTTGGTAAAAACCCGTTATTTATCTACCTGCTGTCCGAAGTACTGGCTACTGTTCTTTTCACCATAAAGACAGGCCCCAAAACCAGTCTCTTCAACAGTATCGGCAATACTGTATTTCAAAAGATTCTTCCCGGTGCATGGGGTTCATTGCTGTTTGCCCTGTGCTATATGATGTTGTGCTGGCTGGTAGGCTATTGGATGGATAAGAGAAAAATATATGTGCGGGTATAAAGAAATGATCGCTGCACCCGCGTTAGTTTTAGTTGGCTTTGTAAGTGGTTGAAAAATCAGCAACCTCACCTGGCTCAAGCGACAACAACCCCATACCATTATTGAAAGCATCCGGCGGAGCGCTCAGGTTTTCTATAGCTATACTCCGGCGGTGAGGCGGTATATATATCTGCAGATAAGGGTATCCCTTCTGAGGATATATTTCCAGTTGCCGGTTACTTTCAGGATCGCGAAGTATACACATGGGTTGCGGCTGTGAGAAATTTAATACAAAAGAATTATCTATTTCCCTGCCATCAATCCGCGACGGGTGCACGAAGTCCCGGAAAGGAATAGTTGTACCGGTGGGGATAAGGTTCACAAATTCAAGCATTTCCTCCGATCTGAATTCGAGCAACAGGTCATTCACCTTTCCGCCAAATGTGAAATAAGGATGCCAGCCGTCGGCAACGGGCATTGAGGAATCACCTGTATTTTTAATAACAGTGGACACTGTAAGCGCATTGCCTTTTTCAAGTGTATAAGTAACAGTACAAGTATAGGGAAAAGGAAATCCGGCTATATCCCCGGCATAATCATACTGCAATACCAGTTGCGCAGCGGTTTCGTCAGTATGTTTTTTTACAACGGTAAACGATTTATTATACAAAAAACCATGCAATACCACCCCGTCCCGGTTGGGTTGAAATTGATACGTTATGCCGTTGAAGATATAGCTGCCTTTGGTTATCCTGCAGGGAAAGGGGGATAGTTTAAGCCCTTTGAAGCCGGCCGATTCTGTGGACTCGTCGTATTCCTTTTTACTCTTGTAACTATCAATAAGATTAACTTCTCCTCTCCCGTCTTTTACAATAAACGCATGTAGCATTGCACCGCAGGAAGGGATTATTTCTACACTGCAATTATCCTGATCGTTTTTTAGTACAATTTTATCAAAGCCATTCTCAAGTTTTCCGGATATACCAAACATAAGCCTTTCTTTATCTGCCAAATTAAATAATAAGATCGATAATGCATACCCGGAATAATGTTCAATCGTTTGCGTGAAATATAATTCTCGCAACGATTGCTAAGATGCAATGAGCACAGCAATCTCTTCTTTACGCCGCCGCTCCTTTATGCCCGCTGCGCGAAACCATTTGAACCACAATGCATCGGGACATTAAGGTGCGGTTGCGTTTGTCTGGCCAATGTGAAATGAGCTTTCGCGTCTCATGTTTCACATAATAATAATTATATCAATTGAGATATTTCAACACTTCCTGGCTCATGGGGCTGACTTTGCTGGGAAACACCGCGATCAATTTCCCGTGCTCATCAATCAGGAATTTGGTAAAATTCCATTTTATCGGGTCTTTGATACCCATTCCTTCCGCCTCATCGCAGAGGTATTTAAATAACGGATCAATGTCATCTCCTTTCACCGATATCTTGGCAGACATGGGGAAAGTAACACCATAATTTTCGGTACAGAATGTTTTGATCTCTGCATTAGAGCCCGGTTCCTGTTGCTTAAAATTATTCGCCGGGAAGCCAATAACTACCAGCTTATCCTTATAGGTTTTATACAGCGTTTCCAGGTCTTTGTATTGGGGGGTATACCCGCATTTAGAAGCGGTATTAACAATCAGCATCTTTTTGCCTTTATATTTCTCAAGCATAAAGGAGCTGCCATCCAGTCCTTCTATTTTAAAATCATAAATAGAAGCCACCATGGATAAAGCGACTGCAACAAATAATAAGCGTATCATAATTATTGTTTTTAAAGTAAAGTACAAAATTGATGCAAAAAATTAATAAGATTTATTACTGTTAAGTTAATCAGATTATTGTTTTTCATAACATCCCATATCAGGCCTGTCGTCTCTCGGATTGCCATCCCTGTCAGCAGTCGCCGCCGTGATCACCCCTGCATCTATTGCCGGCGAAGCGTTTTTGCCCAGGTGAAAGTCAAAATAATGCCGGGCGGTATTGATACTGTCAAATGCCGGGTACTGGTTGGCAATGCTGTTTTCCAGGGTTATCAGTCCGGTAATTGATTTTGCCTTATACAGGCTGTGATCCAGCAGTACCTCCATATTACGGTCTCCTTTTTTTTCTGCCACCACCTCGTTCTCTATGCTTCCTCCATCTCCCCAGATAATACAATTTTTAAATATAGCGCTAAGAGGATAATTATTGCCTGCATCGTCAAAGTTATTGATATATGTCACCGGTTGCTTGTGCTCTACATAGGAATTACCAAAGCTTGCAATAGTGCAAAAAGTGAAATCATACGTCCCTCCGGCAGTGATGGAAATATTAGAGCCGCAATTGCTGATCAGGCAGTTTACGGCACTCAGACTTGACCCGGTCGCTACTATACCTGCATCATAAATATTGTCAATCATACATGCATTCATTTGCAGCTTGGAAGCATTGCCGGGCGCAGGCGCTGCACAGATAACGCCCTGGTAAGCATTTTTCACAATAGTATGCGTCAGCACATTACCCCTGCTTTTTTCACTAAAATAAATTCCTGGCCAGGAGGAGGGAAGATCACGGTAAGGCTCATCCAGCCTGTCTCCCCCGAAAGCAACGCTGTCGTTTTTTGTACCATTCACTACCAGGCTCCCATTTACCATTACGGGCGCATTGGCATGCATATAAACGCGGCAGCCTTTTTCAATGGTCAGGATTACCCCTTCTTTTACAAGCAACCCTCCCGATATTACATACGGAAGATCATTCTCCCAGGTGGCGTCTGCATCAATAACATAATTTTTCAGGAAATGAGCATTCTGACCATAAGCCTCAAGCTGCACATAGCGTTCGTTCCCGTTATATCCAACCAATATACTATCGCTGACAATAAAGGGAATACGGGACGAAGAGGGATCAACTGTAACGGACACAAATATATATACACTGTCGCCGGCATTGATCTCCACATCGTGCACTTCCGTGGAAGCAATACCATCCACATTGATTTTATATGGAGAATTGCTGCCACCCATCAGCCTGACTGTATTTAGCTTTAATTTCCGGTTATTAGGATTTACTATCGTGAAATTTTGTGTTACCGATCCTGCTGAAGTAAATACCGTATCAAACGAGAGCGTATCTGCTGTAATGGTCAATGCCGCATCTTTATCCATTATAAAAGATGCCTTTTTGCAGCCGCATAAGACAGTGACCACAGGCAGGATGATTATATATAGGAGTAACCTTTTCATGTAGTACAGTAAACAGTCCGCATCAGTTTCAGGCATTTGCATACGCAAGTGTTGCAAAGCTCAGTCTTATGCCCGGGATGTCTTCCAGCATTGCATTACCGCAGGCTTCTATGGTAGCGCCTGTAGTAATTACATCGTCAACCAGTAAGAGATGCTTGCCTTCCGCTATTGTGTTTGGGTGGGCAACAAATATCCCTTCCACGTTCTGCCAGCGCTCTATTCTTGTTTTATGCGTTTGCGTGTCTGTATAACGTATCCGCTCCACCAAATCGTACAATACCGGTAATTGCATTACTGAGGCAAGCCCCTCACATATTATTGCAGACTGGTTATATCCTCTTTTTCTTTCCTTATCCGGGAAAAGAGGTAACGGCACAAGCGCATCTACAGATTGAAAGCGAGGAGAAGCTGCCAATGCTGATCCCATGAGCTTCCCCAGGTAAATTCCTAACTCTTTATTGGATTTGTATTTGACCTGGTGTACCAGTTGCTGGAACAAAGAGCCTTTGGAAAAATAGTACTGGCTCATCCCCGATGCACATCTCAGCCTGCCCCACATTGCCTTTTCTGCAGGATTGTCTTCCGCCGCCGCAAAACCTGTTTCATACAACTGCCCGGCACAGCGTATACACAGCAGGTGCTCCCCGCTGATCAGATCGCTTCCGCAGCCATTGCACAGATGCGGAAACAGTATATGAGAAACGCTATGAAAAATTGTTTTTATCACTATTGCTTTCTTAAAACAGGTATTTATAAAGCTCATCCACACGCGCCATCGTCACCAGTTCTATATTAAAATGCTGCCTGCTCAATCCCTTCTGGTTGTATTTGCTGATGATCATTTTTTCAAAACCAAGCTTTTCAGCTTCTGCTATTCTTTGCTCCACGCGGTTAACAGCTCTTATTTCCCCGCTCAGCCCTACTTCCCCCGCAAAAGCTATATGCTGGGCAAGCGGGATATCTTCGTACGAACTGAGCAATGCGCTTACCATTGCCAGGTCTGTGGAGGGGTCTTCTGTCTTGATACCACCTGCTATGTTTACAAAAACATCTTTCATTCCAAAATGGAAGCCTCCTCTTTTTTCAAGCACTGCCAGGAGCAACTGCAGCCTGCGGAGATCAAAGCCGCTGCTGGTTCTTTGCGGAGTGCCATATACCGACTGGGTCACCAGCGCCTGCACTTCTACCAGCAGGGGGCGCTGGCCCTCAAGGGTAGCCGCAATGCTTATGCCGCTCAACTGCTCTTCCTTTTGAGTGATGAGGATTTCAGAAGGATTAGATACCGGGCGCATCCCTGCTCCTGTCATTTCATAAATACCCAGCTCGGAAGCAGAGCCAAACCTGTTTTTCAGGGTTCTTAAGATACGGTAAGCATAATGCTGATCGCCTTCAAACTGAAGAACGGTATCTACCATGTGCTCAAGGATCTTGGGACCTGCAATAGCTCCTTCCTTGGTGATATGCCCTATTAAAAATACAGGAGTATTTGTTTCCTTCGCAAAACGCTGGAGCTCAGCAGCGGTTTCCCTGATCTGGGAAATACTTCCTGCTGAAGATTCAATAAAAGGTGAATGTAAAGTTTGAATGGAATCAATGATGACCAGGTCGGGTTGCAGTTTTTTTATTTCCTGGAAAATAACCTGGGTTGATGTTTCCGTAAGCAAATAAAAATTTTCATTGCTGAGGTTTAAACGATTGGCCCGCATCTTGATCTGCTGCTCACTTTCTTCACCGCTTACATAAAGGGTAACAATATGCTTCAGCAATAATCCGTTCTGCAGGAACAAGGTTGATTTCCCTATACCCGGCTCACCTGCGATCAACACAATGCTTCCCGGGACAATGCCATTGCCTAAAACCCTGTTCAGCTCTGCATCCTGTGTGATGATCCTTTTTTCTTCACCTGCCGTTACTTCATGAAGCGGAATAGTTTTTACACTTGCGCCATTATCTTTGTAGTTCTTCCAGTTGTTAGTATTCTTCGACTGCTTTTCAACTACTTCTTCAACAAATGTATTCCATTCACCACATGACGGGCATCGTCCTGCCCACTTTGGAGATTCATATCCGCAGTTGCCACAAAAAAAAGCTGACCTGACTTTACTCATGCATTAAAGATACGTGAGTAAATGATTGTGATGAAGAAAGAACAGTGAGATGAAAATAGTAAGGACAAAGCCCTTTTTTAAAAGTTAAAGGGTCAACTTTCGCTGACCCTTTAGTACTTACTAACCCATTAAATTCTTGCACTAAATTACAAATTGCTCAAACATAACAAAATTAATTTTGCCCTCTGTGAATAACTTTTAGGGGGGGAATATCAGGCATTATGACAAACTAACTTTATTAAAATCAATTACTTATAAAAAAAATTTTGTTTCCAAAAAAAAATTTAACAAGCCAATTTGTCGGTTATTTTTCCTCCAATCCATTCTTGCTGACAAAAAGACTTTTCCTTTTGAAGCGGGATAGGGATTTTAGACTGATCCCAATAAATGGCCAGAGATTTGATATAGTTTACATAAAGAAAAAATTTACTATGGGTTCAATCTGGATTGTATCATTAATTTTTGTGGGTATAAGTATGCTGGTGAGCATGCAGCTAAAGGGGAAGTTTGCCAAATACAGCAAGGAGAGCATAGCAAGCGGGCTAACGGGCAGACAGGTAGCTGAAAAGATGTTAAAAGAAAATGGAATATATGATGTGACCGTGAATATGTCGGACGGATTTTTGACAGATCATTATAACCCGCTCAATAAGACCGTAAATTTAAGCCCTGATGTGTATAACAGCAGTTCGGTAGCTGCCGCTGCAGTAGCCGCCCATGAATGCGGTCATGCCGTTCAGCACTCTGCCTCTTATCCCTGGCTGATGCTGCGGAGCAGGCTGGTGCCTGTGGTACAGTACAGCTCCCTGCTGGTGCAATGGGTGCTTATAGGTGGGATTTTACTTATTAAGGTGTTCCCGTCACTTTTATTGATAGGCATTATTCTCTTTGCGCTTACTACCATTTTTTCGGTAATAACGCTTCCCGTAGAGTTTGATGCGAGCAAACGGGCGCTGGCATGGCTGCAGCATACCAATGTTACCAACGCGCAGGAATATCCTATGGCAAAAGATGCTTTGAAATGGGCAGCCATGACCTATGTAGTGGCAGCAATAGCTTCAATAGTTACACTGGCGCAGTATATACTGATCTACTCCAATAACCGGCGAAACTAAAATTTCCATACAGGATTTTTTACATCATGATAAAACAGGAAGGTCCAATGATCTTCCTGTCCTTTTTTCCACCATTCCTGCCTCAGCTCCATACACTTTTTGCCATCATAATCATACTTGGCGATAAATTTATTTTTCATCTGCCCCAACTGCGGTGCATCATCTGCACCGAAAAAAATGATCTCATTATCTTCTCTTATGGTAAATACCTGGTGATAGGGGGAATGGGCGCCTGTTAATTCATAGCTGATATAGCCATCAATCGTTCCATTACCCTCTAAAAAAACAACATTGTCAGCTTCTCTCAGGATTTCGATTTCTTCAGGTATATAGGAAGGGAGTCCTTTCTCCAGCGCAAAATCCAGCTCCTGCCGCTGCACATAATAAGTAGCGGAAGGAAAGCTCAGGAAATAGCTGCCGAGGATCTTGTCTTTCATGCTTATACCGCCGGCATGGTCTTTATGCAAATGGCTCATTAAAACTTTAGTAACATCCGAGGGATTGATGCCATGATCAATAAGATGTTGATGGATCTGCAATGTGCCATTTTTATTGACGAACCCTAATCCTGTGTCAAGGAGTAAAATATCCTTTGATGTAATGACGACGAAAGGCTGGATCTCTACCAGCAGGCTCCCTCTGTTCCTTTGCTGAAGATCATCTGCATCCGGGTTGAACGGAATAAATAATTTTGAATGATCTATAGTAAATGTGCCTTCGCCAAGCGGAATAATTTTCATGCCGCAAAGGTATTAAGCGATGAGCGTTTTTACCGTTGTTTTTCTCCCGGCCATTATCCTGTACAATGAATGCCCTTGCCGCCTCTCATACTCTCAAATTTAAAATCTCAAATCACCTCAGCACCATCTGCCTGTCTTTGTCAAGCCGCAATAGTATAAAGATCATAATACTGAAGGTAACCAGCGATAAGCCCCCATAGCTCACGAACGGGAGTGGTATCCCAATTACCGGCGCAAGCCCCATAGTCATGCAGAGGTTAATAGCAATATGAAAGAAGAGCACCGATGCCACACCATAAGCATAACAACGGCTGAAGGTACTTCGCTGTCGTTCGGCAATGGTCACGATCCGGAACAGCAATATAATATATATGCCCAGGAATACCATGCTGCCTGCAAAGCCAAAGCCTTCCCCTATAGTGCAAAAGATAAAGTCGGTACGTTGCTCCGGTACAAAGGAATAGCGTGTTTGCGTTCCTTTCAGAAGCCCTTTCCCGTACCAGCCCCCGCTGCCAATAGCAATTTTACTTTGCCTTACATTATAGTCCCCGCCATCCTTTTTGGATGCACTGTTCTTAGCAATATCTTCTGCTGCGGCAGCATCTTTAGGCACATAGTCTTTACCGATCGTATCATAAATGCGTTTTACCTGGTAGGGCTGCAGCACATGATCAAAAATGAACGGAACCGCAAAGCGCTGGATACCCACGCAGATAGCCCATATCCCGATAATTCCTGCCAGCACAGACTTATGCCTTTTGATCTGTCTCCGCATAAGGTAGATCACGAAGGCGGCAATGCCTGTCAGTGTAAGCGCAAGCACGTTGGGATCCACTACAAGCGTAGCCACCACTAATATGGCAAAGGAAAATCCTATGATCAATATTACAGCGGGAAGCCCTTCGCGGAACATGACCAGGAAAAAAGAAAAATATACCAATGCAAGCCCTGTTTCGCTTTGCAATATCGCGAGAATAGCGGGGGCCATTACAATTGCAGCAGCGATCATCTGGGAGCGGCTCTTTGTAAAATCAGTCTCCATGCGGGACAGGTATTTGGAAAGCGCGAGATTGGTAAACAGGATACAAAGCTGTATGGGCTGCAATTGTAATGGGCCTCCAAACTTAATGATAGACTTGGTACCTTTAATATTAGAATGAAACGGGAATACGAGGATCAGCAGCAACATTCCGAAGGCATACCATAGATTGGCTGTTGCGGTAAAGAACTTGCTGTCCATCAATAGTACTGCCACACCTGCCACAATCGAGACCAGAAAAAAGACAGCCTGCTTGCTGTAATCCGTTTTGAACGAAAGAAAGCTGCGTACAATATCATCCCCTTCCCTGTAAGTGGCGGCAAAAATGCTTGTGATGCCTATGCAGCACAATAGAATATACAGCCATAATACAAGGCCGTCAATCCCTTTAGACATTTCTGAATTGCTCCTCATCATCCTGCTATTTGCGCTTTTAAAGTTTTCTTATCATTCCCAACCAGTTGTTGCCCGCGAATAAATAAATGCATATCTCTGTTATCATTCCTTTCTTCTGCAGGCTTCCGGCCAGCTATAGCGTCTTTCTTCTCTTTTGATTGTATAAATACTATACTTTTTTCTTTTGGCTTTTCTTCGTGGGGTCGGTAGCCTCTCAAATATTTTCTGATATAGCTGCTATCCTTGCGAAGATTAAAATAATAATAGGCGCGGGTAGAGTCGGCAATGAACTGGCGGCGCTTCAGGTATGCCGGCATAAGGTTGGTGCCGGCTATCCTTTCCAGGTCTTTCATTTTTTCAGAACGGATGGAGTCGGTAAGATATTTTTCTACAAGGAAAGAAGCAATAGGTGCAGCCCACGTAGAGCCAAAGCCTGCATTTTCAACCGCTACGGCAATAGCTATTTTGGGGTTTTCCCTCGGGGCAAAGCAAACGAACATAGAATTATTCGGCAGCTTGATCCTGTGCCCGTCAAGCACGGTGTATTTCTCTGCCGTGCCGGTTTTGGCGCAAATATTTATCCCCGGGATCTTCGCAATTCTTGCCGTACCATTTTCCACAACATCCTGCATGCCGGCATGTACAGCTTCATAAGCTTCATCAGGGATATGGGTAAGAGGAGAATATTTTACACGGAACCGGTTAAGAATAGTATCCTTTTTTGTTTCATTATCAATTCGTTCTACGAAATGAGGCGTATAAAAGTACCCTTTATTGGCAATGATGCACATGGCATTTGCAAGCTGCACAGGGGTTACCTGCATCTTGTCCTGCCCTATGCCCAGCGTGACATTTGTACAGGAGTTCCATTGTCCCCGGTAAACTTTATTATACAAGGTGGTGTCCGGAATATTCCCCGGCAGTTCATTGGGCAGGTCTATGCCGAGCTTTTCTCCCCAGCCAAACGCATTGAGATATTCCATCCAGCGGGTATATCCTTTCTTTGTACTATGATCTGTGGAGTTATCTACCGTCATCCTGTATATCTGGGAAAAATAGGAGTTGCAGGAGTTAGCCAGCGCAAGCCTCAAATTAGCCGCGTGTCCGGGATTGTGATGCTCACACCTGATTACTTTAGAGCAACCATAGTATGCACCGCTGCAGGGAACTCCATAGTGAGCGTTAATAACGCCCACATCGAGAGCGATCAACCCTCCCAGCGGCTTAAAGGTAGACCCGGGCTCATACAATCCCCGTGTGGCCCTGTTCATAAGGGGAGCAGCAACATCGAGCGCTAATTTTGCATAGTTCTTTTGCCTGGCAGTACCGGTAAGGTCGTTAGGATCAATTACCGGTCCGGATACCATAGCAAGGATACCGCCGGTTTTTGGATCAATGGCTACCACGCTGCCTACCTTATTTGCCATTAATTTCTCGGCCAGCAGTTGGAGGTCAATATCTAAATAAGTATACAGGTTTCTTCCTGCCTCAGCAGCGGTATCATATTTACCATTTTCCCAGGAGCCCTGTATACGGTTACGATTGTCTTTTATGAGGTTCTGAACGCCACGTTTACCCATCAGCACACTTTCATAATATTGCTCCATGCCTGATCTTCCCACATAGTCGCCCATCTGATAAAAATAATTGCTGCGGCGAATGATAGCGGTATCCACTTCACCGATATCCCCAAGCAGGTGGGCTCCTGCCCTGTAGGGATAAGTGCGGATGGGGCGCTCCACTAAAGTAAAGCCGGGAAAACGCCACATGTTTTCTTCCAGCTTTGCCTGCATGTCTATTGGCAGCAGTCCCTCAAATACCGATGGGCGGTACCTGCCGTTTTTTATGATAGCGCTGATGATCCTGCTTTTAAGCTCAGCAGTGTCTATGCTCAGCAGCGAGCAGAGTAATGTTGTATCTATATCTTTTACTTCATAAGGCGTTACGGTAAGATCATATATGATGGTATTATTGAGGATGGGTTTTTTATTCCGGTCAAAAATGATCCCCCTGTCCGGATATACTACCTTCCTGTACACCGCATTATCAAGCGCTTGCGTTTTATATTTGCCGGAAACCACCTGCAACGTAAAAAGCCTCACTACTATAATTAAAAATGTAGCAGCGAAAATGAGCCGTATAATGGTTTGCCTTGACTGGTTAAATACAGACATTCCTTAATTATTTGTCCTGAACTTCTGTTTCCTGTAAAAAAGTATTTCCGTGATCATGATCAGCAGGAAGCTAACGCCGGTAGTGGCGACAACCTTGCCCAGAAAATACCAAAAATTTCCGAAACTCAGTGTTTCAAGAAGAACGATCCAGAAATTGTGTATAAAAGACAATACTAAAACATATACTATATACGGCGTCCATCCCATGCTGGAAGGAGCAGGAGCAATATAGCTGAATCCGGGATCTTCCTTCGACATTAAAATATTGATCATGAATGGCCGGAGGTAGGCAATAAGGGTGCAGGCAGCAGCATGTAATCCGGGAGTTTTGGTAAAAAAATCCAAGCAAAGCCCGTATACAAAACCTAACAGCGTAAGTGATAACCTCGGAATTTTATAAGGCAGCCATAGTATATAGATAAAATACAGGTATGGCACTATAAACTGGTGTAATGGAGGTATTTTATCCAGGATAAATACCTGGACAAGTATCAATATAAAAAAACGGATAATATTTTTTAACATTTCGCTCATCGTCACTCCTGTTTCTTCGTTGTCTTTTCAAGCTCTTCCTGTTCTTCTCTTTGCAGATTTTTCACTGCATATACAAACTGTATATTGAAAAAATTAGTAAGCGGTTTTAGCTTAAGCGTATAGAAATTGCTGCCCGTTTCACTTTCCACAGCAGAAATAGTACCTACCAGTTGCCCGGCCGGAAAGGTAGAATAGCGGCTGGTTACAACGGTATCGCCAATCTTTACCGGAACACTTTTGGGTATGTTCTTAAAAGTGATCACCAGTGGATCTTTCCCGTCCCACTCAATGCTTCCTGTTTCCCCCGTTTTCTTCAGGCTTACGCTTACGCGGCTTTGCCTGTGGAGCAGGCTCATCACTGTAGCCATATTTTTGCTTACGTTCACCACAGTGCCCACAATACCGGAAGGGCTTACTACTGCCATGTCTTTATGTATTCCCTGCGCATATCCCCGGCCAATCGTCAGGTAGTTATTTTGTCCTGTTACAGAATTATTGATCACCTTGGCAGGATAATACTGATACCTGCGGTATTGCTCAATCGAATCTACCCTTATGGTATCAAAGGCAAGTTCGCTGGAAGTATCGGGAATAAGAAAGTCTTCTTTTAATAAGTTCCTTAGGCGCTGGTTTTCCTCTACCAGTATGTCATTGGTTTTTTTAAGCCGGAAATAATACTCAACATTATTGTACTGGCGGTTGATCCTGCCGGTCACTTCGCTAGCGGCATCAAGGAAAACCGCTTCATGAAAACGGTTGTAGTGAAACAACATGTACAGCGCAAAGCCCTGCATGATCAGAAAGAACAGGAAATTCAGATTTCGCCTGATAAATAGAAAAACATTGCGCACTGGATGTGTTTTTTACAATTCTACACTGACATAGGCCCGGCAGAAAGGGTAGAATGTTAGTGGTGTCATTCGCTATCTCATTACAAAAGGATATCGCTGATAGTTCTTCAGTGCAATCCCTGTGCCTCTCACCACGCTTTTCAACGGGTCGTCGGCTACATGCACCGGCAATTTAATTTTCTGGCTGAGTCTTTTGTCCAATCCCCGAAGCAATGCCCCTCCACCGGTAATATAAATGCCCCGGCGGTAAATATCCGAAGCAAGTTCCGGAGGAGTTGTTTCCAATGCCTTAAGAATAGCTTCTTCTATCTTGAAAATACTTTTATCCAATGCCTCTGCCACTTCCTGGTAGCTCACCATGATCTGCTTGGGAATACCTGTTACCAGATCGCGACCGTTCACCGGCAGGTCATCCGGGGGCACTTCAAGATCCTTCATGGCTGCTCCTATTTGTATCTTGATCTGCTCAGCAGTTCTTTCTCCTATCAGCAGCGAATGGTAGCGGCGAAGCGCTTCCATGATATCTGCAGTAAATTCATCTCCCGCTATGCGTATAGACTGGTCGCAAACAATACCTGCCAGGGCAATCACCGTTATGCCGGTAGTACCGCCACCGATATCCACGATCATGTTCCCCACAGGTTCTTCTACATCAATGCCTATACCCAGCGCTGCGGCCATAGGCTCATGCAGGAGGTATACCTCTTTGGCGCCCGCCTGCTCGGAGCTATCGCGCACAGCTCTTTTCTCTACTTCGGTAATGCTTGAAGGAATACATATCATCATCCTCCAGCTTGGAGGGAATAAGGGCTTTTTGGGGTAGATCATTTTGATCAGCTCCCGTATCATCAGCTCGGCTGCATTAAAATCAGCGATCACGCCATCTTTCAGCGGACGGATCGTGCGAATGCTTTCATGGGTTTTTTCGTGCATCATCAATGCCTTCTTACCCACGGCAAGTACATTCTTCGGATTGTTCCTGTCCAGTGCTATGATAGAAGGTTCGTTTACTACGATCTCATCATTATGAATAATAAGCGTGTTAGCCGTTCCCAGATCAATAGCTATTTCCTGTGTAAACCAGTTGAAAAGACCCATAATTGATATTGGAGAATATAATTCTTAAATAATGTTTGCAAAGTTGTTGTAAATAATTTGAAATACAACGGCAAAACCTTGATTTTTATTGACTTTGAGGAAAATAAATTTTTTGCATATTACTGCCCGGCCGCATTGCGCTATGGATATCCCCGGGATACATTTTCAATTTTTCGCAGGCGGGGAGGAGGAAAGTGCAGCCTCTCTTCTTTCCGGCATATGGAGACACGTGCCGGGGCGAAGGAAGGATCGCTCTGGTAGGTGCCTCACGTGCCATCGCCAGGCATTCTGCTTAGGGTTGACGGCTATGCTGTCTCACCGGCCGGAAAGTTGTGCCAGGAGCGAAAAATTGAATGCACCCATCCTCATGCAGGCCTTATCAGTAAAATTCGTATCCTATATCTTTCCGGAAATACATGCCGTCAAAGCTTATCACTTCCAGGATCGCCTTCGACTTTTCAGCAGCATTTTTGATGCTGTCGCCGAAGGAAGTTACCGTTAGCACCCTTCCCCCGTTGGTAACAATACCATCGCCTTCCTGCTTTGTACCGGCCTGGAAAATAAAGGCTTCTTCCTCCTGCAAAAGATCAAGCCCGTCTATCGGCACTCCTTTTTCATATTCGCCGGGATAGCCGCCGCTCACCGCCATTACCGTTACCGCTGTTCTGCCGTCAGTTTCAATTTTCACCCCGCCAAGCTTTTGCTGCGCTGCCGCCACCAGCAGCTCTACTATATCATTTTTCAGTCTTGGCATCACCACTTCCGTTTCAGGGTCGCCCATCCGGCAGTTGTATTCTATGACGTAAGGATCGTTGTTGATATTGATCAGCCCTATAAAGATAAATCCGCAGTAGTCCAGCCTGTCTTTTTTTATGCCCTCGATGGTAGGTATTACTATCCGGCTGACCGCCTTTTGCATAAAAGCTTCGCCGGCAAAAGGCACGGGGCTGATGGCGCCCATACCGCCTGTATTCAATCCTTTGTCACCCTCTCCTATACGCTTATAATCCTTTGCCTCGGGCAATAAAACATAGTTTTCGCCATCCGTCAATACAAAAAGGCTCATCTCTATTCCCGACAAAAAATCTTCCACCACTACTTTCCTGCTGGCATCGCCAAATTTTGATTGCTGGATCATCAGCTCAAATTCCGCTATTGCCTCCACATGGTTCTGGCAGATAATCACGCCTTTCCCTGCGGCGAGCCCGTCTGCCTTCAACACTATAGGAAGGGCATGCGACTGGAGATACGCCACACCATCTTCATAATTATCAATGTTGAACTCCCTGTAAGCGGCTGTAGGAATATTGTGACGATCCATAAAAGATTTGGCAAAAGCCTTGCTCCCTTCAAGCTGTGCCGCCTGTTGCGAAGGACCGATGACCATTATATGCTGTAAAGCCCTGTCTGCTTTAAAAAAATCCTGTATACCTTTTACAAGCGGTTCTTCGGGACCTACTACCAGCATGTCTATTGCATGATCTATGCAACATTTCCTCACCGCCTCAAAATCAGTGGCAGGTATATCTATATTAGTACCGCAATGGGCTGTACCCGGATTTCCCGGGGCTATAAATAACTGACGGCAAAGCTTACTCTGGCTGATCTTCCATGCAAGGGCATGTTCGCGCCCGCCGGAGCCTAATAATAAAATATTCATAGAACTTAACATAATGGTTGCGAAAATAAGGAAGAAAGACCGTTGAGGGCAGTTCTTTATATATACGGCATAAAATCCGTATGAACCCGGATTTTATAATTAATAATAAAGCAAGGCGTGAATTTGAGCCCTGCGATTATCAAATAATCTTTAATTTCAGTATTAATACTTTATTTATCTAAACTAAATATATGAACCCGAAACCATCAGCCAAGGGGCGCCACCCAAGAGGATTAGCAGTACTTTTTTTTACAGAAATGTGGGAACGCTTTGGCTATTACCTGATGGTAGGAATATTGTTTTTGTATTTAACCGATAACCAAACCGGGGGGAAGGGATTCAGCAATAAGATAGGGGCTGACGTTGTAGGATCGTTTATTGCACTGGTATACCTCACTCCCTTTATAGGAGGCCTGATCGCCGACAGGTACCTGGGGTATATAAAATCAATTTTTATCGGAGGCAGCCTCATGGCTGCCGGTTATCTGGGATTGTCGCTTCCGGGAAATACAGCTATGTATATTTCGCTCGCCCTGGTAATTATTGGCAATGGTTTTTTTAAGCCTAACATCAGTACGCTTCTTGGCAACATTTATAACAAAGAAGAGCTAAAGCCATTAAAAGATTCTGCGTATAACATTTTTTACATGGGCATTAATATAGGAGCCCTTGTATGCAACTTTGTAGCAGCATATCTCCGCAATAATTACGGATGGGGCTACGCATTTGCAGCAGCGGGCATAGGCTTAATCATCGGGCTGATCTGGTTGTCCTTCGGCTTAAAGCATATACAGGAGGCGGATGTAAAAAAGCCGATGCAGGCAGGAGATATGCCGCTCTCAAAAATTTTCCTGTCCGTTTTCTTGCCTATGATCATTTTCGCTGTTATCGGGTGGGTACTGCCAGGCAACTACTTTGGTTCGGACTCAAATGATGCATTTATTTTTGCCTGCTTACCGGTCATCTATTTTTATGTGAATCTATGGCGTACCGGCAATAAAGAAGATAAGAAAAGCATTGGTTCGCTGCTTTTCATATTTGCTGTATCTATTATTTTCTGGACAATATATAATCAGAATTCCACCGGGCTTACCATCTGGGCACAGAACTATACAGACAGGCAGGTATCGCCTTCTGTAGAAAAGATTGCAGAAAAGCTGGATATGCTTCAAAAAGTGAATACAACACCAAGAGAAACTGTTAAGCAGGATGAATATATGCGCACGGTGACAGATGCTTCCGGCAACCCGGTGATGGTACAGGGACCTGATCCTTATTTTGAAAATTTACCTAAAGAAGAATGGCCGGGACCGCAGCAGAGTTTGAAATTGATGAATGCGGAATTATTTCAGTCCATTAATCCATTTTTTATTGTTGTACTTACTCCTCTGTTAGTGGCGCTTTTTTCCTACCTGCGTAAGCGACAAAAGGAACCCTCTACTGCCGCAAAATTCGGATATGCATTAATTATTTCCGGGTTAAGCGCATTGATAATGGTTTTTGCTATTATGTCGGTTCCCAGCATATATACGCATAAAACCTCCCCCGGCTGGCTTGTAGCTACATACGGCGTCTTTACTGTCAGTGAAATATGTCTCAGCCCCATTGGGCTGTCGCTGGTATCCAAGCTGGCGCCTGCACGTTTAACCGCATTGATGATGGGAGGGTGGTTTTTATCTACTTCGCTTGGAGGAAAGGTAGCCGGCGTAATGGCCAGCTTTTGGGACAGCTTCCCGGATAAAAAATGGTTTTTTGGAATAATAGCACTTGCTGCCGTCCTGGGGGGGCTATTGATTTTTATGAGATTAAAATCTTTAGATGCGGTGGTGAAGGAGAAAACCGGTTCTGTATGATGAAATAAAAAAACCGGCGCCTCAGCGCCGGCAATTGCAATTACCCGTGCTTGCAATAGTTTAGCGGGCGTTCCTGTGTATATGACCTGCCCTCATTGCTTCTCTCTTTTTGATCTGTTCGGGAGTCAGCAGGCTGTTCATATCGTCGTGCTGCTTTTTAAACACAGCCATCACCTGCTCTTTTTTCTGATCGGCCGACAGGGACTGGTCTTCGCGTATGCTTCTGATCTTTAACTTTGTTGCTGCTCCGAGCGCCTGTATTTTAGCAGACTGGTCGTCTGTCAGTTGCAGGTCTTTTTTCATTTTCTCCAACCTGTGCTTTGCCATTCCGTCAAACTTCTTTTCTCTGTCTGCTCTCATTTTTGCCAACTGCTGTTTTTGATCAGGGGTCAGCACCGCCTGTACCTTTTCATGCTTTTCCTTACTTATTGCTTTCATTTGTTCCTTATACGCTTTCACAGTAATGGTAGCCTCCTGCTTCCGCAGATCAGATATTTTACTGCGCGTCGCCTCATTGATGCTCTTCATTTGCTGCTGCTGGTCTGCAGTAAGATTGAGCTTTGCATAATACATTGCTTCGCCACGATGCCTCATGCCGGGCTTGACCTGATATCCATGAAACTGCTTTTCACGGGTTTTAGCCGGAGGAGCTGTAGTCTCCTGCGCCTGCGCCATTCCAAAGCTGATTGCCAGTGCGAGTAAGGATAATGTTATTCTTTTCATTGAAACTAATTTTAAATGTGATCAATTATTGCAATAGACCAACAGCATTTTTTAAAGTTTAAGATAAAAAAGAAGAGAAGGTGCAGAAAGCTGTTGTACAGGGGAGAAAGAGTAAAATTATTAACGTTGTTTAACGAAAAAAGAAGGATGGGCGAACATAAAAAAGAAAAGGGCGGCTGTGGAAAGGCCGCCCTTTAGCACTACTTAAAAAAGCATTTTATTGCCCCTGCGCCAGGCTGTAGCCTCTCTTATCGCCCCACATGTTGAGCAGTTCGGAAGAACATATTTTAAAATTACCGCTGAGGCTTACATACAGCCCGAGAATATCCTGCTGGTTGAGTGGCTCGCCATCGAGTGACTCGAAGCGCACATTATATACATTGACGAGGTTGGTATATACAGAACCGGTAGGCCACACCTGCGTACCGCGGTTGCTTATATTAACGAGCTTGAATTTCACGCCTGCATGCCGCTGGCACCTGGTAGCGATGGTGAGCGGCTGCTCATTGCTTTCAATAAAAAGATCCACGCCTACAATATCTTCATTGCCTGTTTCTACAGACTCCATCATTGCATTCTGCTGCAATTTGAATGGCGTCGGAGTGCCGGGCTTATTGGGCACTACAGGTTTGGGATTGAAGTCCGGCTGCTTACCGAAATTGCCGATAATGGCTGTTGCAAACTCGGTAGTGTTCACGGGTTTTACAGCTTTATCGCCAAAATCACCGGTATGTACTCCGCTCTCAAGCGTATATAGCAATGCATTCTCAATGATAGCTGCATTTTCGGTGAGCCCTACATGCTGCAGCATAGAGATACCGCTCAGTAATAACGCGGTCGGATTGGCAATATTTTTCCCTGCAATATCCGGCGCTGTGCCATGCACCGCCTCAAAAATAGAAATATGATCGCCGATATTGGCAGAGGGAGCAAAACCCAGCCCGCCTACCAGCCCTGCACAGAGGTCTGACACAATATCACCCTGCAGGTTGGTAAGCACTACCACATCAAAATTATCAGGTCTTGTTACCAGTTTCATGCACAGGTCGTCTACAATAATATCATCAGCTTTCAAATCAGGAAACTCTTTGGCAACTTCATAAAAGCACTCAAGGAAGAGCCCGTCTGTAATTTTCATAATATTAGCCTTATGTCCACAGGTAATCCTCTTTGCTCCTTTCTGCTTCGCCATCTGGAAAGCATAGCGGATCACCTGCAGGCTTCCGGGCCTGGTGATGAACCTGCGGCTGAGGGCCACATCATGAGTGAGCATATGCTCTATACCCCCGTAAGTATCCTCTATATTTTCTCTTACTACAGTAATATTAACAGGAATGCCTGCTTTTGAAAAAACAGTATCTACGCCGTGCAGAGACTGAAAAACTCTTTTATTGGCATAGGTGTTCCAGGTTTTACGCGCGGTAACATTTACGCTCTTTACCCCCTTACCTTTTGGCGTTTCCATAGGGCCTTTGAAAAGCAGTCCAAGGGATTCTATGGCTATCTGGGCTTCGGGGGTCATCCCGTTGGAGAACCCCTTGTCAAATACCCATTTACCCATATCTACAAACTCATATTCCAGTGGAACCCCGTTAGCTTCAAATATCTTCAGCACGGCTGCCATGATCTCAGGGCCTATGCCATCACCTTTAGCTACAGCTATTTTCATTATTTGAAATTTTAATAATATTAAACCAAAAATTAAACTAAAAAATTGTGCGGACAGGAAATCTCCGGTAATGCGAGGCAAAGGTAATTGCCATTTTAATTGCCGTAGCAGAAATTTGTATTGAATTACAAGAGTTTTCGCTATTTTTAATGCAAACTTCAGCAAAGCCAATGGCATCAAAAGTAACGGAAGGTGTGATAGTAACGGTTGAGACATTTTATCAACCGGATTACAGCAATCCCGTAAACGGAGAGTTTATGTTCGCCTACCGCATTACTTTACAAAATAACAATCCTTTCCCTGTACGCCTGCTCAGGAGACACTGGCATATTTTTGACAGTAATGGTACGCAAAGAGAAGTGGAAGGAGAGGGCGTGGTAGGGGTACAGCCGCAGATCAATTCAGGAGAGCAATACCAATACGTAAGCGGGTGCAATCTCCGTACGGAGATGGGTAAAATGTATGGTACCTATGCTATGCAAAATATTACTTCAAAAAAACAATTTGAAGTTAAAATTCCTGTTTTTGATATGATCGTTCCGTTTAAAATGAATTAATAGGATTTTCCCGTATAATATAGTTACCTTTGCCCACCTTTAATAAGGTATAATATGCCCTGAATACCCTGAAATTATTTGATCAAAAACAATCCCGGAAGCCATCTCCGACCGTAAAAGATAGTATACAGATGTACAAAGTAACCTTCAACAACAAAAACAAAGTTTTTTTCAATACGTTAAAAGCTAATGTAGACCAGTACTTCACAGATAATAACCTGAAGAAGACCGGCAACTGGAAATTATATCTTAAGACCATAATCCTTATTCCTGCAGCAACGGGCATCTATCTCTCCCTGCTGTTTGCCCCGCTTACACCCTTCTGGGGGATCGTATTAAGCGGTCTTTTTGGCTTTACGCTCGCCAGTATCGGCTTTAATGTAATGCACGATTCCTGCCACGGCAGCTATTCCTCACGGGGATGGGTAAATGATATTATGGGGTTAACCATGAATGCACTGGGCGGAAATGCCTTTTTTTGGAAGCTGAAGCACAATATTGTACACCATACCTATACTAATATTGATGGTATTGATGATGATATCAATAATAAGCCTTTTATGCGCGAATGTTCCACGCAAAAATGGTATCCGCCACACCAGTACCAGCATTATTATATGTTCGTCCTGTATGGCTTCACTTCCCTGTTCCTGTTGTTCATCACAGATTATATTAAATACGTTACCAAAAAAGTATACACTACTCCGCTGAAGCCCATGGATTTTAAGGAACACCTTGTTTTCTGGGTTTCAAAGGCTTTATATGTAGGCTTCACTATTGTGCTGCCCATTATGGTAGTAGGGTGGGAAGCCTGGCTGGTAGGATTCCTGGTAATGCATTTTGTATTAGGGCTTACACTGGCGCTGGTATTCCAGCTCGCCCACGTAGTAGAGCACGCAGAATTTGATGTAGCAGGAGTAGAGCCTAAAAAAATAGAAAACGAATGGGCTATTCACCAGGTAAAAACCACTGCAGATTTTGGTGCAAAAAGCAAACTGCTTTCATGGTTTGCCGGAGGCCTGAATTTCCAGATAGAACATCATTTGTTCCCCCGCATCAGCCATATTCATTACCCTGCGCTCAGCAAGATCGTTGAAAAAACCTGCAACGACTTCGGGCTGCGGTACAATTACTTCCCTACATTAGGGGCTGCAATAGCTTCTCATTTTCGCTTTATGAAGCAATTGGGACAAAGACCATTACCGAACATGAATAATAACCTGCCGCAGGGCGCTGCTGCATAAAATAAGTTATCTGTCTCGGAATAAATAAATTTAATGAAGAAGAGTTTGGTTAAGAATGAGAACCTCATTAAATCAGACGGGCAACTAAGCAGTCCATTCCAGCCGTTCCCAACCCGCCTGAATTGCCGGACAGCGGACAAAAGGAAGTGAGCTGTGCCAGCTCCCGCTATGCAAAGAATGATTACGAATGAGGGAATGTCAAACAACAGATTCCAAACGATAAACGAAAGAAAAGCATTGCCTAATACACTTTCTCTCCGTTCACATAGGTAGCTATCACCTTCGCCTTCAGCATAGCAGCGGGCTCACATTGCATCAGGTCTGTATCCGCAATAATGAAATCTGCATCCTTGCCTTTCTCAAGGCTTCCTTTCTCAGCTTCTTCAAAGCTGCCCTTTGCAGTCCATATCGTTATGCCCCGCAAAGCCTCTTCCCTTGTAAGCGCATTTTCCATCTGGAATCCTTCAGGCGGGTAACCGGCTGCATCTTTCCTGACCACCGCCGCATAAAAAGTTTTAAAAGGGCTGATATCTTCCACCGGGAAATCGGTGCCCAGCACCATCCAGCCGTTTTGCCGTAACAGATCCTTATACGCATAAGCCGACCGTAAGCGGTTTGTACCCAACCTGTCTTCAGCCCAGTACATATCTGAAGTGGCATGGGTAGGCTGCACCGAAGGGATAATATTGAATCTGCCAAACAATGCTATATCTGCAGGATCAATGACCTGCGCATGCTCCACCCTCCAGCGCCGGTCATTGCCGGAAGAGAGCAGGGCAGCAAACCGTTGTAATATCAGCCGGTTGGCGGAATCGCCAATGGCATGTACACAGGCCTGGAAAGGAGATGCTGCAATTTTTGACAAAGCAGCGGAATAATGATCAGTATCATTCAGCAAAAAACCATTCCAGCCGGGCTTGTCATGGTAAGGCTTCAGCAGGCATGCGCCACGTGAGCCCAAAGCGCCATCTGCAAAAAGCTTAAATCCTGCTATATGCATACGCTCTGTTTTGTATATCCCCCTGGGCAGGTACCATGCATAATTTTCAGCATTATCAGCGAGGAGCACTGTCAGCTTTATTTTCAGCAGCCCTTCTTTTTGCAGGGAGTCAAGCTTGTCTGCTTCCTGCTTTGTCAGCCCGCAATCTGTAATAGAGGTTAGTCCAACGGAAAAGCAGTTTTGCTGCGCCTCGTCAAACAGTTGCCTCAGAGTATTATTATTTGGCGCAGGAATAGCATGATCTGCACGCCCCGTAGCGTTATCCACGAGTATACCGGTAAGCCTGCCTGCCTTTGTTTCTATGATCCCGCCTGCAATAGTATCTCCCGCTTTGATGCCTGCTTTATCAAGTGCCACCTGGTTTACCATGACGGCATGCCCGTCAATTCTTGCAAGAAATACGGGGTTTCCCGGAAAATACTGATCCAGTAATGTTTTTGAAGGAAAAGCCTTATTGTCCCAATCATTCTGATCCCAGCCATATCCTGTGATCCATTCGCCCTGCGTTATGTGTTTTTCAGTTGCAAACTGCTGCAGGCGGCTTATGCATTGCTCCCAGCTTTTTGTGCCTGTAAGATTCACCTTCTGCAGCGAGAGCGCATAGCTGTAAAAATGCGCATGACCATCTATAAAGCCGGGATAGATGATCTTTCCTTCCGCATTTACGATAGCCGCGGCGGTATATGCTTTCCGGATATGATCAGTTGAACCTGCCTCAAGTATTTTCCCGTCTTTTACTGCCATTGCTTCTGCAACGGAAAAGCTGCTGTCTACAGTATATATTTTTGCCCCGTAGATTATCATATCAGCAGTGGTTGTATGATTGCAGCTCATAAGTAAACCTGTGGCAATGACACTAATAATTAATCTCATATTAAAAATTGACCCCTGAGGGATAACTGCTTTATTTTACATTTACAACTGAAAAAATACTACATGTATACCAAAGAACAAACGAAAGCTTTACAGCAGGCCGGCATAAGATTTTTAGAAGAAGCAGACAAACCGTTACCGCCGTCCTCTGCTGAATCCCTGCGGGACGTGCTGCGTTTTCACGAATACCGGTATTACGTGATGAATGACCCCCTGGTGGCAGATGCCGAATACGATCGTTTGTATAAAATGCTTGAAAAAGCAGAAGCCGCTGACCCTTCCATTATTACCCGGGATTCTCCTACCCAACGGGTATCCAAAGGGCTGATCAAAGATTTCCCGAAAGTGCAGCATCTTGTGCCTATGCTTTCCCTCGACAACAGCTACAATGCAGAAGACCTGGTTGATTTTGACAGGAAGGCGAGAGAACTGAGCGGGGAACAGGAGATCGCCTATTGTGTGGAGCCGAAGTTTGACGGCGCCAGCATATCATTAATATACGAAAATGATATGCTGCACCGCGGGGCCACACGCGGTGATGGTGTAGTGGGTGACGATATTACCACCAATATCAGGCAGATACGCTCTGTGCCGCTCTCTGCAAAATTTTCCCGGTACGGCATTCAGCAGGTAGAAATAAGAGGCGAGGTATTGATGAATAAAAATCATTTTAAAGCATATAATGATGCCCTGGAAGAGCAGGGACTGCCGCGGCTGGCTAACCCCCGGAATGCCGCTGCCGGATCACTGCGCATTAAAGATCCCAAAGAAGTGAGCAGGCGGGGCCTTGAAGCATTTCTATACCATGTAAGTGATGTGACCCTGCTACCGGGTCACCGGCAGCCTGAGCAATTAATGACGCACAGCGGAACGCTGCAAATGCTCTGGGAACTGGGCTTCAGAAGCCCTGAAAAGGAAAAGAAAGAGCTGAAAGGGATTAACGCCGTTATTGACTATTGCCTCGCCTTTGAAAAGCAAAGAGATGCGCTGGCTTATGAAATTGACGGAATGGTGGTAAAGGTGAATGAGCTGGAAATGCAGGAGCGTATGGGCATGACCACCCACCACCCGCGTTGGGCGATCGCTTATAAATTTAAAGCAAGGCAGGCTACCAGCAAGCTGAAGGCAGTAGAGTTCCAGGTAGGAAGAACAGGCGCCGTCACACCTGTTGCCAAGATAGACCCGGTGACCGTAGGCGGCGTAACTGTAGGAAGCATCTCCGTGCATAATGAAGATTACATTAAGGATAAAGACCTGCTGATAGGTGATACTATACTGATTGAAAGATCGGGCGATGTAATACCCCAGGTGGTAAAATCATTCCCGGAGCTGAGAACAGGCGGTGAAAAAGTGATTGCATTCCCCAGGAATTGCCCCGTATGCGGCTACCCCCTTGAGAAGCCCGAAGGTGAAGCCGTATGGCGCTGCAACAACAGCAATAATTGCGAAGCGCAGATCGTAGAGCGCATCATTCACTTTACCAGCAAAGATGCAATGGATATACGCGGCTTTGGAGAAGCAATTGTAAAGAAATTTTATGCACTGGGCTACCTGAAGGACATCCCGGGCATTTACCGGCTGCCTTTTGATAAAATACGCTCACTGGAAGGGTTTGGAGAAAAAAGCATTGCCAACCTGCAGGCTGCTATCGAAACCTCAAAGCAACAGCCTTTGCACCGGCTGTTGTATGCGCTTGGCATAAGATATATAGGAGAAACCACAGCAAAAGTATTAGCTAATGCGGTGCATCACCTGCTGGATTTTACTTCGTTCGGCCTGGAACATCTGCAGGAACTGGAAGATGTAGGTCCCAAAGTGGCAGGAAGCGTTTACCAGTTTTTTCACAACGATCAGAATATACAGTTGCTTAAGGAACTGGAAGCGATCGGGCTCCAGTTTAAAAACCTGAAAAAAGACCTGCATGCTGCCGGCAACCTCAGCGGGCAAACGTTCCTGTTTACAGGCACACTCATACAGCTCAAGCGATCCGAAGCAGAAGCCCTGGTAGAGCAGAACGGCGGCAAGCTGCTGAGCGGTGTGAGCAGCAAGCTGAATTATCTTGTAGTAGGGGAAGATGCCGGTTCCAAGCTTGAGAAAGCAAAGAAAATAGCTACTATAAAGGTGATCACCGAGAAGGAGTTTTTAAAGATGACTGGAACGGATACCCTGTCTTCCTGACAATAGATTATAGTTAGAGCAACCCGCATGTTCTCATATCCGGATAGCATAAAAATTAAAAATAATATGCCATAGGATTATAGTATATTTATAATACCTAAAAACATCAGCTATGATAAAGAAGATTGCCAATGAAAGCTGGAAACCCTTACAATTCCCGGGATGGAAAGCATTGAGGAAAAAATACGCCGTTTCCAACCAGGGGCGGGTTGCTTCCTATGCAAAAGACATCCATGAAGACGGGCAATTGCTCAGCGGCTCTTTAACTACGGGCTACCGCAGTCTCAATCTTCATCGTCCCAACAATAAAGGCACCTTATATATACACAGGGAAATAGCCCGCCTCTTTTGCAAAAAACCTTCGGCAAAGCACCAGTTTGTCATTCATCTCAACTACAATAAGATTGATAACAAATCTGCAAACCTCAAATGGGCTACCCTCGGTGAAGTAAGCAATCATCAGCAGAGCAGCCCGGCCAAAGTTGCATATAAAAAAGTACAGGCAAACCGCTCGTCGGGGCTGAAGCTGAATGCCGGCCAGGTAAGCGCTATTAAAAAAGCTATTGCTGATCCTAAAAGGAAGCTTACCTACAAACAGCTTGCTGAAAAATATGATGTAAGCGAAATGACGCTCTACCGTATTAAAAGCGGGGAAAACTGGGCAAAGGTGAAGTAGCTGTCAGCTATCAGCCATTAGCTATGGGCTGAGTTTATCATTTTCCATTATTCACAATCACTCTTCAAACAGCGGGGTTTGTGCGCTGCTATCCCGCGGGTCCGGCAGGGATGTCTACAAAAAAAGGTCGGTATATAATTGCGCGCCCGGTATTACGCTGTATTTTTCCAGGTCCGTAATGCCTTCTTCAGCAAGCACTTCTTCGTCAATAAAAAAATTGCCCGTACAGGAAGACGACGGGCGTGATAATATATAATAAGCAGCATCTGCGATGATCTCAGGCTTGCGGCTCATTTTTATTAAGGTTTCTCCACCCAGCAGGTTTTGTACCGCTGCTGTAGCGATTGTTGTCTTCGGCCAAAGGGCATTTGCAGCAATATTGTCTTTTTTCAATTCTTCGGCCAGCCCCATAGCAATCATGCTCATATTATATTTACTCAATGTATAAGCCAGGTGAGCGCCAAACCACTTAGGGCTCATATTGAGCGGCGGGGAAAGATTAAGAATATGCGGGTTCGTTCCTTTGCGCAGGTGTGGAATACAGGCTTTGCTCACGAAAAATGTCCCTCTCACATTGATATCATACATCAGGTCAAACCGCTTCGGTTCAGTTTTTTCCGTAGTAGTAAGCGAAATGGCAGAAGCATTATTGATAAGTATATCAATGCCTCCGAAAACTTCTATCGTTTTAGCCACTGCCGCTTCGATCTGATCTTCAAAACGAATATCGCATTGTACAGGCAATGCCTCTCCGCCGGCTTCCACAACTTCCTTTGCGGCCGAAAAAATTGTCCCGCCCAGCCTGGGGTTCTCTTCCACTGATTTGGCTGCTATCACTACCTGCGCCCCTTCCGAAGCTAATCGTAATGCAATCGCTTTACCAATCCCCCTGCTGCCTCCTGTAATAAAAACTGTCTTCCCTTTAAATGACATATTCCTGAATTTAAGTGTAAACTAAGCGATTTTTAATAGAAGCGTTTGAATTTATGATAGTTTTAATCGAAGTAACTTGCATAAACCGCCATTGATAATATGGGTATACTAAATAAACTGGCTGCCTCTCAAAATCATAACGATGAGTTGCCTAATATTGAACTTGCAATTGATATTGCAAACAATAAAGATAAGGCTGCCGTTAAAGAGCTGGTAGCATTAGTGCTGTCAGGTAAAAACCGGGATATTCAAAATAACAGCATTAAGGTGTTATACGAAGTGGGAGAGAGAAACCCTTCTTTGATCTCACCCTATTCAAACACTTTCGCAGGATTGCTGTCTTCTAAAAACAACCGCCTGCAATGGGGAGCCATGAGCGCTCTGAATGCTATTGCATCAACCGAGCCCGGTTTAATCTATTCTCTACTGCCTGAGCTGGAAACTGCGGCGACCAAAGGATCAGTCATCACGCGAGACAACTATGTCTATATTTTAATCAAACTTGCAGGAGTAAACAACTTCAGGAGCAAGACTATTGCTTTACTAAAAGAACAACTGATAAGCTGCCCTTCCAACCAGCTTCCTATGTATGCGGAGAAATCGCTGCCTGTTGTTCCCTCTTCTGAAAAAAATAATTTTATTCAAATGCTGCAAGCGCGTTTGAATGAATTTGAAAAAGCGTCGAAGCAGGCAAGAGTTGAAAAAGTGATCAGAAAATTACAGGAGCTTTAAATAATGCTTATACAGCAGATTGCATTTACTTTATAATCCCAGCTCTTTGGCAGGGTCCCAGAAAACCCTGTCAAAATCAACAATAGTATCATTCGCCACTATTATCCCTTCTTTTTTCAGGAGCTCTTCCATTAAGGTTGGGGTGCCAAAATGATGTTTCCCGCTGAGCATGCCATTGCGGTTGACTACCCGGTGTGCAGGTACTTTAGGGCGCACAGTGCCGGCGGCATTCATTGCCCAGCCCACCATACGGGCAGAGAGCCTTGTACCTATATAGGCTGCTATTGCTCCGTATGAAGTTGCCCTGCCTTTGGGTATCAGCCTTACTACATCATATACTGTTTCAAAAAAAGAAGCATTGCGGTCAGCTTTTGCAGGTGGCAGTTTTGCAGATATCCCTTTTTGTTTTTTTGCAGATTTCATAATGCAGTGATTTCATTTAACATCAGCTTTAACCGGTCATCTTTTTCAGGCGGCAGCGCTTTGGGAAGGCTGAATTTTAAATAATGCACTTTATTGCTTCCGGCTATGTCCAGGCTTTCATAATAAGTTTTGATCTTCAGATCTTCATGAATATCAGGTTCTGCATACACATCGCTGTAGCTTTCTGCAATATTCAACTCGTACAGCTCTGCTACAAGTGATGTGAAGTTATACAGGTCGGGAGAGTCGGTCTTCAGGTGAATGAAGCCGCCCTCCTTGATTATTTTTTTGTACAGCCTCAAAAATCTTGGATGCGTCAGTCTTTTTTTTGCTTTTGACATGCGCAACTGCGGGTCGGGGAAAGTGATCCATATTTCGCTTACTTCTTCTTCTGCAAAATAATCTGTGATGCTTTCTATTTGTGTGCGTAAAAAAGCAACGTTTTTTAACCCCTCCTCCAGTGCTTTTTTAGCGCCGCACCATATACGGTTGCCTTTGAGATCAACCCCGACAAAGTTCCTGTCCGGATACTGCCTTGCAAGCGACACAGTATACTCTCCCTTGCCGCAGGCCAGTTCCAGCGTAACAGGGTTGTCATTCCCGAAAAAAGCATTCCATTTCCCCTGCATTCCTTCTGGATACTGCAATACATTGGGAAAAGACTTAATGGCTTCAAACCGGATCAGTTTTTTATGTCCCATGAGGCAAAGATAGGGGTCGCCGGGAAAGAGGTATAAGATTTGTTAATAAGCGTAGTGATCAGCTCATTACCATCAGTGAAGAATTTAACTTTTCAAAATGAAAAAAATTATTTCAATAATTACATTGATTATAGCAGGGTTCTGGTCATACGGTCAGGATCGCAGCGTAGATGTTCAGGAGAGGGTAGAGCTGGGCGGTGTAAGTCAACAAATATTTTTTCGCGGGAAAGACAGTACAAATCCTGTTTTGCTCATATTGCACGGAGGTCCGGGGTTTCGGAATTTGCTTATTTCAGATCATTCAACAGATATCTGGAAAATAAATTTGTGGTAGTCAACTGGGATCAGCGCGGCACACATCTTTCCTACAATGATTCAATCGATGATAAGTCAATGACGTTTGATCAGATTGTAAGTGACGCCCACGAACTGGTAGGTAAATTGAAGACGCGGTTCAGGAAAAATAAAATTTTCCTTTTGGCTCATTCCGCCGGTACAATAACAGGGGTTAAATATGCCTTACGCTACCCGGAAGATCTGTACGCATATATCGGGGTGGGACAGGTAGTAAACGGGATGAAAAATGAGATGGAATCACTGTCATTTACCTTAAAAATGGCAAGACGGAATAATAATAAAAAAGCGGTAGCTGAACTCAGGGAAGTACAAAAAAACTATCCTTCCTTACCACTGAAATCATTAGAATACGTTTATACAGAAAGAAAATGGCTTGAGCAATTTGGCGGGGTGTATCACACAAAGAGTTTTTCATATTTATTTGAACATCTTGACAAAGGAGAAAGAGAACTTATAAATGACAGTTTAGCAAGCAAAGGCGGGCAATTCTCTATGCAACATTTATGGAAAGAATTATTAAGCGTGGACTTCCTTTCTGCAGACACAGTATTCAAGATACCTGTTTTTTTAATTTGCGGTAAGTATGATCACAATACCCCCACCGATCTTGCGAGGCAATATTTCAGCAAAATAAAAGCGCCCTTAAAGCAGCTCTTCATTTTTGAAAACTCCGGTCATTTGATCCCGTTTGAAGAACCCGATAAATTCAACAAGCTGCTGACACAAACAATACTTAACAGATCGTTGCATTGAAAAACAACTTTGAAGCTAATAAACGTGAGAAGTGAAACGACAAACGTGAGGGTTTCACATTTATCGTTTCGCTTCTCACAAAGAAATACCACTAATATTTCAAAAGCCGTTGCACACACTCATCCAATCTTGCTTTTGCCAGGAAATTTTTCTCCAGCTCCTTATTAAAAGGAATGGGTGTATCAAGCGATGCACAACGCATCACAGGAGCGTCGAGCTGCGGAAAACAGTGTTCCTGTATCCATGCAGCTATTTCAGCGCCTATGCCGCCTGTAAGCGTATCTTCATGAAGCACGAGCACTCTTCCGGTTCGCGATACAGCAGCGGATATGGCATCATAGTCAAGAGGCAGGAGGCTTCTGAGGTCAAGAATATCAAAAGAGATCTGCGGGTGCTTAGCCGCATACTCCAGCGCCCAGTGCACACCTGCCCCATAAGTAATAACAGAAATATCTTCGCCCTGCTCCACCAGCCTGGCTTTACCAATGGTCACTTCGTAAAACTCTTCAGGCACAGGTCCTTCTATACTGCGATATAAAGCCTTATGCTCGAAAAATAATACGGGGTTGGGATC
This sequence comes from uncultured Terrimonas sp., assembly GCA_964461595.1. Lineage (GTDB taxonomy): Bacteria > Bacteroidota > Bacteroidia > Chitinophagales > Chitinophagaceae > Agriterribacter. The sequence goes on along the minus strand of CAYWVB010000003.1, from coordinate 68,631 downwards.
ATTGATGGCTGCGATCAATAAACCTTTGGCATCCAGCGGGGAAGAAGGATATACTACTTTAAGCCCGGGGGTATGCACAAACCATGCCTCATTGCTTTGTGAATGAAATGGCCCGGCGCCTGTGCCTGTGCCCGCGGGCATGCGTATAACGACATCGGCATTCTGCCCCCACCTGTAATGTATCTTGGCAAGATTATTTACTACCTGGTTGAAACCCATCGTCACAAAATCGGCAAACTGCATTTCCACCACGCTTTTATATCCTTCAATGCTAAGTCCCAGGGCGGCGCCTATGATCGCGCTTTCACAGAGCGGTGTATTGCGCACCCGTTCTTTTCCGAATTTATTGACAAGCCCCTCCGTTACTTTGAATACTCCTCCATACTCCGCTATATCCTGGCCCATTAATACGAGATTGTTGTGCCGGATCATGCTTTGATACAAAGCGTCACTCACGGCATCTACCAGCCTTTTTTGCTGAAGCGGGAACGGGGAATGCGCTATATCTTCATCCGTATTGATGACCTGTACGGTGTATTTATTATCTGCTTCTCCCCATAAGGCATATACGTCTTTTAGTTCCTGTGCTGTATCCGGGGTAATGTCATGATGTGCAAGTCCTTTTTCCAGTTCTTCATCTATATACCGTTTGAATGCTGTTTTGGCGCTTTCAATATCTATAGTGGTTAAAATGTTTTCTTTCAGCAGCCAGTGCTCAAATGTTTTTACCGGGTCTTTTTCGTCCCATATTTTCAAAAGCTCTTCCGGTACATATTTCGTGCCGCTGGCTTCCTCGTGCCCGCGCATTCTAAAGGTCATGCACTCTACCAGGTAAGGCTTTTGCTGCTCAATGCAGTATTCCCTTACTCCTTTTATAGTATCATATACTTCAAGAATATTATTACCGTCAATCTGCACGCCCTCCATACCATAGCCTTTGGCACGGTCAACAAGAGAGGCACATTTATATTGTTCATCTACGGGAGTGCTGAGCCCGTAGCCATTATTTTCCACTAAGAATATCACCGGCAATTCCCATACCGCGGCCACATTGAGCGCTTCATGGAAATCTCCTTCGCTGGTAGCCCCTTCCCCGCAAAATACCAGTACCGCTTTTTCCCGGCGGCCTAATTTATGAGCGAGACCGATACCGTCTGCTACTGCCAGTTGTGGCCCGAGATGAGATATCATCCCGCAGATATGATGTTCCCTGTCGCCGAAATGAAAGCTCCGTTCTCTTCCCTTGCTGTATCCTTCCCGGGCGCCCTGCCATTGCATGAACAATTTGCCCAGCGGAAGCCCGCGGGTAGTAAATACGCCAAGATTACGATGCAGTGGTAATATCCACTCATCGGTTTGCATTGCAGATGTTGCTCCCACGGCAATAGCCTCCTGTCCGATACCGCTAAACCATTTACTGATGCGCCCCTGCCTTAGCAGAAGCAACATTTTTTCTTCAATCATCCTGGGTAGCAGCAGCGCCCTGTATAGTTGTTCCAGCTGAGGTTTGGTAAAGTTCTCTTGAGGAAAATGCATATACAAACCTATAGGTTTTTTGAAACATGCCAGGTTATTATAATGTTTAATCCTTTCTTCGATGACTTTACGTTTACTGCTTTAAACGTATAATCGCATCAGTTATGATATGATAATAAACAGTATTTTATTGCCGTCATTCGGTTTTGCCACTGAACAGCAGCGAAGAGACTATTGACAACAACAGCCCGAACAGCAGTGCCCACCAGAACCCGTCTATGCTTATACCGTTAACAAAATGCGCCGCCAGCAGCACCATTAATGCATTAATGACAAAAAGAAAAAGTCCAAGCGTAATTATTGTAAGGGGGATAGTCAGGAGGACCAATATGGGTTTCAAAATTACATTTGCCACTGCCAGCACCAGGGCAAATACCAATGCTGTCCAGTAGGTGTCAATATGAATGCCTTTCAACACCCGCGACAGTGCAAATGCTACCGCCGCAGTTACTATAAGTTTAATGATAAAATTCATATACAGCTATTTTAAATTATTATAGCATCGTAATAGGGAAGCTTAAACAAGTTCGTTAAAATATCTGTGTATTGAGCAGGAAGTTTGAAAAAATCAAAAAAAATAAGACGGTTTTGTGGTAAAAGTTTTCCGGCCGGGTCAAAATAAGTTTCTTTGCACTTTCTTGAAAATCTAATCCCGTATTACAATGTGGAAAAAGATCGGACAATTTGTTTTGAAATACAGGCTTGCCCTGCTGATCATAGTAGCGCTTTCCACGGCATTTATGTTGTATCACGGGAAGCAGGTAACGATCAGTTATGAGTTTGTGCGGACAATCCCGGTTGACAATCCTTTGTATAAAAGATACCTGGCATTTAAGCAGCAGTTTGGCGATGATGGCAATACGCTGGTGATAGGGTTTACAAAAGCTGACCTTTTCACCAAAGCGGTTTTTGAAGATTATGCGGCTTTATGCAATAACCTTAAAAAAGTAGATAAGGTAGAAGCTGTGCTGAGCGTGGCAGGGGCCATTGATCTTGTGAAGAATGACAGCACGGAGAAGTTGCAGGTAGTACCGGTTTTCTCCCCGGCTTCGGCACTCTCACAGAAGCAGTTGGACAGTGCGGTGAACGTATTTTATTCGCTCCCTTTTTATAAAGGATTGCTATATAATCCTGACACCAAAGCTTATCTCATTGCCGTTAAGATCAATAAAGATGTTTTAGGCACCAAGGGGAGAGAGAAAGTCATAGCAGCCATTGAAGATCTGGCCTACAGCTTTGGAGAAAAGCAAAAGACCGAAATGCATATCAGCGGGCTCCCGCTTATCCGTACCAATATGGCGATAAAGGTGGAAAAGGAAATGCGATGGTTCCTGGTAGGCTCTGTATTGATATCTGCTATAATATTGATTCTTTTTTTCAGATCTTTCAGCGCAACCTTACTTTCCCTCGGCGTGGTTATCACCGGGGTAATATGGAGCATGGGCGTTATGCATCTGTTTCACTACAATATAAGCCTGCTCACAGCGCTTGTACCGCCTCTTATAGTGGTGATCGGTATCCCTAATTGTATTTACTTCCTGAATAAATACCATACCTCCTGGGCCGATACAAAAGATAAGCATACGGCTCTTGTGGAAATGGTGAACCGCATGGGCATTATCACCCTGTTTTGCAATATTGCCGCGGCAATAGGGTTTGCTGTATTTGCACTGACCAAAAGCGCTATACTTAAGGAATTTGGCGTTGTGGCGGGGATAAGCATTATTGCCATTTTTTTTATATCGCTTGCCACTATTCCCGCGGTGCTGAGCTATTTGCCGCCACCTAAAATGAGACATATCAAATACCTGGAAAGCAGGTGGCTGGATATAGTGCTGACAAGAGTAGAGAAATGGGTTTTTAACCATACCAAAATCATCTATATGGTTACGGGGCTGATCATTGTATTCGCTGTATTGGGCATAACGAGGCTGGTATCCGTAGGGCACATGGTAGACGATATCCCGCAGACAGATAAGATCTACACTGATCTGAAATATTTTGAGACCAACTTTAAAGGCATTATGCCGCTGGAAATAATTATTGATACCAAAAAGAAGTATGGCTTCAGCGGGTTAAAAGCGCTTGATATTTTTTCAAGGATAGATTCCCTGTCGCAGTACATTGCTTCCAGGAAGGAAATGGCACGGCCGCTCTCACTGGCGGAAGGCTTAAAGTTTGCCAAACAGGGATTTTATGATGGCGACAGCAATAATTATTCAATGCCCAATACTTTTGACGGCGCATTTGTGAGCGATTATCTGCGTGTAAAAAATGATGGTAATAGCAACGCTTCGGGGAACGCATTCCGGCAACTGATGAATGCTTTTATGGACAGTACCCGGCAAAAAACAAGGATCAGTGTGAATATGGCTGATGTGGGGAGTAAAAAGTTGCCGCTGATCCTTGCAGATATCAAAAAAAGGTCTGACCAGCTTTTCGATTCCACCCGCTTTAATGTAGAATTCACAGGTACGAGCATTACCTTCCTGGAAGGGAGCCGCTTTATTATACATGGGCTGAGGGATAGTATACTATGGGCATTTTTGCTTATTTCATTATGCATGCTGTACTTGTTCAGGTCATTGAGAATCCTTATCTGTTCGTTAATTCCCAATATCATTCCCTTAATGCTTACTGCAGGCATCATGGGCTGGGTCGGGGTTCCGCTAAAGCCTTCCACGGTGCTGATATTCGGTATTGCTCTGGGCATAGCCATTGATGTAACTATCCGGTTCCTGGTCACCTACCGTCAGCAGTTGCCTGAACACGGGCAACAGGTAAAGCCAACGATCCTCCAGACCATCCACCATACCGGTATTAGTATTATATATACCTCATTAGTGCTTATAGCAGGGTTCAGCATTTTTATGTTCAGCGGTTTTGGAGGCACCCAGGCATTGGGATGGCTTACATCGCTTACTTTGCTTTCCGCTACAGTTACAAATCTTGTTTTATTGCCGGTTTTGCTGATTGTAATGCACCAGTCGGAGAATAGTAAAAAAAGTTAACACATTGTTAAGTTAATGGACTTTTCTAAACCGGCAGCAATCCTGCTTGCTAACAATTGTTAGCATAACTCCCGGATTATCAGCTTTTTTATCAAAAGGTAAAATATTTATTAGTGCATATCGTTTAAGGCCGGATGGTGTATTAAGCAGCAATACAGGATTATATTTTGTCCTTAAAGCTGGGGTTGTAAATCTTAAAAATTTGACAAAAAATCTAAGGTTAACAATTCTTTATATCTTTGTCGCTTCAAAATTTTATAAATCATGAGAAAAACAATGTCACTATTGGCAATGCTAATACTATGCTCGGTATTTGCATGGTCACAAACAAAGACTGTAACCGGTCAGGTCATGGATGATAAAGGGAGTCCCATTCCCTTTGCATCAATCAGAGAAAAAGGCACTTCCACGGGCGTTGCTGCAGATCAGGATGGCAGATTCAGTATTCAGGCTGGTTCGGGAGCTACGCTTACTGTTAGCGCTGCCGGTTTTATCAGCCAGGATATTTTGATCAAAAATCAAACTTCCGTATCTGTTGTTCTTTCCGCTTCATCTAATTTACAGGAGATAGTAGTAACTGCTTTAGGTGTAAAAAGGAGTAAAAACGATTTAGGTTATGCAGCCCAGACCATCAATGCTGATGCCCTTGAAAAAGCATCGCAGACTGATGCGCTTAAAGCGCTCTCTGGTAAAATTGCCGGTGTTCAGGTTACATCATCTACGGGAACGCCGGGTGGAGCTTCGTATATTCAGCTTCGTGGAGCAAACTCAATAACCGGCGATAACCAACCCCTTTTTGTTATTGATGGTGTTCCTATTGACAACGGACAAAATTATTCCGGTGATCCGGCTGATGGAACAAACAACGTATTATTTGGGACAACAAACACTAATAGAGGAGCAGATATAAACCCAAATGATATTGAAAGCATTACTGTTTTAAAAGGACCTGCTGCCGCTGCTTTGTACGGTATTGGTGCTGCAAATGGCGCTATTATTATTACAACTAAAAGCGGTAAAGCAGGCAAAATGCAGGTTGAATTCAATTCTACAGTAGCTTTTGACAAGGTTAACAGGTATCCGGGATTACAGAATCAATGGGTAAAAGGCTTAGGGGGCGCCATTGGAACATATCCTTCTTCTAACAGATACTCATGGGGTGCAAAAGCTGATACTTTATTTTGGACTGGTGAACCCAACGAATTTGATGTGCATGGAGAACTGGTTGGCAAATCTGACCCGCGGGCAAAAATTCCTTTTACACCCTATGATAATATGCGGCAGTTTTTTAGAACTGCGCCTTCTTTTACAAACTCTATTTCATTTTCCGGGGGAAATGAAATGGTAACTTATAGAATGGGGTATACAAATCTTTATCAGAATTCTATAGTACCCACTCAATCTTATCAAAGGAATTCCTTAAGTTTTGCAGGATCATTAAAAGTGTCTGAAAAAATTAAGGTATCTACAAGTATTATTTATACAAGGAGTACCAGTACCCAACCGCAAAATGGTAGTAATACATCAGGAATTATGCTCGGGCTGACAAGAACGCCTATTAATTTTGATAACTCTAATGGCGCTACAGACGGCAAGGATCCCAAGGCATATTTATTTCCTGTAAGCAGCGATTATGCAGGGCTTCAGAGAGCATACAGGTTTAACGGTGAATTGGGTATATATGACAATCCTTACTGGACAATAAATAAAACACCTTTTTCAACCGATTTGAACAGGGTTATTGGAAATGTTCAGCTTGATTATAATATCGGCGCAGGCTTCAGTGCCCTTTATCGTCTGGGAACAGATGTTTACCAGGATAACCGGCATCAATATTATGATATTGGTTCGAGTGAATATTCCGGAGGCCGAATTTTTTACGACAGGTTTACTTATACCAGTTTGAATTCAGACCTGATTTTAGCATATTCAAAAAAGCTTTCTGATAATTTTAAGTTTGATGGAAAAATCGGGCAAAACCTGTATGCTACAGAATTAAACGAACTATATACCCAGGGAGATGGCCTTGTAGCTTCCGACTATGATAATATGGATAATGCCACAGTGGTAAAATCATCCAATTTTGTAACCCCATATAGAAGGTCGGCAGTATATTTTGATTTAAACTTCGACTATGCCTCACTTCTTATGCTTGAAATCACGGGCAGGAATGACTGGTCTTCAACATTGCCTCCTGATAAAAGATCATTTTTCTATCCATCTGCCAATTTGAGCTTTGTATTTACCCAATTGAATGGATTAAAGGGTGGTATACTCAGTTATGGTAAATTACGGCTTTCAGCAGCTCAGGTAGGAAAAGATGCTCCGGCATTTGCCTTAAATGGATTTTACACAAAAGCAACATTTTCTGATGGGTATACTTCCGGTATTACATATCCAAATGATGGCGTTGCTGGTTTTGGAAGAGTTTCTTACCTGGGCAACCCTGATTTAAAGCCTGAAAAAACTACTTCTTATGAAGTAGGGTTAAATTTGCAGTTTTTCAATAACAGGTTAGGATTAGATGCAACCGGTTATTATTCCAAAGGACAAGACTTAATCGTAAGTGCCCCGACAGCAGCCAGTACAGGCTATAATTCACAGGTTATTAATTCCGGTTCAATTCAAACCAGGGGAATAGAATTACAATTAACGGCTACACCGGCTCTTTCAAAAAATTTCAGGTGGGATGCCTTTGTAAATTTCAGCAGTTATAAAAATAAAATATTAAAGCTGGCCGAAGGTGTTGAACAAATTGATCTGAATGGATTTACGGGTACTACTATTTCGCAGATAGCCGGGTATGGAGCAGCTTCAATATTTGGGTACGGGTATGCACGGGATAAGCAGGGAAATATAGTTGTGGAAGACAGACCGGGTGATGCACAGTATTATCCTATTGCGCCTGCTGTACAAATGTTTTTAGGTAATACTAACCCCAAATTCCTTCTCGGATTTGGAAATACGATTACATACAAAGGACTTTCACTGTATGCTCTTTTTGATTGGAAACACGGAGGAATGATGTGGGACGGAACAAGAGGGTCCCTGACCGCGATTGGAACATCGAATCTTACCAATAACAGAGGGGAAATGCATTTGTTCCAGGGTGTACTAGGACATTTAAATGAAGCAGGCGAACTGGTGCATGATGACAATAATGGAAATGAAGTGGCTGGTGCCGGTGCAGTAAACAAAAATTCTGTTCCTTTAAATGAAGACTGGTACATGGGAAATGGTGGCGGATTTGGCCAATTAAATGAAGCGTTTATTGAAGATGCTTCTTATGTGAAACTAAGAGAAGCCAGTGTTTCTTATGATCTTTCTTCGTACTTAAATGGAAGACGTTTTATTAAGGGGGCATCTTTAGGTGTTTTTGTAAGAAATATTATTGTATGGACACCGTACAATGGAATTGATCCGGAAACTAGTTTAACGGGCGCCACCAGCGCACAGGGAATTGATTATTTTAATATGCCGGGCACAGCATCATTTGGGTTAAATCTGAAATTAAAATTATAATCATATTTAATCCGGTAATTTTTTCTGACTATTAAAAAGATAATAATGAAATATTCAAATAAGACTTATATAACAGCCTGTATGTTAGCTGTTGTTGTCCTATCTTCCTGCACAAAAAAATTTTTTTATGACGGGGTAAATGATGATCCTACGCAACTTAAGGATCCCACTCCATCACTGATGCTGGCTCCCATCATACTCGCTTCAGGCTATGAATATGGTGGTGATGAATCCAGGTTCCCTTCCATTTTTATGCAGCAGGTAACCGGAGCAGCCAATCAATCCTATTCTGCAGGTATCTATAATATCTCTCCTGATGATATTGATAATATGTGGAGCTTTGGATTTTATTCAGGACTGATGAATAATAATTATGATTTAATTGTAAAATCAGGCGAATTGAATCAAAAATATTATCATGCGGTTGCTCAGATATTAATGGCTAATTTTTTACAGAGAGCTACAGACTTATGGGGGGATATTCCATATACGGAAGCATTTAAAGGGAATGACAGTAAAAATGCAGCATTTGATACACAGGAATCTATTTACAACCAGATATTTAGTTTATTAAATTCAAGCATTGGTGAAATAGAAGAAGGTGATGCAGGTGCTTCAGTGCCTGGTAGTGAAGATTATATTTATTCAGGCGATATGGATAAATGGAAAATGTTGGCACACGCTCTAAAAGCCCGCAGCTTTATTCATCTTGCAAAAGTAAATGCGGCTTATTACGACTCTGTGATAAATGAAATACCTGACGCTTTTACCGGAAATGAAGATAATGCTATTGTACCTTTTAGCGGATCCAGTGTTAATTCACAAAATCCAACTCATCAATTTGATGATCAAAGAGGAGGTGACATTACTTATGATGGTTATTTGCAAACATTATTACAAAACGCCAATGACCCCAGATATGCTGCCTATTATGCTACAGATAGCAAGAAACTTGGCAGTTTGTATGGCTCTGAAAACTCTCCTGTTCCTTTAATGACTTATTACGAATTGAAGTTTATTGAGGCAGAAGCTCAGTTTCAAAAGGAAGAAAAAGATGCAGCAGCAGCGGCTTATAATGCAGCAGTAAAAGCTAATTTAAATTATACAGTACAAAGTGAAGCATACGCCTCAACAGTAGAAAAAACATCAGACGATATTACCTTGCAGGATATTATGACCCAGAAATATATCGCCTTATTTTTAAGAGCAGAATCATGGACAGACTGGAGGAGAACAGGTATACCTGAATTAACTGCACCGAGTGGAAATGTGACCGGGGGGGTTATACCAAGATCCTTATTATATGCAAGTAAGGAGATAAGATACAATAGTAACACACCAAAGGGTAGAACATTAAGCAGTAAGCTTTGGTGGGATAAATAATTTAATTTGATTACTATCGGGTGGAAGATTGCCCTTAACCGGCTTATCTATCCACCCGATGGTAACATGTTAGTCCGTTTTAATTATATTCATTTTGTATTGAATATTTCTATCAGCAGTCATCTGACTCTTTACTTGTTAGTTAATTATTACCGCTGTTTTATTTTCACGCCCGTTGCGATACTTTCTTCCGGCTCTTTAAGGCCTGTGATATAGCAGCCGATAGATTTTGAAAGGTAGGCTTTCCTTCAAAACGTTCTCCATTGATAAAGATCGCCGGAACTTCTGTAACGCCGGCATCCACGGCCTGGGTTTGATCGTCTCTTACATACCATCCAAACTTAGAGTTCATCAGGTCATCAAGAAAATGTTTACCGGTTACCCCTGCCTCACGGGCATATTCTTTCAGGCTGATGGTGCCGAGGGTCCGCTGATGCCGGAGTAAAATATTATGCATTTCCCAAAATTTGCCCTCCTGTGCAGCACCTATTGCCGCTTCGGCAGCCTTGAAAGAGCGCTGGTGAATTTTCGTCATGGGGAAATGCCTGAAATTATACTTGACCTTTCCTTTGAATGCTTCGAGTATCTCTACAATTACGGCATGTATTTTAGCTGTTTCCTGGCTCTCATAATCACCGTATTCCATTATCAGCACTTTAGCGTCGGGGTCCCCTACGATCACCTCCCTGGGAGCTATAATTTTTTCTTCAACTTTTATCTTCATAACCTTTTCTGTTTTAATATCTTCTATTGTCAAAATAAATGCCATTTAATCATAGTCCAAAAAAAGAACCCGTTTATATGCCAAACCCTCTATTTTATATTAAAAGGATTATGATTATCAACCGCTTGCCTCAAAAATACAGAATAATGACATAATGTCTTACAGAGAAAAAGACCAGATCAAAAAAATCCGGTAGGTTTGGAGCGCAATATATACAGCTCTATGTCGAAAGCTACAAAGTCGGAAATTAAGTTTTTAGAAGGACCGCAATCCCGCCGGGAAGAATTAACATTTACATTTAAGGTAGTCAGGGAATTTATCAGAGGGTTCAGGGCGCTGCATTTTGTAGGGCCCTGTGTTACTATTTTCGGGTCAGCCAGGTTTAAGGAAGATCATGAATATTATAAGCTTACCGAAAAGCTTGCAGGTGAAACGGCTAAACTGGGGTTTACTATAATGACGGGTGGTGGCCCAGGCATTATGGAAGCAGCAAACCGCGGCGCCAAAGAGGTGGGTGGAAAATCAGTAGGATGTAATATTATTTTACCGTTTGAACAAAAACCCAATCCCTATCTTGACAAGTGGGTCAATATCCGGTACTTTTTTGTGCGCAAGACCCTGCTGATGAAATACTCTTATGCTTTCATCGTCATGCCCGGGGGATTTGGTACAATGGATGAGTTTTTTGAAGCACTGACATTGGTTCAAACCAAAGTAGTGCAATCCTTTCCTATTATAGTGTTCTGTAAAGACTTTCATAAGAAGCTGACGGAATATATAGAGCACCTGAAAGTGGCAGGCACAATTTCCCCTGACGATACCCACCTGATATTATTCACCGATTCTATTGAGGAAGCTATCGAATACCTCAAGGTAAAAAGCATTGAGCAATTCGGGCTAAAATATGCCCGGCCGAAACCTTTGGGCTGGTTATTTGAAAGGAAATTTTTCAGGTAGTGGTTGTACAGGTTATAAAGTTTAAGGTTGCAGGTTGTGTCGAAACCGGCAAATGGCACACTTATTATAAATTTCTCTTACTGAAAAGCGCTTTACAACTATTACATTTAAGTGTATCTGCTTTTAGCGGTAGTACTTCCATTAGGTGAGCTCCGGGGCAGTAAATAATCCGCTATTCCCTGTCTCCAACAATTGAAAAACCGAATTTATTCTCCGTAGTAATCTTAATGTTAGCGTATTTTTTTTGTTTTAACCAGGTCTCAGCCAATTCATGAGGGATTTCAAACCTGTATTCCGGCGTAAACTGATCTAATAAATCAATCATTTCTTCCCTGTAATTAGGAGCATTTTTTCTTTTAAATCTTTTTATTAGGTAAGAGAGCGGAAACACAAAAATACTTAGTAAGACAAAAGCTGATTTCACGGGCACTCTTTTCGTAAATTTCCTTAGCAATAAAAATATGTTGTGGAGCTTATCTTTTTGCGGATGATACAACCATAAGCAAATTCGCCCGTGATTCTTAATTACCGACTCAATTAATAAGAAAGAAAGTTTGGCATTATTGGTATGATGAATAACACCGCTGCAGTATAGCAGCTCAAAGGTTGAGTCCTCAAATGGAAGAAATTGTAAATCGCCCTGCACATACCATGCCTTCCGGCATTGGTTATTTATATAAGCGTTCTCAATTGATCTGCTAAGCTCAACTCCTATTGCAAGTCTTGAAATTTCACCAATTTTACTAGTCATAACACCATGCCCGCAACCAACGTCTATTATTTCCATGTCCGCAAAATCTTCTACGTTTTTGTCAGTTTCCTCAGTAAAAACTGTTAAAAGCGCTGAAATGTCTTCATGCCATATTTTATCATTTTTGTGTACATTTAAAAAGCCCCATTCAAGTTCAAAGCTTTCTTTTGTTTTTCTGTTTTTGGCAGCGCAATGATTGAGAAGGTCTTTGTAATTAGTTTCAATGCTTAATTTAATTTGCTGATACGCCGGTAAATGCGCTTTTAAAAAGTCTGAATAATCATAAAAGGATTCTATCAGCATCCTGGGAATGCCATCAATTACGGGGAATACAAAACCGGTTTCAGAAAACAAGATGCCGTCGCAAATTTCAGAAATTGATACATCAAGATATTTCTTTTCAAACTCCCTTATTAATTCAAATCGCAGTTCCGTTTTAGTTATTGGGCACCTTAGATATTTTAGTAATTCATACTGCATACTGTAAATATAAATCTAATGGTCAGGCAGGGCCAAATAAAAAGTGCAGGACCGTATCCGCCAGCCCTGCACTTTTATCAGAAATATTATATCGCTTACAACAAATCCTTCTCCACCAGGTATTCCGCTATCTGCACCGCGTTGGTTGCAGCGCCCTTACGGAGATTATCGCTCACAATCCACATATTTAAAGTATTGGGTTGTGTTTCATCTCTTCGTAGTCTTCCTACAAACACCTCGTCCTTTTCATGGGCGTCTTTAGGCATGGGGTATACCGCATTGGCAGGGTCATCAGCCACTACTACACCAGGCGCTTTTTCCAAAAGGCTTTTTACATCAGCCAGCTCAAAATCTTTTTCAAACTCCACGTTCACGCTTTCACTGTGACCTCCCATTACCGGTATACGAACTGTAGTGGCCGTTACGCGTATATTATCATCCCGCATGATCTTTTTGGTTTCATTCACCATTTTCATTTCTTCTTTGGTGTAACCATTGTCAACAAACACATCTATCTGCGGGATCACATTCAGGTCAATCGGGTATTTATATGCCATCGGGTATTCGCCATTTTCTCCTTTTACCGATTTATTCCTTTCCCCGTGAAGCTGTTCCACTGCCTTTACTCCCGTGCCGGTCACACTCTGGTAAGTGCTTACCACTATTCTTTTGATACCATATTTTTTATGCAGTGGGTTTAAAGCCACCACCATTTGTATGGTTGAGCAATTGGGATTTGCGATTATTTTATCTTCTTTAGTCAGGGCATCTGCATTTATTTCAGGCACCACCAGCTTTTTGGTAGGATCCATGCGCCATGCTGAAGAGTTGTCAATAACTGTTATGCCTGCTGCGGCAAACTGTGGCGCAAGCGCAAGAGACGTGCTTCCTCCGGCAGAAAATATAGCCACATCCGGTTTGGCTGCGATAGCATCAGCTGCACTCACTACCTTATATTTCTTACCCTTGAACTCCACTTCCTTTCCGATTGATTTTTCTGAGGCAACGGGGATCAATTCCGTAACCGGGAAATTCCTTTCTGCAAGAACCTGTAACATTTTAGAGCCTACTAAGCCGGTGGCTCCTACTACCGCAACTTTCATTTTGGTTTGTTTTTAGTTTTAATATAATGAAAAATAAAAAAGCCTTTCCATTCAGGAAAGGCCTTGAATATATTTTGTCATACAATACACTTCTTAACCTTTCCCGATGAGGAATTGTTTCTTTGTGCGCTTTGTATGTTTTATCATTTTTGTCATGAACGGCGGCAAAGGTAATTGGTGTTTTGGATTCTTCCAAAAATAAAAAGAAGTAAGGTGTAGGGCATAAGGCATAGGCTATAAGAGCCTTATGTCTTACATCCTATCCCTCTTTTATTCTATACTTTTGTACCTCTTCAAAAAATACAACATGCGCAGGGGATTTATAATTACGGCTTTAACAGCGATAGTTATTACGGCACTTCTTGTGTATTGGGTAAGTGAATGGTGGCTGATACTTTTAGGGATAGTACTGTTATTAACAGGGATGGGTATATATGATATGATCCAGACCAGGCATTCTATCATGCGCACCTACCCGGTGCTTGGCAGGATGCGGTATTGGATGGAGGACCTGCGCCCTAAAATGTACCAGTATTTTGTGGAATCGGATATTGATGGCCGACCTATTAACCGTATTGACCGGTCTACTATTTATCAGCGTGCCAAACGGCAGACTGATACCATGCCATTCGGCACTCCTTTAAACGTATACGAGGAAGGTTACGAATGGATGAGCCATTCCATTGCGCCTAAAGATTTTAATACACTCGATCATCACCCACGGGTGACCATCGGCAATAAAGATTGCTCCCAGCCTTATTCTGCAAGTATTTTTAATGTCTCAGCCATGAGCTTTGGCTCGCTTAGCCCCAATGCGATAGAGGCATTGAATGCGGGCGCGAAGATCGGCGGGTTTGCACATAATACCGGAGAAGGTGGCATAAGCCCCTATCATTTAAAGCATGGCGGGGATATTATCTGGCAGATAGGTACCGGGTATTTCGGTTGCAGAGATGAACAGGGACGCTTTTCAAAAGAAATATTCCGGAAAAATGTAAACAGTCCACAGATCAAAATGGTGGAGCTAAAGATCTCACAGGGCGCAAAGCCGGGACATGGTGGAATATTGCCCGCTAAGAAAAATACACCGGAGATTGCCGCTATCAGGCATGTTGAGCCATATACCACCGTTTATTCGCCGCCCTATCATAGCGCTTTTAATACCCCTAAGGGGCTGATAAATTTTATACAGGAACTACGAACCCTATCCGGGGGCAAACCAACAGGATTTAAATTATGTATCGGCAGAAAGAGCGAATTTGTGGGTATATGCAAAGCCATGGTAGCGCTTGATATATATCCTGATTTTATCACCGTAGACGGAGGGGAAGGGGGAACAGGCGCAGCACCCCAGGAGTTTTCCAACTATGTTGGCGCTCCTATGATGGATGGCCTGGCTTTTGTGCATAACATGCTGGTGGGCTTCGGGATAAGGCATCATATCACTGTGATAGCTTCGGGCAAGATACTCTCCGGCTTTCACTTGCTGAGAGCAATAGCACTGGGAGCCGATGCCTGCAACAGCGCAAGAGCCATGATGATGGCGATTGGTTGCATACAGGCGCTGCAATGCAATACCAATAAGTGTCCTACAGGCGTTGCCACACAGGATCCTTCCCTGACAGTGGGGCTGGTTGTAGAAGACAAAAAACAACGGGTAGCCAACTACCATGAGGATACTATTAAAACGTTTATTGAGCTCACAGGCGCTGCCGGGCTCGACAATTATAAGCAGCTCACCCGCTCGCATATTTACCGCCGCGTGTTCATGAATGAGGTAAGAACGTTTGAAGATATTTTTCCTTCGCTTGACCCCGGCTGCCTTATCAGTGGAAATATACCGGAGAAGTATAAGCAGGACATGGAAGCTGCAAGCGCAGACAGGTGGTGAAGAAAGTTACAGGTTTCAGATATCAGATTGCACAGGCGGTGGCTTACGTCTATCGTCTCGCTTCTCACGGGTGCAGGTTGCAACAGGTGGTAAAGGGTAAGCAGTAAGATTTTAACGTTCTATCATTGACGTTTATTTCCTTATTCATCATTGCCCATTCACTATTTCAGCCGTTTTACTTTCACCATTTCAATACGGGTGTCGCTCACATTGATGATGTCAAATTCATAACTGTCAATAATGATCCTTTCTTTTATTTTAGGGATCATCTCATGATTGTTGATGATATAGCCGGAAAGTGTTTCGGATCCGGCCTCATTAAAGTCGAAATGATATTTTTTATTGAGGTAATCAAGCTCCATTCTCCCGGAAAAAATGAATTCATTGTCAGCAATTTGTTTTTCTACAAACCTGTCGGTATCGTATTCATCCCGTATTTCTCCAAAAATTTCCTCAAGCAGATCTTCCATGGTAATGATCCCGGCAGTGCCTCCAAATTCGTCCACTACCCAGGCTATGCTTTTTTGCTCTTTTGTAAACTTGCTGATAAGATCCGTTGCGCTCATACTTTCAGGTACGGCCGGGATCGGCATGAGGATGGCTTTAATGTCGGTTGGGTTTTTGAACAGCTCAATCTGATGCACATAGCCGAGAATATTATCAATATTTTCCTGGTATACCACCAGCCTGCTCAATTTGGTTTCGATAAACTTTTCCTTGAGCTCTTCTATAGAAGAAGCAATATCTACTGACTCAATTTCCTTCCGGGGAATAAGGCATTGTCTTATTTTAACGGAAGGCAGCAGAAGCGCATTTTCAAAAAGCTGGGTGTTGATATCCTGTGAACCATCAGACTGATCCTTGTTTTGCTGAACAAATGTCTCCAGGTCTACTGCGATTATGGAATCTTTCTGCTCAGCCATCCTGACGTTGAACAGGTATTTCAAAAACCATTCTGATAAGCTGATGAAGAATGAAGCTACAGGATAAAGCAATCCGTGAAAAAAATCAAGTATGCCCAATTGGGCAAAGAGCGATAAAACAGAATCATTCTTTGCACGGAAAAAAGCCTTAAAAGAAAATAGTATAATGATAAGAATGAGAGATGAAAGCAGGGTTTCAAAAATCAGTCTCAGGTATTTGATATATGCAGAGAAAGATGAGCTCAGATGTTGTTCTATATAATCCCAGAGAGGGGATAAAACCTGCCCTACCAGTAATCCATATATTACTATACAAAGGGTGAATCCCAAGATAGTTGTCCCTGTAAACCTTACCGGATGTTCAAGCAATTGTGCCAAAACCCTTCCGCTCCGCAGTCCCTGTTTTCTTTTTAATTCAAACGAAAACTTGTTGGCAGAAATGAATGCAACCTGTATGCCGGCAAAAAAGCCTACAAACAGGAGGGTAATGATGATCCCGATGATCTTTAAGAGCCCAAATTCATTCATAGTTGTTCAAAAATAATCATTTGATGTAATTTTTTGCAGTAAAGACATTGAAAATTACCATATTATAAGTAGTAGGGGATAAGACAGGTAACCTGAAACTATCTTACTGGTCTATATAAGTATTGATCAGCTTTTCTGTTTCGGCACAGGCATTTTGCAGATTACTGTTTACGACAGTATGGTTAAAATGATCTTTAAAAGAAAGTTCGTAAGAAGCTTTGTTTACTCTCGCAGCAAGCGACTCAGCCGTTTCCGTCCCCCTGCTTTCCAGTCTTTTCTTCAGTTCTTTTACTGACGGGGGTTGGATAAAAATGGACAATGAGCATTCGGGATATCGTTCCTGGATCCTTAATGCGCCTTTCACATCAATATCAAGTACGGGCGTTTTCCCTTCAGCCCAGATCCTTTCTATTTCAGACTGCAGGGTACCATAGTATTTGCCTTCGTATACCATTTCCCACTCCACAAATTCATTGTTATGGATCTTTGTTTTAAACAGATCTTCTCCTATAAAATAATAGTCTTTTCCATTTACTTCTCCTTCCCTCGCTTTCCGGGTAGTAGCCGAAATGGAAAAATTCAGTTTTGCCGGGTATTTTTTTAAAAGATAACGTACAATAGAGGTTTTGCCGGCCCCTGAAGGTGCAGTGATGATGATGATTTTGTTTGAGCTCATAAAGTGATGCTTAGCCCGTTTCTAAAGAAAATAATTTCGTGGAAAGTGAGACGTCGAAAGAGAGACGATAACGCCAAACGATAAACGTAAAACACGCTTTTACGTATCACCTTCACGCCAGTCATATCCGCTTGATTCCGGCTCCAAGAGCCGTCAATCGCTGGTCAATATACTGATAGCCACGGTCAATCTGCTCTATGTTTTGAATAATGCTTTTTCCTTCGGCACTTAGCGCTGCGATCAGCAGCGCTACACCTGCCCTGATATCGGGACTGCTCATCGTGATGCCTCTCAGTTGCTGCTCCCGCCCTAACCCGATGACTGCAGCACGGTGAGGATCACACAATATGATCTGGGCGCCCATGTCTATCAGCTTGTCAACGAAGAACAACCTGCTCTCAAACATTTTCTGGTGTATCAGCACTGACCCTCTTGCCTGGGTAGCTACCACTAATACTATGCTCAGCAGATCGGGGGTGAAGCCTGGCCAGGGATGGTCGTAAATAGTCATTACAGAGCCATCTAAAAAAGTCTGTATCTCATATACTTCCTGCTCAGGAATATGAATATCATCTCCTGTAATGTCCATCCGGATGCCCAGCTGACGGAACTTGTCGGGGATTTGTCCGAGATGCGCTACACCTGCATTTTTGATAATAATATCACTTTGGGTCATGGCAGCAAGTCCGATAAAAGAGCCTACTTCTATCATATCAGGCAGCATGGCATGCGAGGTCCCTGAAAGCGATCCCACTCCTTCTATCGTCAGTAAATTAGACCCTACGCCGCTTATTTTAGCGCCCATCCTGTTCAGCATCCGGCAGAGTTGCTGAAGATAAGGCTCGCATGCGGCATTATAAATAGTAGTTGTTCCCTTTGCCAATACTGCCGCCATTACAATATTGGCAGTGCCCGTTACCGAAGGCTCGTCCAGCAGCATATAAGCGCCGGAAAGCTGTACAGCCTCAAGATGAAAGAAACCGTCTTCAGGATGATAATTAAAGGTAGCGCCCAGCTTTTCAAAACCTGTTATATGGGTGTCAAGCCGGCGCCTGCCTATCTTGTCTCCCCCCGGCCTGGGGATAAAAGCTTTTCTGAAGCGCGCCAGCAAGGGACCCGCCAGCATCACCGACCCGCGAAGGCGCCCGCTTTTTTTGCGGTATGACTCACTGCGCAGATAATCTACATTCACATCATCTGCCTGGAAGATACAGGTATGCCTGTCTTTTCTTTCTACCTTCACATCCATCTCCTCCAGCAATTCGATCAGCAGGTTCACGTCAAGGATATCCGGTATATTGCTTATGGTCACTTTTTCCGGCGTCAGCAATACTGCGCTGATGATCTGCAGCGCTTCGTTTTTGGCTCCCTGGGGAGTAATTTCTCCCTTTAGCCGTTGTCCGCCTGTTACTTCAAAGGAATGCATGGTTTGATAGAATGTTTGCAAATATAAAACCCCGGCATTGGTTCAAAACCACCGGGGTTATATTATTTTTAGCAGCGTAGATGCTATTTGAATCGTTTTTTGAAGTGCTTACCTCCCCCTTTGCCGCTCCTGTCATTCCTGCCATTGCCATTACGCTGTTGAAAATTATTGTTTTTGCCACGTTGAAACCGGTTATTATCCCTTCCTTCACGCTCCCTGTAAGCTTTTACAAAAGGTGTATTGGTAAATTCGAGGCTGCCGTCTGTTATAGCGTTCAGCTCATTTCTTATGGCATCATCATGCACCAGCTCTTTGTGCCAGGTGTTATAGGCAAGCTTCATATAATAAGCAATAGCATTGGCAAACCCGGAGCGTTTTTCGGCATTATCTTCTTTCAGGGCCTTGTTAATGACCAGCTCAAGGTTTTTACCCAGATGAGAGTAACGCGGATATCTTTTAGGATAAGGAAGCTGCTCAGGCTTTGCCTTCAGCGTTTCCCGGGTGGGAATAGGATACGGACTATCAACATCCAGCTTAAAATCGGATATTAAAAAAAGGTGATCCCATAATTTATGGCGAAAGTCTTCTACGTTTTTCAAATGCGGATTAAGAAATCCCATAAGCTCAATGAGCGCCTGGGCATTTTTCTGCCTTTTTTCCCTGTCCTCTATAGTGATTACAAAATCAATCATCTTTTGAATATGGCGTCCATATTCGCGCATGATAAGATGATTCCTCGTGGTATTATACTCCATGTAAGAATTTGAGTGTAAGCAAAAATACGAAAGAGTTGGTATCTTTTCAAAAAATTACTCTCTTTAAATCATTGTATTACATGCTGGTAACCATAAGTCAATACCACCCATCTTTATCAAAAGAGAAAAAAAAATATGATTTTGTATACAATATTATTTCTATCCTGTGCGCCGGGTCTCCTGATATGCAGATTGAATTGTTATCAAATGATAGTAGTTATACCCAGCATCTCCCGCAGGGTATTTCTTTCCTGCAGATTGATATACCACACCTCCTGAAACCGATCGCGAGAAAAAAATTCATTTCGGATGTAAAATCAATAGTGAAAAAAAAGCCGCCTGGCCTGCTTATATCCGGAGGAGCATCCGCAACAGGGCTGTCCATCCCGGAATATATGCTGGTAACGGACCTGCAGCAAACAACATCGGATGAGCTGAGGAAAGTGAACAGGTGGATTGTACCGTCTGTTTACATGAAGGATCTTTTGATCAAACGCGGTATGGATGCAGAGTGCGTGATCATTGCAAGGCTGTTGCCCGGTGAATTATATGCGCCTGCCACCTGGGAAGAAAGAGAATCTTTAAAGCAGGAATTAGCAGGGGGGAAAGAATATTTTATTGTAAATGCTGAAGACACTTCCGGGGAACGTATAGTAAATATGCTGAAAGCCTTTTCTTTATTTAAGAAATGGCAGCAAAGCAATATGCAGCTGTTGCTTGCCAACCCCGAAGATGCTCCAAAGATCAGGGCACTTCTACAAAAGTATAAATACCGCGATGATATAAAAGTCATTTCTTCTGCAACTGCAGCGGAGCAGGCAACACTTATTAAAGCGGCCATGGCTTATATCTGCCTGCCGGAAAACGATATTACAGGCTACTCAACGGCAATGGCGCTGCAATGCAATGTCCCGGCTATCACTTATGATATTGGCGCTGTGCCGGAGACCGGTGGAGAGGCGGTGCTGTATGCGGATCCTGGAAACAGTGAAGATATAGCCGGTAAAATGATAAAACTATCTAAGGATGAAAAATTAAGAGCACAGCTTATTCAAAGATCGAAAGAAAGAATAGCTGGATTAAGGAAGGAAAATGAGTCAATACATTTTTTAACATGAATGGGAAGGAACGATAGACGATAAATCCTTTGGGAAACCTTATGTCTCCGCAGTTCAAATAGCTTTCCCGGACAAACAAACCAGATATCATAAATAGCCGATCCCTTCTTACATTTGCGCATAATTTTATAGCAATATTTTCATGCAACAATCTCAGATTACAATTGACGTGCATTTAGACGCAGATAAAATCCCGCAGCAAATAAGCTGGGGCGCTTCGAACAGCAATGCAGAGGAGGCCCAGAAAGCCAAGGCAATGATGCTTGCTTTCTGGGACGGACAGGAAAAGTCGGCGCTGCGCATTGACCTCTGGACAAAGGATATGATGATGGATGAAATGGGCGATTTCTTTTACCAGACGCTAATGACCATGGCAGATACTTACAGTAGAGCTACCCATCAGCAGGAACTGGTAACCTCGCTGAAAACATTTGCGGCAGAATTTTATAAGAGGTCAAGAGAGCTGCTGGAAAAATAAGAAGTAAATAATAAATCATTTTTATCTATGGCACTGGAACAAAATATTAATGAGCAGTTGAAACAGGCTATGCTCGCAAAAGATGAAAAAAAACTGAGAGGGTTGCGGGCTATAAAGGCTGCTATTATCATAGCCAAGACTGCTGAAGGCGCAGGAGGGCAGATATCAGCAGATGAAGAGATCAAAATGCTGCAGAAGCTCGTTAAGCAGCGCAAAGACTCGCTGGAAATATTCCAGCAGCAGCACAGGGCAGATCTTGCCCAAAAAGAGCAGGAAGAAATAGAAGTTATTGAAGCATTCCTTCCAAAGCAACTGTCGGAAGAAGAGCTGAAAGAGCTGCTCATCAAAATCATTGCAGACACCGGCGCCGCCTCACCTGCAGACATGGGGAAGGTAATGGGTGCAGCAACCAAACAGTTGGCCGGAAAGGCAGACGGGAAAACGATCAGCGCAATGGTAAGAACGCTTTTGGCAAAATAGTTTTGCAAACATTTCTGAAAATAAATGTGGATTGACATTGTTTTTCTCGTGCTTATTATCATTGCGGTTGTAAAAGGCATTCGCAGGGGAATTATTATGGCAATCTTTTCATTTGCCGGCTGGTTTATAGGAATTGCTGCCGCTTTGAAGTTATCGGCATGGGTAGCATCATACCTGCAGCATCATACCAATATTGGCGCCAAATGGCTTCCGCTGTTTGCCTTCATCCTGGTTTTTGCTACGGTTGTATTGCTGGTGCAGCTCGCGGGCAAAGCGGTGGAGGGTGTATTTAATATTTCATTGATAGGCTGGGTGAACCGCCTGGGAGGAGCATTATTGTATACAGCCATGTATACGCTTGCATTCAGTGTGTTATTGTTTTATTTAGAAAAAATGAATGTGATAGGTCCGGCCGTCATTGCAGAAAGCAGGGCTTATACCATGATAGGAGGGCTGGGTCCTTCGGTGATAGAAGCTGTGGGGGCCGTGATCCCTTTCTTCAAAAATATGTTTCACGACCTGGAGCAATTCTTTGAAAACATCGCTGCGCAGCGCTCACTGTAAAGAAGCTTTGCGGGTAGTATCGTTTTTTACGGCAGCGCTGTCTCCCTGTGCTGAGGAAGAATCTGTCATCGCAGCAAACCCGGATTCAGGTACCGGCAAAATACCCGCTGTTGGTTCCATCAAAGTAATGGTTTTGAAATCCTGGCTTGCAGTAAACCCCTTTTTTGCAGGTAAGACAGTGCCGTCTTTTTTAGTAATAAGCGCAGGCTTATCTGTATAAAACTGCTGCTTATTCTGATCCCACCACAATTCCTTACACCTGACGGTATCCTGGTTAAGCTTTTGAATAGCTACCACACTGTCTTTTAAGAAGGCCTTGTTCTGCCCTTCGATATATCTCCCGTATTTAGCATCCACCACGCTTTCAATCTGCAGTGAGTCATTGTAGAAATCAAGATGCAGCGTATTAGGGAATTCAACCCGGGGCAACGTATCCTGGTAGCGATACATTACCGGTGCTGTAAGCCTGGATCTTACTTTCCCCGCCTGGCTGTAGAAAAGCTCAATTTTTTTTGCTTCATCCACCCCCATTTTCTTTCTTGTAAATTCTCTTATTTCTTTTTCATCATTTTCACAACCGGTAATTACCAGCAGGGATACAGACAGGATAATCAAAGAACACAGGCGGGGAAAACGGATGGTATGATTACTGTTGTTACACATTTACTGGTATGTGCGTTTAATAAACCATATATCGCTTAAAGATAGCCCTAAAGAAATTCTGTAAAAGCTTTCCCTGAGCGAATTGCTTTTATTGCCTCTTGCCCCTATTTCAAATGAAGTGTTTATAGTAGTGTATTGCCCGGAATACAGGCTGTATCCATATTTGCGCACCGGGAGCGAAGCGCCGAATGTGAATGCATACATTGGCAGCTTTTTATTCACCGTAACATAGTCCGGCCCGATATAAAAGCCTGCACGGTACTGAACCTGTCCCCAGTACTTGGTACTTTTATAGTTGGGGATCAATCCTGCCCCTACCCGGAACAGCCAGGTGTTCTTTACCTCATCTTTCTGACCGAAGTAGCGGTAATCCTCCCATTGTGTCATATTATACTCGGCAGATACTGACCATGACAATTCTTTTTCCAGGGATATACCTATGCCGTAGCCTGGAGGAGCAATGATCTTTCCTTTGTTTTCCGGGGAGAAGTAGACACTGTCTTTTGGAACTTCACCCGAAGCGCTGTTATATTCAAAGGTTTCCCTCGATATGCTTCTTGTAGCAGATAAGGAGCTTTTGAACTGTGCAAATGCACCAAGCTTCAGAAGCACGGTTTTACTTACATGTGTGGAGTATTGTGCGCCTGCATGCAGAAATAAGCCGCCGAAATGGGTACTGTCAGACCACCTTCCTTTTTCATAATAAACAGTGTCATTCATCATGACGCGCTTGGTAACATAGTTTTTATTGCCAAAAGCATACCCTGCATTTACGCCAACAGTAAAATGTTTGCTCCCTATTCCGGTTCCGATATAGGTCTGGTACATTCCACCATCCCCGTTATAATTGGTTTGAATGCTGTCAATGCCAGGCAACCTGGTGTTTTCCTGTAACTGGTAGCTGATCCTTGAAACAGGGCGTATGCCAATATTCATACCCCAATTAGTTTTTTTGGATAATGGGAACCCCACCTGTATATAAGAAGGTATGAGATAGCCGGAACGGAGCGTTCTCACCGGGCTGGTTGTTTTCAGGGTCCGCCCGGTGTAATCAAGACCTACGTCAAAAGTGGTATACTTAAGCCGGGCATAGGATGCGGGGTTGACGAAGTTAACGGTAACCGGGTCGTAGTAAGCGGAAGAAACTCCGCCGGCAGCGCGGTTCACAATATTCTGACCAGGGACAATATCCCCAAGCCCGTACCGCGAATACGGTGAATTTTCCTGAGCTGAAACGATGTTGTATTTAATTAAAAACACGACGCAGAATAAAAAAAAATACCTGCAGTTAGTTATACTCACTGATTGCATACAGACCTTTATAGATTAATTGAGGGTCTGCAAATATCTTATTTTTCATGAGTTGGGCAAAATAGGAAGAATCACCCCCGGTTAAAAGCACGTTAAAGTTGGTATATCTCTCTGAATATGCGTCTATTATACCGTCAATTTCTTTTGCCATGCCCAATATCACCCCGCTGGTAATATTAGTTCTTGTATCATACCCTACCAATGGAAAATTCCAGTCCGCTTTTACAAGTGGCAGCCTGGCGGTATAGTCGCGCAGTGATTTCAGCCTCATTTCCATTCCGGGGGAGATACCGCCACCTAAAAACTGCCTGTATTTATCAATGAAGTTGTAAGTGATGCAGGTGCCCAGGCCTACAACAAGATTATGCTTCCCCGGGAAAAATTCCACTGCGGCTGCTGAAAGCGCAAGCCTGTCTGCTCCTATTGTTTCCGGCCTGGTTACCGGTGCGGTAAAAGGAAGCTTTGTTTTATCCGACAACAGGTGAAACCTGGAGTATGAAGAAAGCACTTCTTCTATTTTTTTGTCGTGCTCAATCACGGATGACAGTATAGTCTTTGCCGGCTGTATTTCTTCCATCAGGCTTTTAATAGTCTCTGCTTCGCTATCGGGCAACACAGCTTCATATTCAAATGAGCGGTTTTTAAAAACAGCATACTTGAGCCGTGTATTGCCGAAGTCGAAGCAGGCAGTTATCATCTGTTCGTTTTTATAACCTGAAACTTGTAATCTGAAACAGCATATCCGGGCGCATCAAAAGCGTTGTAAAGTACCGGATTTTATTTTTACGGCATAAAAATATGTTGCTCTCTGTAGAATGCAAGATGATGTTCAGACTTTGCTGTCCCGGGGTGAGATAATAAATGTTAATTTTGCACCATCATCTGTGGACACATATCTTATCATATACTGACGATGATCTCAGTATAAATAGTGTCCTGCAAAACTGAGCCATGACAGCAGAACATCAGCGCCTTGCGGTAAATGTATCAAGAAAAATACCTCTCGAACAATGGGGCCCGTATCTGAGTGAAAGACAGTGGGGAACGGTTCGTGAAGATTACAGTGAGAACGGGGATGCCTGGAATTACTTTCCTTTTAAAGATGCTCACAGCCGCGCCTACCGCTGGGGTGAAGACGGGCTTGCCGGTATCTGTGACTTTTTCGGCAATCTCTGTTTTGCCATTGCGCTCTGGAATGGCAGGGATAAAATATTAAAGGAGCGCTTATTCGGGCTGGGCAACGGGGAAGGTAACCACGGTGAGGATGTAAAAGAATTATACCATCACCTGGATAATATACCCACCCATTATTACATGGAATACCTCTATAAGTATCCGCAGCAGGCATTCCCTTATGAAGCACTTTTGGAGCAAAACCGCTTGCGTTCAAGGCAGGAGCCTGAATATGAAATTCTTGATACAGGCGCATTTGACGATAATGCGTATTTTGACGTGCTGGTAACTTACGCAAAGCAAGGTCCCCAGGATATCGTTATTAAAATTACTGTTCACAACCATGGACCTAAAGCGGCTACCATAACGGTATTGCCCACCCTGTGGTTTTATAACAGGTGGAACTATGTAGGCGCTGATAAAAAGCCGGAGATCAGCTATCTTAACAGGAATGTAGTTAAATCTATACATCACCGGCTGGGTACCTATTATTTTTATTTTCAAAAGCCGGACGATTGTTTTTTTACGGAAAATGAGACCAATACGGAAAAGATCAGTGGAACACCTAATGCAACCCCTTTTGTAAAAGACGCCTTTCACGAGGCGGTTATAAACGGGAAGAATGCGCAGGCGCTCCGTGATAAAAGATCCGGCACTAAATTTTCCCCGGTATATCAAATGAAGATCCCTGCGGGTGCATCAAAAACGATTTATTGCAGGCTGAGCAATAAGCTTATTGAGGCTCCCTTTGCAAACGGGTTTGAAAAAATATTTGCTACCCGCAAAAAAGAAGCTGACGAATTTTATGCAGCTATATTGCCCCGCGGGCTTGATGAAGATATGGCCAGGATACAGCGGCAGGCGCTGGCGGGATTGCTGTGGAGCAAGCAGTATTATCATTTTGATGTGGAAAGATGGCTCACTACCAGCGACGGGATAAGCCCTGTGAGCTCAGGAAAGCTGCATGGGCGGAACCATGACTGGAAGCACCTGAAGAACCAGGATATTATTGCCATGCCCGACAAGTGGGAATATCCCTGGTATGCTGCCTGGGACCTGGCGTTTCACTGCATTTCAATGGCGGTGGCAGACCCTTGCTTTGCAAAGCATCAGTTGCTGCTCATTATGCGGGAATGGTATATGAAGCCGGACGGACAGCTTCCGGCGTATGAATGGAATTTTGGCGATGTAAATCCTCCGGTGCAGGCATGGGCCGCATTGCAGATATATTATATTGAGAAAAAAAGAGAAGGGAGAGGAGATATTCTTTTCCTGAAAAAAATTTTTCAGAAGCTGCTCATCAATTTCACCTGGTGGATGAACCGCAAGGATATAAAAGGAAATAATCTCTTTGAAGGCGGCTTCCTCGGTCTTGATAATATCGGCGTATTTAACCGTAGCTCAAGCCTGGGCAGCGATATGCACCTGGAGCAGGCAGACGGTACCAGTTGGATGGCCATGTATGCATTGAACATGATGGATATGGCGCTTGAAATAGCGATCCACGATAAAGCATTTGAGGATACTGCCACAAAGTTCTTTGAACAGTTTGTGCTCATTGCAGAAGCGCTGAATATACTCGGGCTCTGGAATGAAGAAGATAAATTCTTTTATGATACCCTTTCTATTGCCGGATCTTCACCGCTGCAGTTGCGGATACAGTCTATTGTGGGATTAACAACGCTTTTCGCCGTTTCCAATATTGAAAAAAAGGCAGTAAGCAAGCTTGAGGACTTTAAAAAGCGGATGAAATGGTTTGAGAACTACAGGAAAAAAAATATGCTGTTTTGGCCCAATGAAGAAGACAGCGATGGTGAATCTATATTATTATCCATGCTTCCCAAAGACAGGCTGGTGTATTTGCTGGAAAGGCTGCTTAGCGAGAATGAATTTCTTTCTGAAGGTGGGATACGGGCTCTCTCAAAGTATTATGAGCAAAACCCTTATTCGGTAACCATCAACGGTGTTTCTTATACGGCTCAGTATGATCCGGGAGATTCCACATCAGACTTCTACGGTGGCAATTCCAACTGGCGCGGACCGGTGTGGATGCCTATTAATTATCTTATTATTCAGTCTATCAGGAAATACGGCGCATTCTATGGGGATAACCTGAAAATAGAATGCCCTACCGGTTCGGGGAATGTTATGACGCTGAGCGAGGTCGCCGACGAATTGACCAGGCGCGTGATAAGCCTGTTCGAAAAAGACAGTGAAGGCAACCGGAAACTATTCGGAGAATACAACTGGTTTTATAAAAGACCGGAAAATGAGCATCTCGTTTTGTTTTATGAATATTTTCACGGCGACAGCGGGCGTGGTCTTGGCGCCGGCCATCAAACAGGGTGGACCTCTCTTGTAGCCGAGCTGATCAATGAATTGCATCATCGCAACGGTAAGACCGACCTTGCTTCGGAAGCGGCAATCGCCGAGAAGCTTGCAAAGAAGAAGGAACCCGCAGGTGCCAGGAAAGACAGCCAATGACGGCATGGAAAAGCTTTGCAGGCTTGGGCTTAACCAGTACCTTTGCCCCACTTTTTTAATAAGTAAGCGCAATGACCACACAACATTTGTCTGAACAGGAAATCATCCGCAGGGAAAAAAGAACAGAGCTTGAGAAGCTTGGTATCAACCCATATCCACCTGAAGCTTTCCCGGTTACACATACTGCTGCATATATCAAGAGCATTTTTTCAGAAGAAACTAAAGAAGCGTTTAGCCAGGTGAGCTTTGCAGGCCGTATCATGAGTATACGGGACATGGGTAAAGCCTCTTTCGCTGTGCTCCAGGATCATACCGGCAGGATCCAGATATACGTTAAGCGCGATGACATCTGCCCCGGAGAAGATAAAATGCTGTATAATACAGTCTGGAAAAAATTGCTTGATATTGGGGATATCATTGGCGTAAAAGGTTTTGTGTTCACTACTAAAACCGGTGAGATATCTATACATGTAACTGATCTTACCATACTTTCCAAATCTTTGAAGCCGCTGCCTGTTGTGAAGGAAGCCGAAGGGCAGAGCTTTGATGCAGTAACCGATCCTGAATTCAGGTACCGGCAGCGCTATGCAGATCTTGTTATTAATCCGCAGCTTAAGGATACTTTTATCAAGCGCACGGTAATGATCAATACCATCCGTGAGTTCCTTAACGGGTATGGTGCTTTGGAAGTAGACACTCCCGTATTGCAAAGCATTCCCGGCGGAGCTGCAGCAAGACCATTTATTACACATCATAATGCGCTTGATATTCCGCTCTACCTGCGCATTGCAAATGAGCTTTATCTTAAAAGACTGATCGTTGGCGGCTTTCACTGGGTATACGAGTTCAGCCGGAACTTTCGCAATGAAGGGATGGACCGCACCCACAACCCGGAATTTACTATTCTTGAATTTTATGTTGCCTACCAGGATTATTTCTGGATGATGAATACTACAGAGAATCTCATGGAGCAGGTAGCGATGGCCATGCATAATACCACAGATGTGCAGGTAGGTGATAAAACGATCAGCTTTAAGGCGCCTTTCAAGCGGATATCTATCTTTGATGCTATTAAAGAACATACAGGTACTGATATAAGCGGTATGAGTGAAGAGGAGCTGAGGCAATTTTGCAGGGAACAGCACATTGAGGCAAAGCCTAATATGGGAAGGGGAAAGCTGATTGATGAGATCTTCGGAGAAAAATGCGAGCATCATTATATACAACCTACTTTTATTATTGACTATCCTGTTGAAATGAGCCCGCTTACTAAAAAGCACAGAACTAAGCCGGGGCTGGTAGAAAGGTTTGAACTGATGATCAATGGCAGGGAAATAGCTAACGCATACTCCGAGCTTAATGACCCTGTAGACCAGCAGGAACGTTTTGAAGAACAGGTAAAGCTTATGGAGCGCGGTGATGATGAAGCCATGTTCATAGATTATGATTTTCTCCGGGCGCTTGAATACGGAATGCCTCCCACGGCAGGAATAGGCATTGGTATAGATCGCCTGTGCATGTTGCTGACCAACCAGGCTTCTATACAGGACGTGCTGTTCTTCCCGCAGATGCGCCCCGAGAAGAAAGAAACGCAAGCCGCTACACCCGGGGACCAGCATTAGAACAAAAAAATACCGGCATATAAGATGGTTAAAGTGATGATGAGGATTGAAGCATGATTTTTTAAACAACGTTCCGTCAGGATTCCATTACTTTTTTCCAAAGCTCGGGAATGCGTTTTATCCATACCAGTTCTCTCCGCTTAATTGCGGCATCTTCCACCGGAGATCCAAAATAAGTATGGTTGCCTGCCAATGAGCCCGGCACCCCGCTTTGCGCCAGTATTGTTACATTGTCGCCGATGGTTAATGTTTTACTTACCCCCACCTGTCCCCAGAGCGTTACGCCGTTGCCGATTGCCACACCGCCGGCAATACCGACCTGTGCAGCGATCAGACAATTTTTCCCGATAACGGTATCGTGACCAATATGCACCATGTTGTCGAGTTTTGTTCCCCTCCCTATGATGGTATCATGCGTTACACCTCTGTCTATAGTGCAGCCTGCACCGATCTCCACGTCATTTTCGATAATTACTCTTCCGCAGCTTTCCATTTTCCTGAACCACACCTCGCGTGTTTTTTTGCTGTTGTAATAAAAAGCGTCTGACCCGATCACTGCTCCTGCCTGTATGATAACATTATCGCCAATTATGCAATGATCAAGAATAGTGACGTTCGGATGTATAATGCAATTTTTGCCAATGCTTACATGATTGCCAATAACAGCTCCCGGACCTGTTACAGAACCTTCCCCGATGGCCGCGGTATCACTGATGCTTTTGGCAAGCGTTTCATAAGGTCTGAAATGCTTTACTATGGTAAGATAGGCATTGAAGGGCTCTGCAACGATCAGTAAGGTTTTGCCTTCGGGAAATGATGTTTCCGTATTTATTATTATAGACGTAGCTGCCGAATGAATACAGGTATCGTAGTACTTGGGATGATCTACAAATACAACATCGCCGGGCTCTACCCGGTGAATTTCATTGATGCCGTTAATAAATCCATTGGTATTGCCAACCAGGCGGGCGCTGATCAGATCAGCAAGCCATTGAACTGAAACCGGAGACGGGAATTTCATGAAAGAAGTTTTGACAAAAGTAAACCAGTGTGTACAACTTCACAAAACGTTGAAGTATTCCGGCCTGATAAAAGCATTCCAAACAATGCAAACCCTGTTTCAATTTTTTAAAGTGACCCTGATATCCACAAGTCCGCTATCAAAAATGTGCATAAAATTTATCTGATTTTTTTTCTTGATAGGAAAAATTATTTTTAATATTGTGTCGGGAATTTATTTCCCGGTACTTAATAACCCATCCATATAATAAAGCCCCCGTTAAACCGGGGGCTTTTTATTTTGAATGCATTACGATTATCACATTGTCTACAAGCCTTACATGGTGCTGTCGCAGTTTACTTCTGCTGATGACAAGCAATGCCTGAAAGATTTTTTTTCGGTAAAGAAAAACGTATACCCGGTAGGTCGTCTCGATTATGATAGTGAGGGATTGCTTATTCTTACCAATGATACCTCGCTCAATCATAAGTTGCTTCATCCTGGTTTTTTGCACCGCAGGACTTACCTGGCGCAGGTGGAAGGAGCAATTACGGGAGCTGCGCTCAGTGCCCTGCAGCAGGGTGTAACAATCGCTATAAACGGCAAAGCATATCATACCGCGCCCTGCAGTGCTGCCTGCCTTTTGGAAGAGCCGGAAGTTCCACAACGGAACCCGCCGATCCGTTACAGGAAAAATATTCCCGTATCCTGGGCGAAGATCACATTGACGGAGGGTAAGAACCGCCAGGTAAGAAAGATGTTTGCGGCTGTTGGTTTTCCTGTTTTAAGATTGATCAGGTATGCTATTGAAAATATCACCCTTGGCGATATGCAGCCCGGAGATATCAAAACCCTCCCGGTCAATACAATCAATAAACAACTCTTCGGAAAATAAGTTACCTTGCCTTATAAACACGGACAGACATGCTAAAATCAATGACCGGTTTCGGACGGGCGGAGCAAGTTATAGGTAAAAAGACTTTCCTGGTAGAGATCAAGTCTCTGAACGGGAAGCAGTTTGAGATCCTGCTCAAGCTCCCTTCTCTTTTAAAGGCATATGAATTTGATATCAGGAATATGCTTTCGGAAAAATTACTTCGCGGGAGCGTGGATTGTACAATTACATTAAAGCAAAATGGAGCGGCTAAGCCGGTGGTCATCAATACAGAGCTTGCAAAATCTTATTACCGGCAATTGGCGGAGCTAGCCGAAAGCCTTCAGCTTGATACCAGCTCAATATTGAGCTCATTGCTTAAATTGCCCGAAGTAGTCGTTCCCTCTACGGAGATAATGGAAGAAGAAGAGTGGAATGCGTTCAGGGCGGTGGTTGATGAAGCCATCGCCAATATTAATACCCACAGGGTGAACGAAGGCGCTGTGCTCGAAAAAGATCTTACGCAACGGATTGACAACATCAGGGAACAGCAGGAAAAAGTAATTGCCCTGGAGCCGCTTCGCCAGCAGAAGATAAAAGAAGGGCTGGTAAAGCTTATGGAAGAGCATGTAGGTAAGGATAATTTTGATACTAACCGCCTGGAACAGGAAATGATCTATTACATTGAAAAGATTGATATAAGCGAAGAGCAGGTCCGCTTAAAAAACCACTGCGACTATTTCAAATCCCTCCTCGAAGAAGAGGGCGATGCTAAAGGAAAAAAATTATCGTTTATTTTGCAGGAAATAGGAAGAGAGATCAATACTACAGGCGCTAAGGCTTATGATGCTTCCATTCAAAAAAGTGTGGTGCTGATGAAAGACGAGTTGGAAAAAGCAAAGGAACAGGTACTAAA
Source organism: uncultured Terrimonas sp. (assembly GCA_964461595.1). GTDB lineage: Bacteria > Bacteroidota > Bacteroidia > Chitinophagales > Chitinophagaceae > Agriterribacter. Next base: position 36,282 of record CAYWVB010000003.1, on the reverse strand, counting down.
TGTTTTGTAAGTAAAAAATCAATCACTTGAAAAAGGGGATCAGTCCATTTACTGCATGTATTGTTTTTTTGCTGGTATTCTTACTGGGCTCGTGCAGAACGGCAGATACATTTGAGAGAAATATTACTATTCCTTCCCATGAATGGGACAGGGCGTTCAGGCCGGGAATATCGTTTAATATTACAGACACTGCATCATTATATAATATTTATATCACACTTCGCCATACCCATGCTTACAGGTATAGCAATATCTGGCTGAATGTGCAGTTTCAGCTCCCCGGTGATACATTGAACCGGCAAAGAGTAAATGTGTTGCTGGCCACCAACGAAAAAGGATGGCTGGGCACCGGCATGGATGATATCTGGGAATTGAGACAACTGATCACCCCGCAACCTTTCCGCTTTAACAGGCCGGGTAAAGCTACTTTTACGCTTGAGCAGATCATGAGAGATAATCCATTGCCGGATGTGTTAAATGCAGGGATACGTGTGGAAAAAGTAATACGCTGATGACCAGCTTATACAAAAGAAAGCGGCTTACTGTTATTACCATTGTATATTGGTTCCTCCTCTCTTATATTGTTACCGCGCTTATATTCTGGTTTCTTTCTTTAATGAAGCAAAACGACCAGATGGCTGAATACAGGCTGCTGCAATTAAAAAAAGACGACCCGTATTACCTTACCAAAGTTGCGGAAATTGAAGCTGAACAAAAAGGCAGGGTATTCCAGTATGTGGGGGAAGGCTCCACTTTTCTGCTCCTTATACTTGTAGGCGCTGTATTCGTATACCGGGCTACGCGCAAACAGATCAGGCTAACAGATCAGCAGCAAAACTTTATGATGGCCATCACCCATGAACTAAAAACGCCTATTGCCATTGTCAAACTCAATCTTGAAACCATTCAGAAAAGAAAACTGGATGAGGAGCAGGAGAAAAAGCTGGTTGCAAAAGCGCTTGGCGAAACGAACAGGCTGAATGACCTGTGCACCAATATCCTTCTCGCTTCGCAAATTGATGCCGGCAGCTATAGATTGCAAAAGGAAGTATTAAACCTGAATGAGCTGGTATACGAAAGCGCTCAATATTTTAAATCCGGCTTCTCCAGGCTGCAGTTGGAAGCATTACCCGAAGAAGCGGTATATATAAAAGGAGACCCGCTTTTGCTGCAACTGGCTGTCAATAATCTCATTGATAATGCGATCAAATATTCCGGTAAGGAGAAGATGGTATTGATGCAGCTTTCCAGGGGAAAGACGGATGCAATAATAAAAGTAAAAGACGAGGGCGAAGGCATTGGCAGCAGGGAGAAAGCAAGGGTATTTGAAAAATTTTACCGCAAAGGGAGCGAAAGCACGCGCAGCACCAAGGGAACAGGATTAGGCTTATACCTGACCCAAAAAATCATTAAAGATCATGGCGGCAGTATATGGGTAGAGGATAATGCGCCCTCGGGTTGTATTTTTGTGATTAAGCTGCGAACAATATCAGCATAAAGCTTTATGGGAAAGCCTAATAACCAGGGATATATATTATTGGTAGAAGACGAAGAAAATCTTCAGGAAGCATTAAAGCTGAACCTGGAACTGGAAGGGTATGAAGTGACCAGTGCGGGCGATGGCGCCGAAGCGCTTAAAAGGATCAATGAAGAATACTTCGACCTCATCATTCTTGATGTGATGCTTCCCGAAATTGATGGCATCGGTGTAGCTGAAAATGTCAGGCTGAAAAATAATGATGTTCCTATCTTAATGGTAAGCGCCAAAAGCAGCACTGCTGATAAGGTGCTTGGCTTGAAAAAGGGAGCAGATGATTATATCACCAAGCCCTTTAACCTGGAAGAATTGTTGCTGCGTGTACAAAAGCTGATCAACAAAAATAAAAGGCTGCAGGAAAAAGAGACGGTAGAAGAGCGTTACAGTTTTGGCAATAACATTATAGACTTCAAGGCTCAGTCTGCTACCAATTTCAGAGGCGAAGAGATCGCATTGAGCAAAAAAGAAGCCATGCTTTTAAAATTGCTTGTCGAGAACAAAAATGATGTGGTGCCCCGTGAAAAGATATTACAGGTAGTATGGGGATATAATGTTTATCCCACCACCCGGACCGTTGACAATTTTATATTGAATTTCAGGAAATACTTTGAGTCAGATAGCCGCAACCCCAGATATTTTCATTCTATCAGGGGAGTAGGATATAAGTTTATGGTTTAAGAAAAATATTGTGGAGCTGTCATCTTCCTCCTGCCTGTCGCGAACTCGGGCTGCAGTGCTGCATAAAACTGTAAAATATGCATGCTATGAAAAAGATATTATTATTGGTATGCTGTGTATACTGCAGTATTAATATGCTCCGGGGCCAGCAGCGTACTTATTGCAATCCCGTAAATCTTGATTACGGGTATACTCCCTTCCCGGATTTTGGAAACTGGGGAAGGCATCGCGCCACGGCAGATCCCGTGATTGTGAACTATAAAGGCGATTATTATTTATTCAGCACCAATCAGTGGGGCTACTGGTGGAGCAGCGATATGCTTCACTGGAAGTTTAATGAAAGGAAATTTCTACGCCCCTGGAATGATACAAAGGATGAGCTGTGTGCTCCCGCCGTTGGTATTGTAGGCGATACCATGCTGGTGTTCGGGTCAACCTATACCAGCACATTTACATTGTGGATGAGCACTGACCCAAAGAACAATATTTGGAAACCGTTGGTAGACTCCTTTGAGATCGGCGGCTGGGACCCTGCTTTTTTTACCGATGACGACGGACGCTTCTATATGTATAACGGCAGCAGTAATAATTACCCGCTTTATGGAGTAGAGCTCAACAGGAAAACTTTTAAGCCTGTTGGTACAAGAATGCCCATGTACCTGCTGGAGTCATGGCGGTATGGATGGCAGCGGTTTGGCGAGTATATGGACAATACTTTCCTTGATCCCTTTATTGAAGGAGCCTGGATGACAAAGCACAACGGGAAATATTATTTTCAATACGGGGCGCCCGGCACAGAATTCAGCGGCTATGCCGACGGGGTGATAGTAGGCAGCGCCCCGTTGTTTTACGGTACTTCTTTTGAGCCGCAGCCTGATCCTGTAAGCTATAAGCCCGGCGGCTTTTCAAGAGGAGCGGGGCATGGCGCCACCTTTCAGGATAATGAGCACAATTACTGGCATGTCTCCACAAGCATTATTTGTGTAAAGAATACCTGGGAAAGGAGAATAGGAATATGGCCTGCCGGTTTTGACAATGATGATGTAATGTGGTGTAATACTTCCTTCGGCGATTACCCGCATTATTTGCCCGGCGTTCCCGGTAAAGAACATGGCGCATTTGCCGGATGGTATTTGCTGAATTACAAAAAGCCGGTTACTGTGTCGTCTACGCTTGGCAGCTATTATGCCAATAATGCGGTTGACGAAAGCATTAAAACATACTGGAGCGCCGCCTCCGCCGGTAAAGGAGAATGGATCCGGACTGATCTTGGCAGCCTGTCAACAGTGAATGCCATACAAATAAATTATGCCGACCAGGATGTGGAGGATAACAGATTGGGCAAATGGAATGACCAGTTCCATCAATACAAATTGTATTATTCTGCCGATGGTAAAAGCTGGAAAATACTGGCAGATAAAAGCAAAAACAGGACGGATGTGCCGCACGACTATATTGAACTGGAAAAACCGGTTCAGGCGAAGTTCATAAAGCTGGAAAATATACACATGCCTGCCGGCAAATTTGCTATCAGCGGTCTGAGGGTATTTGGCAATGGAAATGGTATAAAGCCATCACCGGTGAAGGACCTTATCGTGTTACGCACGGAAAAGGATAAGCGCAGCGCATATATCAAATGGCGCCCGGTGGATAATGCATTTGCGTATAACCTGTACTACGGTACAGCGGCTGATAAGCTGTACAATTGCATAATGATCCACGACTTTAATGAGTACTGGTTTAAAGCCATGGACCTGAAAAAGACTTACTATTTTTCCATTGAAGCTATTAATGAAAACGGGGTGTCTGAAAGGTCGCCTGTATTAGAAGTAAACTGATCATCTAATCGTTAAACTATCACTCCATGAAAAAATTGTTGTTGATTGCTTTTTTATTTGGAATTACTGCAACGGTTTTTGCCCAGCATCTTCCTTTTTACAACGATATTCAGCGGTTTAAAAAACAGGACAGCCTTGATTTCCCAAAGAAAAAATCAATTCTGTTTATCGGAAGCTCCTCCTTTACCAAATGGACGGATGTGCAGGATTACTTTCCTTCACACCGCATTATCAACAGGGGCTTTGGCGGTTCTACCCTGCCCGACCTTATCCGCTATACTGATGACATTGTATTTCCTTACAAACCGAAACAGGTTGTTATTTATTGTGGCGAAAATGATATTGCTTCTTCTGATACCATATCTGCCGAAACAGTGGCAAACCGGTTCATTGTGCTTTTCAATAAGATCAGGAGCCGGTACAGGAAGATCCCTGTGGTATATATCTCCATGAAACCAAGCCCGAGCAGGGAAAGGTTTTTTCCTAAAATGCAGGCGGCCAACAGCGCTATCCGGGAGTTTCTCAGCACAAAAAAAAGAACGGTGTTTGTAAATGTATATCCTTTAATGCTTAATGGAGAGGGCCAGCCGGTGAAAGAGATATTCCTGGATGATATGTTGCACATGAACAGCAAAGGTTATCTGATATGGCAGAAAGCGCTGGAGCCTTACCTGAAATAACGTCTCTGCGAGCCCGCTTTCGGGAGTCTTCATTGCGAAGATGGCTGTTGCTGCGTATGAAGCAGCCCTCGCAGTAAGTAAAGGGATAGATGCACGAGAATGGCTTTGGCGCATTAAGGTTCACAAAGGATTTTCTTTGCGAACTTTGCTTCCTTTGCGTGAAAATATAACCGCAAAGGAAATGCAAAGTTTTTCGCAAGACCTCAAAGAAATCATAACTTGCTTATGATCCTCCCATCTCTGACAGAATTTTATTGCTATACCAAATTCATTATTGCCATGTACAGGAAGATTATACTGCTGGTATGCGTGATGATCTCTTTGCAGGCTCCTGCCCAACAGCCTACGGGTAATGCAAAGAGAGATGCTTTCATCTCGTCATTAATGCAGAAGATGACGCCTGATGAAAAGATAGGACAGCTCAACTTGCTTACAGGCGGCGAAGCCACAACGGGGTCGGTAGTAAGCGCCGGTGTGGAAGCTAAGATAAAAAAAAGCCAGGTGGGAGGCATATTCAGCATGTCTACTCCTGCGCGCATCCGCAAGGCACAGGAAATTGCGGTTACACAAACGCGCCTGAAGATCCCAATCATCTTTGGGATGGACGTCATACATGGCTACAAAACGATGTTCCCCATTCCGCTTGGGTTGTCATGCACCTGGGATATGCAATTGATAGAACGCACGGCAAGAATTGCGGCAACAGAAGCGAGTGCCGACGGGTTGAACTGGGCGTACTCCCCCATGGTAGATATAGCCCGCGACCCGCGGTGGGGAAGAATTGCAGAAGGCTCCGGCGAAGATCCCTATCTCGGCTCGCAAATAGCTAAAGCAATGGTGAAAGGCTACCAGGGTGATGACCTGTCGAAGAACAACACCCTGATGGCATGTGTAAAGCATTTTGCTTTGTATGGAGCGGCTGAAGCAGGAAGGGATTACAATACTACGGACATGAGCCGGGTGAGGATGTACAATGAATATTTGCCTCCTTATAAGGCTGCAGTGGATGCGGGCGCGGGGAGCGTAATGACCTCTTTTAACGAGATAGACGGCATACCTGCAACGGCCAACAAATGGCTGCTTACTGACCTGCTACGCAAACAATGGGGGTTCAAAGGTTTTGTAGTGACCGACTATACCGCCATTAATGAAATGATTGATCATGGCATGGGTAACCTGCAACAGGTATCGGCGCTGGCTTTAAAAGCTGGCGTGGATATGGATATGGTGGGCGAAGGATTTCTTACCACATTAAAAAAATCCCTTCAACAAGGGAAAGTGACCCAAAAGCAAATTGATGATGCCTGCCGCAGGGTGCTGGTGGCAAAGTATATGCTGGGGTTGTTTGATGATCCCTACCGTTATTGCAGTGAAGAGCGCGCTGCTGCAGCAATCTATACAAAAGCCAACAGGCAGGAAGCAAGGGCAATAGCAGCGGAGAGCTTTGTGTTATTAAAAAATGACAATAATACCTTACCCATAAAAAAATCGGGCACCATCGCATTGATCGGCCCTCTTGCAGATAATAAATCGAACATGCCGGGGACGTGGAGTGTATCGGCAGATTTTTCAAAACCGGTATCTGTGCTGGAAGGATTAAAAGAGGCAGTAGGCAACAACGCGAAAATAGTATATGCCAAAGGCTCTAACCTTACGGAAGACAGCCTGCTTGAGCAAAGGGCTACCATGTTTGGCAAATCGCTGGGAAGAGATAGCCGGAGTGACGAAGCATTGTTGAAAGAAGCGCTGGATATAGCCGCTCAGTCTGATGTGATCGTTGCCGCCCTGGGAGAGGCTGCGGAAATGAGCGGAGAAAGCGCCAGCAGAACAGATATTGGCATCCCGGATGTACAGCGAAAATTATTAGAAGCTTTGCTGGCTACCGGCAAGCCCGTCATACTGGTATTATTTGCCGGCAGGCCGATGACGCTCGTTTGGGAGCAACAGCACGTGCCTGCCATACTGGATGTATGGTTCCCGGGGTCGGAGGCAGGATCGTCTATTGCTGATGTGCTGTTTGGCGATGTAAACCCTTCCGGTAAGCTTACCACTACTTTTCCCCGGAATGTAGGACAGATACCCATTTACTACAATCATAAAAATACGGGTCGTCCTTTACCGGAAGGCCAGTGGTTCCAGAAATTCCGCTCCAACTATCTTGATGTATCCAATGATCCCTTATATCCTTTCGGATATGGACTGAGCTATACCAGCTTCAGCTATAGCGATATTACACTGAGCAGCGCATCACTCAGACCGGGACAAAAAATAAATGCTTTCGTAACGGTTACGAATACCGGCGCCAGGACCGGGAAAGAAACAGTACAATTATATATCCGTGATATGGTGGGCAGTATTACCCGCCCTGTAAAAGAGCTGAAAGGATTTCAGAAAATTGAACTAAAGCCCGGCGAATCAAAAATCGTGTCATTTACCATTTCCGTTGACGACCTGAAGTTTTATAACAGTGATTTAAAGTATGAGGCGGAGCCCGGAGATTTTAAAGTTCTCATCGGTACTAACAGCCGGGATGTGAAGGAGGCGGGGTTTAAATTGTTACATACTCACCAATAGGGAAAATACCTGTGCTGTGTGCGGTACCTTTTGTCAGGGTAATTTGAACAATAGTTTAAGTTTGTTATCAAGTTCTGTGAGTTCATTCGGGGTCAGTTTGCCCAAAAGACCTTTTGCCAGTTTTCCATAGAAACCGGGCGCATTTCAATTTTTCGCATGGGATTGAAATCTCAGTGAAATATATGTTATCGAGCCTACGGCTCTGGAATACGGAACAGCAAGAGCCTTAGGGTCGGTAACATTTTGTTCCAACGGATTTCAATCCGTTGTATATTTCCGCTTGCGAAAAATTGAAATACTCCCAGTAAGAATATCCTCACTTTACTGCGAAGACTGCTTCACCACTTTGGTGGCACTTGTCACAATTAAGCGTTGTATACGTGGTTCGCAGGGAAGGCAAAAGTGATTTATTTTTGCAATCTTGCACTAAAGCAAAGTATATATTTACTTAACCTCTTGCCCGTCTTTGCGATCCCGCCGGCATGAAGATTTAAATTAAATGAATGTTGCGGCGGGAGAAGCAATCTCCCGAGACTGCTTCGCCGCTGTGCCATACCTCTTCATGATGAAGCGTACTGCAGGCGGCTCGCAGTAATGTTGCCGTGGGAGGTACTCAGTGAGCTAGAGTGTTTTTGTAACCGGCATTTTTTGCATGGAAAGATTTATACATAAATCCTCTTTATTTTTACAGCATGCAAAACATAGATAATATCATATTCGACCTCGGCGGGGTGATCCTGACGCTGGATATGCCTGCTGCAGAAAAAAAGTTTACAGACCTGGGTGTTAAAAATTATAATGAATTATTCCGGGGCGGGAATGTCTCTTCTTTTTTTAAGGATTATGAAATCGGTGCTATTGACAATGCAACTTTTCTTAGCTCGCTGCGCGGGCTTGCAGGGTTGCCTCTATCTGATGAAGTATTAATTAATGCCTGGAATGCCATGCTTGGTATTTTCCCGGAAGACCGCATTCGTTTATTACATCAGTTAAAGTCAAAATACAGGCTTTTTCTTTTCAGCAATACCAACGCATTGCATATGGATGCTGTCCGGGAAATATATGCGGGTACTTTTGACAATGCTTATTTCGACGATCAATTTGAAAAAGCATATTACTCTCACCTGCTGGGTATGCGCAAACCTGATACTGCCTCTTTTGAACGGATCATACAGGAGCAGGACTTAAACCCGGCCCGTACTCTTTTTGTAGACGATTCGCTCCCTAATATTGAAGGCGCAAGATCGGCGGGTTTACAGGGAGTGCATGTAAAACCCGGAACAACGATATTGGACATAGGGCTGTGAGCGGAGGCTGTATCTTATGTAAAGTAAAAATGCTGTATCAAATGGGAGAGGTGAAACGAGAGAGAGGTGTTCACTTCTCACGATAATTTGATGGGCTTATATGCTCAGCCTGAGCTTCTTTTTTTCAAGCATCCCCGCAATCCATATCACAAAAAAAGCCACTGCAAAAGAGCGGGCAATACCGCCGATGCCTTCATTTAAAGAATGAGGATACCTGAAGCCGGTCAGCATATACAAAGAATAAAGCAGGTAGGGGATGAGGTAGCAGGTCAATGTGCTGGTACCGGCAGGACGGATAGCTTTAAACCAATGCTGCCTGCCTTTTACATCTATAAGCCAGATCATCAGCTCAAACACAAGTATGCTGATGCCTATGCAAATAGCTACCCAGGGAGTAGTAGCGCGGATCTTCGAAATGCCATCTGCGTAAGGACGGGTTGCAAAGCCAATGAGCAGCATGGCTATGCCGGTGGCGGTAAATAAGAACCATAGCTGTTTATCTTTTCCCTTTTCCGCCAGCATGGAATACAACAATGTGATCACAACGCCGGCCATGGTAAGCGACGGCGAAGCGGCATTGCCAATTACAGGAAGCGAGTATTTCAACAAGCCTGTGCAATACAAAAGGTTGATAGTAAACAAAACAGCGAAAAATATGATCTGGGTAAGGAGTTTTCTATCTGAAACGAGGAACAGCAAAGCGCAAACAAGATAAGACCAGCCGATAATGCCCAGTATTCCCCACCAATAGGGCTTAAGGCCTGACGCTGCTTCAGCTTTGCCTCCTTTGAAAAGCCATGCCATTACCAGCAGGAGTATCACCCCTGCAGCCTGCAGAAGATAGCGTTTTGTTTTATTCATATCCTTCGGGTAATCCAGCCAGATAAGAAAAAAGCCAATGGTGATCAGTATTTCCCAAACTGCTTTTGGCAGGAGCGCAGTATTATTATAATGCTCAAGGTTGACGTGAAGAAATCCCATTACCAGCAGCGCTAAAGACCTTGCGAGAATATGTAAGGCAACTTTATAAAAATGGTCTCCGTTCTTCAGCCTTTTTCTGATGGCAAAGGGTAAGGACAGTCCTACAATAAAAAGAAAAGTGGGGAAAATAGTGTCTGCAAATCCAAGCCCGTCTGCGCCGGCCGGAACATGCCCGATCCAGCCGGGGATATTTTCAATGCCATCCACATCATTTACGAAGATCATAAAGAACATGGTCAGGCCCCTGAACACATCAATAGAGAGCAGCCGTGCAGGAAGCTTCTTATGCATACCGGAAACTTTTATGAAGATTGTTCAATATTTTTTCAGGAACACATTTGGCTATTCTATACCAGCTTCCTGTGCAAAATGTGAAAAGTGAGAAGTGAAATGAACTTCCATTTCTCACCTCTCACTTTTTACCTCTCACGATAACCTCCAGACACAATCCGGTTAACTGAACGCCATAAAAGACCGGCAACCAGTCATATTAAAGCGCCCAGGCCCTGTCGCCTTTCTTGTAATCAATGCAGCCTTCATATTTACCGGGAACGGGCACATATCTCAATGCCTGTGTGGCGCCGGGCTCTGAAGTGAAATAACCGAGCAGTGTCAGCTCCTTCATCATCCTGAAATAATGTTTGGGATCATCACCCTTTGCTGTCTTTGCGTATTCTTTTGCTTCCTTATCTATATCTGTCAGCAGCGCTTTTCTCTGGTCAGGGCTGGAATCCATAAAGGACTTGCTATTTTTTTGCCGGCTGGCCTCATCCAGCTTTTTCATACCGGCCTTAAAAACTTTCTGATCGTCTTCAGTGTAGCAATCATTGACCATTACGGTCATAAATGCGCCCACCTTAGCGGCTTTAGCGCCCGGCGTATTGGTAGCAGGTATAATAGTTTCGGCTACTTCATCTAAATAAGCTATATCGTCAGGAGTGAATGCGGGGTTGGCATCCGATGTTTTTTTGTCGGACGGAGTACATCCTTCCAGGAATGCATTTGCCCCTACTACAGTTCCGCCCAGTATAAGGGCAACTCTTGACAAGGCATCGCGTCTGTTCATATATTATGGATTTAATAGTATTAAAATAGTTTTGTCCCCGAGATCAGAGATTCATTTTTTTCAATTCACTTACAGCATGGTCTGCAGCTCTTGCCGTGAAGGCCATATAGGTAAGCGACGGGTTCACACAGGAAGCTGAAGTCATGAAAGCGCCGTCGGTCACAAATACATTCGGCGCATCCCACACCTGGTTGAACTTATTCAGCACGGATGTTTTAGCGTCGTTGCCCATACGTGCTGTTCCCATTTCATGTATGCCTCTTCCCAGGGTACCGTCACCATCACGGCCCTTCACATTTTTTACACCTGCTGCTTCCAGCATTTCAATAGCATCATTCAGCATGTCCTTGCGCATCTTCTTTTCATTGTCTTTATATTCCACATCCATTGCAAGCACAGGCAGTCCCCATTTATCCAGGCGTTGCTTGCCATTCTTGTCGGGCACGGGGCGCATACCAAGATCTTTGCCGGTAACCGGATCTTTGAATAGCTCCAGCTTGTCGCCATACGTGTTTTTGTCTATATATATCCTGTTTTCATGGTAGGGCAATGTTTCTCCAAAACCGCCGATGCCCATTGTCCAGCTACCAGGTTCTACGAGAGCATCTTTCAGCTCGGCGCCTATGGATATTTCTTCAGCAGAGCGGCTATAGCCGCCCCTGCTGCCGCCGCCCTGGTAACCGAAGCCGCGCAGGTAATCTCTTTTATCGCCAAAGAAATTGCGATAGCGTGGAATATAAACGCCATTGGCACGACGGCCGAAATAGTATTTATCTTCATACCCTTCTACCAGACCGCCTGCTCCTACGCCGAGATGATGGTCCATCACATTGTGACCCAGCTCGCCACTGCTGCTGCCCAGCCCGTCGGGCCATATATCGGTCGCAGAGTTCATCAGCACCCATGCGCTGTTCAGTGCAGAGGCATTGAGAAAAATGATCTTAGCGTTATAGGTATATGTTTTATTATTTTCACCATCCAGCACTTCCACGCCGGTAGCTCTTTTCTTGTCTTTGTCATATAATATTTTGGTAACAATGCTCCAGGGGCGAAGGGTGAGATTGCCCGTCTTCATGGCAGCGGGAAGCGTAGAAGATTGTGTGCTGAAATAAGCACCGTACGGGCATCCCAGCCAGCACTTGTTGCGGAACTGGCAGCTTGATCTTCCCTGGTCGGTGAAGGGAACAGTGATATTGGCTGTACGGCCAATGATCATTTTTCTTTTCCCGCTGAATTTATCTTTTATCCTTGCCGCCACATCTTTTTCCACGCAGGTCATTTCCATGGGAGGGAGAAACTGCCCGTCGGGCAATTCGGCAAGCCCTTCCTTGGAACCGCTGATACCGGCAAAGCGCTCCACGTGATCATACCAGGGCGCTATTTCTTTATAGCGTACCGGCCAGTCTATGGCGATGCCTTCTTTGGCATTGGCTTCAAAGTCCAGGTCGCTCCAGCGGTAGCTCTGTCTGCCCCACATCAGGGAACGGCCGCCTACATGATAGCCGCGAAACCAGTCGAACCGTTTTATTTCGGTATAAGGGCTGTCCTTATCACTGCACCAGTAATCCAGGTTGGTTTCATTAAGAGGATAGTCCCGTTTCAGCACAGGATAATCATTGATCATTTGCTGGGTTCTTCCGCCGCGATGCGGAAATTCCCAGGGGGCTTTATTTGCATTCACGTAATCTTTTACATGTTCAATGTTGCGCCCCCGCTCCAGCATAAGCACTTTAAGGCCTTTTTCGGTAAGCTCTTTGGCAGCCCATCCGCCACTGATCCCGGAACCAATAACTATGGCATCGTAAACGTTGTCAGGCATTTTGTGTTTTTTGAGTTAAATAATGATATAATAATAATGTATGTGTTGCCGCTCATATTATACATCACAGATCCTCACGCCACTTTCAAGCGACGCTATCTGGCCTTTTGCATCTTTGGGCGTGGGAATAAATTCCTGTGCAACATAACCTTTAAAATCAAGCGCTGTAATGGCTTTCATAATAGCCGGGTAATACAGCTCCTGTGATTCATTTATTTC
>CAYWVB010000003.1:0-23483 GCA_964461595.1 uncultured Terrimonas sp. | reverse complement strand
CTGTAATGGCTTTCATAATAGCCGGGTAATACAGCTCCTGTGATTCATTTATTTCGCGGCGGCCAGGTACGCCGCCGGTGTGATAGTGAGATATATACTGGTGATTGTCCCTGATAGTCCTGATCACATCTCCTTCATCTATCTGCATGTGGTAGATATCATACAATAATTTAAAATTTTCAGAGCCCAGCCGTTTTACCAGCGCTACACCCCAGGCGGTTTTATCGCATTGGTAATCCTTGTGGTCAATCTTGCTGTTCAGCAATTCCATCACCAGTGTAACATTATGCTTTTCAGCGATCCCGATCACTTTTTTTAGCCCGTCAATGCAGTTTTTCCAGCCTGTTTCATCATCGAGGTCCCTGCGGCTACCGCTGAAGCATATCAACTGTTTATAACCTGCCTGCGACACCAGGGGGATCATTTCAGAGTAATTTTTGATGAGCTGGGGATGAAATTCAGTATGATTCCAACCATCGGTGAGATTGATCTCAGCACCATTGCACATGCTTGAATACAGTCCGTATTTTTGAAGTGTGGGCCATTCTTTCGGGCCTACAAGATCAATTGCGCCCACCCCGATGCTCTTAACGGCTGCGCAAAACTCATCAAGGGGGATACTGCCATAGCACCATCGGCAAACCGAGTGATTGATATTTCCTTTCATGGTATAATGGGTTTCTGTCTTTTTACGGGGAGCCGCCGATGCAGCAGCAGATAGGGAGCCAAGGGTCACAGCACTAATGGCAATATGCTTTATGGCACGCCTGCGCGGATACTTTGATGAAGTGGACATAATCTGTTGTAAAGGAAAGTCAAGGTAATAAATGTTTTATAATTCTGTCTTTTTTAATTGAAAAACAAGTTGGCAGTATATGTAAATGTTTTATTTTTAAACCCGCTTCTGATTTTTAAACTACGCTAATATTTTTTTCATGAACAGAAAACTTAGAATGGGCATGATCGGCGGAGGCAAAGACGCCTTTATCGGAGCCGTTCATCGTATCGCTGCCAATATGGATGGGCTTATTGAGCTGTCTGCCGGTGCATTGAGCATACGGCCGGATATTGCCACAGACTCAGGGAAAACGCTATTCCTTCCCGATGACCGTATCTATCTCAATTACGAGGAGATGCTGGAGAAAGAAAGCAAAATGCCTGCCGACAAACGTCTTGATTTTGTTACTATAGTCACTCCCAATTTCGCTCACTTTGCTCCTGCCATGCTGGCGCTTGAAAAAGGCTTTAATGTGGTGATTGAGAAACCGATGACCTTCACGCTCGATGAGGCAAAACAGCTACAGAAGAAAGTAGAAGAAACCGGGCTATTGCTTTGTCTTACCCATACCTATTCAGGTTACCCGATGGTGAAGCAGGCGAAACAGATGATCAAAGAAGGTGCACTGGGCAAGGTGAGGAAAATATGGGTGGAATACCCGCAGGGCTGGCTGACAAAGCTTACTGAAAGGGAAGGCAACGCACAGGCTGCCTGGAGAACCGATCCTTCCAAATCAGGAAAAAGCGGTTGTATGGGTGATATAGGTACCCACGCCGCACATCTTGCTGAATATATTTCTGGACTGAAGATCACAAAGCTCTGTGCCGATCTGAACATCATGGTGGAAGGACGCCCGCTCGATGATGACGGCAATGTGCTTCTCAGATTTGATAACGGAGCTGCCGGCGTGCTGATGGCTTCACAGGTGGCAGCAGGTGAAGAAAATGCTTTAAGGATCAGGATATATGGCGAGAAAGGGGGAATGGAATGGGCACAGCAGGAACCTAACAGCTTATTGCTCAAATGGCTTGATCAACCCATGCAGGTATATCGTACCGGCAGCAGTTACCTGGGAAATTTTGCAAAACACAATGCCAGGGTACCTGCCGGCCATCCCGAAGGGTACCTTGAGGCGTTCGGGAATATCTACCGCAACTTTGCGCTCAGCTTATCCGCCAAAATCAATAATGAAAAAGCTACCCCCGAAATGTCAGACTTTCCCACAGTGCAGGAAGGCGTAAGAGGAATGGCTTTTATAGATAATGTGGTAAAAAGCAGCAACAGTGATGAGAAGTGGACTGAATTTGAGGTATAAGGCGTAAGGCGTAAGGTATAAGGAGATAAAAGACCGGAAAAAATTTTAAATCCGAACGCTCTTCCCTATACCTTACTCCTTATTACCCTACCCCTCTATTTAAATAACAATTTCAATTTTATTGTCATGACAAACGTCCAGGGACCTGGAATTTTTCTTGCCCAGTTTTTAGGAGACAATGCTCCGTTCAATAGTTTGAAATCTATTTGTCGCTGGGCTGCTTCACTGGGTTATGCAGGTGTGCAAATACCCACATGGGACAGCCGTGTGATTGACATACAAAAAGCTGCAGAAAGCAAGACCTATGCCGATGAAATAAAAGGTATAGTGAACGAAGCCGGATTGCAGATCACAGAGCTTGCTTCCCATATTATCGGGCAGTTGGTGGCTGTTCACCCGGCATACGATGTTCTTTTTGACGGGTTTGCCCCGGAGGCTTACCGTGGCAATCCCGTTGCCCGTACGGAATGGGCTGTGCAGCATCTTAAGCATGCTGCCAGGGCTTCCCGCAACCTGGGGCTCAACGCCCATGGTACTTTTAGCGGTTCCCTGCTTTGGCATACCGTATATCCATGGCCGCAGCGCCCCGCCGGACTGGTAGAAACAGGATTTGCCGAACTTGCCAAACGCTGGCTACCCATACTCAACGTATTTGATGAGCATGGTATAGATCTTTGCTATGAAATACATCCTGGTGAAGACCTGCATGATGGTATTACTTACGAGATGTTTCTTGAAAAAGTAAATAATCACAGCAGGGCCTGCCTGCTCTACGATCCCAGTCATTTTGTGCTGCAATGCCTCAACTACCTGGAATATATTGATAATTACCACGAGCGCATCCGTATGTTCCATGTAAAAGACGCCGAATTTAACCCTACAGGCAGGCAGGGAGTATACGGCGGTTACCAGGGCTGGGTGGAACGCGCAGGTCGTTTCCGTTCCCTGGGAGACGGCCAGGTTGATTTCAAATCTATATTTAGTAAGATGGCAGCGTACAACTACAAAGGCTGGGCAGTGCTGGAATGGGAATGTGCGCTCAAACATCCTGAAGCCGGCGCTGCAGAAGGCGCTCCGTTCATCAAAAATCATATTATAAAAGTGACGGAAAGAGCATTTGACGACTTTGCAGGCACGGGTAGCGATGAAAAATTTAATCGTAAAGTTTTAGGGCTTGAGTAGTTTTCTTTAGATATTTGTGCCCTGTTTTATTGAGAAAAAATTAAAATTGATAAATAAGCATGAAAAAAATTACATCGGCAGTTCTTTTGTTAGCCTTTTGTTATGCCTGCGGTAGCGCACCGACAGAAGAAAAAAAACCTATAAGTTCGAGCGTAAATCCACAAATTGGCGGGGCGGCACAAAAACCGGCCGCTGCAACAGATAATAGGGCAGCAGCTACTACTACTGCTGCTGCGGCAGCTCCGGCTAAGGACGGGAAAGCATTATTAGAAGGTTCTGACTGCCGTGCCTGTCATCATGATAAGGATAAGCTGGTGGGACCTGCTTATGCGGAAGTTGCCAAGAAGTATAAAGAAAAGGATATTCCTATGCTGGCTAAAAAGGTAATAGACGGCGGATCGGGTGTGTGGGGCCAGATACCTATGTCACCCCATCCTGCTTTACCTGAACCGGATGTGGAAGCGATGATAAAATATATCCTGACCATAAAATAACAACAATGAAGATTGTATCGGTGCTTGCTGCATCCAGCCTGTTTTTTGCAGTATCAGCAATGCCATACCAGGCAGGAGCGCAGCAGAAAGACAATGTTTTAACCCAAAAAGAAAAAAATGCCGGCTGGGTTTTATTATTTAACGGTAAATCTACCGATGGCTGGCACTCCTTTAATAAGACCGGCCTGGGCTCAGCCTGGGAGGCAGATAACGGAGCCCTGCATTTGACAAAGCATGAAGGTGAAGGTGCGGGCGGTGATGCAACTACAGCCGGCGAATATGAAGATTTTGATTTGAAGCTCGACTGGAAAATTTCGCAAAACGGTAACAGCGGTGTATTATTCCTGGTGCAGGAAGGGCCGGAGCATGAGCGTTCTTATCATACCGGACCTGAAATGCAGGTGCTGGATAATAACGGGCATCCCGATGCCAAGATCATCAAGCACCGCGCCGGCGACCTGTATGACCTCATTACCAGCAAGCCGGAGACTGTTAAGCCCGCCGGGCAATGGAACAGCATAGAGATAAAACTACAAAAGGGTAAGCTGGAGCTGTGGCAGAATGGCGTAAAAGTAGTGTCTACCACATTATGGGATGCCAACTGGAATGCTCTGGTGGCCGGAAGCAAATTTAAAAATATGCCCGGCTTTGCCAGGTCAAAGAAAGGACATATCTCGCTTCAGGACCATGGAAATGAAGTGTGGTATAAGAATATCAGGATCAGAAAGCTGTAAGATTTATATAACAGCAGCGCAAAAGCCGGTTAAGTAATATTGCTTGACCGGCTTTTGCCATATTAGGACAAACGTGAAACGATTAATGATAAACATTCATTTTACCTCTCATGTCTTGCCTCCTCCACTACCATTAATGGGGTATTGATATCCCCAAACAGATACTGTATATTTATGTGCTCAAACCTCCCGCCGGTAATCCCCCCTGATTTTTTTCCGTATTCCCATGTTGCAGAATTGATCATTAATTGGTCAGCACGTATTTGCCATTTCTAAATTGTATTATCATGAAACATAAGTTGTCTCCGCTTGTTAAAGATTATCTCTATATACTTAAAAGAGCTGCGGCAAGCAACAACGGGCTGCGGTGTATGATAGGACCGAGCCCAGAGCTTAAGCATAAGCTCAAAGCTGATTTGAACCAGTTGAAAAGAGATCTTGGCAGCTCCGTGCTGGGCAACCTGATCCGGCCGCTTGGCAAAACAAAGCTTGGATTCAACGACGGTTTGCTCCAGCCGGGTAATGTATTTGCTTTGGGAACTTCTGCACAGGGCATACGAACCCGCAGCGCAGAAAGAGCGCCGCTGCGCGGCGATCTGAAGGTAGCGGTAATACTCGTTGACTTCAGCGATAAGCCTATGAGCCAGACAAAAAAAAGATTTGAAGATCTTTTTTTTAGCCAGGGGGTTATCTCTACAGGAAGCGTAAAAGAATATTATGCAGAGGTAACAGGCGGCCTTGTAAATATCACCGGGCAGGTGGTAGGCCCCTACAGGATGCCTAAAAAATTAAGCCAGTACGCCCATGGCGACAGTGGCACCGGGAATGCTTCTCCCAATGCAAGAACACTTGCGGAAGATGCTGCCAAAGCTGCAAATGCTTATGTAAACTTTAGCGCTTATGATAATAACAACGATGGATATGTGGACGCTTTTGTGGTAATACATGCAGGGCCAGGTGCTGAAGTGACGGGCAGCCGCAACGATATCTGGAGCCATAAATGGGTATTGCCTAAAGTATACAATGCAGATGGCACACATATCTATGCATATTTAACAGTGCCTGAAGATTGTGAGCTTGGGGTTTGTGCTCACGAACTGGGGCATCTGCTGTTTGGTTTCCCCGATCTGTACGATGTGGATTATACGAGTGAAGGAATAGGCAACTGGTGCCTGATGGCCGGGGGTAGCTGGAATAATGACGGGGCAACACCGGCTCATCCCTGTGCATGGTGTAAAATGCAGCAAAACTGGGTTACTACAGTCAATCAAAGCGCCAACAAGGCCAATGTTGTGATTGATGACGTACAAGCGGGTAAAACAATATACCGTCTCTGGAAGGATGGCGGCCCGGGCAATGAATATTTTCTTATTGAAAACCGTACCCAAAAGAATTATGATAAATTCCTGCCGGGTGAAGGATTGCTGGTATATCATATTGATGATGCAATAGATGATAACAGCAATGAACTGCATTATAAAGTGTCCCTTGTACAGGCGGATGGCAGGCAGGACCTGGAGAAAGGAAAAAATTCCGGCGACACCGGTGACGTATGGCCGGGTGCTTCAAAGAAAAAAACATTCAGCAGGACAACAAAACCCAACAGCAAGAGCTATGGTGGGCTGGACACTAAGGTAGCACTCCGGAAAATTAAATTCGCAAAAGGAAAAGTTACGGCTGATATATATGTAAAAACTGGGGCAGCAACTATTTCCGGTAAAAAGAATAGCGCCAACAAGAAATAATATTCCTGGTTATCCTGTCCGTACAGCAATAAATTTGTGCAATGGTTCAGATAATCCCAAACAGCGCATTGATCTCTGCCGTTGTTGAAAGCATTGAGCCCTATGCTATGCAGGAAGGCTATCGCGTACTTTCATTAAACGTGCAAAAAGCATCTCCCGGGGAAGGGGGGAGATTTTTATACAATAAAAATGAAGATCAGCAAATGAAGGCTATTGCAAGCGATATCGCTTGCAATGACGCTGCATTAAAAACAGGCAAAAAAATCAATGCGGAAGTAAAAAAAGTAAGCCCGCGGTTATGGAAGATCACAGATTTCTACTGAATGCCTTCTTTTCTCATAATATCCCGTTCTTATCCTCTTCTGTCCTGAAGAATTGATATATATTAAAATATTCCATCCAACTGGTCAACTGTCAGGGATTTTACCGCCATTACTCTACATTTGTATTTGTCAGTATTAAACAAAGAGCATTTTTCTTTTTTAAAGAGACCGGCAAACAACCCTATATGAAAACGTATGTTTTATTCCTGGCAGCAGGCGTGCTATCATTGCTTTCTTGCAAAAAGCTAAAGGAATTAACGCATTTTGATGTGAAATATAACTGCGAAACTACTATCCAGTCCGGGGCCGCCGCCATGTTGCCTTTTGATGTGGTTACACCTGAAATTACCACGCAATCAGAATCTGAATTTGAAGGACATAGAACGGCAAAGCACCTGGTTGAGTCTGTAAAGCTCAGCAAGATGGTCATTACAGTTACAACCCCTGAAGGCAGAAGCCTTGATTTTTTAAAAGACCTTGATATATATATAGCGGCAGACGGGCAGAAAGAAGCGCTTATTGCCGGAGCACACAATATACCTGATACAGTCGGCAGCCAGTTAAACCTGGAAGCCCGCCAGGAAGAGCTTAAGTCTTATCTGACAGGAGAAAAATATAAGCTCAGGCTTAAAGTAACTACAGATAAGCTGATTAACCAGGATGTTAATGTAACAATAGCATCCGTTTTCAGGGTTGATGCCAATATTTTAGGGCTATGATTTTTATGGCGATGTAAACGATTTTGTAATATTTATCGTCATAACATGGTATAAAGCCGCTTTCCTTACTTACTCATAATATCCGAGTGAATTCAAACCTCCATTTTCAGGGTGAATAAAAAAGCCGCTCTGAATTGTATATCCGTGAAACCGATTTGATATAGATATCGTCATTCACTGGCGGATATCATTGTTTTAACTCAAACCGGATTATTATGAAGAGAATGTTTCTAACCCTGAGTGGCTGCCTGTGGTTGCTGACAGGAACTTTGTCGGCACAAACTAATGCAGAAAACCTCAGTTTCCCGCTGAAATCTCCCCGCCTTTCCCTGCTTGCTGAAGGTCATTTTAACGCTACGGATTACCCGGGAAGATACGGGGTGGGCGCTGCGGCTAAGCTTATGTTCAAAGCTCACCGCAATAAAGATGTATTTAATGAATACGTGATCACTTTCAGGGCTACCCACAGTGCCGCCACCAACGGAGATTTTTTAAAAGGTTTTGACGGGGGCAATTATGACAATATCAGCGCTTTGGTGTTAACGGGCGGCTACCGTTTCAATTTTGGAGTTCCCCGCTATATGATACATGGCTTTAGTGATGATGTGGGAGGATGGTTTATTGAAGTAAATGTAGGGGCGGCTTATATACACAAGGATCGCACACTTGGTCCTGCCATAGCGCCTGCTGTCGGGTATGCCATAGCCCCTAAACTTGACCTCATAGGTTCATTTATCGGGGAATGGGCGCTTAAATCTTCTTCTAATAAAGAAAGCTACACGGCTCCCACGTTTGCAAGAAATACCAATCTTTTGATCAGCAGTATCGGGTTGCAGTATAACTTTTAAGAAGCAGGTTGTTGTGAAACGGTAAAAGAGAGGCGAAAAAGGTGGAAGATCATCTCTTCTCTCGCATTTTTTCGTCTCACGTTTCACACCACAGCAGTTACAATTAAGGCTTAATCAGGACGCCTTTTGTAAAATTTTGCCTTCCTGATGCGGGAGTGCCTTTCTGCTGCTCAACTGATGCTTTTCGTGAATGACAGCGCTGAGCGATTTGCCGTATACCTTGCTTTCTACCCACGATATTACATCGAGGTATGCAAAGGCCCTTGTTTCAAAACGGTTCTTTTCAAGATGCTTTATCTTATCCAGGAACTTCTCAAGCTCAGGCTTTAGCTGGCGGGGAGAATGGCTGAAAGATCTTTTCAGGAAACGGAACATCTCTTCTTCCACCACTGTCAGGTTTTTCATCCTGGCCATAAAACGATATACAGACTTGGTAAGAGATTCCATGATATCAAAGTTGCCTAATTCATAATGCGCCATCAGGTGCAGCAGCCGGGCATAACATTGCAGATCGTTCCTGAGATCCTGCGACCCGTTGATGATACGTTGAAGGTAATCAATAGAGGTACTGTATTGTTCCGCGCCAAAATAAAGCGTGGCTATTTTGTAGTTAAATACAAGTATCCTGTGTTTGTCCACATATAGTTCATATTCCTTTAGCCTCGCTTCTATTTCGGGAACGATAGCAAGCCCTTCTTTAAAGGTGCCTGACATCAGGTGCCAGTTGAGCCTGGCCAAATTGATATAGATGGAAGTCTGGATCCTGAAATTATCATGATGATTAGCTACAGGTGTTTTTGAAAAAGCCTCAAACTTACGCAATGTCCCCTGGAACTTCCTGAAGTTTCTCAGGTCAAAATGAGCGTTCAGAAGGTTATGCATGCCTTTTACAAAATGCCCGGTTTCTACTGCGATCATTGAGGGCTGTTCTTCGAAAAGGTTGATCCACTTTACACTATAGCGGTAATACATCAGGAAATCCTGGCGGATAAATGCATACCAGCAATAGCTTTGGTATAAATACAGGTTTTCATAAAACCCCTGGATGGCACTCCTGTCGGCAGGGATATAGCTTTTAAAAAATGCTCTTATATCTTTTTCGTCATGCGCATTTCTTGCGTGCCCAAATCTTACATACCATCTGTACAAAAGCAATGCAAGATTGGACAAACGTGTGACCCTGTCTATATGACCGCTTATTTCAAGCGCTTCCTCTGATAATTGTTCTGTTTTTTCGGGCGTACTTCTTGTGATATGGAGGGTTTCTATTTTTTTCTCCAGGGAGATCACCTGGGCAAGGAAATTGAATTTCTGGTTGGTTTTTGCCAGTTCCTTCGCTTTTTCCAATATCCTTAGACTCTGTATTTTAAGCCCTTTATTGTATAGCAATCTGGCATGGTCAAGATGCTCACTTAGCTGAAGATCAGTGTTTTCTGTAGTCTTTAACAGGCGGAGGCTCGCCAGGAGTTGCCTGTAAAGATGATTCTTTAAATTGGATAATTGTGATTTGGTAACGCCTTTCAGCTTCTTAAGAAGCTGTTTTTCATCGTATTCCGGTAATTTATCCAGCGCATCAAAGAGCTGAATGATCTTCAGATCTTCTTTGCCCGAGCTTCTTTTGATATATAGTTTAAAATGCCTTTTTTCCGATTTCTCCAATGAGCAAATCAACTGAAATAAAGCATCTGCAGAACTGTTGGACGTCATAATGATTTTCTCCTAAAACTCAATCCCATTAAGGATTTCACAAATTTAAACAGGCGTTTGACATGATAAAATTACAAACAAGTTGTTTTGTATGCGCCAAAAAGCCGTATTACTTTTACACTGTCAATGAGAAAACAAAGACAAGCAATCGTGAAGCAAGAAAAGTGGCAAGTGAGTTAGAGGCATCCGGATGGCACAAAAAATGTGATCATCCAACAGAAAAAGACTTATTCAAGAATTTTCATATGGCAAGCAATCGTTAGAGGTCATCTGTGTCTACAGAAGACCTTCTTTTTTTATCCTGGTGCCAAATGTAGGATTGTTTTTTAAAAAACTTTAAATTATTGCTAATTTTTTTCTGCCATTTTTAAAAAGATCAACTTATCTACCATCCTGTCTGTCTTCAATGGAGGATTATCCCGCGGTTAAACTTCCAAACTCACCTTAAGTCGCCTTATTTTTGCCATCCATGAGCAGAAAAAAAAACAGTTCCCGGGTGCTTGAGCAAGTAGCCGTGCAGGATTACGCAGCGGAAGGGAAATCAATAAGCCGGGTAGAGGGTAAAGTGGTATTTATAGAAGGCGCGGTGCCGGGTGATGTGGTGGATATATTGCTTACTAAGAGTAAAAAGGACTGGGCGGAAGGCAAAGTCATACGTTTTCATTCACTTTCCACCCAGCGGACAACTCCTTTTTGTGAGCATTTTGGTGTTTGTGGCGGGTGCAAATGGCAGATGCTGCCTTATGAGCAGCAGTTGCAGTATAAACAAAATGAAGCGGAGCAAAACCTGAAAAGACTTGGCCGTATTGCCTTGCCTCCGGTAATGCCTATCATAGGTTGCGAAAACAGCACCCGCTACAGGAATAAGCTGGAATTTACTTTCAGCAGCCGGCGGTATAAAACCTGGGAGGAATTACGTGCCGGAGATGCATCAGCGGAAGGTAACAAAGAGGAGCCTGCCCTTGGTTTTCATGTACCCAGGCTATTTGATAAGGTCATTGATATCCATACCTGCCATTTGATGCAGGAGCCAGCCAACCTGATCCGGAACACGATAAGAGATTTTGCGTTGCAAAATAATTATACTTTCTACGATATCCGGAAGCATACAGGCTGGCTCAGAACCCTGATCATACGTCTTACCACCACCGGTGAAGTAATGGTAAATATCTGCTTCGGCTATGACGACGAAAAAGAGCGGGACAATTTATTCAGGCACCTGCTGCATAAAGTGCCCGGGATATCCACGCTTTTGTATACCATTAATCCCAAGCATAATGACAGTCTTCATGACCTGGAGCCGGTAGCCTGGTATGGCAAAGGGTTTATAACGGAGCAACTGGAGCAATTCAAATTTATAATTGGCCCGAAATCTTTTTTTCAAACCAATAGCCGGCAGGCAGAAAGGCTGTACCAGGTAACCAGGGATTTTGCATCCCTTACAGGGAATGAACTGTTGTACGACCTGTACTGCGGCACCGGCAGCATCGGTATTTTCCTTAGTGGTGGGGCAGGAAAAATTATAGGAGTGGAAGTCATACCGGAAGCAGTAGAAGATGCTAAAATCAATGCACAGCTTAATGATATTGAGCATGCCTCATTCTTTGCAGGAGATGTAGTGGATATATGCAATGATGATTTTTTCCGTGCTCACGGAAAGCCGGATGTAGTGATCACTGATCCACCCCGGGCGGGGATGCACGAAAAGCTTGTAACAAAAATACTCGAGATGCGTGCATCCACAGTAGTGTACGTAAGCTGCAATACCGCCACCCAGGCGCGGGATCTGCAGTTGCTGGATGGCCTGTATAGCGTTGAAAAAGTACAACCGGTAGATATGTTCCCACATACTCATCATATTGAAAATGTGGTAAAGCTGTCACTAAGATAATGTTATAGTAAGGCCGGTTTGAAAGGTATGGCTTGCTATTTCTCTCTCATGGTTTAAATTCGCAGCTAATTAACTATCTATGACAGAATTTCGACCGGGTGGATTTCAGGTATTACCCTTAGTAGTAAAAAACCTGCTTATTATTACGGGGCTGGTATTTTTAGCACAAAATGTTTTTGGAGGTAATGAAACCTTTTCAATAGAGAATTTTTTTGCACTGCATGACATTCGCTCCATATACTTTAAGCCTCACCAGATAGTGAGCTATCTTTTTTTGCATGGCAGTTTTTTTCATTTGTTTTCCAATATGTTTGCTTTATGGATGTTCGGCAGTGTTTTGGAAAATTATTGGGGGGCTAAAAGATTTTTGATTTTTTACCTGTTGTGTGGTACCGGAGCCGGGTTATTGCATCTTGGGGTGCTTTATTATGAAAATAATGCTGTGCTGGAAGCCGTCAAAGCATACCCTGCAGAGGCGCAGAAGGAGCTTTTTCAAAATCCGAGATTTTTATTGAATACCGCTACGCTTGGCGCTTCCGGTTCAGTATTCGGCTGCCTTGCTGCTTTTGGGTATTTATTTCCTAACAGCCTCATTTACCTGTATTTTTTTCTGCCTGTCAAAGCAAAGTGGTTTGTAATATTTTATGCGGCAATGGAACTGTTTGCAGGGGTTAGAAATTCTGCCGGCGATGAGGTGGCTCACTGGGCACATCTTGGAGGTGCCCTGGTTGGGTTTTTATTGGTATTCTACTGGAATAAAACCAACCGCAGAAAATTTTATTAGTAAATTTATGCCCTGATTAAAACAGGCTGTAAAATATAATATGGTATGGGTGTGTTAGAACAAGCTAAAAGCCGGAAAGTCTTTTTCGGGGCCGATAATGACGCCCTCGTCAGGATCATTATTATTAACGTGCTTATCACTACTGTCCTCTTTTTTATCCGTTCCGTTTACCAGGTTTCGGGGCTGGAAACTGCATTGTACAAAACACAGGTGGCCGACTGGTTTGTATTGCCTGCAGATGCCGTACGGTTTGCAACGCGCCCCTGGACAATGATCAGCTTTATGTTCTCTCATGTGGATATATGGGGACTGGTAGCCAATATGCTATGGCTTTGGGGCTTTGGGTTTATTGTACAGTCCTTACTGGGGGGAAATAAGCTTGTGCCGCTTTATATATATGGAGGAGTAGCCGGGGCCATTGTCTATTTATTAAGTAGTAATTTTGTTGGCGCTTTTGCCGCTACCGCTTCTGCTATGACCCTTGCCGGAGCAAATTGCTCTGTAATGGCAATTGCCGTTGCCGCCACCGCGGTAGCTCCGCGTTACCGTATATTTCCGATGTTGAACGGTGGCATTCCTTTATGGGTATTAACGGTGGTATATGCCGTAATCAATTTTGCAGGCACTTCATTTGCTAACCCTGCCGCCTATGGTGCTGAATTGGCTGCAGGAGGAACCGGCTTTCTTTTTGTAAGCCTTCTGAATAAAGGATATCACCCTGGCGCCTGGATGTCAAAGCTGTATGACTGGTTTTTTGATTTGTTCAACCCGGACAAAGCTCCGGGGCAAAATACTGAAAGGGCAAGGATATTTTACGATACCCAGGGCATAGAGCCCTACAGCAAGAAGCCTAACCTCAGCCAGCAAAAAATAGATGAAATACTTGATAAGATCAATCAAAAAGGATTTCAAAACCTGACAAGCGAAGAAAAAGAACTGCTTCGCCGTGCCAGTGAGGAAGACTTATAAATTACAGGAATGGTCCGTAAGATTACCAGGCGGTTTGCAGTATTTATATACTTCATTTTTACAGCTTTTTTCCTTACAGCATGTCTGTCTCCTTTTTTAAACCCTTCCAACTGGTGGTTCTTCGGCTTTTTGGGATTATTATTCCCTTACCTGTGCCTTATCTTACTCGTCTTTTTAGTGTTCTTTCTTTTTTCCAGGTCAAAATGGAGCTGGCTGACCGTTATTTGCCTGCTTGTAGGATGGAAAAGTATCAGTGCCGTCTTTGCCATGCATATTGGGAAGGGTTTTGATAAAGAAAAGAAAAAAGCCGGCTCAGTCAGGATAATGACATGGAATGTGAGAAGCTTTATGGGTGAGGATGATAAAATAAAAAAAACCGGGCTGACCTTAACTCACATGAAAATGTTTGATCTTATTCAAACGTACAACCCCGATGTGCTTGCCTTCCAGGAATTTATGACGGCTGACTCCGGGAAATACTTCAACAACATCTGGCACCTGACCAGGCACATGGGGTATCCCTATTTTTACTTTTCCAGAGATATAGTACGGAGCTACCATTTGATGAACGGAACCGTTATTTTTTCGAAATTCCCGGTCACCGGCTTTGGAAAATTCCCGCTGAATAAAGATGATGCCGATAATACGGAAAGCCTGATCTTTACAGACCTGGCCATTGGAAAGGATACGCTTAGAATATTTACAGCTCATTTGCAGTCTTTTGGATTTATGCAAAGGGATTACCAGGATATTTCAAAAATTAAAAATGACCCTAACAAACGGCTGGATGCCTCTAAAAATATTTTCCGTAAAATGAGAATAGCTTTTGAACGGAGAGGGCTACAGGCTGATTTTATCAGGAGCAGGCTTGATGAAAGCCCTTACCCCGAAATATTTTGCGGCGACCTGAATGATGTGCCTAATTCCTATGCTTATTTCTCGGCCCGCGGCGACAAAAAGGATGCTTTTTTATCAAAGAATTTTGGATTGGGACAAACTTTTTTCAGTTTCTCCTCCAGCTTCATGCGCAACCTTTCTACGCTCAGGATTGATTATATTTTTGCAGACCCAAGGCTTCATATTATTCAATCTCAAAGAATACCTGTAGTGCTCTCCGATCATATTCCCGTTATTGCCGATATTTCAACGTCGGGTGATTGAAATAATGCCGGTTCCGGTTGTTTATCGGGCAAGCTTATTCGTTTATATTTGTGCATACTATCAAAATTGAATATGGCTGAACTGAAGATTTTCAATTCGTTGACCAGGCAAAAAGAAATTTTTACCCCACTCACGCCCGGATATGTGGGCATGTATGTTTGCGGACCTACCGTGTATAGTGATGTTCACCTTGGTAATTGCCGCACTTTCATCTCTTTTGATATTATTTACCGGTATTTAAAATACCTGGGGTATAAAGTAAGATATGTACGGAATATCACTGATGCTGGGCACCTGGAGGGCGACAGGGATGAGGGAGATGATAAGTTTTCAAAAAAGGCGAGGCTGGAGCAATTAGAGCCAATGGAAATAGTACAACGGTACACACTCGGCTTTCATAAGGTAATGGAGCTGTTCAATACCCTTTCTCCTACTATTGAGCCTACGGCAACGGGACATATTTCTGAGCAGATTGAAATGGTAAAGCATATCCTTGCCAACGGATATGCTTATGTGGTTGACGGCACGGTATATTTTGATGTTGAAAAATATAACAAAGAGAAACCTTACGGTATTCTTACCAACAGAAAGCTTGAAGACCTGCTGGAAGGAACAAGAGAGCTGGGCGGGCAGGATGAAAAAAGAGGACGCCTCGACTTCGCATTGTGGATCAAGGCCAAGCCCGAGCACCTCATGCAGTGGCCTTCTCCCTGGGGTATGGGCTTTCCCGGCTGGCATATTGAATGCTCGGCTATGAGCAGCAAATACCTCGGTAAAGTATTTGATATACATGGAGGGGGGATGGACCTGGCAGCAACGCATCATACCAATGAGATAGCCCAGTCGCAGGCTTGTTACCATGTCAGCCCTGCCCGCTACTGGATGCATACCAATATGCTTACGGTAAACGGCGCAAGGATGAGCAAGAGCGCAGGCAACGGGTTTCTCCCCGGGGAATTATTTACGGGAAACCATAAACTGCTGGAAAGAGCTTACTCACCTATGACCGTTCGCTTTTTTATGCTGCAAACACATTACAGGAGCACGCTCGATTTCAGCAATGAGGCGCTGCAGGCCGCGGAAAAGGGGTTAAAAAGGCTATGGGAAGCGTACGAAACCCTTGAGAAAACAGATCTTTCGTCCATAGTTGATAACGAGGATACGATAGACGGGGGATTGGACAACAACTGCAGGGAACTTGTAGCGGGATTTGACGAGGCAATGAATGACGACTTTAATACAGCCAGGGTATTGGCCAATATGTTTGAGCTTGTTCCTGTTATTAATTCCATCAAAGGAGGGCAGATAGCTTTGGGCAGCATCAGGAAGGGGACTTTGGAACTGCTTCAAAAACAGTTCAGGGCATACCTGCTGGATATCTTCGGGCTCAAAGACGAACGAGATAATGAGGGTGGAGTATTAGACGGGGTAATTGATCTCCTGATACAAATTAGAAGGGAAGCAAGAGCCAGGCGGGATTTTGCCACTTCCGACAAGATCAGAAATGAGTTGCTCCGCCAGGGAATAGCGCTGAGGGATGAAAAAAACGGGAGCATTACCTGGTCTTTTAATTGAAAATTTGTTTTATCTTCTCTTTTTGATAAAGAACAGGAGGCTGTAATACCCCATTGTAGAACCCTTAGGCATTTTGAGCCTAATAAAACCAACTGAAATGCCTGCCATTAAAACCCAGCGGAACGGATCTAAGAAGCAAGTTATTATCGGAAAGGCTGCCAGGCTGTTCCGTGAAAAAGGATTTGCTGCAACGTCTATGAGAGATCTTGCCGAAGAGGTAGGCGTGGAAGCGGCGAGCTTATATAATCACATCCAGTCGAAAGCCGAAATACTGCAGGACATTTGCTTTCGCACAGCTAACCTGCTTACGTCCCATCTGGAGAAAATTGAGCATAACCAGCAAAATGCCATTGAGAAGATCAAAGCGATCCTCAGGTTTCATATTCAGCAGATGCTTAACAACTATGAGGAAGTGCAGGTAGCTGACCGGGAATGGCGGCATCTTACAGAGCCTTATCTGTCCAATTTCAAGACCCAGCGGCGGGCTTACCGTCAGCGTTTGGCCAATATTATTGAAGAGGGAATACGGAAACGGCAAATTAAGCCCATAGATGCTTCCACTGCAGTACTGATTATGCTTCATGCTGTTAGCGGGATAGAATCCTGGCACCGGTCGCTCGAAAGAATCTCGGCAGAGCAATTGGAAGATAATATGATCGTTATCCTGGTAGAAGGGCTAAAAATCTAAAAATATTTCTTTTTAATAATCTGATAATAACGAGATCATGTTGTAACTTCGGCAAAGCTGCTCTGTTATAAAACCCACAGTCTTTTCAATGTGTCACCCTAAGTAGACCGTTGAAAAGTATCTCAGGCAAATCTAGAAGAACATGGCTTAACGCTGTGAAAAAATTATTGACTTTTGAACTATTTATTTAATCCAAAAACAAAAAAAACCTACAACCAATGGCTATCAGGGAATCCATTAAAATGCTTCCAAACGAAGTTTGGAAGGACTTGCCTGAACATCAAACAAAAGGAGCGGTGTGGTATAAGTATGCCATCTCCAGTCACGGCAGGATTATTAAATACAACAAAAGGCTTGCCGACGGATTTATCCTAAAGCTCAGCAGGCAGGCAAATTATCCTATCTGGAGAAAAAAGCTGAACGGGGCGTATTTTACAGCGCTGGTTCATCGCCTTGTGGCGCAGCATTTCCTGCCAAAGCCCAGGGGCAAGCAACAATTTATTATTCATCTCGACCACAATTACGAGAACAATAAATATACAAATCTCAAATGGGCCACCCAGGATGAGGTTTCCGCTCACAATATGAAAAACCCGCGGGTGAAAGCGGCAATAAAACGGCGCAGGGACAACCCGACGATAAAAGGCGCTAAGCTGGATATCAAAAAAGTAAAAGTCATTAAGCAAATGCTGAAGGAGAAAAAAACCCTTAAAGCAATTGCAAAAAAATTCGGTGTATCAGATATGCAGATACATCGTATAAAAACCAAAGAGAACTGGGCGCATGTGAAATTATGAGCCCGGGAGAATAGCGATCTTTTAAAGTGAGGTGTTAACCATCTCACTTTATTTTTTTGTAACATCATTATCAAAAAACCGTTCCTCTTCCTAATGTAACGGTAAAGGGTGTCCCGCTTTTATAAACAGCGGGTACCTCCGGATTATCTTTTCCCTGTCCTCCCGGGAAGGAGGACCTTCTTTTTTCCCGAATGTTCATTTTTTTGCCGGGCGCTGATGTTTCAGCGGGAAGTCCCGGACAATGATTCCAGTAAGCCGGGTTTCAATGGCCCCGGTTTGCTTTTGCGCCGGCTGTGCTTGCGGGCTGACAGCAGCCTGCATGTCCGCCTGGCGGGGAATACGGGGCTTGCCCCATAGCGTTGTTCCATCATCAGATATTACTTTCACAGATCATCTTTCTTATACGGGAGGAGGCGCCTGTTATTCCTCATCCGGCCTGATCTTCTTTCTGCCTTCCTTTATCCCGCTTCGCAGCTTCTTGGTTTCAAATCGCTTTGCTTTGGATGCTTTGGTAGGCTGGCTTGCAATTCTTTTAGGCGGTTTTATCAGGGACTGATTGATGAGCTCATTCATTTTTTTTATTACCAGATTTTTATTTCCCAACTGGGTTCTGGCTTCCTGCGACTTGACCAGCAATATACCTGCTGCGTTGATCCTGTTGCGCAGTTTGATTGCTACCAATGCCTTCTGGTCTTCATCCAGTACAGCGGATGCCTTCACATCAAAATAGCCTTCTACCATCGTTTCAACCTTATTCACGTTCTGCCCGCCTTTGCCGCCGCTCCTGGCTGTTTTGAATACGATTTCCTGCTGAATGTTTGCTTTGCTCATAACTATATGTATTGCTTTACAGGGGTAGTGCAAGGTATAAAACCTTTTCACAGATTCTCTCTCCAAGAGAAGTATATTGCACCGGTAAACCAGTTTTTTACCCGGGTCTTTTTAATAATAGTAATGAGAGCAGTTATTCAAAGGGTAGCGGAAGCGTCGGTGGTAGTAGAAGGCAACATTGTAGGGGCAATAAAAAAAGGGTTGCTGGTATTGCTGGGGATAGAAGATACGGATAATGCCGAAGATGCGGAATGGCTTAGCAGTAAGATCGTGGGTATGCGTATTTTCAACGACGGGGAAGGCATCATGAATATTTCGGTAAAAGATATTGGGGGAAATATTTTGCTTATCAGCCAGTTCACGCTTCATGCTTCTACCCGGAAAGGCAACCGTCCTTCGTACAGCAGGGCCAGTAAAGGCACTGTGGCGATACCTTTATATGAAACAATGATAAAGCAGTTGGAAAAAGACCTGGGACAAAAGATACAAACCGGAATTTTTGGCGCTGATATGAAGGTCTCTTTGCTGAATGACGGACCTGTGACCATTGTCGTAGATACCAAGGCAAAGGAATGACATCTTTTTTGGCAAAGCGTTTGCAGCCGGCAAATAGTGTTGGCCAGGCAAATGATGCCTTTAGGTTATCGAGAAAAATGGGAAGATAAAAGTGAAAGAATTTTTCACTTCTTACTTTTCACGTTTGACAGAGCACTGGGCGGGTACAATAAATTTTACGGTAATACTGTTATTTTTATACTTCAGAAAATAAACTTAAGCTGATTATATGTTACAAACAGCAGAAGATATTAAGCAACTAAATGAGAGAATACAATCAGCCGCCGCTTTCGTGGATAAACTGGAATCAGAAATAGCGAAGATCATTGTAGGGCAGCATTATATGATCAGCCGGTTGCTGATCGGATTGCTGAGCAATGGGCATGTTTTGCTGGAAGGGGTGCCGGGGCTGGCAAAGACCCTGTCCATCAAATCATTGTCGCAGGCGGTAAATGCGAAGTTCAGCCGTATACAGTTTACGCCCGATCTGTTGCCTGCCGATGTTATAGGTACAATGATCTATAACCAGCAGAAGCATGAATTTGTGGTACGCAAAGGTCCCATATTTGCCAGCTTTATCCTTGCTGATGAAATTAACCGCGCTCCTGCAAAAGTACAGAGCGCTTTACTCGAAGCCATGCAGGAACGCCAGGTAACTATTGGTGAAACCACGTATCCGCTGGATGAACCATTCCTGGTATTGGCTACCCAAAACCCAATAGACCAGGAAGGTACTTATCCTCTGCCGGAGGCGCAGGTAGACCGTTTTATGCTAAAGGTGCTGATAGATTATCCCAGCAGGGAAGAGGAGCAGCTCATAGTGCGCCAAAGCTTGCAGGGAATGAAGCTCCCTAAGATAGAGCCCATAGTAAGTGCCATAGAAATATTGCAGGCCCGCGACCTGGTGCGGCAGATATATATGGATGAAAAAATAGAGCAGTATATTCTTGATATTGTATTCGCTACCCGCAGGCCCGCCGAATACAGGCTTGATAAGCTGGCGCCGTTGATCGCTTACGGAGGATCGCCGCGCGCTTCTATCAACCTTGCCCTGGCGGCAAAAGCGCATGCATTCCTCAATAAACGCGGCTATGTGATCCCCGAAGATGTGAGGAGCATTGCAAAAGATGTTATCCGTCATCGCATCGGGTTGACTTATGAAGCCGAAGCAGAGAGCGTGAATGCGGAAAATGTGGTAGAAGAAATATTAAAGGCGGTAAATGTACCATAAAACAAAATCATCGTTTCTGAAAAAGCACAAACAACATACCGGGTTGGCAGCCACAGATGATACGCCTACTGTAGCGGAGATATTGAAGAAGGTAAAAGAGCTTGAAATAAAAAGTAAAAAGCTTACGGCTAATTTATTTACAGGCGAGTATCATACGGCTTTCAAAGGACGTGGAATGTCGTTTAAAGAAGTGCGTGAATACAGCACCGGCGATGATGTAAGGTTCATTGACTGGAATGTATCTGCCAGGATGGGCACGCCCTTCAGCAAATTATTTGAGGAGGAAAGGGAGCTTACCATGATGCTGCTCGTGGATATCAGCGCAAGCTCCCTGTTTGGAACGGTGCATATGAGGAAGAAGGACCTGATAACAGAAGTTTGCGCTGTGCTGGCTTTTGCAGCCGTAAATAATAATGATAAAGCAGGGGTTATTTTTTTCAGCGATAAAGTAGAATTTTATATTCCACCTAAGAAAGGACGCCAGCATGCGCTATATATTGTCAGGGAGCTGCTGACCATTCAGCCGCAGCACAGGGGCACCAATCTTAATGAAGCGGTTCGCTTTTTTAATAATGCGGTAAAGCAAAAAAGCATAGCGTTTATCCTGAGTGACTTTATGGTAGAGCAATACGATGATCCCTTGCGGGTGGCTGGCAGCCGCCATGATGTGATAGGTATAAAAGTGTATGATAAAATGGATATGGAGCTGCCTGATGCAGGCCTGATGCAGATAGAAGATGCCGAAACCGGTAAAACAAGATGGGTGGATACGGGGGATAAAATGGTACAGTATAATTATCACCGGCAGTTTGAGGCGAATGAAGAGGCATGCAAACTTTCATTTTTAAAATCCGGGGCAGACCTGCTCTACCTGCGCACCGATGAAGATTATGTAAAAGTGCTGCAAAAGTTTTTTATGAAACGCATGAAATCTCCGCGGTAAAAGCCGGCTCGATCAATAATATGAAGAAAGGGAGCAGTTTATACAAAGCAACGGTTTTAATGATCATCGGGGGACTTTTTATGCGTGCCGGTGCACTGGGTCAACAGGCGTCTCTGCGCGCAACAGTGAATAAAGACCGGTTATTGATAGGCGAGCAGGTAAAGCTGGATATAGCATGCAAGCTGCCGGCCGGTGCTTCAATATCAGGCTGGATAAACCTGCCGGACACTTTTAATCATCTTGAAATATTAGACAGGTCGCCTGTAGATTCCTCATTAGAAGGTGCTCTTAAGACATACCATCAGTCATTTACCCTTACGGGCTTCGATTCAGGAGTATGGGTTGTGCCGCCTGTTGCGCTGATAGCAGATAAACAAAAGATCAGCTCCGCTCCCCTATCTCTTGCAGTAGTCCCTGTTCATCTTACAGACAGCTCTTACCACGATATAAGAGATATTATAGACGTGCCGGCGGAACAAACGCCCTGGTGGTACTGGGTAGCAGGGGCATTGTTGATTATTTTGGCCGGGGTACTGGTATGGTTATGGATGAGGACGAGAAAGCGGCCGCCTTCGCTGCCGACGCCGGTGGAGGCAAGTGGTTCACCTCTGGAAGAAGCGCTGCAGCAATTGCGCGAGCTGAAAAGGGCAGGGTATATTGAGCGGGGAGAATGGAAGCTGTATTACAGCACCCTTACGGGGGTCTTTAAAAATTATAATGAACGGAAATACCGGTCAGGATTTCCGCAAAAGACATCTGATGAAATACTTGTGGCATTGCATCAAAGATTACCGAAAGATCTGATCAGCGGGCTTGCCGGCACATTGCGTGTAGCCGATGCCGTTAAGTTTGCAAAATACCGGCCGGAAGCTGATCAGGCGGAAGCTGATATTGCTGTTATGGAGAAGACAATAAAACAACAGGACAATTTAATATCATAAGGTTGCTGAGAAGTTATTTTGAACATATTGAATTTGCATACCCCGGAGCATTGTTTCTTTTGCTCATCATTCCTGTACTGGCTGGCTGGTATATCAGTTATGGCAGCAGGAAGCGGGCAGCGATGCTTGTGTCGTCACTGAAAAGCTTCCGTAATACGCGTTCTTTCAAAAGCAACCTGAGATATATTCCTCTTGCCTTACGCATGCTTGCGCTGGCAGCGGTTATAACGGCGCTGGCAAGACCGCAGTCGCATAATGATGAACGCAACGTAGAAGGAGATGGGATAGATATTGTGCTGTGCATTGATGTTAGTGGCAGCATGCTTGCCCAGGACTTTCATCCTAACCGGCTGGAAGCTGCAAAAAGGGTAGCGGTGGATTTTGTGCGCAATCGCCCTGCAGACCGGATAGGACTTGTGATCTTTGCCGGTGAAAGTTTTACACAATGTCCCGTGACCAGCGATCATGCCGTGCTTGAATCACAGATCCTCCAGATTGATGGTGGTTTCCTGGTGGATGGCACTGCCATCGGCTCGGGGCTTACCACCAGCGTTGACAGGTTGCGCAGCAGCGAAGCTAAAAGCAAAATCGTCATATTGCTGACAGACGGGGAGAATAACGGGGGATTGATTGACCCCAAGACGGCAAAGGAAATAGCGAAGTCTTACAATATCAAGGTCTATACCATCGGCATCGGGTCGGACGGGTATGCCAATACACCGGTGCAGGGCCCCGGCGGACAGGTGATCATGCAGCAGGAAAAAGTGAACATAGATGAAGGGCTTTTGAAAGAAATTGCTTCTGAAACCGGAGGGAAATATTTCCGGGCAAAGGATGATCAGGCGTTAGCGGGCATTTATGGCGAGATTGATCAGCTCGAAAAAACAAAATTGAGCATAACCGTTACCCGTCGTTATACGGAGAGATTTCAGCCTTTGGTATTTTTAGCTATAGGTCTCATACTGTCAGAACTGTTATTACGCTTTACCGTATTCCGCCAGTTCCCCTGATGATTGCTCCCGTTCATTAGCACGCGGCGCATTTCAATTTTTCGCATGGATTTGAAATCCCGATGAAATATATGTTATCGAGCCTACGGCTCTGGAATACGGAACAGCAAGAGCCGTAGCCCCGTTAGCATTTTTGTTCCGACGGATTTCAATCCGCTGCACATTTCCCCTTGCGAAAAATTGAAATACACCCATTAGCAGGTGATCATAATCAACCGCGATCTAAATTATTAAAATAACAAAATCCTCCGGACAGCTTTTT
>CAYWVB010000002.1:0-192072 GCA_964461595.1 uncultured Terrimonas sp. | reverse complement strand
CATTTTAAGCATTTAAACTCAAAAAATCACCAACCATTTTTGACCACATTACCTTATTTATAAAAAAATCCCGGTTCAGTCCGGGATTTTTTTATAAAACTATTCAACGAAAAAGCCTAGTTATAATGCAATTTCAGGTCTACGCGGCGATTCTTTGCGCGCCCCGCAGCAGTCTTATTATCTGCAACAGGACGATCCTGACCGTAACCGGCAGATACCAGCCTTGACGCATCAACTCCTTTAGATGTAAGATAATCCAGTACAGACTTAGCTCTCTGCTCACTAAGCACCTGGTTCTTATCAGGCTTACCTGTATTATCCGTATGACCTTCAATATCCAGTTTAAGGTTTGGATCTTCATTCAGGATCTTTACTACTTCATTAAGAGATTTGAAAGATTTGGACAGCAACTTTGCACTTCCTGTAGCAAAGAATACATTCTTGGCAGCTACATCAATTCTCTTCTTCACTTCTTCTTTTATTTCAGGACAACCCTGGTTGCTGGCAGGCCCGGCCAATGCAGGGCATTTATCTTCTTCATCATTTACACCATCACCATCTGAGTCTGGTATGGGACAGCCCTGGTATTTGGCAACACCGGCCTCGTTAGGACATTTATCTTCTTCATCATTTATGCCATCCTTATCTGTGTCAGGAATAGGACAACCCTGGTATTTGGCAATGCCTTTTACCTGCGGACATTTATCTTCCTTATCAGGAATACCGTCACCGTCAGAATCAGGACAACCATTGAACGCTGCCAGGCCCGGTACATCAGGGCAGGCATCCAGCGAATCAACAATACCATCCTTATCTGTATCGGCAGGGGGCGGAGGTGGTGGCGGAGGTGCAATTACCTTAGGTTCTTTTTTATCAAACAAAGATCCGGCGATGCCAAAGCTGTAAAACAAATGATTGGCGGCAGTAGCATCAGTTACGGCTACACGGTATTGAGCATTAATATTGATGAACGCCTGATCAAGCAGGTTCACCTGTATGCCCAGTCCAAGCGGCACATACGCGCCAAAATAGCCGTTCCAGTGGGATCCGCCCACACCGGCAGTAAGGTAAGGAGATACCCAGTATTTGTCGCTTAACAATTTAGCGTTCACATTGGCATCAAGCTCAGCAAGCAATTTATCATTGCCGCTTGATATTTTATTGGGGATAGGATAACTTACGAATGTACCACCCAGGCGACCCATAAAATCCAGATGATCGGTAAGCCCCTGGAAATATGACAAAGCCAGACCCGGGCTCATGCGGCCTGTTTTATACCATTGCTTGTCTTTCAGCACCTGGTTGAGTGAAGTATTCTTTAAATCCTGGGCAGTTTGAAAATCGTGGAAAGTAAATGCAAAACCGAAAGCCGGTCGTTTCTTATAGGGGTTTTTAACAGCGTTTTCCTGAGCAAAAGCAGTTGTGAGCATACAAGCTGCCAGCATTGCCAAAATTGGTCTTCTCATAAAAATATAATGTTTAATTTAAAGTTATACAAAGGTATATTGTCGGGTTATAATACTCCAAAAATTGTTCTGCTTACTCCGGAAGATGCTTACCACGGTCCACTACTTCTACTTTTACTTTTGCAAGCCCTCTTTTCAGGAAGCCGAGCTTTTTTGCCGCCGTTTTTGAAACATCTATCAGACGCTTATTTTTGGGGTGCATCCTGTCAGTAATCTGTACTATGACGGATTTCCTGTTGCGAAGGTTGCTTACCCTAACCCAGGTTCCTAAAGAAAGTGTGTTGCTTGCTGCAGTGAGCTTATTTTCATCAAATTTCTGACCGTTCGCCATTAATCGGCCCTGGAATTTTGCTCCATAGTAACTGGCCGTACCAGTCTTTACATAATGCGAAGCCGGTTTTGCTTTGGAAGGGGCGCTTTTTTGCGCATACAGAAAGGATAATGAAGATACCAGAATGGCGTATATCAACAACGTTTGTTTCATCATTTTAAAGGCTTCTATATATGCGCAATACGTGTTTTTAATTATATAGGGCTACACGAAAGTGTAGCGCCCAGGAAAATAATCAGCTTAAAAACGGCATAATGCACTATAACGAAGCCAGCACTTTTCTATTATACAGGTATTGCTCCCGGATCAGTTTGTCTTCTGCATAAATATCATCATACATTACAATGCTCCCATCCTTTGTGCCGCAGGTAAAATAGCGGATATAAATAGGAAGCCTTTTTGAAAAAGCGACAGTGTGCTTTTCTTTACGTTTCATCCAGGCGTTCAGGGTGTCGGGCTTATATCGCACGCTGTCATTCTTCACCAGGTATTGATATAATTTTTTCCATTCCTGCACCCGCACACACCCGTGGCTAAGCGCTCTTTCTTTTTTGGAGAATAACCATCGTGCATTGGTATCGTGCAAATATACACTGTATTTGTTGCGGAAATTAAATTTGATCACACCAAGTGAATTGTCATCCCCCTCTCTTTGTTTCAACTGGTAAGGGAAATTGTTTTTGTTCAGCCTGAACCAATTGATGGTATGCGGATCTATAATACTATCGTTGCGGTCAACCACCATCAGGTTTTGCTTATCAAGATATTCCACCTTGCGTTGTATCTGCGGAAGCATTTCTTTGAAGATAATGCTCATAGGAACAGTCCATTGCGGGAAAATAACAAAATTGGTCAGTTCGCTCGTAAGCACCGGCGTCCGTGTTTTAGGATTGCCGACAATTACTCTTGACGCTATTCTGAGGGTATCATCATCCCACACTTCCAGCCGGTATGCAGGAAGATTGACAAAAGCATAACGTACAGGCATACTGTCTGGCATCAGCTTATAGCGATCGAGATTGATGGCGATCCTTTTGAACTTTTCAGCATCAGTATTATTCATCTCCCCTACTACTGCGGGACCGGCTTTTCCATCTACCTTAAGTCCCTTATCGGCTTCAAACTTACAGACAGCCTCTGCAATACCGGCAGTATCTGCAGGAGGATTATCAGATGCAATATATTTGCCTTCATACAACCTAGCGCGGAGCTGTGTAAGAAATACCGCAGAATCCTCAAAAGGATATATGATATAAGTATATTCTTTACGGTCCATGGAATCAAGAAAGCCTTTCAAAGCCTCCCTTATAGCATGATATTCTTTGTAAGAAGGCTCAAGAGACTCCATCACACCGATGATCCGGTTTCCCTGCTGTACCTTTTGAAGCAATACCATTCCAAGCGAATCATTGAAAAGAGTATCTTTTCTTAATGTAATGCTATCGTGCTGCAGCCTTCCTATCTTGACGTCTTTTGCCATCTGCACAAATGCATCTGTCAGCATGATATCAGCACGCGCCCATAGCACCGCATCCTTCATAGCAGTGGAATCAGTTTTTAGCGCATGGTGAATGCTGTTTAACTGCACATAATGATAATCTGCCGGGAACAATCCGAACGATTCACTGTTTTTTATAAACCCCAAAAGTGAATCGGCTACAGGCGTCCATTGTTTTTCAAGGCTCCATGTTCGTAATGCCTCCCTCTCGCCATACCATTTCTTTATAAAGCCGGGCTGAGAGAAACTAACACTGTCATTCAATACCCCTTTATTATTCGTTATGTAAGCAACAATATCGGCAATATTTTCATTGACCTTTTTATTAAGATCCTCTGGTTTCTTCACTATTTCTACCGGCTTGGGCTTCTCCGGTGCGTTGCAGGCATATATAGCCACCAGGAAACAGCATAATAATATGGGGATACCATAAGGCTTTGTCATGCGCTTGAAGAAATTCAAATCAGGAAGATGCATTATTTTAACAAAAGGTTGGGTGTAATGTAGAATAAAGTGCAAAATAATAAAAGCCGGTATTGACAGGAAATAAGAACGGACTTTTTACAATTTTGTTTTCAATAGCTTTATTTGCGTCCGCAAAAGCAGCATATCTCATAGATATATGATAATTAAAACTTTAGCGTTATCTTCAAGCCCTCTTATACTTTATGGAAAAAGGATGGCTTACAAATAAAAAAATTGTGATTATTGGCGGCACCACCGGCATGGGGCTTTCTGCTGCAAAAACATTTGTGGCAGAAGGGGCAACAGTAGTGGTAGCAGGAAGAAACGAGCAAAGCTGCAAAGCGGCAGCAGCAGCAATAGGCGAGCGGTCTGTGGCGTTTTGCGGGGATGCAACACATCCGGATACCGCCATAAAAGCTATTGAACAATGCGCAAGTACTTTCGGCAGTTTCGACGGCTTGTACCATGTGGCAGGCGGCAGCGGCAGAAAAATGGGAGACGGACCACTGCATGAGCTCAGCCTTGAAGGATGGAATAAAACATTTGAGCTGAACCTTACCTCACTCATGCTGTCGAACCAGGCAGCTATAAGATGGTTTTTGCAGCATAATAAAGAAGGGGCTATTTTAAACATGAGCTCCGTGCTGGGAGCATACCCTTCTCCCGTTCATTTTGCCACGCATGCTTACGCGGCATGCAAATCTGCCGTAACAGGGTTTACAAAATCAATTGCAGCATATTATGCAAAAAACAATATACGCTGCAATGTCATAGCGCCATCGCTTGTAGCAACACCTATGTCGCAGCGGGCGGCGGGCAATGAGGCTATCATGTCTTTTATCAAAACCAAACAGCCTCTTGATGGCGGACGCATAGGCCAACCGGAGGACACCGACGGGCTGGCATGCTATTTCCTGTCGGATCACAGCAGGTTCACTACAGGACAGGTAGTATATGTAGACGGCGGATGGGGCGTGAGCGAGGGCCAGTTGCATAACGATTAAACAACCCGGTATGAAAGCGATAGGCATTGATCTTGGAGGAACAAATATCAAAGGAGTGCTGGTAGATACCAACGGGCAGATATTAAAAGCCATACAGCTCCAGACGAATGAAAAGGATGAATGGCACTGGAAGAAAAGTATTAAAACACTGGTACAAACCCTGCAGGAAAATCATGGGCAACCAGGTATACCTGTAGGGGTTTCTGCACCCGGCCTCGCAGGAAAAAATAACGATCGTATTGTATTGATGCCCGGCAGGCTTGCCGGGCTGGAGCATTTTGTATGGAGCGATTTCCTGGAAATGCCCACATGGGTATTAAATGATGCGCACGCTGCGTTGATGGCCGAAGCCGGTTTTGGCGCCGGTAAGGGATATGCGGATATTATGATGCTGACATTAGGCACCGGTGTAGGCGGGGGCGTAATGATCGGAGGCGAGCTGCACCAGGGAGTGCTCAACAGGGCCGGGCATATGGGGCACGTTTCGCTGAATGCCGACAGTGATGCAAGAGATATTACCAATATGCCGGCAAGCCTGGAAGAGGCCATAGGAGATTGCAGCATTGAGCAACGATCCTTTGGCAGGTTTACCTCTACTCACGACCTGCTCGAGGCGGTAAGACGCGGAGACCGGCTTGCGGTATATACCTGGCTGCATTCGGTAAAAAAACTTGCAACGGCATTATGTTCGTTCATCAATATGCTCTCTCCCCAAATAATCATACTCGGAGGGGGTATTTCCCGTGCAGGCAGGGATTTATTTGAACCACTGGACGAGTTTATGAATATCTTTGAATGGCAGCATTCCGACATACGCACACCCGTAGTGCCGGCAGTATTCGATGAATATTCCGGCGCCGCAGGCGCCGCAGGGTTTGCGCTGAGAAAAAGTCAACAATATAACGAACACGCATGAACGCAATACAGGATTTTCTGCAAAAATCAAGAAATATCATTAACAGAGTGGAGACGCAGTCAAATGAGATAGCGCAGGCGGCCCAATGGTTTGCCGCAAGTATTCTCAAAGGAAGGATGGTGCATGTATTCGGTTCGGGGCATAGCAGGATAATGGTGGAAGAAATGTGGCCCCGCTATGGCTCCTTTCCCGGCTTCAATCCCATCGTTGAGTTGTCGCTTACTTTTCACAACCTGGTGGTGGGCGCTAACGGTCAGCGCCAGGCGATGTTCCTGGAAAATGTGGAAGGACTGGCAGAAAGGATATTACGCAATTTTGATATCACGGCCGAGGATACCGCACTCATCATTTCATCGAGCGGCAGCAATATTGTGCCCATAGAAATCGCTGAACTTTTTCAACACAAAAAAGTAAAAGTGGTAGCCATCATCACGCAACAACATGCCGCTGCATCAACAAGCAAAAGAAAGGACGGAAAGAAATTAGGCGATTTTGCGGACCTCGTGCTTGATACCGGAGCGCCTGCCGGTGATGCCATGGTATATGTACCCGGGCTGGAAACGCCTGTAGCCCCCGGCTCTACCGTTGGCGGAGCACTGCTGATCAACACGATAAAAGCTGAAGTAGCCAGGCTGCTGACTGAAGCGGGGCATCCTCCCAAAGTACTGACGGCAGGTTGTATTGTAGGGACAGAAAAAGCAAAAACACTGTTTGAAAGCGCTTATGACGAACATGCCCACAGGCTTGCAAAACTTTATGCCGGCGCCGGCAGATAAATATATAACAATATGCATCATCCCATCAGAACCACTGTAGTAGGAAGCTATCCTTTTCCCGGGTGGCTTGAATTTGCTTCGCAGCATCTCGATCAATTTGGCCCCGCGGATATTGAAGAGATGATTGACGATGCAGTAGTTGCCGCCATACACGACCAGGTGACCGCCGGGCTGGACGTGATCACCGACGGAGAACAAACGCGGCTGGATTTCAACCTGTCTTTCTATGGCTATATCAAAGGCATTTCTCCCAACGAATCAGAAACCCGTCGTTTTGGCCCTGCAGCGCATGATCAGCGCGGCAAGCACAACATAACGGAAATGCTCACCGCCCCCGAAGGTTTGGGTGTGGTGAAAGAATATCTCCGCCTGAAAAGATTAGCGCCTGCAGGCCCTGTATTAAAAGCCAGTGTGCCGGGACCTTACACGCTTAGTGGCAGATTGCTGCCCAATAAGATGTATAAAGACCGCTACGCGATAACAGATGCATTATTGCCTATGGTGAGAAAAGAGCTGGAAGAACTGGTAGAGGCAGGTTGCACGGAGATCACCGTGGATGAGCCCTCCATGAGCTGCTATGCCTATAAGGAAGATACCAAACGCTTTGTGAAAATATTCAACGAAACCGTAGAAGCCATCGTTGGAAAATGTAACCTTTCCACACACTTGTGCTTCGGTAATTTTAAAGGAAGACCTGTGGGCTACAGGAGCATTAAACCCATGCTGCCTGACTTTCTTGACCTGAAAGTGAATGAGATCCATATTGAAATGGCAAACCGGGAATTTGCAGAAATAGAATTGCTGGAAACCTTTGCCTCGCGTATGAATGTAGCCGTAGGTATCATTGACGTAAAGAATTATTATATTGAAACGGTAGAGGATGTGGTAGCACGCATCAAAAGATGCCTTGACTATATCCCTGCGGAAAAATTATCTGTAGCGCCGGATTGCGGGCTGAGCCAAACAGCAAGATGGGCGTCGAGGCAAAAGCTGGCGAATATGGTGAAGGGAGCGAAAGCAGTGAGGGAGATGCTGTGAGGGCAGGGAATGGTGAATAGTGAAACGGCAAACGTAAGAGGTGAAACGCCAAAGGTTAAGTAAACGCCAAAGATAGAAGGTGGACACTTCAGGCGCAAGGCAACCTGAGACCCGTAACCTGAAACCAAAAGATCTCTCAACCACTAAGACACAAAGTTTCACTAAGGAATAATACATACTGATGATCCCTGCTATAAAAAAAGATCAAGCACTCATTGATGAAGTAAGGCATTTTGAAAATGACGCGGCTAACTTTCATCTCTGGTGGCTGGGGCAAAGCGGGTATCTCATTGCATGGCAGGGAAAGAAAATATTGATTGACCCATATCTTTCCGATTCGCTGACAGCAAAATATACCAATAAGCCGCATATACGCATGAGCGAGCTGGTGGTAAGGCCGGAGCTGCTGAGGGGCATCA
Organism: uncultured Terrimonas sp.; assembly: GCA_964461595.1. Lineage (GTDB taxonomy): Bacteria > Bacteroidota > Bacteroidia > Chitinophagales > Chitinophagaceae > Agriterribacter. The sequence goes on along the minus strand of CAYWVB010000002.1, from coordinate 184,159 downwards.
GTATCGTCAGCTCAAGCCACAATCACACCGATCATCTTGATGCAGCCACGCTTATTCCCGTTCTACAAAATAATCCGGGTATCAGTTTTATTATACCGGAAGCCAACCGGCAGTTTGTTGCGGAAAGAGTAAAGATTGCGGCAGACTATCCCCTCGGGTCAGACGAAGCTGCCGCTGTCACCATTAATGATTTTACCTTTCACGGTATAGCCGCTGCACACAATGAGCTCGACCGTAATGAAGAAGGACGGTACAAATACCTGGGATATATTATCCGGTTTGGTAAATGGACGATATATCACAGCGGCGACACCTTGTGGTATGAAGGCCTGGAGAAAAAGCTGTCCGAATACTCTATAGACCTTGCATTGCTGCCCATTAATGGCAACGACCCTGCCCGGGGCGTAGCCGGCAATCTGAATACCAACGAAGCTGCCCTGCTCGCCCAGGCAGCAGGCATCAGGCATGTTATCCCCTGCCACTATGATATGTTCACCTTCAATACCGCCGATCCGGCGCTGTTTGCAGCAAAGGCAGAAAGCCTGGGACAGCCTTATACTATTCTTGCTCCCGGGAGTCATTGGAGCAGTGGGCTTTGAGCTATAGGCTTTCGGCTTTATTGCTCATAGCTGATAGCTGATAGCTGATAACTGACAGCTGACAGCTCAAAACATACAACGATACGTAATATGCCTTTTGGAAAAAACTGCCCCCGTAGCTTCATGAATGGCAAGCATCTTGTCATTAAAATCACCCACCCAGGAAAGCTCCAGCTCTTCGTATTGCTGAAGGGGCAACACATATTCCTTCAGCTTAATGAACATGGCGGATTCCAGCCCATGCTTCTGGAATTTCTCTTTGGTGCCCATAATAATGGCGCGCATCCGCTTATTACGGCGGCTCATTTTATTGATGAGGAATTTCAACTTGCCGAGCAGGTTCAGTTTTCCATTAAGATTATAGATCAGTTCATTGGTATCAGGCACTATCACGATCATGGACGCCGGCTCCCCGTTTACATAGGAAAACCATATAAGATGCTCATCCATGATGACCTTAAGCTTTTCAAATGTTTCACGAATAGTGGCATAAGATATTGGCGTAAAATTGTCAAAATCCTTCCATGCATTATTATATATTTCCATGAAGTCCGCAGCGAACTTATCAAACCGCCTGCTGTCGAGATGCTCAAAAGCATAGCCCGGCTTTTTTGCCACCCATTCTGCTATTTTCGTAAATCGCTCGGGAAAGGGCTTATACACTTCTATCCTGTTTGAAATTTGCTCATACAAAGGTTCAAAGCCATAACGCTCAAACAATCTTTTATAATAAGGCGGATGATAGTTCATCCCGTAATATGGCATCACAAATCCTTCTACCAGCAGTCCCCACCACATGTCATTTTCACCAAAATTAACAGGGCCATCCATAGCCTTCATGCCATTGGCAATAAGCCAGTTTTTTGCAGTGTCGAAAAGCATGTCGGCAGCATCCTGGTTATCCACACATTCAAAAAAACCGCAGCCGCCTGTGGGCTGGGGATAGTTATATGCTTTTTTTTCATTGATGAACGCCGCGATCCTTCCAATCACCTCTCCTTTGCCATCTTTCAAAATCCAGCGTGTGCATTTGCCGTGACTGTGATAATTATTTTTCTCAGGGTCAAATACCGACGCTATATCATTATCCAGCGGGCATATCCAGTTAGGATCATCTTTATAGATCTTTCTTGCTATATCGAGGAATGATTTTTTTAAACCAGTGCTGGTGACTTCTATGATCTCCATATGCTCTTTACGCTTGCTTGATAAACAGGAATAACGCAGCGGTCAAAAGTTATTTGATTTGCCCTGCGCCCTTCCCTTTTTGGAATAATACTCAAAATAACACAAAAAAATCATTGGAGTAGTATAACAGTGCCGTTGGAGGGTATTTCATCTTTGAAAGCGAATATATTTTTTGATACCGGCATTTGTTTTTCATGGCATCGCCTGTTGTGTCACACTCTTCATCGTTCATATCAATGTGCAACTTTGTGCCTTCCTGTCCTGGTGGTTCAGCATTACATTTATTCAACCCAATCCAAAGATTAAAGCCGTATATCCTTATTTTTGCAGTCGCTTAAAACTCAGGAAATGTCCGTTACATCAATCATACAATCGGCTGTTATCAGTGCATTAGAGCAATTATTTCAACAAACATTCACCCCAAAAGATTTCCAGGTCAATGAAACCAAACCGGAATTTGAAGGCGACTATACCGTAGTGCTGTTCTCCCTGCTGAAGCCTTTAAAGCAATCGCCGGATCAGCTTGGTAAAACACTGGGCAATTATCTCCTGGAGCAACAACCGGCATTATTTGTATCCTATAATGTGATAAAGGGATTTCTTAATCTTACGGTCAGCGACAGCTACTGGTCTGATGTGCTCGATAAGCACTTTGAGGATAAAGCTTATGGCAAAAAAGCAGGCAACGGGAAAAAAATAGTGGTAGAGTATTCTTCTCCCAATACCAACAAACCATTGCACCTCGGGCATCTCCGGAATAATTTTCTCGGGTGGAGCATATCGGAAATATTGAAGGCAGATGGATATGAGGTCATCAAAACCTGTATTTCCAACGACAGGGGTATACATATCTGTAAAAGCATGGTAGCGTGGCAGTGGTTTGCCAACGGCGCCACGCCGGAAAGCACGGGTATGAAAGGAGACCATTTTGTGGGTGATTATTATGTAATGTTTGGCAATGTATACAAGGAAGAAATACGGTCGCTCGTAGAAAAAGGGATGAGTGAAGAGGAAGCCGAAAAAGAAGCTCCTGTTATGAAAGCCGCCCAGCAAATGCTGGTAGACTGGGAAGCAGGCAAGCCTGAAGTGATAGCGCTATGGAAAACCATGAACAGTTGGGTATACAGCGGCTTTGATATTACTTATAAAAGGATCGGCAGCGACTTTAATAAAATGTATTACGAAAGTGATACTTACCTGCTGGGCAAAAAGCTGGTGGAGGAAGGCTTACAAAAAGGCGTTTTCTTCACCAAACCCGACAACAGCGTGTGGGTTGACCTTACCGCAGACGGGCTGGACGAAAAGATAGTGCAGCGCAAAGACGGCACGGCTGTTTACATTACCCAGGATATAGGACTTGCCGTCAACAAATACGAGGAATTCAAATACGATCAGAGCATATATGTGGTAGGCGACGAGCAAAACTATCATTTCAAAGTGCTTAAGCTGATCTGTGAAAAACTGGGACTGCCATCTTCCGATGGCATCTATCATTTGAGCTACGGGATGGTGGAGCTGCCTACGGGAAGGATGAAAACGAGAGAAGGCACTGTAGTGGATGCTGATGATATTATAGACGAAATGATCAGCGTGGCCGCAGCCAAAACTGCTGAATTAGGCAAGGTAAAAGATTTTACAGAGGCAGAATTAAAGGAGCTGTATGATACCATAGGGCTGGGTGCGTTGAAATTCTTTATACTTCGTGTTGATCCTAAAAAGCGGATGGTATTCAACCCGGAAGAAAGCATAGACTTTCATGGGTTCACTGCGTCATTTGTGCAATTCTCTCATGCGCGGGCTAAAGCGATCCTGCGCAATGAAGACACTAATAAGGAGTATATGTATCAGGGCTCCGCTCCGCTCCTGCCGCTTGAAAAAGCGCTCCTCATCATGCTGGAACGGTATCCGCAAATCATCACACTGGCAGCAGCAGATCATAATCCTTCTCTCCTGGTGATCTATTGTTATGAGCTGGCAAAGACCTTCAACAGCTTCGTAACGGAACACCGCGTGCTGAAAGCGGAATCTGCAGATAAGAAAGAATTAAGGCTGCGCATCTGCCGCATGACGGCTAACGTGCTGGCATCAGGGATGGAGCTGTTAGGGATAAGAGTACCGGAACGGATGTAGTGCGGCTGTCAGGTATCAGCAATCAGGTATCAGCTTTTGCTATCGGCAGATGGCTGTACTTCTAAAAAGCTGCCGGAATGAGGGTTGCGAAACTCTTAATTGCACTGGCTAAAATAATTCAGGCACACCATACTCTTCTGAACGGTTAAGCGCTGAAATATTCTTATTTGCAAAAAATATAAAAATTAACGCTATTACAAAAATCCGGATATATATAGAGACAGGATTCCGAATCTTCCAACTATATTCGGAACCCTCTCTCATCATTTCTCTGCAAGCCCCAGTCCTGCCAATGCCTCAAGTATGCGCATACCGGCATCCTTTCCCGAAAGAGAGCTATCGGAAGGAACTGCGTTATTTTCAAACACAGCCCTGCACCATTGCAGTGTTTTTGCCGTTTCCGGGAAACGGGTTTCCTGTTCATCAAGCCATTGCAAAGCCTTTTCCCTGCCCGAAGTTTTTGCTATCACTTTAGCGGATACCAGCGCATTGGATGGGATGAAATTCCGCACCGTATTGTCTATTGCAGGAGTGAATTGCTGGATATGCTGCAGCAAAGCGGCATCGCCGGAGCGTCCCGTTTGCCGGTAGCAGAGGTACTGCATCCAGTCTTCCAGACGGGTATCTATATCTTCATCGTAGGGCTTGCCTACGCCAAGATGTTCCGGCCATTTACGGGCATCCTCAATATAATTAAGCGCTGTTTTATATTTTTTCTCACGCATATTGTCCACCGCCTGCATCAGCTTGGCTTCGCGGTATAAGGCGCGGCCTTCGGTCGCCCCTTCAAAAGGTATAATATTCAGACCGGACAACGCTTTATCCGCTTCCCTGTACTTACTGTTGAGCATTAGTGTTTTGGCGTACAGCATGCCCATAATATACTGTGAGGGATGCGCCTTATAAAAGCTTTCAATCACAGGCAATGCTTTCTCCGGTTGCCCGTGGTCGTTATAATATTCAGCGATCATTTTCTGGTAACGCCATTGCTCCGGCTGCAGCGTTGCCGCTTTTTGCAGATCACGAAACGATTGGTTTTCATCCACGGCTTTAAATATCATTGAGCGTGTGGCATAGAAGGGTGCATAGCCGGGAAGATCCGCACAGGAACGCAGCAGTTGACGGCACTCTTCAAGGCGGTTGCGATCATGGTATACTAATGCGAGGTGATAGCGCAGCAGCCAGTCATTCTGCTGCTTCAGCAAAGTTTCGATGACCATTGCCGTCTCAGACCGGAAGGGAAAGGCACGGTCAGGATCAATAGCCGCGCAATCCACGCTCCTGCCTTCCAGGAAGGCCAGCCAGTAAGCCGCTTCTGCCGTAGCGGGACTCATGGTAAATAGTTGTTTTGCCTCATTAATGCAACCGGCATTATAATACCAGACGCCTAATTCTGCAAAAGTTTCCGCCGGCAGTTCATTACGGATAAGTTGTGTAAATTTTTCTTTGTTTTCTGCACTGTTATCAAGCAGGTATTGCTCAAAGCGGGCAAAGTGATTGAGCGGGTCCAGCGTTGTTATCTGCAGCAGCGTTTCCTGTGCTTTACCGGTCTGATGCAGGTAACGGTAATCCATAGCTGCCAGCATCAGCGCATCAATATTATAGCGGTTAAAATCAAGCGCTTTGAGCGCATAGCCCACAGCGGTATTATACTCCCCGTTCCTGCTGTATATACGTGCAAGCCCGGTATAGGCCGCGCTGCGGTACTCCGGTGTAAGCGCGGCAATGCTGAAGCCGTCTTTTGCATCAGCAATATTTCCAAGTGTGGCATTAATTAGCCCGTAGTAATAATTTGCCTCACCGGATTCTGTATCAATGCTCAATGCGCGGGTTATCCACTTCAGGGCTTCTTCATACCGCATATTGCGATACAGCAATGCAGCCATTTTTACGAGCGCCGGTAAAAAATTATGGTCTTTTTCCAGCGAAGCGGAAAGTTTTTCCTCTGCCTTGTCGTACATTTTTTCATCCATATATTCCTTACCTGCCATATACAGCCCATACGCACTGTTCCAGTCAAAATCTTCAGGCGCTTCCACCGGGCGTTTCAGCAGGTTGGCGGCAGGATCAGCAGCATATTCCAGCTTATGATCGCCCAGCATCACGCGAATATTATCTGCGTTTACGCTTGCCTGTAATGAATCGGCAAATACATCAAGCGGCCTGAGGCTGACAGGTTTGGCATATACAGTCTTTCCCATCGCCGTCACCTTCAAAGTGTCGTTAATTGCCTGCACTGCCGAGAAATAGAGCTTTAGCCAGCCCTTCTCATATTTTACATTCAAAGCTCCCCAGGGATTAGCCTCCACCATACCGTTGATATGACCCACAGGGTACCAGTATTCCTGCCAGGTGTCGGTATGGTATGGTGCAAAGCCGATATGCTTAAAAGGGGTAAGGCTGCTTTTATCTGCATTCTGGTTAAACAGCCTGCCGGATTGTATTTCCACATACTGGCCGTCGGTATCCGTGAGCATCTTCTCCCATATCATGCCCTGGCGGGAAAGTCCCCATATCCATATCTTTTTTCCCGGCTTATCATCGTAATTGCCGTAACGCACCATGCCATTGTTGTCGTCATGATAGTATGCGCCGAAGAAGTGATTGTATTTACCGAATACATGGTAGGATTTATACCCGCCAAAATTATTTTGCTCATAAAAATTGATATGCTTGCCGTTAGATGCATTTACCGGCCAGTCGGCGTATTCTCCGCTATGACCTATATACCGATTACCGGGGAAAATAAATTCCAGGTTGCCTTTTGCTTTTACACCGAGGTTCATCCAGTGATAGTAAGGCTGCTCTAACGGGCTGGCATTGTACCAGAAAGAACGGGTGGTAAAATATGCCTTGTCCTTAGGCAGGTTGATCTCCACCCTCCAGTTGCTCCTGCTCAGCAGGTCGAGCACCCCGATAATGCAGCTCACGCTGCTATCTTCGTTTACCCTTGTCATATAGTCTACCGGAGTGGCACAGTTGGGCGTATGCCCGATAATGCCGTAGTTGGCTTCCAGCCCGCCGCTGGTCCATGGTCCCCGCATGGCTACATCCCGGAATTTCACTGTATGATTATAATAGATAAAAGGCCTGCCCGATTTTTTTTCAATGGCAGCCCATATCTTACCCCCGATCTCAGGGGTGATGAGCACTTTGATATACTCATTCTGCAGCTCCACTATTTTCCACTGGTGCTGTTCCGCTTTATCGGTAAACCCGTCGAACCTTGAATAAGGATATACGGGAGATAACAGCGGGATGGGGCTGGGATCGGAAAAAGCATACGTAGGGAAAGATTGCATATATTCCCTGACAGTAGCAGGTTGCTGTGCCTTTGCCAGTACAATATGGCAAAGCAATAGTATGGTGATAACGGGCTTCTTCATTGGCTAAAATTATTGAAAAGAACTTGTGTCCCAATGCGCAATCGGTTGTTCAATTTTTTCCCTGCATTTTTATGAAATCACAAATGAATTTGTTCATTTATGCTTTTCCTAATACTTTTACTGCCCGAAAATCATTCGGGCAGTAGCGCAGCCCGGTAGCGCACCACGTTCGGGACGTGGGGGTCGCTGGTTCGAATCCAGTCTGCCCGACTTTACAAGACAAGGCACCATTATTGGTGCCTTTGTCATTTGTATCATCCTTTAAAACCCTTTTCAAGACTGCAATCTGCTCAAAAAATGGATTTGCCTTTGGAGTTAGAACTACCTCATTTTTGGTATCGTAGCATATTCCTTCCGGAAAAATGAAATTTTGAAGGGCTTCTTTTTGTTTAACCGGGTTAGAATCCCATACTGTATTGAGTTTTGACGTAAACCATAATGCCTTTTGAATATCATTTTCAAGGTTAGAACTGCTTAAATTCAAACTTTGCAGATTTCTGTTGATTTCAACCTTTTCTTCGTGGTATCGTTGGCTGAATTTCTCGTATGTCTCCCGGTTCATTTCATTTAGTGCGTAATACTTCTCTTCTATGGAATCTATCTTTTTTTGAATTTCGGATAGCTTCGTTTTGTATGCCCGTTCTTCGTCTTTTGCGGTTTGGTTTAACTGGTCGAAACTTTGATTCAAGGCATAAGCTAATGGAGCTATGTCTTCCTCGTTAATTGTATAAGTTCCTAATAGGGTTAGAAATTGGGAATTGGCAATCTTGGCATTTTTATTACAACCACAACCTTTAGTCCTGCATTTGTAATAATGGAGCTTTTTCTTTTTGATTTCATATCCGGTAAAACCAACTCCGCATTTTGCACATTTCATAAAAACTTTCAGCGGTATGGCTTCCTGCTCTTTTTGATGTGCTACCCCATATTTGTTGGCAGATTTTCTGACTTCATTTACATCAAGAAAGACTTCTTTTGAAATGAGTTTTTCATGAGTACCTTCTACTAACTTTCCGTCAAGCATTTTGGTTGAGATGATGCCACAATAAAAGGGATTACTGAATATCATACTTAACTTCTGCTTGTACAATCTTAAACCCTGTGCATTTAGTTTTTCAAGAATCTCTTCGTTCTTCATGCCTCCAGCTTTCCAGTTAAAAGCTTTCTTCAATAACTTACCTTCTTTATTTATAACAATCTTCCTTTCGCCATTGGATAATATAACATCATAACCCATCGGCGGTTTAAGACACCAAATGCCTTTTTCAAATTTTTCCTTCATGCCAGCCATTGCCCTTTGCTTTCTTAACTGGTTATCGAACTCACTGAAAAGAAAATGTATGTTCTGTTGAAAGACCCCACTTGGATTACTGGTATCAGTTGGCTGCGTAACAGCAAAAACCATTACACCATGCTTCTCCCTTAAATCCTGTGCAAGTTTAATAGCCCCGCCACCGGTTCTGCTGAATCTGTCCATTGTGTAAACAAGCACATGACTTACCCTTCCCTTATTCTTTCTGATAAAATCAAGCATCCTTGTAAATTCCTTTCTGCCATCGGTTTTAGCACTTTCGTAAGTACCTCCAAAATATCCAAGAACATTAAAAGAGTTACGAGTGGCATAATCGTCAATTGTTTTACGTTGAAAATCGAGGCTTAAATTCTTGTCAGCCTGCTCTTTTGATGACACACGGGTGTAAACAACAGCCATTTTACGGTTGACTGCCAACAAATTGTTTTCAGATCTTTTAGCCCATCTTGAAAAATTATCCATATTTGTGTTCATGCTGCATTTTTTAATTCATTTAAATCCTTAGCACAATTTACAACTTGTTGATTGTCAATTGAAATAATTTTAATTGGAGGGGTAAAATCTCTTAAAATCGGAATGATTGCAGCAAAACTTTTCAGCTTAAACTCTGCTTCTTCCTCAGTATAATTTTCACAGCCTGGGAAGGTTTTTAGCAACTCTATAGTTAATGGCGGTCGGCTTTTTAAATCAGTCCTTTTAATTAGGTAGTTCTCTATCTCGTTTGCAATGTTTTTGGATGTCCACAGCTTTGCTTTTTTCATTGAATAAGGATTTAAAAACAAAGGTTAGAAAGTCCAAATAAGCAGTTTCCCAATTGAAGCTAAATGGTTTTGAGCATTATCAACATTACTCAAACTGGCTCGATTATTTTGCACTGTTCTAACAATTACTCATTCAGCAGTGATTGAAAACAGGTATCAACTAAGACTGACTTGATGCAATTGGTTGCAGACGGATTGAAGCATTATCGCTATCTAAATAAAAACCCGGCATAAAACCGGGCTTTTACATTACGCTGCCTGTTCACTAAAGAAACTGCCAGGCATTCCCAATTTTTCAAAAATGATTTTTACCTGAACTATTGAGTAAAAGAATCCGATTCTTTCTCCAATTTGTTCTTGAAAGGGTTCCATCCATTTTCGTAGGGTTTTCTTGGATACGCCGTACATGTCGGCAAGCTCTGCAATTGTGTAGGGTCTTAACTCTACAGGGTTCTGGTGGTTCATCTAAAGATAAAATTTAGAATATTGAAATTAAAATGGGTGCAAATATGAGTATAGTCAGACATATTTGCACCCAAGCCGAACCCAAGTTGGGTAAAGTTTATTTGTCCTCCACCTCATCCATTCTTTTCTCTAAGCTAACTTTTAAAATATCAATAAACTTTGTTCTTGATGTTTTACGGGTTCTTAATTCCAAGTATGTTCTATAATAATCACCCAACTCAATATTAAAGACATTTTCAAAATATGCAGCAATTGTTTTTATGTCTGCTTTGCCGTTATCAAAAACATTTTGAGAGTAGAGAGCATAAATAAGTTCAATTAGTGAAGTCTTATTTTCTGACCAATGAAGTTTTAATGAAGGTGTAACTGATGTTATACTGGCTTCTTTTGTATCTAAACTCGCAAGTAAGTCCTCAATATAAACCTGTATTAAATCATTAGCTATAATTTTGGCTACTTTATAGTCGTGTGAAGTGCAAAATCTGTGGTCTGTCTCAAAATAAAATGTATCTAATCCCAACTTAATATCGTGTTTGCCACGCATAAAATATTTATAATCAAGGTAAGTACTGCTAGTACGGTAATACTTATAAAACTCAAGATTGTTATCAAAGAACCGTTTCAATTTATCCAGTTCATTTTGAAAATAGATTCTCAATACGCTTTCACCCCCATAAGGCTTTTTTGTTTCAATATTGAGAACCGCATTTTGGTAAATTAATTGTGAAACAAATTGCGGTTTTAGATTTTTAAAAAACGAAATTTCTTCGGTTTCGGTTTTGAATTTATACTTTATAATAAACTTCTTAATCCTTTCTATAATTGACAGGAGAATTTCTATCGACATTTCTGCTGTTTTGATATTGTTACCCGTTTCTAATCGGATAAACTGTAACTGACTATCAAGAGATTCTTTTATATGTAATACAAACTCTTTCAAAATATTTTTTTTTCAAAAGTGAAGATTTATCAATATCAAAGGCAACGTAAACCGAAGAAAAATGGATATAAATCAAAGTTGTAGGCGTACTCGTTTTTAATGTTTAATTGGCAAAAACAACATTTTTAATCCTCTCAAGATTATCTTCATACCCGCCTACATAAAAATGGGCTTCTTTTGGATCTGGCAAATTAACTTCACGAAAATATTCTGTTATTGAAGATAGAATTTTCATCAATCAACCAGGTATTTTGTATTTTTATAATAGCTAGCGGTGATTTACTGTTTAATGGTAAAAACTTTTATCTATTCAGTTCTACTTTTTTTAAAAGATTACCCCGGTCAAACTTTCTTTTTCAATTTCAAAATGCTGCCCATCTAATGTCAAAAGCTATGTCAAATGGTTTTCATTTTCAGGTAAATTAGAATTCATCTATTAAAGATTATTTGGATTATAGTTTACCCTCCTCAATTATATTTTTAGATTTTTTACGCTTGTGCAATTGCTATAGAGGAACGGTCGATAGCTAAAACATATACTCCATCAATCCGATTGGCACTCTCTTGCTGCCATGCCCGGTTAGTTAGTGACTTTTTTGGGTCTTTGTGTTATGCAATAAGAAGTAATATTTACTATTTTATTGTCTTTGTCGAACACATACACATCACAGGATGAAACATAAGAAACCCTTTTACCATTTCTGATAAATTCAGCAGTGCCGTTGATAGCGACACAGTTGTCATTTTCAATAACATTCAATTTTGTGAATTTGGTAGTAACACTATCAAAATATGCCCTAATCTTTTTACAAAATTCCTCTATCTCACCTTTGCCTTTTACATATTGCTCACCCGGTGTATCCCAAATGCTTTGTTCGGTGAGGTATGCAAAACATTTTGAAAATTCCCCTGCCGAGAATGCCTGAGCTATTGCTGATTTTGTCATAGTAATTCGTTTACATGTTAGTATTTAAATTGATAAATGGATATGATTACTCCATTGTCTATTTTTCGTTCTTCTATTAATTGCAGTACCTGATTAATTTCGTCTTCAAATAATCTTTTGCCGGTGCCGCCAATATAGGGATTGGTAAGCAACCTCAATTCGTCGAGTAATTTTTCCTTGATTAATAAGTTGACGAGGGAGGCACTTCCCTGCATTAAAATATTCCCCTGGTTTCTATCCCTCAACTTTCTAACTTCTTGCGGTACATTATTGGAGATAATAGCAGTTTCTCCCCAGTCTGCCTGTTTTAGTGTGGTTGAGACGAGATATTTTTTTGTGTTGTTGAGTTTATCTGCCACACCAAACTCATTGTTTTTTTGTTGTGCCCAATAGCTGGCAAGCATTTCGTAAGTTAGCCTGCCATACAGCATCGCTTCGCAATCTTGTATTATATCGTTGATATACTTGCCTCTTGCATCGCTATGAAACGGGGCAAACCATTTATCCATTGTAGAAGAATCGATTATTCCATCCACTGTTTGCCAAATTGAAGAAATAATTCTTGCCATAGTTTTATAGTTAAAATTTACTTTTCCGGTTTTGTCTATACTAATCATCCACTTTATAAAAATGACTTTCCTGCACAATCTTATTGTCTATCCATCGCTGTACTGAAAATCGATGCCCATTTGTTTTATTTCCCTGTTTGTCGGTATAAGCAATATACCAATTGGTGACAGACAAGCTATCTTCTGTTAGTAATGAAACTACTTCTATTGATTCAATTGTATTGGCTTTAACAAAGTTGTTCATCCAGTGTTTCAGATCATTTATTCCCTTGACAGGTGTATCTGTATTATGAGTAACAACAATTTTTTCAGCATAGAATTCTAATGCTTCATCAAATTTTCTTTGTACTATCAAATGGTTAAACGCCAATACTGCCTGATGATGTGTCATATTTATTTTGTTTCTACATGGTTTTTAAACTTTTCCAATACAGGATAGCAAAAATTTTAATGACTTTGTTTGTGCGACAGCAATTTTCACTGTTTGCTATTTTGTCTCATTAGATGTAAGCTAAGTTAAGCTTTTAACAAGAGGTCAGATTTTAGCCTCTCACCTTTTTACTAAATGTGTCATTCAGCTATACTCAGGCAGCCACTCTGTTATAAACTTTCGGTTCAAATGTATATCAACCTGCCTGAGCTGATTGGAGCCAATGTTGATGAATTTATGTGGTACACCGGCAGGGATTCTGATGATTTTGCCGCCGGATACTTCTGTCTTAATACCTCCAATTGTAAATAGCCCCAAGCCATCTAATACTATAATTACTTCATCATAAGGATGGTTGTGTAACGCTGTACCTTTGCCGGGTGCAGCATCCACGATAATGAACGTTATATCCGCATTATCAAATTTACATCCCTCAAACTCCCACCCAATGCCGGATTGTTGTAACTCCGAAAATCCCACAATATTTTTCATCAGTTGAATTTTTCTGGTTTATATTATTTCCACTTCTTCCGGAATTACAAACAACATGGTACAACCTGTTTTGGTAGTAACAGAATGTTTAAAACCGGGTGGTGTGTATAAATAATCTCCTGCTAACAGAGTGGCATCTTCCAAAACCACATCCCCACTTAGCACATAAATCTCTTCACCTGCAGGATGATTGTGATAAGGGTATTTTGCCCCGGCATCAAATTTCAACAATATTGTAGTTGACCTTTGTTTTTCTTCATCATAATGTAACGAGATTACGGATATCCCTTTGTAATGGATGCCATTTTCTACCAAAAGCTGCCATTGTTTTTGATTATTGCGAACAATATAATCATGAATGTTTTTGTTGACTGTTTTCATTTTATTATTTTTTAGTTGTTTAATAAATAATCTATGCTCCATTTATGTGCCGGCATAGTTGATAGTAATAATGCTCCAGCACTAAATGCGAATACTGAATAATCTAAGGGCTCTTTTATACCCGACGATACAGCCATTGCCAAAGCGAAAAGAAATGTTAATGCCGATGCAGCTACGGCAGCAAAACCCGTTTTGTAACCTGTTAACAGCATCAGTCCAATAATCATTTCCAGTATAGTGCTGATGATGGCAATACTGTTTGCCATGCTTTGGGGGGCAAAGGAATTAACCTGTGCCGTATAAGTAACAAAATTTTTCCAGCCCGATGAATATTTGCCCCATAAAGACAGCCTGCTGGCTACGGCTGATAAAAAGCCGGAGGCTAAAGCCAGGCGTAAAAAAAGTGCTGCTATATTCTGATCGATCTTCATGTGTTTTGTTTTAATGAATCACTTGATTTAACAACACAAAGATGAAAAGGAATGGTGCTTTAAAGAATAGAGAATATTGAGAAAAGCATGTAGTTTTTATATAGCAAAGCTTTCTTTATATTGTTTGGGTGAAAGTTTTGTTTGCTTTTTGAAGAAATTGGAAAAATAAAAGGGGTCATTAAAACCAAGCTTGTAGGCAACTTCCTTTACAGAACAGGATTCATAGGTGAGCATGCGTTTTGCCTCAGAAGCAATAAGCCCGTAAATTACGTTCTGTGCCGTTTTGCCTGCATGAAGCTTTGCCAACTCATTGAGTTTTATCTCCGTAGTACCCAGCATTTTTGAAAATTGTTTCAGCGAATAGTTGTATGCAAAATTATTGCGTACTGCTTCTAAAAATTTAAGAAAAAGAGCGTCCGGTTTCCATATTTCGTCGCCTCGTTGCATCTTAGCCCTGTTGATGGCTACCAATATCAATTCTATCTGGCTGTGAACAGAAATCAAGTATTGATAGGGCTGTTGCTTTAGTTCCTCCGCTATTAATTTGAGTTGAGGCTCTATCACACTTTTATCTACGGGAATTACTTCATTCATTGCAAAATGGCAGAATAATCCATTCTGAAAAATAAGTTCAATATCGTTGTCGTTTTTAACAAAAAAGTCGAGGGTAAATTCTAATACAAAACCTTTCGCATTAGCTGTTTTTTTTACATAATGAATTTGCCCGGATGTAATGGTAATTACCTGTGCCGCCGCAATTTTAAATTCCTTATCATCTACCACCATTATCAGATTACCGGAAGAACAATAAACCATGATGTATTTCATAATACGCCGTGGCTTACTTAAATCATTTTGTTGCTCCAATGGTTGAATGCAAATCATTGTTAAAACTAATGAAAAGCTGTAAATATTAATGTAAAAATTAAAGCCTTTGCAGTTATTCTGCCATCATCTTAAGAGAAATGAGTTAACAATTTAATTTCTTGTAACCTAGTATGTAGTCGGCTTGTTTCGTTACGGTATAATTTCTGCTATTTGATAAAGTCTCATTTTTCTGAAAATAGATAAACGAAAATACCCGCCATTATTCAGGCATTCTTATCATTCCCGTTTTTAACCAATCCTTTCCTTATACGGCTCAATGATTGCGGTGTAATTTTTAGATAGGAGGCAATGTATTGTTGCGGTACTTGTTGTGCCAAAGTTGGATAGCGTTTTACAAATTCAAGGTATTTTGTTTTAGCGTCTCCGAAATTCAAAAAGTCGTTGTCTTTGATTTTGTTCAGCAAGTTTGCTTCGGTTATACTTTTGATGAAAATATACAGGTTGGGAATTTCGTTGCTTAGTTTTTCAATTACAGATTTGTGAATAGTATGAAGTTCGGAATTTGTTACTGCCTGAAAAATGTCTGTTGCAGGTTTTGCGGTGTAGTAACTTTCCAAATCAACAAAAAATTGGTTTTCACGAATGAAAAATTTGGTTACTTCGTTTCCGTTGTTGTCTGCGACATATACCCGTAAAATACCACTTTCAACAAAAGCGATTTCATTGGCTATTTTGTGAAAATCCTGAAAATTTTCTTCCGCTTTTAATTTTCTCTCCTTGAATTGAGAAGCAACAAAATCAATGTCCTGTTTAGAAAGGATACCACCAAAACTTAATACTGACTTTAATTTTTCCATTTACTTCACTATTCCATTTTCAAAAACACTTTTTGCACAAGCAATTACTGCTTCTTGTGGCGATATAGGTTGCCAATTCAATTCTTTTTTCGCTTTGCTACTGTCGGTTATTCTTTTTATTCCCAATTCAAGCAAAATAGGTTTCAGCGATGGTTCAAAGATAGAAAATAATTTTGCGGCAAAATTGGGCAGTTCTTTTGTGGGTATTTTTCTTTCGGGATATTGTAGTTTCAATATTTGGGCAATTTCTTTGAATGTAAGATAACCCGCAGAAGCGATGTAGCGGTTTCCTGCTGCCTGTGGCAATTCCATTGCTTTAATCAGCAAGTCGGCAACAGAACGAACGTCCACAATATCAAACCCGATTTTGGGCAATACAGGCGAACTGCCGTCCAAAATTTTGATAACCGTATTGGCAGATGTACTGAAATCTTTTTCTAAAACTGTTCCTAAAATAGCACTTGGCAAAACCGTTGTAAGTTCCATGTCGGAATTGTTTTGCTTTATGAAATTCCAGGCTGCTTTTTCGGCAAGTGTTTTACTTCTGAAATAGGGTGTCGTGTCCTTTTTATTAGTTTCGTCTGTCCAATCGCTTTCATCGAAAATTTTGTTCAGTTCGCTTTTTGATTTTCCGTAAACAACAGCCGCAACGGAAGATACCACAACCACACGTTTTACCTTATTTGCGTTTGCCGCTTCCAATATGTTCAATGTGCCTTGTAAGGCAGGAGCAATCAATTCATTTTCGTGTTTGGGCAATTCGCTCGGAAATGGCGAAGCAATGTGTTGCACATAGTCCATATTTTTGGTCAGTTCCAACCAGATATTGCTGTCATTCAGGTCGGCTTCGGCAAAAGTCAGATTGTTGATGTTTGTCGTGTGTTTGGCAATGATTTCCCGAATGGAATTTATTCTGTCGTTGCTTCGCAATGTGCCAACCACTTCATAACCATTGTTCAAAAGTTGAATGGCGGTATGCGAACCGAGAAAACCTGTGATGCCTGTTAGTAAAACTCTTTTATTTTTCATAGTAATTTTATTGTGGAATTTTAATTGTTGTAAAAACCAAAGCCAATGCGGCAGCCAATAAAGCAACCCAACCCCAAAAATTCCACGAAGTGTACGCCTTTTTGTAGTCGTCCGTTAATGATGTGTCAGAAACAAGTTTGGCAATTTTCTTTTGCA
The DNA here is from genome assembly GCA_964461595.1 of uncultured Terrimonas sp. Taxonomy (GTDB): domain Bacteria; phylum Bacteroidota; class Bacteroidia; order Chitinophagales; family Chitinophagaceae; genus Agriterribacter. Next base: position 167,259 of record CAYWVB010000002.1, on the reverse strand, counting down.
ACGGTGCAACTCTAACGGTATAAACAATCCCCGAAATGATGTAGGAGATTAATGCAAAGAGCAACCAACGGTTTTCAGCGATAGGGAAGTTGCTATACAAAAAACTGCCTGTCAGCGTAATGAGAAATACACAAGGAAGCGTAAAAACCTTGTCGCCTTTTATGATTTCGGTAATGGCAAAACGAATAGTTTCTTTGTTGTCTGTTTTCGTAGCTCTATAAAGCCAACGAATTTCTGTGGTGATGTTGCCTAAGAAAATAATCACGGCAAACAGATGTAATGATGTAAGTATTTTGTCCATTGCTTTTATTATTTATTTCTGCAAAGGACAGAAGGAAAATACGAACCGCAATTATCATTTGTTAAAAAATGAAATGTTGAGCTTTTCGGTGTGTAGGGCTGTGTGGTTGATTAGCCTTGCCGCTAACGGTTTTGGGTATTGCCGCAGGCGGAATTAGTATTCCGTCCGCCTGTATTTTGGCAAGCTACCTTGTTAGCGGTTCGTTGTTCTCGATTTCAATTTAGCGTGGCTATTATTGTATATTTTTCCTTTTTTAGGATGCGTAAATTTTAATGCGCTCCAAATGTCATTCAAGCTTAAACAGGTACTTTCTACCAAACCAAATTCATACCCTATTTTAATCACTTTAGGCAAAGTAAGGTCAGTGTCCAACTGTCCGCCTTTGGGCCATGATACCCAAAACATTCCATTCAATTTCAGATGCGCTTTTAGTTTGGGAAACAGCTCTATTTGTTCTGCCTGCGTTTTTGCAAATAAATGAATGTAATCAAATTCGCCTTTTAAAGTTTTTGAGATTTTCACTTCCGGAAGATGGACTGCTTCCAGAGCTTCTTTGGGTGTATTTACAAAATAAGCAGATGTACTTGCCCTTATGCCCATTTTTTGGGCTACTGTTTTCATTGTTTCATCGATTTGAGGATTTCCAAATAATGTGGATTGTACATTATGCCCAAAATATTTCCAAACGGGTCTACAACCGAAGCGGTGATAAATCCGTCCTCTCGTTCTGTTATTTTTTCGTATTCTGTAGCACCCATTTCTAACAATTTTTCAAATGTTTTTTTGATGTCGTCCACGTGCCAAAAGGCAACCGTGCCTCCAATTTTCCCTGAAGCATTTGATGGCTGGTACTTCTTGTCGATAATACCTAATTCGTGCTCAAAGTCCCCAAGTCGGAACTCAATGTATGCAGGGTTTTCAAGGTTTGGAAAAAAATAATAGGGTTCTTTACCCAAAAAATCTGAATACCATTTTTTAGCTTTATGCAAATCGTCTGCAAAAAAACTAATTGTCGCTAATCCTCTTAATGTTTCGTTCATATCTTTGTTAAAATTATTAATACTAATATTGATTGTTTTAATCATTAGGTCGTTCATAGTTTGCCATTTCTGTCATTCCATCACCTGTTCGCCAAATATTTCGATTTGCCAATTCACAAATATACCAAGTGTTGCCAACTTTAAGAAGTTTGGCTGTCAATACTGCACCTGCAAGAAAGTGTTTATCGTTAAGTGAAGGGTTTTCATCATTGTCAGCCCACAAATGCATTGCAGTTAAATTCGCTCGTAACATAGCAGTCTGCTCTTTGATTTGAATGATGTAATCCGTAATCACGTGATGTGTTGCTTTAAATCTTGCAAAACTTTTCATATGCCCATTAAATATATTGTCATGTCCTACAATGGCAGCTAACGTTCGAGACTTGCCGCAGGGCTGGTATTTTATAAGTGTCTGCCCGGCAACTGAAGCCGATTGAAAAATAGATGTTGAAGTTAACAATTAAAAGCCAAATAGAATTCGGTCAAGCCCGATATTAGCTGATAGTAGTTAGATCTGATTTAACTTCCGTCTGCCCAGCTATAATAAATACTCGTGTTGTGCGTTCGTTTTTGTCCATAATGCTAATGATACTTACTGTGCAAAATAGCTGTGTTTTCAAACAAAGAAGGATAATCAATGATAAAGCCCTGTTTGTCAATTTTAATTATTGCTTCAAAATTGTTTGGAACATTCTCAAATTTATATTCACTGTCCGAAAGCCTGATATATTTTTGTTTAGCAGCCGTTATTTTGTTTTTCAGAATGTCAAAGTATAGTACTTGAATTTCTTGCTCTTCACCTTTAGCCAGATGAAGTCTTTTGATGGGTAAGGTATTTGTAAATGGTGTCAATGCTATATCAATGTCTATACAACCTTTAACTGTCGGCAATTGTTTACCATTTGTTACCCAATTACCTTTTCCGTCATTTTTGAATTTATGATGTTGTACTTTATTGCTGTGCTGGCTTTTAATTTCAACATACTTAGTTTCCCATTTTTTATTTGTCTTGATATGATATTCTACACGATAAATCTTTGCTTTGTATTTACCAATAATAGTAGAAGTTATCTCTGTGCCATTGACTGTTGTATTCACTATACAATTTTCCAATGAATAATATTCTCGTCCTGTCCATAGTAAATTTGTCTGCATGTTAAATCAATTTCTGCGGCGGTAGTCACTTTAAAATGACGCAAAACGGCTCGGATATTGCCGCAGTGGGGGTAATAGAAATCCGTCAGCTCAAATATAGCACTAAAGGCTGATAGAAGTAATACAGTTGAATTACTTTCGTCAGCCCCCATTTCGGCAATACCATATTAGCGGCTGCTCTTTTATTCTACGATTGTTCTAAAGGTTAGATTTACTCTTTCCGTTGTTGCCTTTTTTGTTGGAGGAAGTCTGTGTAACCAATGCGTTTGCGTGGTATCTTTCATTACTAATAAACTACCGTGTGCCAAAATCAACTCTACTTTTTCTTTGCTCTGTTTGTGTTTAAATGCAAATTTTCTTTCAGCCCCAAAACTCAATGAGCCTATTGCTCCGTCTTTTTTTAAATCGGTTTCCCCGTCACTGTGCCACGCCATTCCCTCGTTCCCATTGTGGTAAAGATTGAGCAAACAGGAATTAAAATATTCGCCTGTTTCTTTCTCTATCAATGTCTTTAATTCCAATAATTCTTTTGTCCATTTCAAAGCGTATTTTGTAGTATTGGAATAGGTGTATTCAAAAGGCTTTTCGCCATACCACGCTACTTTGCGTTTGGTAATAATTTTCTTTCCGAAAATGATTGCTTCATCATTTCGCCACTCGATTGTTTCCAATAATCTGTTTAGGTAAAAATCCGCTTGCTCTTTGGATAGCAACCTGCCGTAATAATTTACTGTTCCCTCGTAAGGAAGCCAATTTTTTTGTTTGTCTATGGTTTGGTTAAATAAATCCATTCTTCCATTTTTTATATTCCACTTTCATACAATGTCCGCAAGGGCGAAAACCATTTGTAACAGCTTTCTGCTCTGATGTAAAAAAAACTCGGTTTTCTCTTTTCATTCTTTTGCCCGAAGTACACCCTAATACACCGTAAATTTTCAGCTTACTATTACCGCCAAAAGGGATTTCATTTCTTCGGATTTTGTTTCTTAATTCACTGTCCGAAATTTCAGAATGTTGTATCATCAGCACTTTTCTGCAAAGTTGAAAAATGGTTTGCTTCTAAAAAACCCGAAACTTGCTGTTTGAGAAAAGATGCAAAAGCGGACGACAAATAAAAAGCCCCGATTTTTCAGGGCTATGATTAGAAACTCTTTACTCCTAATTGTTGTAAAAGTGCCATTGCGTCTGCTACTGCCCAATGCTCTGTTATTTTTCCGTCTTTCAGTCGTAAGATAACCACCTCTTCGTAAGCAATTTTGTTACCTGTTGCGGGAATGTGCATAAACTCCGCTTGGTGCGTTCCTGTTGCAGTAAATTTTATCATCACTCTATCATCTTCCGCTATCATATCATTATGAATGAGCTTTAAGTCAGGAAATGCTGTGCGAAATATTTTCATTGTACTGCGAACTCCGTCCGAGCCTTTGGGCTGTTCGGGAAATGGGTCGTGAGAAATAACGTTTGGGTGTACTAATTCATCAATGATGTCAAAGTTTCCTTTGTCGTGTAATTCGTCAAAAAAACGTTTACAGATTTCTTTGTTTTGTTTTACGATTGTTGCTTTGTCCATATCTACTATTATTTATTTTTGGACAAAGTTGGGGCTTATCGGCAATGTAAAATTGTATGGAAACGACAAATCATACTACGTCCGTACAAAAATCCCGAATGAATTTTTTCGGGCATAATCCTGTAAACTCTTTGAAATCACGATTTAGATGAGCTTGGTCGTAGTAGCCAAATCGGTAAGCCGATTGTGTCAAATTTGAATTGAGTTGATTGGATTGAACAGCCTGAAAAAAGTTTTCAAACCGTTTGAGCTTAAAATATTTTCGGAATGAAAAACCTGTCAGCGATTTAAAATCACGTTCAAATTGCCTTTTTGATAAAAAGTTGTTTTCTATCCGTTTGTTTGTTTCCGAATAGTCATTTGAAAAATTTACTGTTTCAATAAACTTTTCCAACACTTGGAATTTTGGATTTATTTTCCGCTGTTGCTCTTTTATAAACATTAAAAAAGCTGTTGATTTTTCTTCCAATGTTTGTGCAGAAAACATAAGTTCGGTCAGTTTTTCGCCATTATAGCCGAACAATGTTTGCAAATCAATTTGTTGCTCTGTGATTTCAGATGCAGGGATATTCAGTGTAGTAAGCAAAACGGACGGCTTTAATTTTATGCCGAAAAGCGTTGCTTTTTCTGATTTTGTGCTGTATTGGTCAAAAGATGTTTTTTGTCCGTAGATTATTCCGTTAGATTGAAGTTCGCTTCCTGTTTCTTTATCTTTAAAACTTCCTTTGTCAAAAAATATTAAGTCTAATGTTGATGATGCAGGTGCAAGATGTTCAAAAATTTGTTTTTGGGTTTCATCAAGATATATCTCGCCTGACCAAAAATAATCAACATATTTTTGAAGTTCTGTTTCGGGCTTTAATATTTTGTAGTTGGTTTTGTCCACTTATTATTTTGCTTAACCTTGTTTTGCAATATCACAAAATTAAAAAAATCTTTCAACGTTATTGTTGTTGTGTTCGCTTTGCACGCCCAAATAAAAAAATCAACTGACAGCATCGTGAAAAATAATGCCTAATGTATAGCGTTCGCCTGTTCTTACTTCACTTACACCGTGTTTCATATTCACCCGATAATAACCTTTTGTACCTTTTTCGGGTTTGAAATTGGTCGTAAAAATCAGTATATCGCCTTTCTTCGGTTTCAGTACAATGGCTTTGGATTGTGCTCTCGGAATTTGCTGTGTCAATACAAATTCGCCACCTGTGAAATCTTTGTCGGGTTCACTCAAAAACAATACGGTTTGTATTGGAAAATATATATCACCATACAAATCCTGATGTAGAGTATTGAAACCGCCTTTCCCATATTTTAGTATCAAAACCGTTGCTTTTTGTTGTCCGTTTCCGTGGCATTGCTCTAATAGTTCTGTATGTTGCAATGGGAATTGTTTGCCCATATTCAATACCCTGAACCAATCATTTGCTATATATGCCAATTTCGGGTAGATGTTTGTTCTGATAGTCTGAATAATATCAGGCAAAGGGTAATTAAAATATTTGTATTCGCCCAAACCGAAACGATAGCGTTCCATTACTACCGTTTTTCTGTAAGCATTTGGATTATCGTATTCGGATTCCAGTATTTCGCATTGTTCGTCTGACAACAAATTTGGAATAATGGCATAACCATTTTGATACATTGTTTCCGTAATGCTCTGCCAATCTGTATGTTCTATTTTCTGAATAATATCTTTCATTTGTTTGCTTTTAAATATTTGAATTTGTTTTTGCTCCCTCCCAACCGATGATAGCGGTTTTTCGTGTGTTGCCCCACATATAATCGCCAAAATTTCCTGTGGATTGAATTACTCTATGGCAAGGAATAAGGAATGCGACAGGATTACTACCGATAGCTGTACCCACTGCTCTTGATGCGTTTATATTGCCAATTTTTTCAGCTATACTTCCGTAAGTGGAAAGTTGCCCCATTGGAATTTTCAAAAGTGTTTCCCAAACTTTTAATTGAAAGTCTGTTCCCTTTAAATGCAATTTGATTTCGTTGAGCTTGCTCCAATCGTTCTGAAAAATGAACAATGCGTTTTGTTGTAGTAGATCTAATTTTCGTTGAAGGGTTGCGTTGGGAAATTTTTGCTTTAAATTGTTTAATGCGTTGGTTTCGTCATCTTCAAAAGCCATATAACAAACACCTTTCGGTGTAGAAGCTACAATCAAATTTCCAAAAGGGCTTTCAGCAAAACTGAAATTGATGTGTAAATTTATGCCGCCATTTTTATATTCTGCAGGTGTCATTCCCTCAATATTTACAAACAAATCGTGCAGCCGACTTGTACTTGAAAGACCTGTTTCGTAGGCTGTATCAAACAAAGTCGCTTTTTCTTCCTGTAGAATTTTTTTGGCGTGTTCTATACTTATAAATTGTAGGAATTTTTTTGGGCTTGTTCCCGCCCAATCAGTAAACATTCTTTGAAAATGTGCAGGACTGATATGCACTTTTTCTGCCACCTTGTCCAAATTAGGTTGCTGTTTGAAATTGCTTTTTATATATTCTATGGCTTGGGCAATTCGGCTGTAATCAATTTGATTTTGTGTTGTCATTTCTTTGAATTTTATAATGCAAATATCAAAACTATATTGCGGTTATAAAATCCGAAACTTGCTGTGTTTTGTCTGTCGACTGATGGTAGCACTATGGTTGGTTAGAGTTGCCGCAAACTAACAGGTATTGCCAAAGTGCAGGAAATAGAATTCCATCCGCCTGGTGCTACTGATACTAAGTTAGTGTTTTTGAAGAAACCAAAGTTGTAGCCCAAACACCAAATGTGTAGCTAAAATGTGAGGGCGGATTAATAAACGGTCAGAGCAAGAACAAAAGATTGGTAGAGATAAGGTTGATGTTACAACTGTCCGCCCCAGTTTTGCCAATGCTTATGTTGTACGCATACCCTATTTACGCCATCCTCTACAATAGGGACTGTGTCAAACCGTTGAGTGTTACTTGTGCGTAGGGCAAGGCAGGCTCTTGAGCAGGTTGGCTTCTACGCAATGGCTTTGTGTGCCTGACTTGCAGCGTTGGCTTGTGAGAATGGTCATGTTATTCGCATTGAATGTTTGTATGCTTAAAGTATTGAAATATGTCAAATATCTATTTGTCTGTAAGTATTTGTCCGTGAGAAAAAGTATAATAAAAAAGTTTCCAGTAAATCAAGCTGGTAATTTTTCTCTTAACAGCCCATAAACCCAAGTACCTGCAATAGCGCTAAGAAAAGTAATACCAACAACTAAAAAACCACTGCCGATTTGTGCAAATAACGGTCCTGGGCAAGCACCTGTAATTGCCCAGCCTATGCCGAAAATTAAGCCTCCATAAATTTGCCCCTTATTGAATTTTTTATTTTCAAAAGTGATTTGCTCGCCGTTAAAGGTTTTTATATTAAACCGCTTAATCAGCCAGACAGAAACCATACCCACTATTATTGCTGTTCCGATTACTCCATACATAAAAAAAGATTGCAGGTGAAACATTTCCTGAATACGAAACCAACTGATTATTTCAGCTTTTACAAAAGTTATCCCGAAAAATATGCCTATAATCATGTACTTGATATTGTGCCAAAAAGGATGTTGTAGTTTTGAATCATTTAAGATTTATGCTCGTATTTCTCTGATAGTTCGGATTCTGCAATATTCTGGGAATTACATTTTTCTCTTACAACTTGTGCAACAGGATAGCCTAAATCCTTTTCTGTTTTAAACCACCATGAAGAAGGTTTGCGAAAAACATCTGTATTTGAGAGAAAAACAAAAAATAAAACATTGCAAATTAGAAATATTTGAAAAGGCTTCATAAATGGAGTTCTGTTTCCTTTAACAAAAGCCAAGGAAAGAAATCCTGGTCTGAATAACAGGTTTTTAAAACTTTTAAAAAATTTTGAATCAAGATGTGTAAAGCCATATAAAGCTTGGCTTACAAGAGCACTAAAACTGAAATCCTTCTCTGAAACTTTTTTCTCGCCACATTTATGACAGAAATCGCCATATAACGAAGCCTGACAGGTTACACATTTATTGTCGGACAATTCAGCTTCGGGAAATGTGTCGGTTTGGCTCATTGTGTTTTATTTTTTTGACTTGTATTGAAACAAGTAAAGCACATTATCATCAGGGTCGTTGAAGTATGCCAGTAATCCGCCGCTGATTTTCTGAAAGTCAAACGACACGCCTTTCTGCCCTAAGTTTTTCATTGCAGTTTCAATGTTGTCAACTTCAAGCCCTATGGTCATGCTGTCGCCACGAATGATTTTTTTTGTTTTTACCTGTGGGTGCAAACCGATAATTAAACCGCTTGCATCAATTTCAGCCCAATGGCTGCCGTGTCGGACAAGCAAAGGCAGCCCTAAAGTTTCCGTATAAAATTTTACTGACTTTGCCATGCTTTTTACCATGATGGTGACATTGCTGCTGATAAATTTATGCTTGCTCATTTTCCTGATTTTAACTAATTGATAATTTCAAACCCTGCAAATGGATGTTGACCTTCCTGCAAGGTTGACATAGGAACAAGGTTGGCTACTTGCGAAATTTTTTCCCAAATGTCAATGACAGCCGGATGCTGATGTGCTGCCTGTGCCGCATTCATTGATGTCCATTCAAAAACTTCAATGATAGTTCCGTTTTGAGATTTCGCAACGAAGTTGCTCCGTTCAGAAGCAAGTTGAAGTTCACGCAAAACAGGAAGATGTTTTTGAATCAGTTCCAAAAGAGTTTGCTCTTTTCCTGCTTTTGGTTTGTAAGTGGCAATCGCCATTACTGTTTTTTCTGTGTTGAGATTTTTTTCCATTGTATTTGAAATTTAATTCAGTTAAACCATTTCAACCATTCGTTAACGGTGGCTGTTAGCCGTTCTTTATTTAAGGTGTAATGTTGTTCTCGGCTGATTTTGTAAACGGAGATTAATCCCGCTTCTTCCAATTGTTGTAAGTGCCTTGTCATTGTTGCCCAAGCGTAAGAGAAGTGTTCAACAATGTCGCCTGCTTTAAGTGTTCCTCCTCTTGCTTGAAGGACAGTAAGGATTGTTCGCCTTGACTCATGAGCGAGTGCTTTGAATACAAGTTCAAAGTCCTCTAACTGTTGTTCGCCACGACTTTTTTTTGTTGCCATTGTCTATTCTGAAATGAATGTAAGATGTAAAGGTAATATTATTTAGCAATTATGCTAAATAATATTTAAAAATATTTTTTGACAGAATTTGAATGGCTTAAGGAAATGAGATAGTGTGCAGAAAAGTTCGGGTTAGCAGTGTCCCAAAAAATTGCCACTAACTAACAGGTATTGTCGAAGTGCATGGAATAGAATTCTGTCCGCTCCTGCTAACTGCGGCTGAGTAAAGATAAAAAAGATGATGATATGCACTTAGCTAAATAGATAAGGTCAAGCTGGATATGCAGCCCAACAGAGTTACAACAGTTGAAACACGGCTTCCGTCAGCCTGCATTTTGGCAATACCCATGTTAGCGGTTCGTTGTTCTGCTTCATTTGTTTTGTGCATGAAGATTGGATGCTGCAATAAAATCTGCTTTTTTGTACTTCTATCTGGCGATGTCTCTTTGATTACCGTCTTCCTTTCTTTGATTACCGTTCTGATGATAGTTTGCCGGAAGAATAATTTTGTCTTACTAAATTTTTAAAGATGAAATTAATCAGCTTACTACAAAACGCTTTAATTGCAGGCGGCATTGCAGCATTGATAAACGTCATCATTTATCTTATTGCAAAAAATACAGGAGTTTTAAACAACAATGTTTTGCTTCCACCGGGAAAGCCTTTGAGTTTGATTCCTGTAATCGTCAGTTCTTTAATCCCTGCAGTAATGGCAGCCTTTGTGTTGTTTGCTTTGTCAAAGTTTACAGTAAACCCAATACAAATATTTTTAATTGTGTCTCTATTGTTATTGGCAATTTCTATTATCATTCCGTTGGCTACACTTAAAATACCCTTTAACGCCAAATTGATTTTATGCCTGATGCACCTTGTTGCAGGGCTGATAATCATTTTCATGCTTAAAAAATCCGTAGCATGAAATCAGTATTTATAACGGTTTCGGTATTGTTGGTATCAATCGCATATAGCCAAAACAAAAAAACAAGTAAAATGGAAAACAATAAAATTATTGCATCAGTGTCCGATGTTTTCAGTGGTGCGGACGAAAGGAATTGGGAAAAAGTCCGGTCAGCAATGGCAGACACCGTATTGCTGGATTATACTTCTTTAGCGGGCAACCCTGCGGCATTGTTGCCATCTAATGAAATTATATACTCCTGGAAAAATTTTCTGCCCGGCTTTGATAAGACACATCATCAACTATCAGGTTTTGATGTAAAAGAAAATGGAGAAAGGAGTACGGTAAGGTTTCGGGGAAATGCAAACCATTTTATTGGCAATGAAGTATGGACCGTTCAGGGAAATTATGAAGCCGACCTTGAAAAAATAAAAGGGAATTGGCTTGTTACGATGTTGCGTTTTAACCTGGAAAAACAAGGAGGAAATACTTCATTACCTGCACTTGCTGTTGAAAAAATGAAAAGTGCTGTAATAACAAAAAAAGTAGTTTTTAAAAGTGATGGGTTAACGCTTGCAGGTGTTTTCTATTTCCCATCAAACTTTGATGAAAGCAAAAAATATTCTGTTGTGATTACAGACGGAAGCTGGACAACAGTAAAAGAACAAATGCAAACCAATTATGCAAAAGCCCTTGCCGAAAGAGGATATGTAACTTTTACTTTTGACCATCGGTATTTTGGTGAAAGCGAAGGGCAGCCACGGGAATACGAAAATCACGAGGCAAAAGTTGAGGACATAAAAAATGCCGTTACTTATTTACAGTCGCTGGCTTTTGTAGATAACGATAAAATTGCAGCATTAGGCGTATGTGCAAGCGGTGCGTATATGATGCAGGCAGCCAGCGAAGACAAACGCATAAAGGCATTGGCAACAGTGGTAGCCTGGCTGATGACACCAGAAACGGCAAAGCTTTTTTATGGCGGGGATGAAGGTATTAGCGCAAGAATTACCAAAGCGGAAAACGCTAAAAAGAAGTTTGAGCAAATTGGCGTAGCAGAATATGTTCCTGCATACAACCCGGATAATATGGATGCCGCCATGTTCTTTCCGGTAGATTATTATGCCAAAACTGAAAGAGGTGCTTTGCCTGAATGGAAAAACAATTTTGCTGTAATGAGTTGGAAACCCTGGCTCACCTATGATGGAATTGCTTCTTCAAAAGAAATAAATATTCCTGTGGTGATGGTGGCAAGTGAAAAGCAGTTTTTACCTGGTGGAACAAAGGAGGCGTACGGCAATTTCAATAATGCGAATAAAGAAATTGTTTGGCTAAACAATTACGAACACACCGATTTTTATGATGGAGAAAAAGCGGTTAAGGAAGCTGTGAATATTATAAGCAAAGCATTTGACAAATATTTAAATGTAAAGAAGAATGTACTGCTGGTTGGAAAACTTTTGAAGAACATACCTGACACAAGTAAAATAGAAGCTAAAAATATAAACCTTTTTTCAGCTTCCACACTTGCCGAAATTGAGCAGGTGTTTTCAAAGAATAAGATTGACATCGCCATTATTGGCGCTGGCATTGAGCCTGAAGAACGAATAAAAATGATACGGTTTATTTGGACTGCCAATCATAGCACAACTATTCATCTGAAAGATAAAGAATCCGGACCTGAAAGTTTCCTACCTTTTATTAATCATGTTTTAAATGGATTTACAAAAATGAAAGATAATCAATCATTGATATCCGAACACACTGTGACCATCCAAGCACCTGTTGCAAAAGTTTGGTCGGTTATAACCAATAGCGAAACGGTTGAACAATTTATGTTGGGAATGAAACCTCAAACAAGTTGGCAATTGAGTGCTGCAATGAACTGGATGGGTCGGCACGAAGGCAAGGAAAAGGATATGGCAAAAGGCAGCATTACGCATTTGATACCCGAAGCACTATTGGAATACACTTTCTTTTATGGCGGTTATGGATATGCTGATATCCCCGGAAATTACCAAACAGTTAGATTTGCTTTGAATAAAATAAATGAAAATTCTACCTTGATTAATATATCACAAGGCGATTATGCAGTTTTTAAAGATGGGGCAACCTATCTGCAACATGCCAATGATTTTTGGCAAAAATCTATTCAAAAATTGAAAGACATTTGTGAAAACAAATGAACTGTGGAAATTTAAAATCTCAAGGAGATTGTACTCAGATTTATCAAAGAGTGGATAAAACCACCGTAAAGCAGGTTGCGTAACGAGAAATAGATTGAACACTGGTACAAAGCAACATTATGCAGGCGATACAACAGTGTTAGCTTGGTGCAGTTTAAATGGCAATAGATGCTTATTTCAGGCTTAGATATTTTTTAATCAAAAGATGATTCCCGATATTGTTTTGGCGTAAGCCCCGTGTGTTTTTTAAAGAAAGCAATAAAATGTGTAGTGGCGGAAAAATTGAAATGGTCTGCAATTTCTTTTACAGGGATTTCGGTTTGCCGTAATTCGGTTGATGCTTTTCGTATGATATGTTCCTGAATAATTTCAGAAGTCGTTTTGCCTGTGACCTGTTTTACTACTGCGTTTAAATGATTGGTATGTACAAAAAGTTGTGTAGCGTAAAAAGAAGCCTGCCGGAAATCAGTTTCAGTTGGTGGGTTTTCAAGTGTCCTAATTAATAAAACTTCAAAATCGGCAAGTAGCTTATTCGTATTTGTATTGGCGATAGTCACTGTGTCAATGCGGTTATTGTATTCCTGCTTCATCAGCAATAAGGCTATTTGTAAATATGCCTTTATTAAATTCCATTTTTCAGGAATATCGCTATAATAGCATTCGTAAATTTTATTGAAATGGAGGTGCAGTTCATCAGTCAATGAAGTTGAAAGGTGTTCATTAAAAAAATTGCTATGCCTGAAAAAAGGAAAATCAATCAGGAAGTTTTGCCACAAAATATTTGTTTTGATAAAATTTTCCGAAAAAATGATCATAATCCCCTGCATTGATTTTTTGTTACCCAAATTCCACTCAATTGTTTTGAAAGGCGACCGCACCAACACTCGTTTAGCAGTGGAGCTGTTTAGTTTTACCAACTCATTCCCGGACTTAAAAATAGATATAGAATACAGTTCGTGTTTTGTTGGCAATAAAACAGGTTTGATTTTTTGTATGTTTTCTTCGTGCCTGCCTACATAGAAATCAGGGTGTTTAGGTAGTGGCAAATTCACCTCTTTAAAATATTCCGTTATTGATTTTAGAAATTTCATTTAGGCTGTGTCTCCTTGTTAGGATGTATGGTTGTGTGACGTTGCTTGTACGATACTATCCGTTTATTCGCTGCTAAGGTTTATGCAATGTTAATACTTTGGGTGATATTTTAAAATTATTACACCATTATCAATCTGTTTCTCTTCAACCAAAATAAGTTGTTGGTTCAACTCAATTTCAAACAATCTTTTTCCTAAGCCTACAATGTATGGGTGCGTTAGAATTTTTAACTCGTCAAGTAATTTCCCTTGTAATAATAAGTTTACAATGGAAGCGCTGCCTTGCATTAAAATGTTTCCGTTTACCGCTGTCTTTACTTCGGATATTTTTTTATTACGTCATTTGAGATAATGGTCGTATCGCCCCAATTAGCTTCCTTGACAGACGAAGAAACCAAATATTTTTTTGTATTGTTTAATTTGTCGGCAACGCCAAATTCATTATTCTTTAGCTGCGACCAATATCCCGAAAGCATTTCATAAGTAAGCCTGCCATAAAGCATTGCTTCACAATTATGAATTGTGTCGTTGATATATTCGCCCCTTGCATCGCTGTGAAACGGAGCAAACCAATTGTCCATTGAAGAAGCGTCTATTACTCCGTCAACTGTTTGCCATATTGATGAAATTATTCTTCCCATTTAGTTTGTTTTATTTTTGAACGATGTCGCTTTACAATGACCGCTAACTCCCAAATATACGACACATCCTTCATCATACTTTCGCCAATACACCCTAAACGAATCTGCATTACGAAATTTCGCCCCACTCTTATTCAAACATTCTCACGCCTATTCAAACCAAGTTGTTCCTTTGTAAACCAGCTTAACTCCAATCGAAGAACAGCTAAAAATCCGCATCTCATATTTGTGTTGTAATTGTAACCAACAATAACAATCGCTATGAAAACTGAATACATGAACACAGAAAGTACAAGTGGTAACATTTTACTTACCGGTTTTATTTTCCTCGCCAATTTAGATTTTACAGGTTATATAGACTATGCTGTAAAGGCTGCCATTGGCGGTGTTATCTGGATGGGTTTTAAAATCGGTACGGATATGTTAAGTGAAAAAATAAAGAAGAAAAACCAATGAGCAGTTTCTCCCGGTTTTTATTGGGAACAGGTGTTGGCGTGGGGATATATGCAGGCATCAGGTATATGCTTGGGCTAAAGAAGATGCAGGATGAAATTGAAATCATCCCAACCGTCAACATCCATAAACTTGATTTGAAAGGCTTGGTGATAAAAATTGATGTGCAGATGAAGAACCCAACGCAGGGAACAGTAAACCTTCAGTTCCCTTATGTGAAGTTGCAATACAAAGGAAGTGTGATAGGTAGTTCATCAGCCATCAACAAGTTTATAAAGATTCCGGCTTACGGTGAGGCAAAGATTGAGGAGATAATGATTACGATACCATTGCTAAACATTTTCTCATTAGGTGCTGCATTATATAAGGCATTACAAAATAAAGAAACAATAAAACTGGATGTAAGGGTGCTTACAGTAATACAAACACCAATTAATAAAATCCCTTACGAATCATCCACCGAAGTGTTATTGAAAAAGTAAAATGGAAGCTAACAGGAAAAGGCATATTCAACCAGGCACAGCATACGAGGCATTGTTTCCAAAAGCAGATGGGCACAATGCCACCATCAGGCGGAATGCCAATGTGTACAATACGGTTGCCTTTATACCAAAAGTGGTGAAGGAAAATGCGTGGCAAACCAGTGAGCTTTCTAAAATATTAAAAGGACAAACGATTGATGCTACCTGCCGCAACATCTGGCAATTTGTGTACGACCATATTGCCTACAAAAAAGATGCTGACGGATATGAACAGGTACGCAGCCCCGCCAGGGCATGGAAAGACAGGCACACAGGGGTAGATTGCGATTGCTACACGGTTTTTATCTCCAGTATCCTATGGAACCTTCAGATTCCGCATACCTTGAGAATAACCAAGTACCACCGTGATTACTTTCAGCATATCTACCCTGTAGTGCCTTTAGCTGATGGCAGGCATATAACGATTGATTGCGTGGTAAATGATTTTAATTATGAAGAACCCTATTCCGAGAAAAAAGATTATCCTATGGATTTACAATATTTAAGCGGCATTGATGATGACATGCAGGGTGCGGATGATGGCATGGAGTTGTTGGGAAAGGTGGTAAAGAAAAAAATGCAGAACATCAGGTCTGGCTCAGGTGGTGGGCTGCCTGTATTAAGCAAGAAGGCAAAACGCAGGCAAGCCAATGCACCTGTTGCACCAACAACGCCCAACAACGATGAAGCACCGCCTGTTTACAAACCAAAGAAGAAAGGTTTTTTCAAAAAGATATTACCGGCAGTAAATAAGATAAACCCTGCAACAGTTTTGTTACGCAATGGGCTACTTGCTTCCATGAAACTAAACCTGATGGGTGTAGCTGCTAAACTTCGCTGGAGTTATATGAGCGAAAACAAAGCTGCTGCAAAAGGTATTGACCGCATGAAGCACCGCAAGCTGGTGCAAACAAGAAACAAGATTGAAAAGATATTTCATACTGCCGGGGGCAAACCCATCAACTTACGCAAAGCCATACTGGGCGGCAAAGGCAATAAGGACAAAGCCGTAAATGGATTAGGTTGGGTAGATGAATTGAGTGGTTTGGATGGAGTGGATTATATCAATGAGAACACACCGCTTTCACAACTGTTGGGTCAAGAGGTTTTCTATTCTGAAAATGTGGATGGCATGAATGGCTTTGAAGGCTTTGGTGAACTGGGAGAACCCATCACAGGGGCAGCCATCGCAGCAGCAACAGCAGTGGTTGCAGCGATAGCAAAAAACCTGAAGAGCATCGGTGATTTATTCAGCAAGAAAAATAAAGATGCAGCCAATACTGATTTGGATGTAAATACTGATGAGCCATCCGGCAATGATAACACACCAGATACCAAAGTGGCATCAAATGATTCCCCTTCTACCCAAAACAATGCTGTTGTAAAAACAAATGCAGTTCCGCAGGAGGATATATTGCCACCTGCTGCGACACCGGAAGAAGCGAGGCCAGGTCAGCCCATTGCAAGGATAAACAATGCTGTTGCTACAGCAGATGATGCAGGCGATGATGTGGCAGGCAAAAAATCAGGCAATGAAAAAACCGGCAGTGATGATGAACCCAAAGAAACTTTTTGGGAGAAGAACAAGAAATGGGTAAAGCCTGTAGGCATTGGGCTGGGTGCAGTAACGTTATTGTATATCGGTTATAAAGCGATGCACACGGGCAACAACAACAAAGCGTCGCCACCTGCAAAACCCGTCAATGGCTTGAATGGTGTCAGAAGAAAAAAACACCATCACCGCAAAAGCAAACATACCAGTAAGCATCACCATAAACACAAAGTAAAACGTGTTGCCCTGCTTTAAAACAAATCCTATAAAAAACTAAACATATCTATGGCTAAAAAGAAAAACAGGTATGCCCAGCAAGCCAAAAAGAAAAACTTTATGCAGCACATGAGCGGGCAGCTTGATACAAAAGGAGATATTAAAAACTCCCTGCTGGAAACCGGGAAGGAACTATTAATTACCGTTATAATTGGTGGTGTGGCGGGTTCAGCTATCGGTCGCCCCTCATTGCTGATCGGAGCTGGTATCACCGGTGCCGGTCATTATACCGGCAACAGGATGCTATCCTTACTCGGTGTTGGCATGATGGCTGCCAATGGTTTCCAAAGCAAGAGCGGCACCAACGGACTGGAGGGTCTTGACGGCATGAAGGAACGCATCATGGTATTCAAAGAGAACTTCCAGGAGAAACTTTACATTGATAAAATTCTGAAGAAAAAAAGCGAAGCCACCAACGGCATGGGTGAAATCCAATACTTCACTTATCCCTCTAATGACATGAGTGGTTTGGATGCCATCGAGCAACAGATAGCCAGCAGCGGCAATGATTACTATGCCCAGATTGGCAGTGGCATCGGTAAAGTGCTTGACGAAGAATTTGCAGGCATGAACGATGAGTTCTCCGGTACGGATGACATCATCATGTAAATACAAAAAAACAATCATTTTAAATTATTACTCACTTCCTTAATTCCTCTTTAGAGGTTAAGGGCAAACTATTCAACTTATGTTAGGACTTATAGAAGGCGTAGAAGAATTTAATAATGCAGGTGCGTTGCTTGGCATTGAAGGTATTGAAGACAACGAACTGCTGGGAGCATTACGCAGGATGAACCCCATACAGCGTATGCGTTCCATTGCAAAACTCAGTAATACCGGTGGCAATAGCCGTGGCAGCCGTGGTGAGATGGAAAAACATTTTGCAGAACTTCCTTCGCACATTAAAGAAGGATTACTCAAGGGCGAACTGCGTTTGGCAGACTGCATTGTTTATTCCATCAAAGCAGTGACATCCAAAACCATCAAGCTATTTGAAACGCAGGATGACAAGGAAATCGGTTTACGCAATTTGAGCAACGCCAAACTGCAAAAGAACCAGGCACTCTTGGTAAGCGGCATTGTATTGCTGGCAGGGACATCAGCCGATGGCAGCAAGGATAAAATCATTGCAACCAATTATAAAGGTTTGGAAGATTTTCCTGCCATTGCCAATGGTGAGTTCAGTTTGAAGGCAAACAAAAAACAGATAGTTCCTGAAACCAGCAACAACGTTTTCAAGACAGCGAATTTCCACAATATACCGGTAGGTTATTACAAGCTTTCCAATCCCCGTTTAATCCATGATGACATCCTGATTGAATCCACTGTTGAGTTAGGCACGGTGGATGGCATACCCCAGAACACTTATATCTACCTGGGCCTGCACGGGACAATCACTACACCCTAATTGAAAAACCAGGGCATTGCATGAGTGGCAGGTAATCCTGCCTGCCACCCTCATGCCCAAACTGAAACAGTGTTATGATTAAGAATGTAAAGAAGCGGTTTGATGTACAGGTAACGGAAGCAGGCAGGAATTTCAGTAAAACCTTTGAACTGGATAAAACCATTACGCATGTTAAAGGTTTGCTGATAACATCGGATAAAGATGATCTGCTGTATTACAGGGGCAGTCAGAAAATT
Source organism: uncultured Terrimonas sp. (assembly GCA_964461595.1). GTDB lineage: Bacteria > Bacteroidota > Bacteroidia > Chitinophagales > Chitinophagaceae > Agriterribacter. The sequence continues at coordinate 148,811 of CAYWVB010000002.1, read as the reverse complement.
GAAATCAATAAAGAAGAGTTCTTTCCTGAAAATTATGAAAGCAAACTGCTGATGACAGGTATCAATGTTACACCCAATGCAAGGTATTATGATTTGGGTCGAGTGCCTGTTGGTAATGGCACAGTAAAAATGGATTACAAAGATGAGCAGGATGGCAGGACAACATTTGAACCATACAGGGTTTCAGTTTACCTGGACTGTGAACAGGAGCAACAGTAATGGAAAGGGTAACAGCACATATCATCAGCATTAAAAGAAAAGGGGAATGGAATTATTTCCAGGTACGCCTGCCTAAAGATGCCAAAAAGATTATTGGTATAGAAACAGGATTGAAAATCCCTGACGAGGCTTTTGCTATTACTGAACAAGGCAATAATTCATCGGAACTGATGGAAAGAAGAAGTGGAGCGGTTACAAGTTTCCTCTTTGTTGGGAATACCCCGGCGCCTATTCAAAGATTTGTAATAAACCGTAACAGGTTGATGGGTGATTTGAAACTTCAATCCCTGGATGATGCCAATATCTTTTATGCAAAAGAAATATGGGCTGATGACAAGAATATCAACAGCGATGCAATCACAATAAACAATGTTCAGCCTCCTGCATACTTAACGACACTCAGGCGTGTAGATCCACCAGGCACATCCATGCCAAAGTATTTGTGGAGGTATGGAAGCAAGATAGAAGAAGATGGCATATTGCTCTGCCGCAACCCTGTGATAACAGGCGTTTACAAAGATGCTATTGGTAAAGCGTATGACACAAATTTCAATTACAAAGTTTTTCTCTACATCTGGCATGATGGATAATAAGGATTGTTATGACAATTAACCTGGCACTGGAATACATACCACGCCGAATGAAAGAACTCGGTTATGCAGAATACACTTTACGTTTCCGGCATTGGGTACTGCATCAGGATGAGGAAATAGAAATTGATGGCAACAACCATATCTATCTGTTGATTGAGCCGCCGGAAACCGTGATAGTAGCAAGTGACTTTGGATTGTTTGATATGGCAAGCAATAATATAAACGAATACCAGTATGAACACCAGGGTACAATCAATATCAGCAGCTACGCAGCAGATGTGCAGCATGTGAGGATGATACAAGTGATACCTAAACCTTTACAACCATGCCCGTAAAAAACGAGAAGTACGACCAGTTAAAAATAGACCGGTTAAAAAAATACCTGGAAGACATGGCTTCAAAAGGTCAGCCCAAGTTCTATGAAATATTTGTGGATGGTTTGAAGGCTGTACCGAAAACGGATAACCCTGCTGATTTTGATGGCTATGAGTTGTACATGAACGAGGATACTGAAAAAATAAGATTGTTGATTTACTATACAGCTAACACACCACGCAATGATCAATACTGTTTCCATGTGCAGCAGCAAGGTGGATTGAATGCGTTAAACGGCATTAACGGCTTGGGTAATATCACTCAGATCATACAGGAAAAACTGGATGCACAAAAAGAATTGCTGGAAAAAGAAAAGCTGTTGCAGGAATTGGAAGACACCAAAACAAAACTCCAGGAATCCGAAGACTACACCGATATGCTGGAGCAGCAATTGGAACAGCTTAAATCACAGAAGTTCAAACTCGGCAATATCAACCTTGGAGAACTTGCTTCTGTTGCAATGGAAAGCATGGTAAGGCGAAATGTTCATCTGCTTTCAAAGATACCAGGCGGTGCAGCCCTTGCTGGAATCATTGATGAAGACACAAAGGAACAAGAAAAGCAATTGATGAATCCTGTTGCTTCTAAAGAAGAAGCGGCTGCATCATTCCAACCGAAAACAGAAACACAGTTATCTCAAGAGCAGCAAGGGATATTTGATTTCCTGCAGCAACTCAATACGCATTTTAACCAGCAGGAGTTGGAACAGCTCATGCATATAATCCAGGCATTTGCCGAAGAGAAGAAACACCTGCAAACAGTAGCAGAATTACTTAACATCAAACCCGATACTCCATGAAAAAATTTCATTACGACATGACCATTGAAGCCAACAATCAAACAGAAGCAGATGCAAAGATGGCTTCGCTTACCACGCTGGTTTCAAAACTCAATGTGAAGGAGCTTACTAAGTTAGCCCATATTGTAAAGAACGACCCCATTAAAACAGCCCTTGCCAAAAAAGCATTGGGTGTATAAAGCATGAACCGTTACCAGGAACATACCGAAGAATTTACACTGAAAGAAAAAGTGCAGTACAGCCTGTTAGGGTTAGTGGTACTTGGAGGTGCATTTTATTTTGGAAGGCAACTGGTGAGGAATGTAAAAGCCACCAATGAAGAAAAGAAAACCTATGAAGATGGCAGCTCCGCAACTTATGCCAAACAATTAAAGATGGCATTTGAAAACGATATGCCTTTTGGGTGGGGAACGGATGAGGAAAGTATAAGAACGGTATTAAGAAAAGTACCAAGCAAGGAAGTATTCCGACAGGTGATAACATCCTATGAAAGGTTGTATGCAAGAAGCCTGATGGAAGACATGAAAGAAGAACTGACTTCAACAGAGTATAACGAAGTGCTGGCAATACTTGCCGCAAAGCCGGATAAGATAACAGGCAATTATGCAGCATCTGTTGGTACTATTCAATACCAATCCTGGGCAAGAAGATTAAAAGCTGCGTTTGACATAACCTATGGTCCGTTTCCCGGAACTGACGAGCCTGCGATAAAAGCAGTGTTCATGGAAATCCCCACGCAGGCGGTGTTCCAGCAAGTATCAATTGCATATCAAAATGAGTACGGCAGAAACCTTATCAGTGATTTAAAAAGCGAACTGGAGTTTTGGGAGTATTCACCCATGATGGCGATTATCAACGCAAAACCAAAAGCGTAAAAAATGAAGACAAAAAGAAAACCTAATACCTATCAGAAACCTGCTGCAAAGAAAAGCCAGAAGAAGAAAATCATACTGCTAAGTGTTGGCTTGGGTGCAGCAGGTGTACTGGGTTATTTTGGCTGGCAATATTTCAAAAAGAAAAAAGCAGAAAAGAAAAATGATGATGTGGATGTGATATTGAATACAAACAGCAATTCTATCCCGGATTATCATAGACCTGATACACCAACCGTCATCAAACCAAAGATCAAAACAAAACCTAAGCCGGTTACCGAACCAACTTATGAGCCAACATATAATAATGAAGCACCAAAGATAAACAGCGATTTTCCCCTGAAGAAAGGAAGCAAGGGTGATAAGGTAAAAATATTACAGCAGGCATTGCTTGATAATTATGGCAAAAGCATACTACCCCGTTATGGTGCTGATGGCTTTTTCGGTAATGAAATGATAGCGGCTTTGAAGAAACTCAACCTTCCTTCAACAGTAAATGAAACAACATTTAATGTGCTGGTAAAAGGAAGCAGCGTTGCAGCTACAAAAGATGATTATGGTAAGCTGCTTTACATGGCTGCGGCTACCAAGAATTTTAACAAGGTGATGGAACTGCTTAAAAAGTTGAGGAACAAAGATGACTACGCCACCGCCAGTGCAAGTTTTAAAAACTACCGGTTGAATGGTGGCGTAAGGCAAACACTGGTCAATGGTATGCTCAACTCTTTTAGTAGCGAAACACAAAAGCAACAGATTAGGTTGCAGTTTACCAGGATGGGCTTGCAGTACGATGGCAACAAGTGGAGCTTGTCGGGCTTGGATGGTTTGGCTCTTATTACTACAAAGCCAACTATGATTTGGAAGGATGCACAAACAGGTGTGCAGGTTCCAGCCAATATGGTGCTTGGTAATGAAATAGCCAATCGTATGAGCTATACTTTATTTGAAAATGACGGACAGCACTTTCTTGTAAAATCCAATGCTATAAAATATCTCTAAACATAAATTTTCCAATACTCATGAAGCGACACATCAAGTACATCGTGGTGCATAGCACTGCCACTTTCGACCCGAAAATAATCCAGCATTATGGCTGCTTTCATTTTGTAATTGAACGCAATGGTGAAATAAAACGCATCCATCCAGAACAGTCCGTTGTAAAGAATGTGGAAGCAATAGATAATGAAGCCATCCATGTTGCTTATTTCGGCGGCAGGAACAAAGCCGGTATTCTCGGTGATACCAAAACACCGGTGCAGGAAGAATCCTTGTTCAATAAACTGGTGGCACTATCCATCAAGCATCCCAGTGCCACAATTGTCGGGCATGATGAACTGGATGCAAACTCCAATTGTCCCGGCTTTAACGTGAAGGAATGGCTTCGCAATTATGAACCTGATTTAAACCTTGCCGCCTGATGCTTTTAGAAATACAATCGCTGCTCAACCGCAGCAACTACAAAACATATACGAGACCGTTTGAACTAAATATTGTTGGTGTAAGGGCTGACAGTATAAAGCCAAATGCCTTTGATGATACCATCAATGTTTTTTATAAAACCAATGAAGGTAAGTGGCAATTGCATAGTTTCCCAGCCACAACAGATCCCGGCACTTACTGGCTGAAAAATATGATGAATGCAAACGGAACAGCCATCGTAAAAGAAGGGCAATATATCGGTTCACATGGTATTGGTATGCACAGGGGCAAGTACCTGGCACTTACACAAAAGCGTCCCTTGACGGTTATCCGTGATTATAACCGGGATGCGGTGCTGGACTTTATGAATGGCAAAGAGGAAACCGGCATATTCGGTATCAATATCCACCATGCTTCTGCATGGGGAACTACCAATACCGTAGATAAATATTCAGCAGGCTGCCAGGTATTTGCCAATATCAACGACTTCAACCTCTTTATGCAACTGGCACAACGGCACAAGCAGTTATATGGAAACGATTTCACCTACACTTTGGTAGATGAAAGGACGCTTGCCAGGCAGCAAAAGAAAGCCGCTGTTGCATGAACATCAGCCGCCGCCATTGGGCTGTGCATTGCAGCCATTACCTACACTATCAAAACAGCTACATCCGAATGAAAATTTTTTTTCAACAATTACTTAAAGACAAGAATGGTGATTTTTCACTTCGTGAGTTCATCATCGCCCTTTTTACCCTTGCAGTGATTACAAGTTGGCTGGCACAGCAATTCTTTGGCAAGGCTGTACCGGAATTTATCTTCTATTCTTTCATCTCACTCATTGGTGCAGGCTGCTTCGGCTACTCCTTTGAGAAAAAACATACAGACAATAACTAAACCTTTTACTTATGAAAAATTATTTCAAATTTTATTTGTGTATCGCATTTGCTCTCGGTGTTATTACAGGTTACATCATTGCATCGCTTCTTTTGGTGTTTGCCGAACCTGATAACCACGGCAGTACAGTATGGGTAAAGAAACCCGAAATGGATAAACAGGTTGCTGCTATGCAGGTGCAATATGAAAACAAACTACAACTGTTATCCAGGCGAAATGATAGCCTTGTTTCGGAGCTATCCAATAAAAAATCGGCACTCAAAAAATCTGGTGATAAAGTACTGGTACTACAGACGCAGGTAAAGGATTTAATGACTGATTACGCTGCCATTGACAGTGCGGCAACTGAAACGGTTGATTCAGCCGCATTGATAAAGAACTGTGAGGAAATGCAGGAGAAAGTAAAAGACCTGATGGATGAAACCAACCAGAAAGACAGCATTGCCTATGCTGTTATCAGCACACTGGAAGATGAGATCAAGAATAAGGATTCAACCATTGACCTGCACAAGCTGCAATACCAGTTAACTAAATCCAAGCTATCCGATATGCTCACCAATAACTTGTTTCTTACCGAACAGAATAAGGAATTGAAGAAGCAGGTTAAGAAAAAGAAATTTGGAAATTTTATGCTCAAGACCGGACTGGTTATTTTATCCGGCATCACCCTCAAAAGTGTAATCCACTAACCCAATGAAGGAAAAAACAATTGTTTCAGCTTTTACCCTTACTGCTTCAATGGTAAGCTACTTCTATGCAAAGTCGGTGCAGAAAGATACTGTGCCGTATGTGATGGTGGGTGGCTTTATCGGGGCAGTACTGGGTGAACTGGTAGCAGAAGCAATCAAAGAATCCAACCGCAATAACTCATAAGCATGGCTACAGAATTGTATAATGAAGGACCCTGTATCCGGGTGGTTAAAAATAAGCAGGAGTTCCTGGTTACAAAAGTGCAGATTAAACGCATTGATGCACTTCGTGGCAACCTGATACGGATTGATAATGGTGAAGGTGCGTTGAAGCATATCTATTTAGATATTAATGATATTAATGTTCCCCAGAAATTCGAGGATGTATTTCTACTCCGTGATACGTTGCTGCAATGGCTACGCTCCAGTGCTGCTGCTAAGGAAGCAAAGCAGGATATTGAAATAGATGAACTCCGTTTGCTCAGACAGGCGATTCAAAACCTCAACAACGGCGGTGGCGTAAAAACACAAGGTTCCATTTTTATGGAGCCAATGAGGGAAGATGAATCGCAACCCAATATTGTGTACAAGGGTTATGCTTCGCCAGATGCACAAACCTATGATGCGGTATGGGCAATTGTGAGAATATCAAGGATTGAAGACCAGATAATTTATGAATGGGCTGATGGTAACCAGTTGTATGATAATGTCTGGGATAACCGGTATGAATTGAATTACTCCGTCAATGCCCGAAAGATAAAAGAATAATCAAATGAAGGCAGGCAGCACCTGCCTTTTTTCTTATGGCAAAATATCCTGAAACCCCTGAAATCGTTCTTGGCAATGTACCTGAAACAGATATACCTGAAATCAATGTCTCTTATTCAAGGAGCGAACGAAAACATTTTGGTAAGGTTACATCATCCAAAGATGCAGCGGATTTTATCCGTGATACGTTCCATGCTGGCGAGGTAGAGTTGCAGGAGCAGTTCATTGTTTTATACCTCAGCCAATCCAATGAAATCATCGGCTATTACAAACATTCCAAAGGAGCCATCAATGCTACTATCGCCGATATACGCATCATACTTGCTGCTGCATTAAAAAGCCTTGCCGTATCAATGGTTGTTGCACACAATCATCCTTCCGGTAATTTAAAACCTTCCAGGGCTGATGAGCAATTAACCGCTAAGATTAAAGAGAGTGCTGCAACGATGGAGATAAGATTGCTCGACCATGTGATTGTAACAAGGGAAAGTTATTACTCTTTTGCTGATGAAGGTTTATTAGGATTAGATGGACTGAGCAGAAAGGAAGAACAATTTGTGGATGCCATAGAAAAAGACCTGGCATTAAAAACACCGCATAACAAAATATCAGTTGAGAAACTGGCTGCGTATTTTGGTATCACTAATAAAAATGAAGTAAAGGAATTAACAGAGCTTGCTATTGTAAACAGGGCAAGGTTGCTGGCTCACAGCGAAGGAACAGTTAGGCAAAGGTTTGACACGATTGTTGAATTGTACCACAACCAGGTAAACCTGTCGCACCGCACTTCTCAAAGTATATTACTGCAACAATATTCCACACCTGCACCCATTGGTTATCTGGCAGGAGTTTTTTGTGAGAGTGATAAACTGCAATTCAACGGAGGCTTTGCATTTGAACCATCCGCAGGAAATGGATTATTAACGATTGCAGCAAAACCAGAGAGGGTTTATGCAAACGAACTGGACAGTTTCAGGAACAATAATCTAAGAACGCAGGGTTTTGCAAATGTGTGGCAGCGTGATGCAATGAAGCCGTTCATGGATGTTCAACAAACATTCATGGCAGTAATGACCAATCCACCATTTGGTACGCTGGATGAAAAAGTGATGTATGATAGCTTTCCCATCAATACCCTCGACCATTTAATGGCTTTGAGGGCGTTGGATTGTATGGCTAACGATGGTAAGGCTGCCATCATTATCGGCGGTCATACCAATTGGGATGATAAAGGCAGAATACAGGCTGGCAAGAACCGGATTTTCTTCAATTACCTATACAGCCGCTACCATGTAAAAGATGTGATACAAATAGATGGGCATAAATTGTATTCAAGACAAGGGACATCGTTTGATGTTCGTTTGATTTTAATAGATGGCAGAAAGAATACACCTGAAGGAGTTGCCCCGGTTTACGATGCTGATAGGGATGTTGTAGTAAAATCTTTTGATGACTTATTTGAAAGAGTGGCGGATGCAATGGGAACTAAAAAAGAAGCGAATCCTATGAAACATGATATATCAAAACTGGAGAAAGAAGCCCTTGCGTTAAGTGAACTATTGGGTGAAGAATTGGGACTGCCTTATCAACCAGCATCATCCAGTAAATCCCTTGATACGCATGTTCCTGATTCAATGAGTTTTGAAACGCAGCAATCTCTGTTACGAATCAAAGAAGAAGTAGGTGGCGATATTGACCGCTTTGTAAAGCACCGTTTAAAATATTCTTCCAATGTAGCTTTGCATAAAGCTTTTTCAGCAGAACAGATTGATGCCATTGCAATGGCGATTTACAATATCGAAGCCAGGGAACAGGGAATGATTATTGGCGACCAGACTGGCATTGGTAAAGGTCGCATTGCAGCAGGTATGATACGTTATGGGGTGATGCAGGGCTTAAAACCCATCTTCATGACAGAGAAAGCAAATCTGTTTTCAGATATATACCGGGATCTGGTAGCAATCGGCTCTGCACATTTAAAGCCTTTCATTGTGAACGGCAGGGAAAGTAAAACTGATATAAAAGACGAAGATGGCAATATTATTTACCAGGCATTAGCGCCTGCAGAGCAATCAAAAATATTTGCCGACCGAAAGCCACCGGCCGCTTATGATTTTATTGTAGCCACATACTCACAATTTAATTCACCTGATAAAAAACCGGAGAAGCCAAACTTCCTGATGACAGTTGCCAGTGGCAACATGATGATTATGGATGAGGCACATAATTCCAGTGGTTCATCTAATACAGGAGAGTTCATGCAAAGGGTGGTTGCTAATACAAAAGGTGTTGTATTCCTGTCCGCAACCTTTGCCAAGCGACCGGATAACATGCCCATCTATGCCATGAAAACATCCATCAGCGATTGCAACATGACAAAGGATGAACTGGTGGAAGCTATCAATCGTGGAGGTGTGGCGTTACAGGAAGTATTGTCTTCACAACTGGTTGCCGAAGGGCAAATGCTTCGCCGTGAAAGAAGCTTTGAAGGAATAGAAGTAAATTATATCAGCCTCGATGAAAATGCAGAAGAGCATAAAGCCATTGCTGATAACATAACCGAGATACTACGGGATATTATTGCCTTTCAAACCAACCATGTAGATAGTCAGGTTGAGGAACTGGACAAGATTGCCGTAGCCGAAGGCAAGGAAGTAAACCTTCGTGAAGGCACATCACAAGCTGGTGTTGATAATACCCCTTATTTTTCAAAAGTGTTCCAGGTTATTAATCAAATGCTGTTTTCGTTAAAAGCATCTTCGGTTGCAGAGAGGGCAATCAAACGGTTAAAAGAGGGCAAGAAACCTGTGATTGCTTTTGCTTCCACAATGGGCAGTTTTATTGAACAAATGGAAAATGAGACCGGTATGCCTGTTAGTGATGGTGATACCATCAACGCAGATTTTGCAGAAGTATTAAGGCGTGGATTGGATGGCGTACTTCGCTATACAGAAAAAGATGTGGACGGGAATGCTATCCATAAAAAGTTTTCGCTTACAGATTTTACTCCTGAAGCACAGGCAGAGTATTACAAAATACTGGAGCGTATCAAATCAGTATCTACAGGCATAACTATTTCACCGATTGATGTTATCATCAAGAAATTACAGGATGCAGGCTATACAATAGCAGAAGTAACGGGCAGAAAATATGAATTACAAATGAATGGCAAAGGCAGCAAGGCTTTGATTATGCCAAGAAAGAAAATCAATACCAACGATGCTTTCCGACAGTTCAATAACAATGAGGTAGATGTGCTGATGATAAACCAGTCAGGTAGTACCGGCGCATCCGCTCATGCGATTGTTACACCAAAAGTGCCTGCAAGCGAAGTGAAGCAAAGGGTGATGATTGTGTTACAGGCAGAACTGGATATTAATACCGAAGTGCAAAAACGTGGAAGGATAAACCGCACCGGGCAAATCTTAAAACCTATTTATGATTATGTAACATCAGCGATACCGGCAGAAAAAAGATTAATGATGATGTTGCAGAAGAAACTAAAGTCTTTAGATGCCAACACAACTTCCAATCAAAAGCAATCTACCAAGATTTTGGATGTGCCGGATTTTCTGAATAAGTATGGCGATAAGATTGTAAAAGAATATCTGCTTGAAAACCCGGACGTGAATGATTTGTTGGATGATCCGTTAAGATTAAAAAGCAGCAAAGCGGATAATAGTAATGACACACAAAATACCATTGAAGATGCTGCACATAAAGTATCTGGAAGGGTTGCGGTTTTATCTACCAAAATGCAGCAGGATTTTTATAATGATATTGCTGAACGCTACAACGATTATGTAGAGTATTTAAAACAGGTGGATGAATATGACCTGGAAGTGGAAGCCATGAACCTGGAAGCAGAAACAACTCACAGCCGTATTATCAAAATGGGTAAAGGCGGCGATAGTGCTTTTGGTGATGACAGCATACTTGAAACAGTCAAAGCAAATGTGCTGAAGAAACCTTTCAGCAGGGCGGAACTGGATAACCTGTTAAGGGAATCAAACCCAAACAATGATGCACTTACCCAGCAAAATGAATTAATCAATCAATATGAAAAATCGGTGATTGACAAACTGGAAGAAGAACAAAAATCCATTGATGAAAAATATGAGAAGCTCGTAAAAGAAATTCCGACCGAGAAGAAGATAAAAAAACTTGCTACAGGTTCCGCCGAATGGACACAGGCTATACAGCAACGGGAAAAGGAACTGATGGCGGCAAAAGGTTTGCAGTTACAAAACATACAAAAGACGGCTGACAACAGGAAGCAATATCTGCAAAGGGTTTTTAAGGCATTCCATGCAGGTAAGCTGGTGAACTATCCTGTTGAAACTTATCTTGGAGAAAACGAGTTAGTGCCTGCTGTATTTTTAGGTTTTGTGATTGATAAAAAGAAAAACAACCCTTATGCACCTTCGGCAATCAAATTAAGATTTGCTATTGCCAACAGCAATAAGTTTATTGCTATCCCTGCATCTTATTCCGAAGATATTATGAGTATTGTTGGAGCAAGCACAGATATGCTACAGCCCGACCGTGAAAAGCTATTGTCACAATGGGAAGATTATACCAAAGCCACCAACACCGACCGCAAGACAAGGCATATCATTACAGGCAATCTTTTGCAGGCATTCAGTGATTTTAAGGGGAAGCTCGTAAGCTATACAACCAATGATGGTAAAACAAAGAAAGGTATTCTCATGCCGGATAACTGGACACCCAATGAACAGTTAAGCGATAAAGTGGTAGTGCCAATTGTCAAGGCTATGCCCATCATCAAATCTCTTGTAAACGGTCATAACATCAATACCAATAACGGCATTGGTTTTATAAAGAATGGAGACTATTTTAAAATCATTGTAGCTGCATCCAGGCAAAGAGGTGGCGATGTGTATTTGGATAAAGGCTTATTGGAGCTTGTAGAGAATAACAATTTTGAAAAGGTATCTGATAAGATGGTTGCCCGGTTGCATGAATCGAAAATTGATAAGGCTATCGCTATCCTTCAGGATAACCATAGTTGCAGCATTTCCTTATCCAATCACCAATTTAAAGATGTAAAGGATAATGTAACAAGGTACAGTAACCGAAAGAAAATTAAATTGCCACCGGAGCAAGCCGATGAACCGGATAATATCCGGTATTTAGAATTGGAAGCAGAAGCCCTTGCTCTGGAACTTGAATTATTAGCCGCATAAATACCGAACTATGATAAACCATAATAACTACTACGATAAGATTAAAAGCATTGATTTTTATAATCTGCCAGATGCGTTAAAGAAAGGGCATGAATATATAAAAAAAGCCACCTCGAATGGATCGAATTGGGAAGCCTATCATGGAAGCGATGCTATCAAGAAAGTGATTGATATGTATTTTGGTAAGTTAAACGAATACACCGCCAACAATCACAACGCTGAAATTAAACAACATAGGGATGAAAACCGCAAGCAATCAGGCAAGGAGATTATGCATGAAGCAATGATCCGCCAGGGAATTATTAATCCAGATGGCACTCCTAAAAAGAAAGCTCGCCAAAAAAACAATGATGAGAAAGCTGATGCAAACAGTAGTGAAAAGTTTGTTGAACGAATTCCTGAAGAAGTAAGGTTTATCAGAAGATTTTTAAACCTTAATGGTAAAACAAAAACCAAAGATGATATTCTTCGTTTTATCAACGCACTGCAAAAAGCCATTCTCGAAAAACGCATCCGCAAAACTTCTGCTTATGCAAGAGAGATTAAGCATATACAGGAAAGCCTGATTAAGGCTTTTAATTCCATGAGGGCAAAAATCAAATTGGAGATTACTGATAAAACCTACAATGAATTTAAGGAAGTTGTTGCCGGTGAAAAAGTATATCCATCACTACAGTTGATAAAGAAATATATCAACATGCATGGAAAACCTGCAATGAAAGAAAAGGCTGCGAAACTGATTAAGCAAATGGAATCTTCGGCTAAAAGAAAACGGGTTACAAAAGGTGATGAATATGAAGCTCCTTTGCAAAAGGCGTACAATAACCTTAAAGTATTTGTAGCTGATAAAAAGCAAAAGACATTGCAAATTGAGCCTAAAGAATTGAATGGTTTAAATGGCTTGCTCAAGGGATTGGATGGAGTTGATTTTGTAACACCTGTTAATCAGCCATCGGTGATGAACAGCATGGATTTTGCCAACCTGCAGTTTGACACCATTGGTTTAAAAGGCAAGTGGCTGCAGCTAATTGGCGATCCTAGCCGGAATTTCACTGCAATGGTATTCGGAAAGCCGAAAATGGGCAAATCCTATCTGTGCATTGACTTCGCTGGCTACCTGGCCAGGAACCACGGCAAGGTGCTTTATGTTGCTAAAGAAGAAGGGCTGGATATGACCTTGCAAAAGAAACTGAACGAAAAGCATGTAGCCCACCCTAATCTGTTTGTTTCCTCTTATCTGCCTGAAGATTTAACAGGATACGATTTTATCTTTTTAGATAGCGTAAACCGGTTGGAACTGACACCTGAAGACCTGAACCGGTTAAGAGCTAAAAATCCCTCTAAATCGTTCATATTCGTGTTCCAGACCTCTAAAGATGGGAAATTCAAGGGATCACAGAGTTTTCAGCATGATGTGGATGTGGTAATTGAAGTGCCGGAAAGGGGTAAGGCAGTGCAGATGGGGAGGTTTAGTCAGGGAGGTGAAATAGAGATATTTTAGGATTATTTATTTGTGTAATTAAAAGCCCATATCGCTATGGGCTTTTTTTTAGTGCTTTTACAATTTGAGCAGAATTTATTCTGCCTTCGCTTAAAATCTCATAAATAAATTAAGTAGCTTTACTAAAAATAATAGTATTTTTTGCTCAATATTTTAAGATGATTAGAATTTATTGTGATAGCAACATATACAGATACCTGAAGCAAGAACATCCAAGCTATAGTTCTGAATTGTTTGATGTCTTTGAAGCACTAAAAGATAAAATGCTTTTTACATTTTCAGATGCTCATTTGGATGATTTAAAAGATTCCATTTTAAAATATGCCGAAAAGGATTTAGTGTTTATGGGTGAGTATGTGAAGGACAACTATTTCATGCATGACTTTATTCATGATAAAGCCACAGGTCCATATTTGGCAACTCCATTGGAAGCGTTCAAAGGAAAGGATTACAATGCTTATAGGAACACACTTGAAAATCCATTTGATATTGACAGTTTGTTAGGAGATATGGATGATTTTCCTGAAGGAAAACTACTAAAGCAGTTGATGAAATCAATGTTTAATCTGCCAATTGGTGCTTTAACAGGGCAATTTGATATGGCAGATATTGATGCTAATGGTAAGAATTTAATTGAGAAAATGATACCCGATTACAGTCCTTCAATGAGCCTGCAGGAATTTATAAATGGTATGTGGCCATACAGCAAGTCTTTACTTCAAGATAAAAAAGAATTTACTGAATTAAGAAAGTATATAGCTGGGTATTTGAATAGGGATGAATATGGCTTTGAGAAATGGGGAATGACATTTAATGAAAAATTTAAAGAAAGCACACTTGGTAAATCATATCTTGAAATGATTGAGAACATGCTAACCGACAATCAAAAAAACGACTTATACCAAAAATTTATTCATGCTTACACAATGCTTGAAACTTATAATATAACACAAGAGAGGCAAGGAAAAGGGATTAAGAAATTTAATATGCAAAGCCTTAATACAGATGCACACCATGCCTGGTATGCCTCTTTCAGCGATTATTTAGTAACTGATGATAAGGGATTGCAAGTGAAAGCAAATATCGTTTACCAACTTTTAGGGTTTCCAACAAAGGTTCTTTCTTCAAGAGATTTTATCAACTATAAAACTATATTACTTGGGCAGGAAGAAACCGTGCATACATTTCAAACCTCATTACAACATGATTTGAAGCATAGTATGCAATTGTATCAAAGAATTGACCCTTTTAAAAATGAATCAGTTAATACTTACAAACCTTTACACTCGTATTTTAACTATTTTAATCGTTATCAAATTATAATTTCTGAGGGGATGACCTTTATTGCTTTTTATTGCGACAGAGAAAGCCATGCAAGTTTTATGATGTTCAGAGAAGTCGAGTTGCTGGTTGCAAAATTGATTTTTATGCTTGGTGCTGATATTGATAATCGTGGGGGATACATGATGGAGGAAAATGGAAAATATGAAAAAGATGAGTACATAAGAAAATGGAATATAAATGGTATGCACTTTCGTTTACTTACTTCTTCCAAAAGCTGGGGCAATACAATATGTTTAGGATTAGAATTAAATTAGTATGCCAAGAATTAAAAAATTTATTCTCAAAGAAATAGAAAAAATAAATGCACTTGATAAAACGCAAAGGGTAAAAGTGCATAATGGTACAAATATTATAAACAAGATCGGTTTTTTCAAAAAGAATAAAACAAAAGGATTTGTTTTAGATATTGCTACTAAAAATTATTGGCGATTAAATGTTGGGGATAGAATCACCACATCAGTTACAAATAAAAATCTGGATATTAAAATTACCGATGGCTTTGTAAAAGGAGTTGGCTCATCCGTAACAAGGAGTGAAAGCAAACACAGTTCCCAGTTACACATACACTCATACCGAAATAAAGGTTTTCGGGAAAGAAGTAACCAATATTTCCGAAGCATAATTCCCTTAAAAACCAAACTTTCATTTTTTAGTATAATTGAAGATGAAAGTTTTGACTATGAAGGCTATTCATCAAGAGGATTGGTTTCAATGTCATTTGACAATAAAAAATTTCATGCTTTTGTTGTAGAACACTCTAAAAGAAAGTACCTGTTCATTGATTGCCTTAACCCTATTCTGCTTGACGACTTCTTGGAGCTTGCATGGGAAGTTAGCGTTGCTCTTGGGTATTTACTTGGAAACCTTGCTCAAGACGGGGAGTATGTTTTTGCTTATTCCAATAAGGCTATGAAAAACTTTAATGGATTTGTTTATCAAGAACAAAGGAGCAGTATAAAATCTTTTTACACACCTGTAAATGCCAATCCATATTCTTGGGTCAAGGTTCGCACTATTGCAGATAGTTATTATGGAAAGATTAAGGAAGTTAGTTCAATCCAATTATCAAATCTGTGCGACATAATACACAAGGAGCAGGATATAAAAGCCATCATTATTCTTATTACAGAATCTATCAGCAGGTCTTTATTACTGATGCCGGCAGGCCTATCTGTTGCTATGGAAGGGCTATCTGAATATTTCTATACAAAAGAAGCTGATAGACTGAATCCAATAAAAGATAAAAAAATAGCAGCCGTATTTTTAAAGGAGCTTCAAGAGGTCCTAAACAAGTTTAAAATTTATGATAAATTTAGTGGAGAAGATGTGATTAAAGCGAAAATTGAAAACCTTAACTCTCCTACAAATAGGGAAAAACTGAAAGCTCCATTTACTTGTCAGAATATTTCGCTTACAGAGATAGATGAGGAAATACTTGAATACAGAAATGATTTTTTGCATGGGAATATTAATTTAAAACCACAAAAAGGAAAAAAATCATATTCAATGGATAGTTTTGAAATCTCATTGAGACTACTAACACTCCTAAATATGTGTATCATGAAAATGATTGGCTATGAGGGCTATATCATTAATCATGTAAAAACACAAGAAAATACCAAGAAAAAGAAAATCAATGAAGAGTATTATAGAACAATCTAATACGCAAAATGAATTATCCCAATCAATAAAACCCAAATAGCTTTAATCAGAGCTAACTAGGGTTACTAATTCTTGAATTTTCGCTAAATCTTTGATAATCAGGTTAGAACTTTGTCTATCCAAGCCGACCAAAGCCAAATGGCACCATTTGAAGACAAATGGTGCCATTTTTTTATTAAATAGAGAGACTTATAATCACGAATTATCATTAGGGCATCCGGAGCGTCAATTTCATTTTTTTTCCTCAGCCGGCTGTAATAAGTGTTAACAAAGATTATCTCTCTTTTATTGAAAAGTATATGACATTGCAGAGTTGGGGTTAGTATATACCTGAGATTTTACAACCTCATTGTTGACTAGTATTTCCAGCTTTACGGTTTGAGCAGGATTAACAAAATATCCAAGAGTTACAATCTTGTTTCTGTTTACAGTTATTGGGATGGTCTTCGTGAATGGTAATGCAGGGTTATCAGCTGTAGTCTGCCCCCCGGTTTCGTTATCATACGTTATTGATACCAGGCTATTGGTTGTTGTGCTGCTTACCCTGTAAGTAATACTAACTTGCTTGGGATAAGCATTGTTCGCATCTGAACCTAATTTTTTGCAGGAGGCTGCAAGAAACATGATTAATCCGATGAAAAGTGATGTCTTAATTAGTGTCATTTTTTTCAAATTTTAGATATGTTGTATAAAAGATAATTATTTTGTAATTCTCCCTTTAATTAAAAGCCACACCACCATTAGCACTTCACCCAGCCAGACATATTCGCTAAACTTTATTTTAAAGTCAGTGAAAAGAAAAAAAGTTGTAAAATCAATTAAATAGCCACAACAAGTAACCAACAAAAGGATACCAATGATTTTTGGTATATAATTCGACTTTATAATCAGGTACCCCATAGGAAAAAGCCAAAGGCCGAAAAAGATTCCTATTATTTGCATTCCGTATTTATGCAACTCTAAAAAAAGAGAAAGCAATGATTGAACCTGATTTTCAGAATATCCGGATACTACAAAAGAATTTTTAACCAATAGTAAAACTGCAACATTATTAAGTTCATTTAACATGGAAATCGGAGCTGCCAATGCAGCAAACAATGTTATCAACTTTGCCCAACTTTCATTTACCGGTTTTAGAATCTTAGAAATAAAGATGGCTGTGAGAACGGTAATTAACGCACATAAAATTGCACTCACAATACTCAAACGAAATAAAAATTCGTTCGCTAAAATATTAGAAACAGTTGCCGGTACATTGCCCGGTATCACTAAAAATCCAGGAATGTACATAATACCAAATACTCCAAGTGGAATTTGTAACAGATAAAAAAATCCTGCAGTCCTTGCTGTATTTTTATTTGTATTCATATTTTTTCCCCTGAAAGAGGTTGTGAGGTTTTTCTTCAAAATTATTTTTGAAGGCAACAGAAAGCAAAACAATAAATAACAATAAGCCTAAAAGCACTAACCACTGGTTGCGTGAAATCTTCTGAATTCCATGTTTTTGTTTCACCTCACATATTTCGCCTGGACAATATTGCGCTTTGTCCTTTTTGATAATACCATAAAGTTTGCAACCCAGGCAAATCCCAAACGCCGATTCAAAGAACATCAGTATTAAACAAATGAGACAGGCAATAGCTGTAATTGGACTATAGGCATTTACAACTACCAGGAGAAAAAACATTACTGCAGACATGACAAACCCAATGTACCAGGCAAACTTTTTCTGTGCGGCTCCAACATATTCCGGGTGCTGATTGCCAACGATAAAACGGCCAATGATTAAAAGCGGTGCAAACTTTGGCTTAATAAACAGGCGAATAGAAAATTCTATTACAAAAACGGAAAGCACATATTTAACAGGAACAAAGTTGCCTGTACTCAGAATAAGCACTAAAGAAATAAAAGCAGACAGAAACATGATTCCGGCCGTAGCCCGTATTTCCCTGTTATTTAAAACAGGGATTGAGTAGCCATTCACTATTTCGCCAAAATATTTATGTTGCTTCATTTCTTAACTATTTACATCTTCCGGTAAAACGTTCCAAATACTGTCTTTAAATTTTTCAGTAAAAAATAAAAAATGCCCAATTTTTAAAGCTTTAAAATTTTCAGGAACAAAGTGCAGGCTTTTTCCATGCAAAGATTTGCCAATACCTGTATAATCAAATGTGATTGTTGAAATGCTGGTATTCTGAAAGAATTCAGCAAGTTTTTTAATAGCATAATACTTGTTTATATTAAGCTGAAGTAATTGCATGAAGGAATAGTAATTCAGATGCAAATTTGAATAAATAGTTATCCTAAAAAGAGCTGTGTCAATGAAAAACGGTTTCTTGTAAACAAATGGCAAAATTTACGCAATGAGGTAAAAAACGAAAGAGATTGTTTCTATTTCCGAAAAGGTTGCTTTACACAATTCCGTAGTTTGTTGATGTCAAAGTTCCTTTCATAGACTTTGTAAGCAAACAAGCAAGTTTTGGGTATTTTTATTGTACAAATCCAGGGATGAAAAAGGAAAAAGATAACAAACTAATTAAGTTTTACTTGTATACGGGCTTAGGCTTTTTGTTGTTGTATTCTTTCGGTGAGTTTTTTGAATACCGGGAAACTTTTGCACGCAGAGTTGTCAATAGCATTTTCCTGGTCAGTTATCTTACAGCGCTTAATTATATTTTATTTGAGAAAATTTTACGTTTATTTAAGTGGCCATGTAAAAATAATCATCGTGCATTTATCTTTCTGTTTGTTGCTGTCCTGTTTTATACATTTGGATTATATTGTTGGCGCCAACTATGGATACAATTAGGTATTTATATTGATTATACGCCGAACCTCTCATTTTTAAAAGGTGTAGCAGTTCATTCTCAATTTAGTGTTGCCTGTATCATTTTTTTTGTAATAGTGCGGAATATATACAACAACATCAGGCTTAGAGAAAAAAACAGTCAATTAAGAATAGAAAAAAAAGAGGCCGAACTGAACTATTTAAAAGCCCAAACAAATCCCCATTTCCTATTTAATACACTAAACAATATATATTCATTAGCAAGAGATAAAAACGACCTGGCTCCTGAATCAATTTTGCGATTGTCAAAAATTTTGCGTTTTATGCTTTATGAAACAGACGGTAATTTTATAGCAGTAGAAGATGAATTGAAAATAATAACTGATTATATAGCCCTTGAAAAACTCCGTTATGATGATTCCCTGCTTGTTACACTGAATGCCAATATTGAAAATTCAAAACAACCTTTGCCGCCTTTGCTGCTTATTCCATTAGTGGAGAATGCCTTTAAACATGGTGTTTCAGAAACAAGAAACAAGCCATTTGTAGATATTAATCTTGCTGTAAAGCAACAACAATTGTTGTTTATCGTAAAAAATTCAATAGAACAAGATGCTACCACACAAGAAGTGAAAGAAAATATCGGGCTTTCTAATTTGCGCAGGCAATTGGCACTACTCTATAAAGATTATGACTTGTCTGTAGGCCAGGAGAATGCTGTTTTTACATCAACATTAAGAATCAATTTAACAAGCAATGTATAAACTAAAATGCATAATTATAGAGGACGAGCCACTTGCCGTCAAAGTATTAGTGGACTATGTTGCGCAAGTGCCTTTTTTACAATTAGAGGGCAGCTTTAAAGATGCCATACTTGCAACAGAATGGTTACGTACAAGTGAAGTACAATTAATGTTTTTAGACATTCACCTGCCAAAATTAAAGGGAATGGCTTTTTTAAGGACGCTTGCAAAAAAGCCTGCAGTTATCATTACTACTGCTTATCACCAATATGCCGTAGAGGGATTTGACCTCGATGTAACAGATTATCTCCTTAAGCCCATTGAATTTGAACGCTTCTTGATTGCCGTAAACAAAGTAAGAGTCACCAGCGGTAAAAGACAGCTCATAACCGAAGCTGGGGAAGTTAAAGACTACCTGTTCCTTACTGTGCAAAAGAAAAAAGTGAAAATTATGTTTTCGGAAATTTTGTATGTAGAAAGCCAACGGGAGTACATAAAAGTTGTTACTGCAAAAAAAGAATTCATATCACGAATGAGTACACATGAAATAGAAGACCTTTTGCCTGGCCATATTTTTAAACGTATCCACCGCTCATTTATCATTTCAATTAATAAACTGGAATCTTATACCGCAGAAGCAGTTGAAGTTAATGGCATATCTATTCCTATTGGAAGAGGGTATAGGGAGGTTATTGAAAATCTTTAGTAAAGGGAGTTATAGTAGATACCACTTACCTGTACATAATTGTGGAATACGAAGCTGTATATTATCAGTCAAATGGCCGGATTGACCAGCATACCTTTGATCCAAAATCAGTATTGAGCTGGCGTGAAGGACTCTTTATTTCGAAGAAGCAGACCTGGACGAAATTTCAGAAGTGCTCCTTAAGTGGTATGAAATTGAGTCGTACATTGATAACACTAAACTTAAAGAGAGGAAATTTGCAGGTATGCTAAATAAAAATAAACCCGTAGCTGATTTCTTAAGGCACCTTGGCATCATCTCCGGAATTGAATCTTACTTTGATGCAGAAGGCATTTTAAATAAACTTCTTTTACCCCACTTTTGGGCTAAATTAAAGACAGCAGATTACCTGTTTACCGTCTCACGTTTCACGTTTGCCGTTTCCATACATTTGTAAAAAATTAATCCGGGGAATTTCTTCCCCGTTTTTGAATAAAAAGAAGGGACTTTTAATTAGCATGATATTTTCATAATAAGAATTGACCATTTCTGATAAGGCTTTGAATGCCTTTTACAGCAAGCATGCACGCATGGAGCAAACAAAAACGAGCAAAAATATATGGAGAAGAACCGGCAGCATAATCCTGAGATCCGTCATTTTTCTTGTATTATTTTTTTTGCTGCTGGCAGGATTGATATTATTACCACCGGTGCAACATTTCATTTCACAAAAAGCCGTTGCTTACCTTGAAAAAAAGCTGGGGACTAAGGTTGCGCTCGGCAAGCTTTATATCGGTCTGCCCAAAACGGTAGTGCTGGAAAATATATACATAGAGGACAAACAAAAAGATACTCTTTTATACGGCGGCAGCCTCAAAGTGGATGTAGGCATACTTGATCTTGTCCTGGGAAAAGGAATTAATATCAACAGCGTGAAGCTGGATAATATAACAGCCCATATTAAACGCGAGCTTCCCGATACCAGCTTCAACTTCCAGTTCATTATTGACGCTTTTGCTTCAAAAAACCAGCAGCCCAAAGTAGATACGGACACAAGTTCAACTAACTTCAGCATTGGCAACATTGAGCTCAACAATATAAGAGCAGTATATAAAGATGTGGTTACAGGCAATGATGTAGCAGCTAACCTGGCGCATTTTGATACCAGGTTCAATAAATTTGACATGCAGGCAATGCAGTTCAGTATACCTGTAATCAATCTGTACGGACTCACGGCAAATATTCACCAGTTCCGTCCACTGAAGGATTCGGGCACAACAGAAGGATCCGGTGAGACAGTAAAAAGCGCACTGCCTTCCATTGATATCGGGTCACTCGGGCTACAAAAAATAAATGTAGATTACCGCGATGATGTATCAGCGCTGGATGCTTTAATAGATATGGGCGCACTGGATATCAGCCCGGGAAAAATTGACCTGGACCAACAGACGGTTGATCTTGGGAAGCTTGCATTGAACCAGACCACCGCTGCTATACGGCTTGGCAAGAGCCGGGCAAACAGCAGGGACACCGCTACAGCAGCGCCGGCGTCCGGGGATGCTGCGCCAGGCTGGCGGGTGCAGCTTTCTTCTCTTGAGCTCAATAACAACAACTTCCGGTTTGACAACGATAATGCTCCACGCGCAAAAGAAGGGATGGATTATATGCACCTGAAAGCTGAAGCACTTACACTGCACGCATCCGGTTTTATATACAACAATGATTCTATTGCCGGGGTAATAAAAAAAGGAACATTCCGGGAACAAAGCGGGTTCAGCCTGCAGCAATTGCAGACTGATTTTTTATACTCCGGCACACAGGCTTACCTCAAAAATCTCTATTTAAAAACGCCCGGCACGGAACTGAGGCGTAATGTTGCCCTGTCTTACCCCTCACTTGCAGCCCTGCAAAAAAATACCGGGGCATTGCAGCTCAATATTGACCTTGATCATAGTAAAGTACAGGTAAAAGACATCCTCAGCTTTGCGCCGTTCCTGCGGTCACAGCCTGCTTTTGCACATCCCGGTGCCGTATGGCTGATCAACGGGAAGGTGACAGGCAGCGTGGCAGACATGCAAATAGCCGGGCTCCGGGTCAGCGGGCTCAGCAATACATCACTGAATATAAGCGGCAGGCTTACAGGGCTGCCGGATGCCAATAAAACAGGCGCCAACCTTACGATAAAAAATATCAGCACCTCACGGAAAGATATTTTGTCTGTTGTGCCCGGAAATGTATTGCCCGCCAATATCAGCCTTCCTGAAAAAATGCAGCTTTCAGGAACAATTCACGGGAATATGGAGAATATTGAAACAGCGCTTACCTTACAAACAAGTCTCGGCGATGCAATAATAAAAGGATTTGCGCAGCATATCACCAACGCCAGTACTGCTGTATATGACATGACGCTCCAGGCACGCTCGCTCGACCTGGGAACGATACTGCAGGATAAAAAGACATTTGGACCAGTCACCGCCGACTTTGCTGTAAAAGGAAAAGGATATGATCCTAAAACTGCAGACGCTGCTTTTGCCGGTAATATCAGGTCTGTCATTTTAAAACAATACGATTATAAAGATCTAAACATAGAAGGATCCATTGCCAACAAACAGGCACGTATACACGCAGCCATTTCCGATCCTAATATTGATCTTGGCATGGATGCAACTGCGGATTTCACTGCTGCTTACCCTGCTGTTACACTCAACGCTGATATTGACAGCATCAGGTTCCACGAACTGCATCTGTCCAATGATCATCTTATTTATCATGGAAAAATTGACGGCAGCTTTCCTAACAGCAACCCCGACAGCCTGGAAGGAAAATTATTCGTGCTGCAGTCATTGCTGGTGCACAACCAGCAAAGGATCAGCATGGACAGCATCAGGCTTGAAGCAGGCAGCCTTGACACAGCAAGATACCTTGCATTGAGCAGCGATGTGATCAACGCAAGGTTGCAGGGCAGGTATAAGCTGACAGAAATGGGAAGCATTATCCAAAAAGCTATTGAGCCTTACTTCTCTACCGCAGACAGCGCAGGTACTGTGTCACATACTGCTCCTTATGATTTTACATTTCATGCCGGTATTATCAACAGCCCCGTGCTAAAAACATTCATCCCTGATCTGCAAAAGCTTGATTCGGTAAGCTTTCAAAGTCATTTTACAAACAGCAGCGGGTGGAATGCTGACCTGCATGCAGGCGCAGTGCACATTGGGAGCAACCATATCAATAACCTGGTATTCCATGCAGCCACTGCAGACAGCAGTCTTTCTGCCGGTATCAGGGCAGATGAAATTGTTGCCGGAAAGAGCCTGGCTATGTTCGCCACCAGCCTGAACACAACTATTCATAACAACAATATTGATTTTACACTCAACATACGCGACAAGGCTGAAAAATCCAGGTATATTGTCAAAGGGCTGTTCCGGCAGCCGGTCAAAGGCGATTATGTTTTTTCATTAAACCCCGACAGCCTGTTGCTTAATTACAGCAACTGGACGCTGTCGCCTGAAAATAATATCCGTATAGAAAAAGACGATATACATGCAAGCAACTTTACGCTTGGCAAAAACGATCAGCAGTTGTCCGTTAACAGCGCATCTGCCGGGAAAAATGCACCGCTTGACATCAGCTTCAATAATTTCAGGATCGCGACCCTCACCGGTTTTGCACAGCCCGACTCCACCCTGGCCGATGGCATCCTCAATGGGAAAATCACCGTGAGCAATATTATGCAGCAACCTGTTTTCGAAGGTAAGCTGGATGTTAAAGACCTGAGCATAAAAAAGGATACAGTGGGAAATGTGCAACTGGCAGCGAATAACAAAGTTGCCGATACCTATAATGCAGCTATTTCGGTAACCGGACATGGCAACGATATTCATCTTTCGGGGAATTATTTTTCAAACAGCAGCACTTTCGACGCAACGCTTGATATCCGGAAGCTTCCGCTTACTACTGCACAGGCATTTTCCGGCGGCGCCATACGCGATGCATCCGGATCGGTAAACGGGCAGTTCAATATAACCGGAAGCACAGACAAGCCCGGCGTAGATGGCGAACTGAACTTTGACAAAGCCGTGTTTAACCTGAGCATGCTCAATAATATTTTCCGGGCAGATCAGGAAAAAATAGCAGTAAGCAAAGAAGGCATTCGCTTCAATAAATTCTCAGTCAGGGATTCGGCGGGTAATGCACTTACCGTGGACGGACTGGCGGCTACCCAAAATTTCAAAAATTACAATTTCGATCTCGACATAAGAGCCGATAATTTCCGTGCGCTCAACAGCACCAAAAAAGATAATAAGCTTTTCTACGGCCAGTTGTATTTTGATACAAGGCTGAAAGTGAAAGGCACCGAATCCTCACCGGCGGTTGATGGCAGGCTAAGCGTGAATGACAAGACCAAAATGACCATTGTATTGCCTCAGAATGCGCCCGGCGTGGTAGACCGTGAAGGCATAGTAGTATTTGTAGATAAGGACTCGCCTGCAGGAGATTCGCTTTTCAGGGCATCTTATGATTCCCTTAATACATCCAGTCTGCAGGGCATGGATATATCTGTAAATATAAACGTAGACAAAGCTGCAGATTTCACGCTGGTGGTAGACGAAGGCAGCGGCGATTTTCTCAATGTAAAAGGAGAAGCGCAACTGAACGCAGGGATTGACCCCAGCGGGAAGATCAACCTTTCGGGATCCTATGAGCTTGAAAGCGGGAGCTATGACCTCACTTTCAATTTCATCAAAAGAAAATTCAATATTGAAAAAGGCAGTAAGATAGTATGGGAAGGAGAACCTACTGATGCCAGCGTGGACATTACTGCCAAATACACCGCCAATACAGCGCCCCTCGACCTTGTGAAAAACCAACTGGCTGCCGACGTGTCTTCCACCCGGCGCAATATGTATCTTCAAAAGCTTCCGTTTGATGTTATCCTTAAAATGAGTGGTAAGCTGCTTAAGCCTACTATCAGCTTCGACATCCTTTTGGAGGAAGAGAAAGCCACCGGGGTACCCAATGATATAGTGAGCGACGTAAAAACAAAGCTGGAATTGCTGAGGCAGGAAGATGCAGAAATGAACAAGCAGGTGTTTGCACTGTTGCTCCTCAACAGGTTCGTTGCAGACGATCCTTTCAAAAGCAGCTCTTCCACCAGCACTTCCACCATGGTAAAGCAAAGCGTTAGCAAGCTGATGACAGAACAACTGAACAGACTTGCTGCAGACATCATTAAAGGAGTAGATGTCAATTTTGATGTGAATGCTTCAGACGATTACACTACCGGAGAACGGCAAAGCCGCACTGACCTGAATGTCGGTCTTTCAAAAAGATTATTGAATGACCGCCTGACCATTACTGTTGGCAGCAACTTTGAGCTGGAAGGTCCTCAAAACAGCAAACAGCAACCGGCAAATTTAGCAGGCAATGTATCGCTCAATTACCGGCTGAGCGAAGATGGCAGGTACATGCTCAGGGGCTACAGGAAAAATGAGTATGAAGGGCAAATTGACGGCTATGTGGTGGAAACCGGCATAGGTTTTACCATCACACTTGATTATAACCGATTTAAAGAAATATTCCGGAAAAAGCAAACGGCGGAAGAAAGAAGAAAAATAAGGGAGTTGAGACAACAGTACAGGCAGAATGGGAAAGGAAAATTTGATACGGAAAAAGAGTGATATATGAAAACAGGCTTTATACAAATAACGGCTGTTGTATTACTGACCTGCAGTATGATGTCCTGCAGCACTACCCGCTATGTGCCTGACGGCGACGCGTTATATACCGGCGCTTCCGTAAAAGTAGAAGGAAGGAACATCAGGAATAAGGAAAAGAAAAAGCTGAAAGAGGAACTGGAAGCGCTGATACGTCCCTTACCTAATAAAAAAATATTAGGCATACCTTTCAAGCTGATGATGTATAACCTGGCGGGAGATCCCAAAAAAGAAAAATCGCCGGGAGCATGGATAAGAAATAAGGTTGGCGAGCCGCCTGTTTTGCTTAGTAATGTAAATGTGGAGTATAATATAAAGGTATTGAGAAGCACGCTGGAAAACAGGGGCTACTTTCATGCCTCAGTGGAAGGAGATACTACTGTAAAGCACAAGAAAGGGCATGCCGGCTATATCGCAGCGCCCGGTGCGCAATACACGATAAATGGAATCAGCTTTGAGCAGGACAGCAGCGCTCTTCTGAAAGCAATAAACGATGTTGCAGGAGAAAGCCTGCTTAAAAAAAATGCGCCGTTCGATCTCTCCGTGATCAAAGCAGAACGGGAACGTATAGACGCATATCTCAAAGAGCACGGCTTTTATTATTTCAATCCTGACTACCTGGTCGTAGAAACAGACAGCACCATTGGAAATAATAAGGTGAACCTCTATGTAAGGACGAAGCGGGGTACGCCTGCAAAAGCCAGGCAGTTGTTTACCATTAACAAAGTATATCTCTTTTCAGGATATAGCCTGAACGCGGGCGCAGGGGATACGCTTAAAAGCGGTGCAACATATTACAAAGGCTACTACCTGGTTGACCGGCATAAAAATTATAAGCCTGAAATGTTTGCAAGATCCATGCAGTTTGAGCCGGGAGATGTGTATAACCGGCGGGATCATAATCAAAGCATCAGCAGGCTGGTAAACCTGGGTGTATTCAGGTTTGTAAAAAACAGGTTTGAGCCCGTATATATCAATGATTCTGCAAAGCTCAACACCTTTTATTATCTCACTTCCCTGCCCCGCAAAGCAATACGGGCCGATCTGAATGCCAGCACTAAATCCAATAATCTTACCGGCTCCTCCATCACGGTAGGATGGCTTAACCGGAATACCTTCCATGGCGGAGAGCAATTATCCATCAATGCAACCACAGGCTTTGAAGTCCAGTTCAGCGGTCAGTTGAAAGGCTACAACACCTACCGGGGCGGCATCGAAACCAAGCTGGTATTTCCGCGGTTTGTAGTGCCCTTTCTTTCTCTGAATACGCGAAGCGGCTATGTGCCCAAAACCAATATGCTGCTGGGATATGATGTGCTGGTAAAACAGAAATTATATACCATGAATTCCTTCAGAGCCACTTATGGCTATTCCTGGAAAGAGACCATCAAAAAGGAACATGAGCTGAACCTTGTATCCATTAATTATGTGCAGCCCAGGACTATAACACAGGAATATATTGACAGCATGGCTAACAATCCTAACCTTCAGAAAGCCGTTGAAAAGCAATTTATCCTGGGGACTAACTATAATTTCAACTACAATGAGCTTACCCAAAACAACGGGACAAAAGGATTATACTTTAATGGGAATGCAGACCTCTCCGGCAATATAGCAGGGCTGGTAACAGGAGCTAATATTAATAAAGATAAGCCCAAATACATTTTTAATGCACAGTTTTCACAGTATGTAAAGCTGGAAAGCGATATCCGGTATTATGTAAAGCTGTCTTCCAAAAATGTGTGGGCCAACAGGCTGATCATCGGCTTCGGCTATCCTTACGGCAATTCAAAAGAACTGCCTTTTATCAAACAATTCTTTTCCGGAGGCAACAACAGCATACGCGCTTTCAGGAGCCGCTCGCTCGGACCCGGCAGCTACAAAGACACTGTCAACACTACTTTCCTGCCGGATCAGTCGGGCGATATCAAACTGGAGATGAATACCGAGCTGCGCGCCCATCTTTTCAGCATAGTATACGGCGCGCTCTTTATAGATGCCGGCAATGTATGGCTGTACAACAAAAATGAGCACAAACCTGGCGGTCAATTCAGCAGCCGCTTCATGCAGGATATCGCCGTGGGCACAGGCGCCGGGCTGAGATTTGATATTTCCTTCCTGGTATTAAGATTAGACCTGGCGTTCCCTCTTCGCAAACCGTGGCTACCCGAAAACAAACGGTGGGTAATTGACCAGGTCAATTTCGGCAGCGGACCGTGGCGAAAAGAAAATCTTGTTTTCAACCTGGGCATCGGGTATCCGTTCTGATGCCAAGTCCACGCCAACGGGTGAATATTCACAAACGCCAAATGCAAGAGATTGTTTTGATCCAGCCTGTTTTCTTTTGTATACAGGTAGGCGTTGTACAAATCATCCGGCTTTTCAGTCAGTTCCGGCAGGTATAACATTCAGCATTTTATACTTCACATAGTTCTCCGCTTCCATTTGCTATCCTTCTGTTTTTGAGGACAACAAGAGTATTTTTTAGCAGGATATAATCTTTCGTTCTTAACTTAAACGATAAGTGTTGAATAAGCCGCCAACAACTTTCTTAACATTTCTTTAGAGGTATTTTTATCTCTCTCAAAGAGGTTAAATTTCTACAAAGCTTAACAGAGAAGGGCCCCGCCCCTCTATGGTCGCAGCTATTTAAAATAACTTTTCCTTTGAAACGTTAGTATACTTTTCTGCAAGAATGTTGGCAAGACTTTTGAAAAATATTAATCAAACAAAATGAAACGTTATGAAAAATCGTCTATTCGTGCTCGGGTCACTGTTGCTGATCAGTAGTCTTTCGTTGCACGCTCAACAATCTTCGGTGTTTGTAAAGGCAGGTGTAAACCTTGCCAATATCAGCGTAGATAAGGACGGAAATGTTGATGACGCCCGTGGCATTGCTTCTTTTCATGCAGGGCTTCAGGCTGATCTTCCTATCACTAAATTCTTTGCAATACAACCGGGAGTTTTCTTTACAGGCAAAGGATCAAAGATCGAATCAGGAAACACTTCAGGGAATAACTGGGTTCGGTCTTCCACAAGACCTTATTATATAGAAGTTCCCGTGAACGCTGTGATCAAACTGCCGCTGGGCAATGAATCAAGCTTCTTTTTCGGCGCAGGACCCTACCTGGGAATAGGAGTAGGCGGTAAGAACAAAATTGAAGGAAAAATTCTGGGTGTGGACTTTTCCCGTACAGAAAATATCAAGTTCTCCGATGATGACCCTTTCACCAGCGGGGAAGAAGGCTCAGGTTATGGCATTATGCGCAGGTTCGACTACGGGCTGAACGGAACTGTTGGTGTACAAAGTAAATTTGCATTATTCTCGGTTAATTATGGTTTGGGACTGGCAAAGCTACAGTCAGGCACAAGCAGCTCAGAAAATGAATTGGGTAAACATCGTGTACTGAGCTTCACTGTAGGATTTAAGCTATAGCGTTTTACTAACCCGCTGCTATACTCAGAGGTCGTCTCTAAAATAAGAGATGACCTTTTTTTTTAAAAAAAATGTGATCGTAAGCCTGCTTTCCGCTTCTCCATGCTAACATAAGCATAGGCTTTTAGGGATGATTCAGTTTGCAGGCACCTTCACGAGGTTAACTTCTCCTACGCTTGTGGTTTCATTTTTACTAATAGTATAGGTAATTGCTGAAGGTCCGCTGCCTGTATAAATTCCATTCATAAACACACAATCAGCCACAGGAGATTCTACCAGGAGCAGCGTTTTACCATCTCCAATAAGATTCATAGCATAGATATTATTAATCTTTCCGGGTTCTGACGGCCTGCCATACCCGCCCCCACCTACAAGCAATGTATAAGGGCTTCCCCCATAAGGTGGGGGCGTGTCAGGTCTTGCTTTGGTTATCACCCCATTGACATACACATGATGAATGCTTGCATTGTCGCTTGCACGGATGGCCACTCCTGTATAATTGGTCTGGCAGTTGGTGATGAATATCTGTTCCGTATCATCTTCAGGGCCATTCCATTTGGTAGAGGTAACCTGGTAAGAATTAATGTCGCCGTTCGTATGATAATAAGGCGCTGCATCGAGACTGGAGAGGGCGATCAGATCATCTCCGTTTATACCGGTAATATTATTTATACGAAAATATTTGCAACCATGCCTTAAGTTGATCCCATCCTTATTGAACACTTTTTTTTCAACACCATTTATAATAATGGTTTCGGGATTGTTGAACCTGATATCCGACAACTCAGCATTCCTGCTTCTTTCAAAGCTGATTGCCCAGGCATGGGAGTTTTCTATCTTTACATTCTTTAAATTAAACCCATCCACATAAGCGATCTGGATCAAATTATTTCTCCAATCGCCCTTTTGCTTGACTCCTTTCTTCCCGGCATCACTCCCATAACTTACCCTTCCTTTAACAGGGATCAGGGTCAGGGTTCTGTAAGCATCACCGGTTGCCCTCGGATTGTCAGCCCCTTTTAACAATACGTCACCAATACCAATAATATTGATATTATGATTCCATACAGGGCCGGTAATGCCCACACCTACATTATCACTCCTGAACATGTTATCCCTGCATAAATCAGACAGCTGAATAATACAATTATCAAGTATAATCGTCATATTGCCTGGCAACAGGATTGCACTGTCTATCTTCCAAACATTTGTACCATTTGAATTCCTCTGTGGGATCACGATTTTATGCGTAGTTTTTCTGGCAGCATTAATAGCTGCCTGTATACGTTCGATATCGCTGCCTTTAAAATCATTGGGAGTAATTACCTGTAACGGATCCGCATTTACAGATAAATGCTGTATAGCAATAATCAATACAATTATATATTTCATAATCAAAGTTTAAAAAATAAACATTTACCAGGAAACAGGCTGATGTACCTTTATATTGGTTTCTCCTATCTTCTGCTAAGATCAATGCGTTACCATTACCCATAAGGTTCATTGCGAAGATATTGTTTATCGTCCGGGCAAGGAAGGTTTACCATAACCCTTACCTCCTACCAACATATTGTTGAGCCTTGTTTTTGCTGTTACACCATTTATATAAACGTGGTGCACTCCTGCGCTGTCAGTAGCCCTTATGGCAATGGCGCGGGTATTGGATTGGCATGTGATATTAGTAATGATGATCTGCTCAATAACATCCTGTGGGCCATACCGTTTTTGGGGAGGGTAATAATAAAATGCAGTCCCTTGTTTGCGAAGTGAAAATTTGAAAAGAGCCCACCGGCTAAGTTACTGTAATGCAGATGCGTTTATCTTCTCATTCATAGCAGGCTGCCGTTTGTAATCTTCTTCATGCCGTTCACTAACGCTTTTCCTCCGGATACTAAAAATTATCAATAAAGCTTTGATTACTCATTTCTATTTTCTAATATTACTGTCCCTCCCTGAGCAGATGCCTATGATTTTTCTTTTCCCATCCCCTTGTCATCCGCATGCTTAGAAAACAGCTATAGCGCCAATGAATCTTACAGCATAAAGTCCCTCGTTTTGTGTAAAACCTGCTATTTATTCATGCATTAAATTTCATTTGATGACACAGGCGCAATTGTCTGCCATGCTTGAAAGCATTACCGGCCATCTTATTGCCAAAAATGACGCACAGGAAGAAGAGCTTAAGCAGGCAAGAATAAAGATCGCTGCTTCATTGCTCAGCCAGCCCATTGAAGATACAGGCAGTGAACAGCTTTTTTATAAAGCCAGTCTTTACAGCAGGGAGAATATTAAAAGTGAAACGCTAAAAAGCATAGACAGCATTTCGCAGCAACTGACAGGAAATGCCGGGTCGGCAGTAACAGAAAATATTTTTGTTCGCAGCACGCCGGTGCTCAATCCCGCCATTGCCGGCAGCAAGCCTGACTGGGCAGCAGGGGTTTCCCCCGGCGAAAGCTTTGGCCCGTTCCTGAATAATGAAGGGCGTGAGATATGGATTGATGTGTACCGTATAGAAAAGCTGATCACTTTATATCTCGGCAACCAACCTGTACTTTTATTTAAAGCTTCATTCCGCGGCGGAATATTCCTGCCCGCCAACCAACTCGCAAACGCTTACAACATTATTGCAGGCAGTGTATGGATCAATGCAAAATTTCTTTTCCCCTCAGCTCCTGCTGAAAGATTTGTTGGTGTGCAGGCAAAAAAAGGAACACTTAAATTAAGCGTCGCACCAATATTGCAGAATAATCATATTACTATCAGCCCAACCACTGCAATAGAGCTGTCGCTGGAACTCGTGCAGGAGTCAGATGGCGGGGCAGCAGAAATATCTCCATACGGTAAAGATGCCCGCGATGCCACCTGTATACTTCCGGTCGCATGGACGTTTACCTGGCAAAATAATAAGGCAAACGTCACACAGATAGCCCCTTCTTCCTGTAATATATACGGACAGGAGATCGCTTTCAGTTTTACGCCTGCAGCAAATACTGCGTTCAGGTATGAAAATGACATGCTGCTGATCCCCTGGAAGGCGAGCGTAACCGAATTTGCCGTATCCAAAAACCAAAGTCCCTGGACAGCCCTGTCTGAAAAGGCAAAACTGCAAAGATCATTCTGGGCTTTACCCGCCACTGCTGTTAATATAACCGCTCCTGTAGCGGCTTCCGGCAATGGTCTGGTTATGCTGCTATGTGCAGACGGATTGCGTTTAAGCTGGACAGGCCTGCAGGATGAAGATATCCGCCTCATCAATCCTGCCATACTAGGAAAGCCCGGTGACCTGGCTGTTATTGATCTCGGGTCAAACGGGCTTGGTGCATCACATCATCTGCAGTTGTGGCAGGACGAACAAAACCCGCATGGCACCACCGCCGATCTCACATTATTAGAAAAGGCGCCGCTCATTTATATCAGCAACAGCAAGACCGCGGTAGAAGTGATCAGCACATTCTGCGCTGCAGATATAGAGGCTGACAGGCCAGTGAAAGTGAACGGAGAACCATTCCCCGTAGAGTCTTTATCATGTTCTCTCCTGCTTAGCGGAGGAAAGAATGGCAGAAGAATAATGCTGATAGAAGATGATGTGCAGGCAGACCAGGTTAATATAAATATTGCGGGAGCAGCTCAGCAGGTACACTTATTTTCCATAGCGCTCGAAAATGCGCTGTTTACCGTTTCGCCGGTAAAAACATTCATACTTTTCGGAGAGTGTGATGACAGCATGACGGATGTAAAACGAGGGAATTTTATTATTGTATTTATTCTTTACAGCTACCTCCCTACCCTGCCCGATCCTTATGTGGCAAAGTTGGGATTGTGGAGAAGAGGCGCCAACGGCGAAAGATATAACCGTTTGGCAGGCGCCGCAGGCTTCAGCAGCCTGCTGGTATGCTTTATCAGTTTTGCAGCAACTGAAGAAGAAAACGATAATGTAAAAGTCAATTTTTATTTTGGAGGTGTTGAGCTGCCCAATGTAATGAACCTCCCTGAAAATGCTCCCGTACCATCCCCTAAAAGAGCGGTTAAAGCTTCTGCAGCAAAAGCAAG
Source organism: uncultured Terrimonas sp. (assembly GCA_964461595.1). Classification (GTDB taxonomy): domain Bacteria; phylum Bacteroidota; class Bacteroidia; order Chitinophagales; family Chitinophagaceae; genus Agriterribacter. Next base: position 115,041 of record CAYWVB010000002.1, on the reverse strand, counting down.
AGTTACCATTACCGCTTTAAAAAAGCCATTGGGTAAAACGGCATTAGCAGCCAGGGCCATTTTTGGCAACTTCAGTACCACTACCAAGCTTACTACCAACCAGTTTTTACCTGAAGTAATAGATGATATACTGACGGATGGCATATTCGTAAAACAGGAACCGGAACTGGAGGCAGATCTGCTCGGAGGATTTAAAAACCCTAACGGGAAGATCTACAGCCCTGAAGAATTTGTTAAGCTGAAAAGAGATATTGAAGATGTTTGGGACAACAGCATTGGTATAAAGAACGAATTTTTCTCCCTGCTGGATGTAAGCAGCAATGCCAATCAGTTGGGCGTGAGCTTTGGTACCAACTGGCAGATCATAAAAACCGGTAGTGTGCGCGGCAGGGATGGCGAAATGCACCAGGTAGATTATAATGCCGCAGCATACAATACTGCGTTTCCTTTCCTGGTGGAAGGCATGCAGGTGAAATTACCTTCCAACAGGGTAAGAGCCTTCACTTTGCCACTGATGGCCTGGGAGCCTGAGATCAATCTTACTCCGCCCGACAGGGATAACCCGCTTGACACTTCATCACCCAAGCTGCTGATGGATCCCGAAGCAGGGTTTTTGTACTATGCCAACGATGGCGGCCCCGCACGCATATGGAATAACAATACCGTCCCTGTGCCGCTTGCGCCTATACCCGTTACCAGCGGGCTGATAGAAGACTTCAAATCACAGCCTGACAATTATACGCTGGCGGCTTTCACTTTACCCTTCGGGCTAAAAGCCATCAGCTATATTTCAAAACATTTTGTAGAGCCTCAAAAACCGGCGATTGAAAATATCCGGCCTAAATTCAAAAAGAACGCTGACGACGGTACCTATAAGCTGGAGGGCGGCATCCAGTTGAGCCTGCAGGCAGGAAGGTTTGGCAAACCTAATCCCGCCAATCCATCGGAGTACGACAGCGACATGTTCCCAGGCTATACCGTGCAGGCCAATAACCTGCTCAACTGGTTCGGCATTGCTTCTTACGCAAGTAATCTTGGGCATAGAGTTACTGAGATCTTTAACAACGAATTTCTTTTTGGGCCATTAAGCCTTTCCACTCTTTTAAAAGATTCCCGCGGCGTGCCTGTTTCACGCATGGATATTACAGGTTATGGTGCCAGCATCTTCAGCAACTGGATCAGCCCCGGTGCGGCGCTGGCGCAAACCAGCAAAGCAAGGTTTGACGTAATGCTCGGCCGCACAGGACACGAGGTAATACAGGTGAAGAGCATCTTATATCCCTGGGGTATCCGCGTGGTACGCACTATCACTGTTTTCCGTACCGGGTCAGGATACGTGTTCCGTACCGACAGCGGGTGGAAAGCAGAAAGCGACGGGCTATTTGATTTTTCATTCAGTTATTTAAAGAAAGGTATTGACCCCTTCGGCAACCTTACTACTAATGATTTTGTGCACCTCCCTGACGAGGCGAACAATATACCTCCGCAGTATGAATTTCATACCGGTATCATCAGGGGATTATTTAATGTAAGGAATATTAAAGACGCGCCATCCGTCACTGAATATAACAGCGAAAATATCATAGCGCCCAATGCCGATTACCTGAATGGCGTGAAAGGGCAGATATATACCAATGATGGAACAGAAAGACATGAGCCTGTAAAATGCGGCGGCGTATATTTTGATGCAGATGTGGAAATAGAAAATGTGGTGCAGGGACATGTGAACCAAAGAGTAGTATCTAAGCGTATACTCGGTTATGTGCAGATAGCGCCTGCCGGCAAACCACTGACTGCCCAACAGTTGAAAGAGCTCCTGGATCTGCAAAACGGGAGCATAGGCGGGGATATAGATTGTGTGCTTGATATCAACAAGAGCAGCCAGCAAATACGGGCAGCAAGATTTGATGTAGCGCCGTCCGTTGATAAAGCAGGTACCAAACCGGTATTTGTAGCAGCAGCAAGAGGACAGGTATTCCTTCCCAAAGATGGCAGTTGGGCATTGGTACAGCACAATGTCGGCACCGGTGAAGTAACGCCATTACCAACAGATACCATGGTTCCGCTCATTCGCACAGGTGCATGGAAAAAGGGAAATATTGTTGATAATAATACTTTGCAACAAAAGCTGGTTCGCGTGGCCCATCCTATGGAGATACTGCGCGACCCGGCCACGGATACCATCAACTTCGGCTACCTGCAATCCACTGCCACGCAGAAAGCATTGTTCCTGACGCCGGCATACGGACTGAATATTGACAAAATGCTCAGCAAAACACCGCCCGTTTTTGCAGACGCCTACCGCCTGATGACGGGAGAAGCCATATTCCCCAATATCGGTAATGCCATTGACAATTTTGGCAAGGCAATGCCATTGCTCAACAGCAAGGATATTAATGGTAATACCTTCCAGGCCTTTGCACAAAGTGCATTGGAAGACGGCGGTGAAAAAGTATGGGAACTAATGAAGGTGGAAGCAGAGAAGGCAGGCGAGGCCGTGATAAGCCAGGGCATGAATATGTTGAAGCAGGGCGCCAACGGGTTGCTCGATAAAGCGCTGAGGTTTGATGTGCCGTCTTTTGAGGTGCCTCTGGTAGATACAAAAGCGCTGAGAATATATATTGAATACAAAACCGGCAAAAAAAATGCGCCGCCTGCCAGCTATGTAGACAGTAAGCTGAACTTTGATGTGAACTCCTTTGCTGATGATATGGCGGATCAATGGAAAAGCCGCCTCAACAACCTGGCAATGGTGGTTGACCTTGGCGATATGAAACGGCTGATGACCATCAAAGGAAATTTTGATGCGAAGAAAGGCAAGGAAAGCAATTATGAAGGCGGACCTGACGATGATACGGATGGATTGCCGATGCCGGAAATAGAATTCAGCGATGCGCTGCAACCCGTGATTGATATACTGCAGATGCTTGCATCTTTAAGCACCAATGATTATAAAGATGTATTGAAGAAAGGACTGAAGATGGCCATGAGCAACAGCGGTGAAATATGGCAGTATAAGTTTGAAGCCAGTAAAGAGATAGCCACCATCCGTTTCCCGCCAACAGATGAACTATACAACAGTGCGCAAACACCGCTCAAACTCGAAGCATCCTTAAGCGCCGGAGTATATTTTAATGCGGCGCTGAAAGTAACCACCGATCCGTCACAACTGTTACCCACAGCCGGGGCATTTCTCCAGTTCCATGGCGGGCTCCAGATCATGTGCTACTCTGTTGGTGTCGGTTCTATTTATGCCATCGGAGCTGTTGATGTAAAAATAGCTGCGGATACCAAGGTAGGACCGAGCCTGCAGCTGAAATTCGGTTTTGGGGTATCCATCGTCGTTAGCCTTCCTGTTGTAGGCAATGCCAGCGTAAGCTTTATGGTAGGCGTTGAAATGTATGCCGATAAAGACAAGGTGGTACTTGCCGCATTAATGGTATTTAAAGGTCAGGCAAACCTCCTTGGAGGATTGGTTTGTGTAGCTATTACCATAGAAGCGAAAGGGATAGTAGTACGGGATATTGCCAACGATAAAACAGACTGCAGCGCCCAGGTGACTTTTGCAATAGATATCAGTATCTTTTTGATTATTGATATCAGCTTCTCCAAAACATGGGGAGAAGACAGGCAGGTGGCATAAGCGGTGAGCTGTCAGCTCCCGGCAACAAGGCTTTATGAAAAGTAAGACTTTGTGAATGGGCAATAGTGAATGGTGAAACTACAAACCCGAAACGTGTAACCTGAAACCTGCAACCTTAACACCCTCATAAAAATAAACAGACCTCATATATTATGGAAGCGAAAAGAAGATATACCACGATGGTTTTCCCGCAGGGTTTTGACGGGGCAGTATTAAAACTGAACATCGTACTGATCCCAAGAAACCAGGATCCTCTTAGTAATTATGCTACCGGGCTTCCGGCGCCGGATGATACGGCTATCCCGTTTGCAGACCTGGATCCCCAGTTTGAGCTGAAGATCGTAAAAGGGCTGGATGAATGGCCCATCGGCAATGCATTAGATGCGGCACGCGCTCCCGTGACGGTAGCAGTGAATGTAAACAACGCTGCCAACAAAAAAGCATTACTTCAATCCATAGCAGATGATTTCGGAGCAAAGATAAATATTACGGCTACCGACAAAACGCCGGATATACAACCAGACTCTCCTTCTGTAAACAAATATCTGCCGGAAAGCTATCGCAATGCATTCAATTTTACAGTGCCGCGTGTGCCTAATGCAAAAACAGATGACAGCTATCATTGCGCGATAAAAAAAGATACCAAACGCATTGACGGATGGAAGAATGATGATGATCTGAGCTGGGGAAAAGTGTTTGCTTATATATTACGCCAGCCGCTGCTTGCTAAGGCCTGCGGCATGGTATATGAAACACAGATCACCATTGACGATGCCAGTAAGGATTTGTTTGAGAAAGGCTGCTACCTGTACGCAGATATTGCCAATGCTGACTACAGGAGCATTCAGGAAAAACTGATGATTGATGCTGACGGCCCATTTATTAAACCGTATGCTGCAAGAATACCAAAGCTGAAACCGGGCGCTGAAAATAAGCGCCCGGTATTTGCACCTATATTGTTTCCGGTATTGTTTGTGAAAGCAGGAGATTTAGTGGATCCCGAGCCGCCCAAGGCCCCCTGGGACCAGATCTTTGCGGAGCTTAATGAATATAATGACGGCTTCTCAAAAATTGTACATGCCGCACAGCCTGTCAGCCGTATATGGCTTGCCGAGCAACAGGATGGTGCTTCCCCGGTAAAAGATGAAGGCATAAGGCTTGCATGGGATGATGAGCAGATACTGATATGGTATATGCGTCAGTTAGAAGCAAACCCGCAGGAGCCCGGCAAGCGGGTGGATGCGCCGCTGGGCGTATTCGGGTACAGGATTGATGTGAAGGAAGATGCAGTAAATGCTGCCTGGAGCAGCCTGAACCTGGTGGGTTGTAAACAGGCATACAGCTTTGGCGGCGTACCTATTGGCAATATGCCGGGTCAACAGTTGGAATTGCCCTTTCAGGTTTTTCCTACTCAATTAGACAATGATACCAAAGCGCCTTTCTGGCTGCCGATGTATTTTACCAGTTGGATAGGCAAAAGCATGATATTAAAAGACACGGATGCCATTGCTATTCATCAGAATGATGAGGCGAGAATAAATGCTGCCGATCCCACTCCCACCAAAGCAGTGGACGCCAATAATATGTTTGATGAAGTGCCTGCGGCCACACTGCTCCGCTACGGGCATCGCTACCAGTTCAGGGTACGCATGATGGATATCAGCGGTGGTGGCCCGGTCATAACAGAAGATCTGTATAATAACGCACCGGCTCCCACTTCTGAGTGGAGCTTTAAACGGTATGTGGCGCCCGGCGTATGCCGTATTGATAAGCCGCTGAACATAAGGCTGGTCAAAGCGGATTTTTATAATGAGATCCTTACCGAAGGACAACCTTCCGCTTTTGATGCAAACCCCGTGATCAATATACAAAGGCCATTGCTCAACTATCCCGCAGTGGTATTCACCAATAAATACCAGGCCATAGGCAGCGATCCCGTGCAGTTACTCATACAATCCGCGCAGGATCAGCAACAGGGCGGCACGGTATTGCAACCCAATGTTGTTCATCCCGCTATAGCCGACCCGGATGTAAATAAGGTGGAAATAAAAGTAGAAGTAGAAACTTTAAGGCTGGATAATCTTGCCAGCGATACCGGCGATGAAAATTATATTACGCTGTACAGGACTACAAGAAATTTTCCCGCAGTAGCTAATGCAGCCGACTTTGAAAATACCATTTCACTGAATGTGGTATTTCATGATGTGCCTGTTTTAGATCTCGGCAGTAATGATGATCCTTTTAATGATCCTGCATTGAACAAAGCTGCCATTGATGCTATGATGGATATCCCATTGCCCACGGCAAGAAAAATAAGAATGAGCATCCGTGCCGTATGCAATGGAAATGACAGTTCCTATTACGGCTTCATCAATGAAGGCAATCACGATCTGGATAGCAGGTACGGCAAAACAACACAATTCTGGTTTTACAAAGAATCTGCTGCTGAAAGCAACCTGCTGCTGCCCAAAGCCAACGTGCCGGCATTGCAGGGATTGTATCTCCAGCCCGATCCGGAGTATATCCGCAAAGGAGTGGTAGGGCAGTTTTTCTTTTTCAACGCACAAACCAGTGTACAGCCCGATATCATGCAGCGGCTTGCGCAGCAACTGGGCGTAAAATCAAACGGGCTGACGCTTGTGGGTGAGAAAGGAGAAAGAATAGTATTCGGATGCAATAATAAGATCCGCCACCACCTGGCGCCCGACGGCAGCAGCATTACGTTCTCTTCCAAAGGCGACCTGTGCAACCACTGGCTGGGTTGCATTACCTACCGCATTAACCGCGACTGGAGCTGGGATGCACTGGAAGATGCAGCTTTTACCCTGTCGAGAAATAAAAAGTTCACTCATGATGCACCGGGCGAAGCTGAAATACTGGCCAATATCGGCAACATCGAATTGAAGCATTCCGCTTCTTTCGAGTCGTTGCAGTCAGATGTTTTCGGGAATGTGAACAGGAGCAGCACTACAATTATTTTTATTGACGCGATAGAGCCTAAATCCTCTTTGCTTACCCCGGGAGGAAGGTTACGTTTTCCGGATACGATTGAAGTACAATATACCATTACGCCCAACTTTAAGCCCGGGCATGGTCAGCCCACCAGCATACAACCGGAGCTGCTCACTTTACCATCTACTATTATCCCGTCGCAGGTGCCAAAGATCGCAAGCGTAGGGCTGGCCTTTTCGCCTTATATCAAAAATGAAAAGTACAGCGCAACAGAGACAAGGCAAAAATATTTGTGGGTGGAGCTGGAAGAGCCTGTAGAAAACCCGTCCGACACCTTGTTTTGCAGGGTACTGCATTATGCCCCGGATCAGTTGATTGGTAATAATAACCAGCTTGCAGCGCTGCTACAGGAAACAGAAGAGAACCCACCATTGCCCATTGACCCGGAATATATCCGGATGATCACGCCGGGACAAACAGATGACATGGCAGGATTAGGCGCCATGCAGCCGATGGAGAAAGCAAGCGATGATGATAATATTCATTACCTGCTGCCGTTGCCCCCGGGCCTGCATCCTGAAAGCCCTGAGCTGTTTGGCTTCTTCACTTATGAGTTCCGTATAGGGCACGGGCACTGGAGCGATGGAGAAAAGGAAAACCTGTGGAGCACAGCGCAGGGACGTTTCGGCCGCCCGCTGGAAGTAGCAGGCATGCAGCATCCTGCACCTACGTTGCTTTGCAATGTAAACAGGGATAAAGATAAAGTATATGTGAGCGCACCTTATGCCAAAGCGGTATGGAAGGGGAAAAACGTTACCAGCGATCCGCCCCGCACGCAACTGCATTGTGTATTATATGCACAGGTGGAACAGGCAGACAGGCTGGAATACAGGAATATCCTGCTTGATGAAAAGCTGATGACGCTGGTAAAACCTGCGGCAGTGGGCGCTGTGGGCAATATCCACGGCGGCAACCTGTTTTCCAATACTATAGTGCCGAAAATAGCAGATATAACAAAAGTATGGACAGTAGGTGGTACCGATACAATAGCAAGAGCCAATGTAGTATTGAGCAATCTTACATTGATGAACGAGGTATCAAGGCTGGAAATAAGCACAGCGTATGAAAGAAAGATCACTAAGGCCATGAAGGATTACAGGTCGGGCAAAGTGGTAAAAATGGATAAGGACATGGCAGCCGGCATTCTCCATGCCTTCGACCAGCTAAAGCTGAAGAAGCCTGCTCTCCCCGTGGCTGCCGCTAAATTCACCGACGCTACCCTTGCAGCAGGCGCCATTAAAGCTATATACAAAGACCTTCCTAAAACAGCTACTGCCATGTGGGATAATAAGGAGATCGCAGTATTGCTGCAACAGTTAGGCTTACCCGAAGATGCCGCATTGAGTGTTTTGGTGGTAGAAGTGTTTGGCAATATTACCAACATCTTTGATCATTTCTTTGCACTGTCGGATGAACAGCTTCAGGCTTTGGGTAACACTAGCGGCAACGCAAAAGAAATTGTGACCACACTCCTCGACAGGAGAAGAAGGAACCGGCAGGCGCTGAATGAGGAGCTGGGCAATTACAGGATATTGCGGACTTCGCCGCTGACGGAAGTGCCTTTCGTATGCTGCCCTACATGCGGGTAAAGGAGTATGGTCGTGTGCTGATTTCACGCAAATACGCGAAGAAGGCAAAGCCTGCAAAGTAATTGCGCTGTGAGCGCCACACCTCCAGCATATTGCAATTCGTGATATTTACTTCGTGTCTATTTGTGCATATCAGATCTTTTTAACGGCTGTCGCCAGGTCCGAGGATCTCGTTCCTGATCACTGCAGCAATATTTTCAGCCCTTTGTTTTGCCATTGAAGCATTTTCGCCTGCAAACAATTCATCTACCGTTGCATCGAATATATCAATCCAGCGATCAAAATGGCACCCGGTAAGCGCAAAGCGGCCATGCAGGTGCTGATGGAGGAGCATGGGGTTGCCGGAATAAGTACCGCTATAAAAAATGGTATTATCCCAAAAATCATACATCACAGGCAAATGCCTATCCCAATTCACCCGGGCTACATCATTAAAGACAGTGCCCAGGAGATTGTCGGCTTTTACTTTATCATAAAATATGTCTACCAGCCGCTCTATATCCCGTCGTGTTCTGATATCCTTTTTCATACATCTGCCACACGGTCGGCGTGTGATAAATATTTATAAAAAGATGACGCTCTTACAGATCCTTCCTGTTGAATTTCCGCAGGGAAATCCGGAAAACAATGAATATCCATAGCAATAGTACCAGAATGGCTGTCAGCATGCCGGCCTTCGTGCCAAAAACATCCCTGAACACAGCTCCCGTATACCCCATCAGTGCGGAAACATCTAATTTGAGAAGAATAAGGATCCGGCCAAGATCAACCGGGTTGAGAGCGGCAGCAATCACCATAAATTTTTCGAGCGGATAATCCTCGAATTGAAATAATACAAACAATACCAGCCCGTCGAATAAGACAGCAAAGAATAACCACAGGAAAATGGAAATACCGATGCCTTTTGCCTTATCCCTTGTGGCTACGGCAGCCAGCATGGCAATAGCTACAAAGATCACGGTCAGCACCACACCCATTCCCGTCATCACCCAGGCTGTGGCAGTTGCATCAAAAATAATGAGCGGAATACCTGCACCGATGAGAAATGCCAGCGACAGGGAGCCGGACAATCCGATAAACAAGCTGCTCCATAACTGTTTTCTCCGCAACGGCTGGCTGACCAGCAGCTCTATAAATTCGGCGCTGTTGTATACATAGATGGTAGAAAAAATAACAGATACCAGGGGCACGATGATCAGCACTACATTCAACAGGCTGAGCAATCCCTTGGAAGCATTGTCTTCCAGGCTGAATAAGCTCAATGAGATCAGCAGCAAAAAAAAGGTATACCCGATAACGATCCTGTTACGCAGGATATCAGCACATACATATTTTACAAGCTTGTTCATCTGTTTATTTTTTCAGCATGACCGCTGCAATAGCTTTTGACAATTTTTTTTCACCAGTGTCTGACTGGAGCTCTCCTATCTTTTTGTGAAACAGCAACGCACCTTCCTGCATGTATATTACATGGGTAATGAGGTCATCCAGGTCGCTCAGCACATGAGAAGTGATAAGCACCAGCTTACCCTTCGATTTTTCAAGAATGATCCTTTCTTTCAGCATCTCGGCGGCTACGGGGTCAAGTCCTGCCGTAGGCTCGTCGAGAATGAACACTTCCGGATTGAACATAAATGCAATAGAAGCGCTCACTTTCTGGCGCGTGCCCCCGGAAAGCGTACGCATTCTTTTATGCAGCATACCGGTAAGCCCGAATTGCTCCGCCAGCGAATTATCGGGTGGTGCATCTTCATCAAACGACCGGATATCCTTCATCATATTGAATACCTGCTCTATCGTCATATTGTCGGGATATCTTCCTATCTGCGGCATATAGCCAATATGGCGGCGGTAAAGCCAGTCGTGCAATATATTCTTCCCATCAAAAGTGATAAACCCGCTGTCTGGCACTACCATGCCCAGGATACTTTTGATCAGGGTTGTTTTGCCACTTCCGTTCGGACCCAGCAAAGCAATACATTCTCCCTTGTTGCAGGTAACGGACACATTATTCAGCGCCTTCAGCTTCCCGAATTGTTTTGATACATTATTTGCAATAATCATAGCTGCAGGGGTTTCATCCACGGAAAATTATCTTTCAGGCTCTCTGGCGTCAGGGAAGGAAGTATCCTTTCTGATTTGTCAAGCAGCGAAGTCATAAAGCTGCGGAAGAGCATCATTGCGGCAGGGTTCTTCTCCACGATCATAGAGTATACGCTCACCGGCCGGTAAGGTACATCGCCGCTATTATCTTTATTCAGATCATATCCTTCATATTTGTCCCAGTAATTATGATCAAAGCTGTTCATCACCAGCGAGCCATTGGTGCCTACATCAAAAGTGTTAGCCCTGAAGTTATTGTTAGTTATCTTATTCGCCGAACAACTGGCCTGTATTTTCATTGCCCAGCCATTGCCTGCAAATTCATTTTTCTCTACGAGGATGCGATTGGTGCCTTCCATGAATATACCACTCGTATTATGCAGGAACCTGTTGCCGGAAATATAACTGTCTGATATTTCTTTCAGGAAAATACCATAAGCGGCATCGCCCCAGTTCTCTTCAAAAATATTATTGAACATTTTTACATTATGGGTAAACATAACCGATACTCCCGCACCATTATTGCGAAAGATATTGGATATGTAAGCATCATTATGGGAGAACATAAAATGAAGTCCATACCGCATATTACCGTACGATGTGTTTCTCCAGATAACGGAATGGGTAACAAATTCGAAATAGATGCCATCACGGTGACCGGTAACAGTATTACCGATAATCCTCAGGCTGTCGCTCTTCCAGCAATGGATGCCGTTGCCGCTTGCCTGCTCGGTAGCAGCGATGCCTGTAAGCTTATTATTTTCAAAAATGCAGTTGGCGGAAGACTGGGCGTAGATCCCGAAGAAAGTATCATACAAAATATTATCAGAGATAGTTACATTGCGGGCATTATAAATTTTTATTGCTGCTATATCCACCATGCTGGAAACGCCTGAGTGAATTATCCTGAAGCCGTGAATAACCACCCTGTTTGCTTTTACCGACAGTATTTCATAAGTATGCTCACCATCCAAGACAGGGTAATCTTTACCGAGAAGGACGATACTTTTATTGATCACAATATTCTTTTCCCTGTAAGTGCCGGCAGGTACCAGTATAGTATCGCCGTCTGCTGCCATCCGCAGGGCTTCTTTTATGGTCGGCGCTCCCTTATCATTTCCTACTTTTATATTGCCTGCCCGTCCGGCACTCCCGGATAATAATAAAGAGAGTAATATGATAAGCACTTTACTCATTGTATAGCTATATCCTTCCAGGAAACCACTTCTCCCGGAAAAGCTATCTGCACTTTGTGAAGGCTATCCTTGTTTTCAAAGGCGGCTATATTTCCGCCCATCGGGCTTCGGAGCTGGTCACTTTTAAGCAGCATCGCATTACCTGAAGCTATCATGACATGATTTCCGCTAAAGCTTACAAAATAAATTTTCTCGTCCTCTTTACGCTGCTCCTGCCCTTCCTTCAGAAAAGCCAGCAGGCAGTGCGCATCGTCAAATTTGTATACTTTGCCTTTGGCCGTTACTATTTCCGCCCCAAAACGCGCATCACTGAACGTCATTTTGCAATAATCACAATGATCTTTCCCTATCTGTATAGGCTCCGGCCCGGTATTGCAGGAGGAGACTGCAAAGAAGAGAAACACCACTGACGCAGCAGCAATATTATTTTTGATCTTACGCTGCAGCCGCTTTCCCTGTACCCGCTCCGATATAACGGCAAAAAGCAGCAGCACTCCCGTACCTGCAAACAACCATCCTCCCGCCGCAGGAAAAGCCCATGCGCTGAAATTGAGCAGTTGTTTAAAGCCTATAAGAGGAGGCTGGTAGGCCATTCCTGGAACAACAATAGCGGCATTAGGGTCAAGAGTATGCCCATAATTATATTCCCAGCGCCAGAAATCAACCATCGCTATAATACCAAAACAAATGAACAGCACTGTAGTAATATTGAGCAACAGCTTTGAGCGTGTAAAAGCTACCACAAGGAACAATGCTGCAAAAAAGATTATAATATACGGCAATACTTTAAACTCCACAAAGTCGTCTGTATGCAAGTGTTTCATCCCGATATAATGGTTGAGACCATTAATAATATCCACATTGCCGCGCAGCCCGTTGGGATGAATGATGAGGGCAAGCCCTTCAGGGTATTGAGGCGCTACCAGGTCAATTTTCCACATGGGAACAAACAGCACGATCACCATCATCACCGCGCTTATAATCAGTAATATTCTGCTTCTTACCGTTATTTTATGCTGTTTCATAGCTCAATTAACTTATTATACTATTGGTTTGATCATAGAACGCTGTATCATTTTGTGAATGGGCAATAATGAATGGTGAATATATTCACCATTCATTATTCACCCGTGTATTATTTTCCTGTCTTATCCGTGCTGTCCGCAGGCGGCAAATTAGTGCCGGTTGAAAAAGTCAGGGGAACATTACTGTCCGCGGGAGATACCCTTATATATCCCTGCATTTCCTGGTGCAACGCGCTGCAAAAATCAGTGCAATAAAAAGGATACATGCCCGGCTTTTCCGGCGACCATCTCAGCGTTTGCGTTTCGCCCGGCATAACAAGCAGCTCTGCAGTAGGCGCAGCCTTGACAGCAAAGCCGTGCGGAACATCCCAGTCCTGCTCAAGATTGGTAACATGCCAGTATACATCATCTCCCATCTTCACCCCTTCAATATTATCCGGCGTAAAATGAGAGCGGATAGCCGTGAGATAAATATCTACACGTTTACCATTACGCACAACTTTTGTTTCGGGTTCTCCTTTTGCGACATAAGGATTCTGATTTTCATTGATATTGAAAAAGCGAACCGATTTATCCTTGATAAGGTCAGCGGCTACAGCCTGCGCATAGTGCGGTTCCCCGATTGTAGGAAAGTCAAGGATCAGCTTCATCTTATCTCCTGTGATATCAAACAACTGTGCGGCCTGTGCCAGTTCGGGACCTGTAGGGAGATAGCGGTCTTTGGTGATCTTATTGTATACTATTACATATTTACCATTAGGCTTTTTAGTATCGCCCCCCGGTATGCACAGGTGTCCCGGAGAATAATAGGTAGGCTGACGGTCTATTATCTTCAGGTCTTTGATATTCCACTTAACAATTTCAGAAGAAACAAAGAAGGTGGTAATGGCATTGCCGCGCCCGTCAAACTCTGTATGCAAAGGTCCAAGCCCCGGCTTTTGTACTTCGCCATACAATGCAGATTCATACTTGATCACAGGGATACCGGAGTAGTCGCCGATAAAATCTTTTGCGGCAATAGCCTTCTGGATCTTGTCGAAGCTGAATACAGGCAATAATGCCGCCAGCTTGCCGCTGCCGACAATATACTCTCCGGAAGGATCTACATCACAGCCATGAGGGGATTTGGGGCAGGGAATAAAATAGCAGATGTCTTTCAGCTCGGATATATCCAGCACTGTCACTTCAGTTTCAATTTTAGAGGTGGCAGTGTGTGATTTTTCGTCATATATATTATGAGCGTATTTTACCGTTTCCTTTTTCCCCTTTCCTGCTGCCAGATATTCTTCCGCCTTTTTCCAGTTGACAGCCATTATAAAGTCTTTATCTCTTTGCGAAGCATTTACCTCAAGCAATGTATTAGCCTGTTCGGTATTATAGGTGGAAAAGAAGAACCATCCATGTGATTTATTCTTGCCGGCATGGCTCAGGTCAAAGTTCAACCCGGGCGTCCTGAGCTGAAAAGCAATGTTCATATTGCCCGACTGCGGATCTACTTTGATAAAGCTGATAGTGCCTTTAAAGTTCTTTTTATAGCTGTTGATCGGCACATCTCCGTTAGCATTATCAAGGGGAACGCTGAACCGGGTACCGGCCACTACATACTCTGTATTTTCGGTAATAAACGGAGAAGAGTGGTTGCCCGCGCTGTTGGGCAGCTCTATGATCTCCGCCGTGCGGAATGTTTTCAGATCTATCCTTCCCACCCGGGGAGTGTTATTGGCGTTGGTAAATACCCAGCGCCCGTCAATTTCACCATTGGTTTGCGACAATTCAACATGGTGCAGATCATCCCAGGGCACTTCCCCGTGTGATGTATTAAGCATAGGCTTCGTTTCCTCGCTGAATCCATATCCTTTCTCGGGGTCGGTAGAGAAGACGGGGATGACCCTCAGCAGCCTGCCCGATGGCAGGCCATATACGCTGAGCTGCCCGCTGAAGCCTCCGGAAACAAAATTGTAAAACTCATCGTATTTCCCTGGAGGCACGTACGCCTTATCAGCAGCATCGCCGCCAACCGCCGTACCTGCATCCTTGGGTTTGCATGCATATCCGGAAATAAGCATCATGACAATAAACGCTGCTATTATCTGTGGGGTTTTGTGTATCATAACCTTCGATTGTATATTTAAATTATTGGTCTATTTAACACCGTCATTTTTGCGCATAAATTCGAAGACGTTACGGGCATCTTCATCAGTTAAATTCTGATTAGGCATACGGACAAGGCATAATTCCAGCATAGCCTGGGCCTTGGGATCCTTGTCGAGCATTTCGTCGGGGTTGGTAATAAAATTCATGATCCACTCGGCAGAGTGCCTGGTTGAGACACCTTTCCAGCCCGGACCTACCAGCTTTTCATCGCTGAGCTTATGGCAGGAGCTGCATTTTACCGAATACACCTTGTCACCGGCTTCGGCTTTTGCGGCATCAAGGGTGGCGCCCACTTCTACGTGTGTAAATTTCCCTTCACCCCGCTTAGGGTCATAAGAAGGATTTCCGCTGGCAGTTTGTTCGGACTGTTGTGTTGAAGATGCCGCTTCTGTTTTTTGCTGAGCGTCGTTACCACCACATGAAGACAGGATAATAGCAGCAGTTACGACAGGAAGTAAGTATTTCATATATTGACTGTTTTAACAGACCGCAAATTGCCTCAAATGCATAGGAAATTTTATGACCTAAATCATAAAAGAAAATATCATTCCTCAGTGCATTTGGTGGAAAAAAAATGCCCGCTGCTGCCGTTTCACTGATGCAGATCAATTAATATTGGAATAAAAGTCATACCTTAAGGCATATTAGGAGGATACTTTTGGGGGGTTGAGAAACAAAAAGTTTCCGGTTATTATGATTGATATAGATACTTTACTTGCATGGGGAGCGGCTTATAAAAAAGTAGCCCCCGAAGAAATGATTTTCAATGAAGGCTCCGAAGGCCATTTTTACCACCAGTTGGTAAGCGGGTCGGTACGGTGGGTAACAGACAATGACGAAGGAAGGGAGTTTATTCAATACCTGATAGAACCTGGCGAATGTTTTGGCGAACTACCGCTTTTTGACGACGGGATGTATGCCGGTTCCGCCATTGCCAACTGTGAATCTGTTGTGATACGTTTACACAAGGACACCTTCCGTCAATTATTAAAAGAACATCCCCCGCTGCATTTTGCATTCTCCCGTGTAATGGCGGAAAGAATGAGGTTTAAGTTCATGTTGCTTAACGAACTGGCTTATAATACCCCGGAACATAAGATATCCGCATTATTGTCTTATTTTAAGGAAAAAGGAAAATTCATTTGTGGTCACTGCGCCAAGGTGCAGCTCACGCGGCAACAAATTGCCGATATGACCGGGCTGAGAGTTGAAACCGTCATACGCACCATGAAATCTCTCGAAAATAAAGGCGCTCTCGTCATTGACAAAGGCAAGGTTTTTTGCTAATTTTATGATCCTGCGCATATCCCGATTCCGCCTGGTGCAATTATTTTGCGCTCCAACAGAAATTCATCAGATGCTGAAGAAATGGCTACACATATCTTTCCTAAACCTGGCAATTGTCGCTTTGCTGGGCGTGATCATGCGCTATAAGATACTTTATCCTTTACCATTCGTTGATCAGAAAAATCTCCTGCATGCCCATTCCCATTTCGCTTTTTCAGGATGGGTTACCCTTGCATTAATGAGCCTGCTCATATCGCAGCTTGGCAACGACAGCAACGATAAAACGGTTTTCCGGAAATATCGCGGGGTATTGATCGCCAACCTCATTACCGCTTATGGGATGCTGTTCAGTTTCCCGTTTGAAGGCTACGGGCCGGTCTCCATTATTTTTTCCACCCTTTCCATCTTTGTTTCTTACTGGTTTGCTATACAATACTGGAGGGATCTGGACCGGCTCCCGGAAAAAAAAGTGAGCTACCGCTGGTTTAAGGCGGCGGTATTGTTCAATGCCGTTTCTTCAGCAGGCGCTTTTACCCTGGCGGGCATCATGATAACAAGATACACGCATACCGAACTATACCTTGCAGCAGTGTATTTCTTCCTTCATTTTCAATACAACGGCTGGTTTTTCTTTGCCTGTATGGGATTGCTCACACAAGAGCTGCAACGTTACAATATAAAGAAAGAACAGCTAACCAGGATTTACCGGTTGTTTGTATATGCGTGTGTTCCGGCCTATATGCTTTCTGTGCTGTGGGCAAAATTAGCAGTATGGCTGTATGTGCTTGTGGTCATTGCCGTGGTTTTACAATTAGCCGGATGGATTATTACCGTTAAACAGGTACGGAAGGTTTTGCAGCAAAAACTGCTCCCGGTAGAACGTTTCCCCCGGATATTGCTGGCATTATGCGGGCTGGCTTTCTCTATCAAGCTGATCCTGCAATCGGCTTCCGTTGTGCCTTCGCTGAGCCATCTTGCCTTTGGATTCCGGCCGATTGTAATAGGCTACCTGCACCTGGTTTTATTGGGGGTGATCACGCTGTTCATTATCGCCTATACCATAGCATTAAAGCTGATCCATATCAGCAAATTTTTACGGGTAGGCGTCATCATAGCTACAGCAGGCATCCTTCTTAATGAAATCTTCCTGATGATCCAGGGAGTTGCCGATATGAGCTATTTTCCTGTTCCCGCCATGAATTTTCTCCTCCTGATAGCCGCTGTCATTTTATTTTCAGGCTTTCTTACCATTTTCGGCTCACAGCAATTCAGGCAAAAGAACTCTCCTTAATGTCTCAACCACAAAGTGCGGAAGATATGCAAAGCTAAGACAGAGCTGTACGCCTTGGGACTGTTTCCAAACAGGTAAGTAGTTTAATAAAAAAACTGCTCTGAAACGATCTTACCATCCTTTACTTTATATAAGCCGATCTCTTCCATATTTATCCTCTGCCCGTCCTTACGGGTAAAATCCATGGTCATATAGCAGGTAAAATAATTACCCGCTACCACAGGCTCGGAAGTAGTGCCGCCATGCATGGATTCAACACTCTCGTTCCACTTTTTGCCTTTTTCTTGGATCTCTTTCATGCCCTTTGCTATCTGCCAGTCGGAGCCCGGGGCTTCTTCGCTGATAGCATCCTGGCTGTAAAGCTCACTATATATTTTGTCGAACGCTCCCTGCTGCATATAAGTGTAAAACTTTTCAGCGATTGCTTTTGTTGTCATAACCTGTAATTTTAGATATTAATGGAATGAATAAAATTAAAAAGTATTTTAACAAATTGCCATAGCCGCGAATGCGCGAATTGTATTCAAAAATCATTCCGCCCGCCGCGGGTGTATTTCAATTTTTGGCAAGCGGAAATGTACATTGGATTGAAATCCGTCGGAACAATATGCTACGGAGCCCATGGCTCTTGTGGTTCCGCGTTCCGGAGCCATCGGCCCGATCACATATTTCCGGGTGGGATTTCAATTCCATGCGAAAAACTGAAATGCGCCCTTCAGCCGCTCATTTCGTAAATTTACGTATCGGACTTGTAAGAGCGGCCCGATTTATGTGCATTTCTATACAAATAACAATTAAGTGATCCTTTTATGAACAATTCTATTTATCCATGCATCTGGTTCAACAATAATGGTAAAGAGGCCGCCGCTTTTTACTGCACTGTATTCCCTGGTACCACTGTAACGGAAGATACCGGGCTGGTACAGATGCTTAGTATCAACGGACAAAATATGATGTTCCTAAACGGGGGAGATCAGTTTGCACCGAATGCCTCCATATCCTTCCTGATAGCCAATGAAGACGAAAAAGAAACAGAAAGACTGTATAACATGCTGGCTGAAGGCGGCATGGCGCTGATGCCGCTCGACAGTTATCCTTTCAGCAAAAAATACGGGTGGGTGCGCGATAAGTTCGGCATTACCTGGCAACTGTATACCGGGCAAAAAGGAAATACGGATCAGTATTTCACGCCCACGCTTATGTTCATCAATAAGCAAAACGGAAAAGCAAAAGAAGCCATTACATTTTATACCACATTGTTCCCTGGTTCCTCAACAGAGGGTATACTGGAATATCCTGAAGGTAGCGGGGACACCCCCGGCAATGTGCAGCATGCGCAATTCCGGATCAACGGTTACACACTTGCCTGCATGGATAGTTCTTTAAACCACAGTTTCAATTTTGACGAAGGCATTTCGCTGGTAGTACTTACCGCCAACCAGGAGGAAACCGACTATTACTGGAACGGGTTCACAAAAAACGGCGGCGGGGAAAGCATGTGTGGCTGGCTGAAGGACAAATACGGGCTGAGCTGGCAGATCGTTCCTAAAAAGCTACTGGCGCTCATTAACAACAGCAATCCGCAAATTTCACAATATGCCATGCAAGCCATGATGAAGATGAGAAAGATCGTCATCGCAGACCTGGAAAAATGAGCGGCTTCGGGGATCAAATATTAATCCCTGTGCCTTTTGATAGTAGTGATCAGCCGCTGACCTTTCACCAGCATTTTTAATGCTCTTCGTTTTACCGATATAACAGGCTGTTGTTCTCTTGATGTTGCCATATCTGTTTTATAGGCATCCACTATATGCTGGTGAGATAATATACCGGCAATAGTGCCCGATTCGGAAACCACGGGAAGCACATCCACATTTTCGCGCACCATAAGCTCAAGAGCAGTTCTTAACGTGCCGTACATATTTACGGCAACCGGTGTTCTCCGGATCAATGTACCAATACGGGTATCTGCGTTGTGCTGCATCCCGAAAAGCGTGGAAGCGCTGATGATACCCACAAAGGCGTTATCGCCATCGGTAATTATAAAATGATTGCTTTTGTCTTCAGGATGCTGCTTCACCCATTCCCTCGCTTCGCCTACCGACACATCCTGGTTGATCACAAACCCCTGCTCGCCCAGCACATCGTTTACAGTGAGCTCCTGCAGCAGGTCCGGCTCAAATGAATCAGGAGTCTTAATGCCCCGGCGTGCTATTTTTTCTGTCATGATGGTATTTTCCAAAAAGAAAAAAGACACCATATAAGCGGCGGTGCATGCCGCCAGCAGCGCTGATAAGGCAGCAGACGTACCAGTTGTTTCGAGAGCAAAAATAATAGAGGTCAGCAGTGCCCGTGAAGCACCCGCAAACATGGCAGACATACCCACCAGTGCAGCAAGAGAAGGCGATATTGCCGTATCGGGAAAAATATAGGCCGCCAGCTCGCCCAGCAAAAATCCGGCAGCGCCGCCGATAGTGAGCAGGGGCGCCAGCGTACCGCCTGACGTGCCACTGCCCAACGCTACCGACCAGGAAACAAACTTAAATACCAGCAGCAGCGCCACTGCCCTGAGTGTAAGCCCGCTGTTCAGCACATTGGTAATATTATCATACCCCACTCCCAGCGTGGAAGGAAAAAAATAACCGACGGCACCTACCACCAGTCCGCCGATGGCAGGCCACCACATCCAGTGCACCGGCAATTTGCTGAACGCATCTTCAATATAATACACTGCTTTGGTGACGCCGGCAGACAATACTCCCATGATGAGCCCCATCACACTGTAGCAAAGCAAAGCAATATTGCCGGGGGAACTAACGGGAACGTGTATCGCAAAAACAGGAGAAGCCCCAAACAGAAAATGATGCCCCGCCGCGCCGGTAATGCAGGCTAAGGCTACCGGCAGGATGGAACGGGGAGAAAATTCAAATAACAATAATTCGATAGCCAGGAAAATAGCAGCTACCGGACTGCCGAAAATAGCAGCCATCCCCGCGGTAGCTCCGCAGCTCAGTAATATTTTCCGTTCGTTAGGAGTGATCTTTAATACCTGCCCCAGGGTAGAGCCCAACGCTCCACCGGTGGCAATGATAGGACCTTCCGCACCGAACGGTCCACCTGTTCCGATAGCAATGGCAGAAGACAATGGCTTTAAATAAGTGATCGTCGGTTTTATCTTGCTCTGATTGGTGAGTATCTGCTCCATGGCTTCAGGAATGCCATGTCCCCTGATAGCGCCGGTGCCATAATAAGCCATTAACCCTACCAGTACACCGCCGGCAGCCGGGATAAGTATCACCCATAGCCCCAGCGTATTGTCTGCCGGGCTCACGGCAGCACCGGAAAAACGCCCGTAAAAAGACAGCTGCGTAACAAAATCAATGAGGATGATCAGGAATTTGGCTATAGCGCTCACGCATACGGCAATAACAAATGCATAACAAGATATCCGGAATACCCGTTTTTTGCCGGCAGCTCCCGCAGGCTCAATAGCTTCTGCCTGCAGGCTGTCCATCAGGGAAACAGATACCGGGATACCGCTCTTTAAACTGGATTTCAACATATATTATTAAAGTTATCTTTCTTAAAAACGGGCAAAAATATGATTTAAATCATTTTTTACACTTAAACATTATAAACAATTGCCTATTTTTGTTGCATAAATAATATTATATCTACCGGCATTAAACCTCAGATGTCTGCATCGAAGAATAGTTGTGATCTCAGCCTTTGCTTCCTCTGCAGCAACAGCCTGCCCGGCTGGCAGGCGTTGATTGGCGCTAACCGTAAAAACCTCAGGTTTAAAAAAGGAGCTTCCCTCTTTGAGGAAGGAGAGCCTGTAAGCGGCATGCACTTCGTATACAGCGGCATTGCAAAAGTGCACAGGCAATGGGGCCATCAAAAGCAGTTGATCCTTCGTTTTGCCAAGGCGGGAGACATGCTTGGCTACAGGGGATTGGGCAATGAAAAAAAATATACGGTAAGCGCCACGGCTATTGAGCCGGTCACAGTCTGCTATGTTGATCTGAGCTTTTTTGAGTCTATGCTGCAGATCAATCATCCGCTTACTTACCAGCTTATGCAATGCTATGCCAATGAGTTGCAATATGCGGAAAAGAAAATGAGCAACCTGGTGCACATGAACGTAAGGGCGAGAGTAGCAGAGACGCTGCTGACACTGCTCAGCCAGTTTGGCAAAAGCAGGGACGGCAGCATTGATATACAACTGAGCCGGCAGGATATAGCCGCTTTCACCGGCACCACCTATGAAACCTTGTTCCGGACCATGCAGGAATTTATCCAGGGAAAGCTTATCCGGGTTTCGGGAAAAAAAATATTCCTGCTGAAAGAAAAGAAGCTGGCCGAACTAACGCTTATACCATAAAAGTATTGCTGCTACCTCCACCCGTTGCAGGAAAGGGAATTTTTTTTTAACGTTCTTAAAATATAATAATATGGATTACGAAATGCAGACGCCTTTTTCAAAGGCCTTTTTAACCGCAGTATTTGTTGGCATCATCACCTCAGTATTATGCCTGATCTACAACAGTATTTTCCGCGCCGAAACAGGGCTCGCTCCCACGGCCATTATAAATGTGGCTTCCATTATTTTCGGGGTCAACCTGCTTTTCCTGCTGCTGGGGATCATCTTTTATTTTATGCGGCAGATGAAAGGCACGGGAGAGCTTATCTATATTATCGCCCTCGTGCTGCTGACAGCGCTCCTGAGCTGGAAAGCGGGAGCTGTGGTACGCAGCACCAATCCGGAAATTACTTCCGATTTTCGCGGTTTGCTTCTCGGCATTGTTTTGATCGTGGGTATAGGTGCGGCGATAGCAGTCCCTGTACTGTTTCACAACAAAAGATTTGAGAAAAATGTATTGTAGTTTTTATTGACTATTCCGCTTCATTATTACTGCGAAGCTAATTATGCCTGCCAGTGAATTGCAGTAGAAATATCGTTGTCCTATACCCACTGGCAGAACCTGGCAGTATAGGCATTTTGAGGTGCGGGAAAGCTGTGCACTTACATTTACAGCCAGCTATTACCGGCTAATAAAGATTGTATTATTCATATATTAGACGCTATACTTCGCCAGCCTGCTACTATACGCTTCTTCAATTTTATATGCTACAATGAATTTTAGCTCCGTCGAAAACCAATAATAGCCATCGAAGCATTGCATGTCTTGTTAATGAACACTTCTTATCCTTGATACAGGCTGGGCATAAAAAGTTCTATAATGAAGATTTATACCCAAGAAAAAAAACTTACACACGAATAAATAATATTGTATGAAAGCAAAAAAGAAGCAAGGCCGTTTAAATGTCTTTAAAGAAGTCTCCGTTAAATTAGTTGTGATAGCAATATGCCCTATTTTTTTCACAGCATGCCGAAACGGAGGGTCATCGGTTTTCGACGATAAGAAAACTGAAAACGGCGATCATCTTCAGCATGTTACCGAACAACTGGTAGCCCCGCCGATGCTCCCTGAGTTTGACCAGGTTGCCGAAGGTGATGCAAAAGTGATTGACGTTACTCTGACCGCTGAGGAAAAGAAGATCGAAGTAGCGCCTGGTGATTCTATATGGGCATTCACGTTCAATGGTTCTGTGCCGGGACCTGTAATTGTTGCACACCAGAATGATTTTGTTGAGCTTACTTTAAGAAATCCTGCAACCAATACGCAACAACACAATATAGATTTTCACGCCGCAACAGGCGCTATGGGCGGCGGCGACCTGACGCTCGTAAATCCCGGGCAGGAAGTCAGGCTAAGATTTAAATGTACAAGACCGGGTGTATTTGTTTATCACTGCGCACCGGGAGGCACGATGGTGCCGATACATGTAACTGCCGGCATGAACGGCGCCATAATGGTTTTGCCCCGCAAGGGACTGAAAGACGAAAATGGGAATACCGTAAAATTTGACCGGGCTTACTACATTGCCGAACAGGATTTTTATATCCCGAAAGACAAAGACGGCAAAACGATAAGCATTGCAACGCCCCAGCAAAGCGTGCAGGCACTGGATGAATCGCTGAAAACATTAAAGCCAACCAATATTGTTTTTAACGGTAAGAAAGGCGCGCTGCTGGGAAAAAATGCGCTTACTGCAAAAGTGGGAGAAAAGGTATTGTTTATCACCTCACAGGCAAACCGGGATACCCGTTTTCATTTGATCGGCGGGCATGCAGACCTGTATTGGCCCGGCGGCAAATTCAATAATAAGCCTTACACGGATTTTGAAACCTGGGCGGTACCGGCCGGCTCTGCTGCCGCAACAATATATCAATTCAGAGAGCCCGGAACCTATGTTTTACTAAACCATAACCTGATTGAAGCCTTTGATTATGGCGCCCTCGCACAGATAAAGGTTTCAGGTACCTGGGACAGCACGTATATGAAGCAAATTGAGAAGCCATCACCAATAAAATGATAAGCCGGAAGTGTAAACAAGATGCAAATTTTGACACCTCTTTTCTCCAATTTGTTGGCTTTTTTAATGAGTAAAGTTGCAGGCTTCAGGTTACCGCACAAGCTGATACCTGAACGCTGACCACCGATAAACTATAGTCTCTTCAAAAACTAATACCCAAACTCACATAAGATATCAGCTTTCTCGACTGGTCGGAATACATAGCGCTTATTTCAAGAGGTCCTAAAGCAAAGTTGTATCCAAAAGTGAGCGCATATCCTGAAAGAAACCTGGGGTTATCGAAAAAAACACTCTGGTTAATAAAATTGGTAAAGAGCATATTGGCCTTGCCTGTAACATAAGTATTTGCCAAGAATTCATACCGCAAACCAGCCAGAAAAGCAGCAACTGTAGGAGCGTAGGCAGAGGCTTCCGGAAGCCCTGCAAAAGTAACCTGGTTGTTATATAAAGGCAGCAGTCCTCCTATAGAGAACTCATTCATGATATTGTTGGTATAATTGAAATTTATACCGGACTGCATCGAAGCTATGGCAGTAGTACGGGGGCTGACGGGATAATACGATTCTATATTAAGCACTGTACGGGGATAGGGATGACTCGAAACATCTGCTGCTGCTCCGGGATCGTCTGTACCATCCTCTACTATGGTTACATCGGGATGTTGTTTTAATACCCAGCCGGCTTCGGCATCTATCTTTAGTCCTTTTCGGGGAAGCACTTTTTTGTCGAGTGAATTATATCTGATAAACCCGTAAGCCGTTGGTATGCTGTTATCTCCTTCAAATGCCGAAGTGGATACGATTACAGGCTTATAGTGAAAAAGCTCCATTTTAAATCCCATACCTATGGCTAACCTGCGGTCTGTAGAAAAAGCCGTATTGAAATCGAATAAGGCATATTGCCGCTTATACAAGCCCGTCTCGCTGTAAGCATTATCTGTTTTATAGGAATTGTAGGTATTAATATCAAACCGGTCATACTGAGCGCTGAGTGATGATGTAAAATTTTTGTGCCGCCCTATATATTGCAAATGTTCTGCCCTTGCCCTGAAATTATCACCTATGTTAAGGGTTACCAGGTCTCTTGAGTTGCTGGTAACAAAATTTCTCGTCGTCAGGTTGACTATGGCGCTTATGCCGCTGAACTTGTCGTAATGCAGCCCTACTTTGGCAAAGGCCAAAGGGTTTTCTTCCACTTCAAATATAATTTTATAGGAGCCATCCTGCTGCTCGTGCAAAGCATACAATATCCGGTTGTAATACCTCGTACCAAAAGCATGGCGGACCATATCGGAAATCTCTTTTGCAGTGTACCAGTGATTCGTTTTTAAATCGAGGGTATTGATAAAAAACTCTATCGTTGTATTACGAAGGCTGTTGATCTCAAAAGAAGATATTTTTATTTTATCCTTGTGGGGCAGCCTGTCCGCTTTTAGGCTATCAGTTCCATATATGGCATTCAGCGAATCGGCCAGATGCTTGAGCCTGGGGTAAAGCCTGCGTCCCTCCTGTATGCCTTCCTCCAATATGTCCATAGCCTGTCCAAAGCTGCCCATATTATATCTGCCCAACTCATGGCTGACGTATATATCGCATAAAGGCACTTCTGTTTTGTGGTCTTCCGCCTCCCTGAAAAAAGCTACCTGCAGCAATACCTGTATGGCATTACGTACATTGGTAGAGGTAAGCAATCCGTTGGAAACATTACTACCTATAACGATATCGGCGCCCATGCGCTTTACATCCTGTACAGGGAAATTTCTTACTACGCCGCCATCTATCAGCCTTTTGTCAGCAATACTCACCGCTGTAAAAAAAGAAGGGATAGCCATGCTTGACCGGATGGATGAAACGATCTCTCCGGAGTCCATTACTACCGCCTCGCCGTTGCCAACATCCGTAGCAATGCATTTGAAAGGAATACTGAACCTTGAAAAGTCCTTTATTTCGCTGACGGGAAAGAACAGCTCTGAAAATTTAAGCCAAAGCTCCTGTCCCTCCAGTATGCCTGTAGGAAGCCTGAACTTATGGTTTACCCAGGGCAACTCCAGCACATATTTTCCATATTCTTCTTTCTCCGCCATAAAAACGCTGCGAAGGGAAGACTGGTTACTGAGCAGTATATCCCAGTCAATGGTGCGTGCTATCTTTTCTATAGTATCTGCAGAATAACCAATAGCATACAGCCCTCCGATCACGCTCCCCATACTGGTGCCGGTGATATAGTCTATTTTCAGCCCCGCCGAGTCAATCGCCTTCAGAATGCCGATATGCGCCAGCCCTTTTGCACCGCCCCCGCTCAGGGTAAGCCCTATCTTCGGGCGGGCATTATGCTGCTGCGCATCTGTTGTTGTAATAGCCAGCAACAGCAACGTTCCCGTCACAAAAACTGATCTTATCAAAACAAAAAAAATGCTTTTCATGCTGACAGATTGCTTATTCGTTCCGTTGTATGCAGGTAAATAAAAGGAAAGACAATTTTTGTATAATTATTGCACAACAGTCTCATTAATTATCAAATATGTTTACAGGCAGGCAGATAGTATGGGCATATTTCAATTTTCCGCTCCATGCTGTTTGCACGCTCAAATTACTGATTTGTGCCACACCGGGAAGTTGCGATTTGTTATAAAAGGGTTATTATTAAAATGCCGTTCCCCCAGGAACGGCATTACTACAATACAATGATCAGTCCGGCACGAATTAATATTCGTCTTCATTGAAGAAGAAATCCTCCTGCGAAGGATAGTCGGGCCATATATCGTCAATCCCCTCGTATATCTCCCCCTCATCTTCCAGTTCCTGCAGATTCTCTATCACTTCAATAGGCGCCCCGCTTCGGATAGAATAATCTATCAGTTCATCTTTAGTAGCGGGCCAGGGAGCGTCTTCAAGATACGATGCCAGTTCAAGTGTCCAGAACATTATGATACAGTTTTACGATGATCAGATCAGTGTTTCCACAGCTCCAAATTTTCCGCAAAAGTAAAGTTTAGTGCGAAATTTCCAAATTCATGATATTCACTTAAAAAAATGAACGGGAGCAGTCCCTACTTTATTGCATTTTAAAGCGGCGAAGTATGGGAGCTAATGCTTAATTTCCCGTTTTATTCAAGCTTTTCCATTCATGTTAGCTGCAAGAAATATCGTAAAATCGTATGGGAGTCTCCAGGTGCTGAAAGGTGTAAGCCTCGACATAAGCCGCGGGGAGATCGTAAGCATTGTGGGTTCGTCGGGCGCCGGAAAAAGCACCCTGCTGCATATTATAGGCACTCTTGACTTTCCCGATGCAGGAGAAATATCATTAGGCGGACAGCGGGTAGACCTGCTCAAAGGAAAAAAGCTCGCAGCATTCCGCAACCAGCACATGGGCTTTGTTTTCCAGTTTCATCACCTGCTGCCCGAATTTACAGCATTTGAGAATGTTTGCATTCCCGGATGGCTGGCAGGGAAAAAAAAGAAAGAAACAGAAGCCAGGGCAAAAGCGCTGCTGACCACGCTGGGACTCAAAGACCGGATGGAGAATAAGCCCAGTGCCCTGTCTGGCGGTGAACAGCAACGGGTAGCCGTAGCTAGAGCCCTCATTAACGACCCGGACATCGTTTTTGCCGATGAGCCCACCGGCAATCTCGATTCCCATAATGCCAGGGAATTGCATCACCTGTTTGTACAGTTGAGAGACCAGCACCGCCAGACCTTTCTCATCGTAACCCACAACGAAGAGCTCGCGCAAATGAGCGACCGCATATTGCACATGAAAGACGGGAAAATAGCAGACGTTTAATCCTGCGGGCTCCGCGGATGCCAGGGAGTATCAGCTATGCCCAGCAGCTGACCGGTATACCTCGTCAGCACAAAAAGATAGTCACTGAGACGGTTAAGGTATTGCAGAATAAGTACATGCTCCTCCCCTTCTTCATCCGAGAGCCTTACACAACAACGTTCGGCCCTCCGGCAAACGCAACGGGCAATATGCAGGTAAGACACTGCCTGGTCGCCTCCGGGGAGAATAAAATTTTTCATGGCGGGCAAAGCGGCATCCATGCTGTCTATTGCCGTTTCCAGCAAAGCAATATCTTTTTCACCGATAGCGGGGAGTTGCATTTTGATCTCTTTCCCAGGATCGCAGGCCAGCAATGCACCTACGACAAAAAGATCTTCCTGTATCTTCATCAGCATATCCCTGCTTTGCTGATCTTTTAACACATCTTTACAAAGCCCGATATATGCGTTTAGTTCGTCTACCGTACCATAAGATTCAATCCGCAGATGTGCTTTGGAAATCCTTGTGCCGCCAATAAGAGACGTAAGTCCCTTATCGCCCGTTTTTGTATAGATCCTGGTTGCCATAAAGAATTTCAGGTTTCACACCGTCACCGGTTCGGCTTTGCGGTCAGATTCAATCACACCGTCCCGCAGCCTTACAATACGTTTGGCATAATGCGCAATATCCTCTTCATGCGTTACCAGCACAATGGTATTTCCGGCTTCCTGTATCCTGTTAAAGATATTCATGATCTCGTATGAAGTCTTTGTATCAAGATTTCCCGTGGGCTCATCTGCCAGTACAAGAGAGGGATTATTTACCAGCGCTCTTGCAATAGCTACACGCTGGCACTGTCCGCCGCTCATCTCATTGGGCCGGTGGTGGCTCCGGTCTGCAAGGTCAACCTGCTCGAGCACGTGCATTGCCGTTTCTATACGCTGTTTCTTGGATATACCGGAATATATTAAAGGCAGCGCCACATTCTCTACCGCGGTAAGGCGTGGCAACAAATTGAATTGCTGGAATACAAACCCTATTTCGCGGTTGCGCACTTCTGCCAGGTCATTGTCCTCCATTTTACTTACCTGGTGCCCGTTGAGAAAATAATCCCCGCTTGTAGGAGAGTCGAGACATCCGACAATATTCATCAGCGTGCTCTTCCCCGACCCGGAGGGACCCATGAGCGCAACATATTCATTCTTCCGGATATCAAGTGAAATGCCTTTAAGCACCGGCAGCTCCTGTTTACCCATAAAATAGCTCTTGCGGATGTTGTCAAGATGAATAATTGACTGCATAGGCATAATATTAAAAGTGAAGTAGTCTCAGACAAATATAGATTAAATAGATGGATTTAAGACTTACTCCTTATCCCCTGTCCCCTTCTCCCCCAGCATCCTTAACGCATTCACTTTATCTTCCGCCAGTTGCTGCTTCAGCGTATCTATCCCGCTGAACTTTTGCTCCCTGCGCAGGAAATATTTGAAGTATACCGTAATGGAGCTGTTGTAAATATTTGAGCTGAATTCGAAGATGTTGACCTCAATTACGCTTTGGGTACCCCCTACAGTCGGGCGAATGCCTATATTCATCATCCCCTGGTATTTTCTCCCATCCACCGCAACTTCCACGGCGTACACCCCATCTGCAGGGATCAGCTTTTCATTGCTTTCCGGGCGGATATTGGCTGTAGGATAGCCGATAGTATTTCCCAGGCGGTTGCCTTCCACGACAGTGCCTGTAAAAAAATAGCTGTACCCGAGCAGTTCATTGGCTGTGGCGATATTCCCCACTGCCAGTGCCTGACGGATACGGGTAGAGCTTACCACAGCTTCATGCAACAGCTTTTCCGGGATCTCTTTTACCGCGAAGCCCCATACCATGCCAAAATTTTCCAGCATCATATAGTTCCCTTCTCTCCCCTTGCCAAAACGGTGATCATATCCTATGATGATAGTATGCGGACGTATCCTGCCTACGAGAAAATCTTTTATATAGGAAGTGGCATCCTGCTCTGCAAACTGATCAGTAAAGGGAACTATAATGAGATGGTCTATTTTTTCTTTGTCCAGTAATAATATCTTCTCTTCTGTCGTATTCAGTAATGCAACACGGGCGCCGGGTGTTACTACCTTTCTCGGGTGAGGATAAAAAGTGATGATAACTGTCTCTCCGTCAATACGCCGGGCTTCTTCTTTGAGCCGGTCAATGATCTGCTTATGCCCGAGATGAACGCCGTCAAAAGTGCCGATGGTAACTACCGGATTGCGGAAAGAAGGTAAAGCTGATATGTCGCGATGTATCTGCAGGGTCAAAAATGACGATTCTTTAATAAGAGGCTGCAAAGCTAATGTAAATTGATATTTGTACCGCGAATAATTACTTTTGCAGCGGTCTAAAAATATATCATGAGCTTGTATAACGAAAGAGGGGTATCCGCACAAAAAGAAGACGTACATAATGCCATCAAAAAGCTGGATGCAGGCCTGTATCCAAAAGCATTTTGCAAGATGTACCCTGATTTTCTGGCAGGAGACAACAGCTATGTAAACATCATGCATGCAGACGGCGCAGGCACCAAAAGCATCCTTGCCTACCTGTACTGGAAAGAAACAGGAGATATCTCGGTCTGGAAAGGTATTGCTCAGGATGCTATCGTCATGAACCTGGATGACCTGCTTTGCGTAGGCGTATATGACGGGCTGATATTTAACTCTACCATTGACCGCAATAAAAAACGTATTCCCGGAGAAGTGCTGGAACAGGTGATCAACGGCTCACAGGAATTGTTTGATACGCTCAGTTCCTTTGGTGTAAACATCCGGTACCTCGGCGGTGAAACGGCAGATGTCGGGGATGTGGTGCGAACCATCGCCGTAAACGGCACTATGACTGCCCGCTGGCCGAAAGAAAAGATAATCACCAATGAAAAAATAAAAGCGGGCGATGTCATTGTAGGTCTGGCAAGTTTTGGCAGATGCGCTTATGAAACGGAATACAATAGCGGGCTGGGCAGCAACGGGCTGACGAGCGCCCGCCACGATGTGCTGGATAAATATTATGCTGAAAATTATCCTGAAACTTTTGAGCCTTCATTAAAGGACAATGTGGTATATATAGGTAAATACAGGATGACCGATACCGTAGCAACAGGTGACAATATTTTACAGGTAGGAAAATTGTTGCTTTCGCCAACAAGAACCTATGCCCCGGTACTAAGAACATTGCTTGAGCAGCAGTTTCATGATATTCATGGGCTGATTCATTGCAGTGGCGGCGGGCAAACAAAATGTTTGAAGTATATACCTGAAAATGTGAAAGTCATCAAAGACAACCTGTTTGCCCCTCCGGCTATTTTTGATCTTATACAGGATGCGAGCAAAGCGGATGACAGGGAAATGTACCAGGTATTCAATATGGGCTGCAGGATGGAAATATATACCAGTGAAAAGGCAGCAGATAATATTATTAAAACCGCCGGGCAGTTTGGGATTGACGGCCGGGTGATCGGAAGAGTGGAGGAAGCGCAGCAACAGTCTCTTGAGATACATACCGGGAAGAATATTATCCGCTTTTGAGGGGGCTGCATTTTAATTTTTCGCAGGCGGATGGCGCCACCCGCCTGTAGAGCCTGACACCGGTCGGTGCCCGCCCGACTGAACATCGTTCGGGCGGGTCTCTCCGACCGGAAAGTTGTACAGAGAGCGAAAAATTGAAATACTCCCTTCTGAGGAACATTCAGCCGGTTTATTTATTAAATACTACTTTTGTCCACTCCTAAAGCCAATATATGCCTCAATTCAAACAACGACAATTTCTGGATTTTGAGAAACCGATAAAAGATGTATATGACCAGCTATCGCAGTTGAAAGAGATGGCTGAAAAAAATCCCAAAGTGGATTATGCCAATGCCATAGCGCAGTTGGAGCAATCGCTGGTGGAGAAGAGAAAAGATATCACCTGCAATCTTACTCCCTGGCAGCGGGTACAATTGAGCCGCCATCCTGACCGTCCGTATACCAATGCTTATATCAAGCGGATGTTCACCAATTTTATTGAATTCTTTGGCGACAGGAATGTCAGGGACGATAAAGCCATTGTAGGCGGATTTGCCCGGCTTGACGGGCAGACGGTAATGGTGGTTGGTCACCAAAAAGGCATCAATACCAAGATGCGGCAGTTGCGCAATTTCGGCATGGCAAACCCCGAAGGCTACCGCAAAGCGCTGAGACTGATGAAGCTGGCTGAAAAGTTCAACAAGCCTGTCATCACTTTTATTGACACGCCGGGAGCTTTCCCGGGCGCAGAAGCGGAAATGCGGGGACAGGGAGAAGCTATTGCCCGTAATATTTACGAGATGATGAGGCTCAGGGTGCCTGTAATATGTGTGATCATCGGCGAAGGGGCAAGCGGCGGTGCATTGGGCATTGGTGTGGGCGACAGGGTATTGATGCTGCAAAACACATGGTATACCGTGATCTCTCCCGAAAACTGCAGCAGCATCCTGTGGCGGAGCTGGGAGAAAAAAGAAGTAGCGGCAGAACAGTTGAAGCTTACCCCTCCGGATATGCAAGGCTTCGGACTGGTAGACGAGATCGTGGCAGAGCCTTATGGCGGCGCCCACTGGAATTACGAGGAAGCTTCCGCCTCCCTGAAGCAGGTGCTGCTCCGGTTGCTGGATGAGCTTAAGCAAATCCCTGCCGACGAAAGGATCAGGGAACGTATTGAAAAATACAGCAGGATGGGATTCTGGGAAGAAATGGCAGAATGAAGCGCGACTTTCTCATAGAATTATTTATACATAATTTATTTTTATTTTACTTCAACGCTACTGAATCAAAATCTCAGTAATAACTTTGCAGCATGTCATGTAGAACAAAACTCAGGGGAACGGGAGTTGCTATCATCACTCCTTTTAAAAGGGATTTCAGTGTAGATTATACGGCACTTGAAAAGCTCATTGACTTCATTATTGATAATGGAGTGGAATATATTGTAACACTTGGCACCACAGGCGAGTCGCCCACCATAAATAAAGAAGAAAAGATCAGCATTATCAATTTTACTTATGAAAAAGTAAATGGGCGGGTACCCGTAGTAGTGGGTGTGGGAGGAAATAATACGCAGGAAGCAGTTGCAGACCTGAAACATCTTCCTCTTAAAGAAGCTACCGCTATACTTAGTGTAAGCCCTTATTACAGCAAACCTTCCCAGGAAGGGCTGTATCTTCATTACAAAGCTATAGCAGAGGCAGCTCCGCAACCGGTGATCCTGTACAATGTTCCCGGGCGCACCGGCAGGAACCTTGCCGCGGAAACCGTTTTACGGCTGGCAGAACTACCGAATATTGCCGGCATCAAAGAAGCAGGCGGGGATATGATGCAGTGCATGCAGATACTGAAATACCGGCCGGATGACTTCCTGGTATCAAGCGGTGATGATGCACTGGGATTTCCGCAGATTGCCTGTGGCATGGACGGCGTGATCAGCGTAATTGCCAACTGCATGCCTCAGGAATTTTCAGGAATGGTACGTGCTACGCTGGATGGCAGGCTGTCCGAAGCAAAAGCGATTAATGATACCCTGCTGGAAGCATACCAGTTGCTCTTTGTGGAAAATAACCCCGCCGGAGTGAAATCATTCCTTACCCACCTGGGATTGATCGAAAACGTCCTTCGCCTGCCGGTTACTCCCGTAAGCGAAGCGCTGCATCAGAAGATCAGGCAGTTTTTACAGAAGCACAGCGCTAAGCGGGGGATTTTGGTATCTTAAGGTTGTGCCAAAAAAGAAAAATGAGAAGTGAGAGAGGGTAAATGCTGTAGCGGCAAAGATGAAATGATAAACATGAGAGGTGAGACGATAAAAGTGAGATTTACTAATCCTGTTAACACCCTTTCACCTTTATCCTATCCCTTTCACGATAACCTGCAGATATAATTTGATTCACTCAACACTTCTTCCCAAATTCATGACCGGAGGGCAATAATTCCTTTATGCAACAGTTATTTCCCATTGTAAAAGAGAACAATCCATGCATGTAATAAAAGCCTGCGGGTTAGCGATAACAGGCCTGATCCTTTCCTTATCCGCTTTCAGCCAGTCTGACCGTATTGATCTTGATAATAAGCAATATCAACTGCTGGACAGGCTCGATATTAAATTGCAGAATGACTCCGTATGCTCATTTTCCACTATCAAACCTTATAACAGGAAGCTGTATACAGAACGGGTAGCATATATTGACAGCCTTTATAAAGAAGGGCAGCTCCCTGTAACAATATCCCCGGTAGACCAATACAATATCAGGAGCCTGCTGATGAACAATGCGGAATGGACAAAAGCATTTGGCGACTCCTTTCATGTGCGTAAGCCTGTCTGGAATACTTTTTTTAAGACACCTGCACACTTATATGAAACTTATGCCAAAGATTTCACCCTGATCATAGACCCGGTGCTTAACCTGCAGGCAGGTAAGTCGTCAAAAGTGGATGATCCTTTGTTTGTAAACACCAGGGGCATCTCTGTAAGAGGAAATATCGGGCGTAAGCTCGGTTTTTACACCTATATTACCGATAACCAGGAACGGGATCCTTTATATGTGCAGCAATATGTTGCAGCGCATAACGGCATACCCAATGCAGGATATTTCAAAGATTTTAAAAGAGACGGTTACGATTATTTTGACGCCAGGGGAGGAATAGATTTTGCCGCATCGAAGTATTTTAATTTCCGTTTCGGATATGATAAGCTTTTTGTTGGCAACGGGTACCGCAGCCTGCTGTTGAGTGATTTCAGCAACAACTATCTCTACCTGCAAATGGATGTGCAGTTGCGGAAGTTCAGCTACAAAACGGTGATCGCTGAGCTTATTGCTCCTTTCAACCCCCTTCCTAACAGGGATACCATCCGCTATAAAAACTATATGGCGCTGCATCACCTGAGCGTGCAGGTAGCCAGATGGCTGAATGTTGGGGTATACGAAAACGTATTATACAACGGGCGGAATGGTATTGAGCTGAGCTACTTCAATCCCGTGATCTTTTACCGCTCTGTAGAAATGCAGTTAGGCAGCGGGGGATCAAAAGCTACCGTAGGCATAGACCTGAAATCAAATCTTTTCCATCGCCTGCAACTATACAGCCAGCTTGCTATTGGTGAGTTCATGTTCAGCGATATATTGCACTACGGCAGAGGAAGCTGGCTCAACAAGCAGGCGCTCCAGGCCGGTGCGAAATATATTGATGCACTTGGAGTGAAAAATCTTGATCTGCAGGCCGAGATGAACCTGGTACGCCCGTTTATGTATACGCACAACGACAGCGCTACAGCTTTCACGCACTATAATAAACCGCTTGCCCATCCGCTGGGCGCGAATTTCGACGAATATATCCTGCTGCTGAAATACCAGCCTCTGCCCCGGCTTTATTTTTCCGGAAAGCTGATGTATTATAAAAAAGGACTGGATTCCGCGGGCGTCAATATGGGTGGGGACATTTTCAGAAGCTATAACAGCCGCCCGAGGGACTATGGATTCTTTATCGGCACAGGCACTCCTGCCAAATGCCTGCTGGCTTCTTTCGCTGCATCATACGAATTGTTGCAGAATATTTTTATTGATGCCGGCATCACCAACCGCGGGTATAACGTTGAGGGACAACCCAAGATAAATGAGCTCTTTTTTTCTATGGGGCTGAGATGGAATATAGGGAGAAGGGAGTTTGAGTTTTGAACCACGAAAAATGAATTTGAAAATTTGAGGATTTGAAAATGCAGAAGACTATCGTTTCACATTTATTGTTCCCCGTCATTCATAGTCACTCTCTTTGCATAGCGAGGGCTGTGCCAGGGTTTCCTCTCCTTCGGGGAGGCAGGGAGGGGCTCATTTTTCAAGCACTTCAAACTGGTGCGTGATCCGCTCCCCGGCATCATCCACAAGGGTAATAAAATGTTTGCCGGGAGCAGGGCTCAGCGCCATCTGGTGAAACCGGGTAGTCTCTCCTATATACTCGTCATCGAGATGCCAGAAGATCCGGGCGCCCGTTTTTTGATGCGCAGCCGTAAATATCGTCTTTCCTCTTTCACCATTGATCTCTACCGGCACATATATTCTTGCATTGTTCTCCGGGTATATCAGCTCCATTGCACGATGCGATGCATTATTACCGCAGCCCTCCCTGAATGGTGGCAGTGGCATATAATCAAAATGTTTCCGCCGGTAATACCACTCCATTGTCGGCGGCAGTATGAACCAGCTTCTGTGCACCATTGAAGACGGGGGCTCGCAATCTTCGGTTACCCGGTACTGTTGCAACGGGTCAAGATGGATAATTCTGTGATAAGGGCAGAGAGGGCTGTTGGATGCTTCTTCGGAAACAGCAATGCTACCGGTGTCCGTACAGTCGGTATTTGCCCGGAACCCGCTTTGATGACATACAGTTATTTTGGTCAGTCCCTCCGCAGGCGCACTAAACCAGGGAGAGGCGGGAAGCTGCTTAATGATATCAAACAAAACGGGCGCTGCTGCCTGCACCCCGATCAATCCGGGGCGGCCTTCACCATTGCCGTTGCCTACCCAAACTACCGTGACAAAACGCGGAGTGACCCCCACCGCCCAGGCATCACGAAATCCAAAGCTGGTTCCTGTTTTCCAGGCAACACGCTGTGAAGAAGTAAACTGTTTCCACAATCCTTCCTCTCCCGGCCGCATCACATCTTCCATTGCCTGGAACATCTGCCAGACAGCCACGGGATCAAGGAAATTAATGGCAGCTTTATCAGCATTTTCAGGAGCGGTATTGCCGGATAAATAAACAGGCGGATGAAAATCTGATCTTAATATTCTGCCTTTATTGCGTTTTGCATGATGTAAAGCCCTTGCCATGCCAGCATACACACCTGCCAGATCCCAGGGCGTAACCTCACAGCCTCCGAGGATGAGGGAAAGCCCATAATTGTCTGCCGGCCGGTTGAGCGTTGTAATGCCGAATTGTTTCAGCGCTTCATAAAACCGGGGGTATTTATAATCCCTGAGCATGCGCACTGCCGGTACATTGAGCGATCTTGACAATGCAAGATGCGCAGGCACAGCGCCGTCATAGTCCCTGTCGTAATTCTGTGGAGTATAGCCGCCGATCTGTGTAGGAATATCTGCCACCAGCATACCGGGCAGCAATTTCCCTTCGTGCAGCATACAGGCATAGAGCAGGGGCTTCAATGTACTGCCGGGGCTTCTCGCCGCGCTGATAACATCCACATGGCTTTGCAGCTCCGGGTTTTCCGGATGATAGGCATTGCCAACATAAGCCAGCACATTTCCGCTTTCCACGTCAAGCACCAGCGCACAAATATTGTTGATGCTGTTGCCCCTGTAGGCAGTATGGTATTGCTCCACAATACGGGCAACATTCTGCTGCAGGGCAGCATTGATGGTAGTATGTGCAACAGCATGGTCTTTTGCCTGGTGCTCCTGCCTGAAACGCTGCAGCAGGTGCGGTGCGAGCTGCGGCAGGGGCTTGGGCTCATCGGGCAAGGCTTCCAGCAGGGCAAGCTCATGCGTGGAGCTGTCTATTTTTTTTTGCTGCAGCAACTTATCAAGCAGCAGGTTTCTCTTCTTTAATAAAGTACTTCTGCCCCTGCCCGGGTGCACCAGCGCAGGGGCGTTGGGCAATACCGCCAGCGCTGCCATTTCGCCCCAACTGAGCTCTTGCGGCGGGCGCCCGTAATACCGCCAGGATGCCGCATCAAGACCGACCACATTGCTGCCGAAAGGCGCATTGGAAGCGTATAAGGCAAGTATCTCCTTTTTGGAATAAGACAATTCAAGCCGCAGCGCCAGTATGCTTTCTATGATCTTCTGCAAAATATTCCGCGGACGGTTGCGCGACATACGCATTACCTGCATAGTGATAGTGCTGCCGCCGCTTACCGTATGGGAGGCACCGGTATTCTGGCGGATCGCCCTCATTACGGCAAGTATATCCACACCCGGATGATAATAAAAACGCTTGTCTTCAAAAGCTACAATGCATTTGGCAAATTTATCCGGCACATCGGCGTTATACGGAAAACGCCACTGCCCGTCGGCAGCAATAGTAGCGCCCAGCAGTTGTCCTCTGGCATCTTCCATCACCCATGAGGTGGGTTTATTAAAAAGCGGGCGGGGCAGGCTCAGCCAAAACCATATCATACCGGTCAACAGACACAGCAACCATAGTTTAGTGCGTCTTTTCAGCCCTGCGAGGTAGCGATATATTTTGGTAAATAGTTTCTTCATTTGTATTCCGCATTGCTTTCCCTTTTTATGCCTGCAGCTATATTTAAATCGTTTCACAGGGATGGCTTTGGCGCATTAAGCGTAGCTTTTAG
Source organism: uncultured Terrimonas sp. (assembly GCA_964461595.1). Classification (GTDB taxonomy): domain Bacteria; phylum Bacteroidota; class Bacteroidia; order Chitinophagales; family Chitinophagaceae; genus Agriterribacter. The sequence goes on along the minus strand of CAYWVB010000002.1, from coordinate 77,170 downwards.
ACGGGGCAATACCTCTGCGCCGCGCCATGACGGCAACGGAATGATGACTTTGCAACTTTCGCCAATGTTACAATTGTATCGTTGGCTATAATTACATACGCCGGCTTATGGGGATTGCTCTGCCCAAACAGGAAAAAACTGTTCAGTAATAATAAAAAAATAAGAAGCTCTTTTTTCATGATGTGCATATTTTATCAACGATGCCTGATCAAACCAATTTTACTGCTGTCTGTAATTGTGACCTGCGGGAACAAATCATCTTTTGTGTTGGGTATTCCGTCTTGCCCTGATGAAAAAAGTAAATATTTGTCACCAATTCTCCCATAGTTGTAATATGTATTGGGTTTTGTTTTCATTCCCTGGGCTGCATCATTGATTGGCGAAAACTTATCATCATCTAAAAGCTGCTTTAAATTATCAGGATACTGTCCATGCACCAATTTATAAAACTCAATATTTTTAACCAGGTTGTTTAATTGAATTTGTGAAATGTCTTCAAATCCTGTTTTGAAAACAGATGCATGTGTTCCTGCATAAAAAAGCGTTAAATAAATAACAATTGTCCATAAGATACCTCCTGCACCGATTATTGCAAGCCATTTGTCTTTATATTTTAAAAGTCCATATAGCAAAAGCCCTAATCCCACAAATGCTCCAACTAACGGGATTAAACAAAGTAATCCCAATAAATAGGGCGGCTTTGGCTTTGTATGAATAATAGTAGAGTTCATTGTCATTTTGTGATATTTGTCGCTGGATAATCACAGGTGACGTTCAGATATTGCTGTCAGATGCCATTCAGCCAATTTCCAATCTTTATCGGGATCAATACGATAGTCAAACGGCCGGGGAGAGGAATTAGCGTTGATGATTTGTTGCAAATATTTATCTGCAGGCTCCGGATCATAAAGTCTCCAAATTAATTCCCGTGTATTATTCCATGTAATTCGGGCAAGAAAAAGGGCATTGGGTTTTTGTTTGTCCTGTCCCCTTATGTTTGTATCTAATACATCACCAAATTCGTCTAATAACGCTCGTTCTTTTTTTGAAGGCATCCCATTCCTAACTGTATCTTCAATGTCAAGCATAATGGAAAGATGCCAGCTAAACACTTCTTTTGGCTGAAAGTCTATTAATGAGCGATTGATATAAGCTATTCCGTACAAGCCATCTTGAACGAACTCAATGATCCGAGATTTTTCCTCTGGTATAATAACCCTGTACTCTGTCATAAACACTACAGATAACACATAAATTTAGTAATACTAAGCACAAATTGCTGATATTGAAAATAAGTTATGCAATGTTCGCTTCTGCGATCAGTATCATAACTCCGCATCTTTACTTCACCACTTCCACCCACTTACCGGCTGTGCCGGCGCTTATGGTATTATCATACATCGCTTCGCAATAGGTGCCCGGCAGGAAATATTTGCCCAGGTAAGCCGCATTCAGCATTACATAATAGGTCAGCGTTTCTCCTTCCTTAATATCAAAATGCGTGTATACCCTGTCGTCGCGTATATCCTGGTAAGTACAGGCAGACGGTTTAAAGCTCCCTTCATTGTCAAGCAAGCGGGTATTCAGTATCTCCCAGCCGCCGGGGAATATCTGCGAAAGCGTCATATTATTGTACCGTCCGCGTATACCCGGGTTGCGGATGCTCACCTTCGCTACAAAATCGGTACCCTGCTTCAGGCTTTCAATATTACCTATTGCTTTACCATCAAGGGTGAGATAGCTTACCTGCATGGAAAGCACATCAGGATTGTTGGTCACCAGGATAGATTCGCCGGTAAGCGGCTTACCCTGCACGATCAGTCTTATATACAATTCATTGGAGCCCTTATTTACCACATTTACTTTTTTATTTGCAGCCGCCGGATCTATTTCCACCTGATATATATAAGCCTTGCTGTTGACATTTACATTTTTGCCATTCGCATTCACCTGTGCTAATATTTTTTCACCGCCCGCATTTGTTCCACAATAAGCCGCTATGGCTATCAGGCTGTAGGCAGTGGTTTGTGTGCTGTACCACCTGTCGGTAGCCATATCGGCCGACACCTCCTTAAGCACGGCTGCGGCCTCATTTCGTTTACCCATCATAGTGAGTGTCTCCAGCACCATTGCCTGGTCGCGCAAACCGGAACCATACGTGATGCCCGGGGATTTCCGCTGCTGGAATGTTGTAGGCAGTCCGGCGATCAGCGCAGCCGCCGTTTTTTGCTGTCCGGCAAGCTGGTAAGCCGCGGCAAGGCGCCATTTGGCTTCGGGGGAGAGATACTTAAATTCCTTCAGGCGGTTCATCGCGCCGAGATCCGCTGATCCTGCCAGCGCCAGCAGGTATAAGCGGTACGACTGGGTGAGGTCGCCGCCATAGAAATTAGTAGTTGAAGGCGCCCATGCATTGGCTTTCGACCGCTGATAAGCAGTCCATTGCTGCAACATATCCACCGGGACGATATATCCTTTTTCCTGTGCTTTCAACAGAAAATGCCCGGCATAATTCGTGCCCCATTCATCGCTTTCCGTAAGACCGGGCCAATAGCTGAAGCCACCATCCGGGCGCTGAAAATTCCTGAGCCGTTCTATACCTGCACGTATATTCATTTGCACTTCCGCTTTTCTCCGGTCGCTGAGATCAACCAGTTGATTCAATACCAGTTGGGGAAATACTGATGAAGTGGTTTGTTCAATACATCCGTAAGGATAGTGTATGAGATAGTCCAGTCTTTTTTCGAGATTGATCGGAGGGATGCCTGAAATCTCCAGCGTTGCTTTCCCGTTTTGAGGAATGCCGACAGGCACAACGGTCTCGCTCCATTGCTGTCCTGCCGCAAGCGATGCCGACAGCATATTCGTGACCACGGGATTGGGGTTCCGTACATCTAATTCCACATCATAATCTGCCTTTTCAGCACCGCTGCTTGCAACGATCTTTACTTTGCCCACCCCTGTATGCTCTTTCACTTTTACATCAAAATATACCATCTGCTCTCCGGGTGAAGTGAAGGACACCTGCTGTGTAGCGTTACCGACAGGCTCAAGGAAAGCATTATTTTGCAGCGATACGCTTACATTGCGCACATTGCTCTCCATTGCAAAAACAGTTACGGGCAGCTTAATGGTTTCCAGCGGGCCCAGCACGCGGGGTAAAGTTCCCAGCAGCATCAGCGGCTTTTTCACCGCCACTGCTTTTTCCGCAAATCCATATGCGCCGTCATTGGCAGCTACCACCATTGCCCGCACTGATCCTATATAAGGCGGGAGCTGGAACCGGTGCGTTTGCTTATCACCCTTACCCAGGTAAAAGGGCCCGAAATATTTTACAACAGGCTTAAAGCGGTTTGCCCTGTTCTCTTTGGCGTCCCCGCCCGGTGCTTCATCCCCACCTATAGTGAGGATACGCTCAAGCCCGCTGCCCCATGCGCCAATGACATTATCAAAAAGATCCCAGCTTTTTACGCCCAGCGCCTCTCTTGCATAGAACGAGGCATGAGGATCAGGTGTCTTAAATCTTGTAAGATCAAGCAATCCTTCGTCTACAATGGCCACGCAATAGGCCATCGCCCTGCCTGATATTTCTGATACGGTAAAAGAAGAAGACTGCTCGGGACGGATAACCGCCGGTATATTGATAACAGGTTTAAGGATAGTATTTTTGTCCTCTACCGGTATGGGTATCACACCATACATTCGTATGGGAAGGTCGTTTACTGTTTGCGTATGCGGCTGTAGCAGACTGACGTTGGCGTATACGTTTGGCGCCATGCCTGGCTCGGCCCTGAATTTATAAATGGTCTGCCCCTGCTGCGTTTCCACCCAGTCGGTTTTAATGATACGGCTGCCCGATTCAATGCTTATGAGCGCCCGCCCGCCCTTACTGCTCGGGATGTTAAGACTAACCTCCTCGCCTACATTATATTTTTCTTTATCAGCAGTAAACGACAGCATAGCCGCAGCAGAGGGATCGCCGGCATTGCTTCTTGTCTGCCACCAGGGATCGTCAAAGTAAACGACCTGCCCCGTGGTGTGGCCGCTCTGCTTATCCCTTACCAAAACCAGGTAACGCCCCCACTCTTTACCCGGAGCGGTAAAATGCCATTTACCAACACCATTGGACAGACGGAGTGTATCTTTTTTGAGCAGCTTATTATAAGTGTCCTGGGTAAAATTAGAAAACCCGTCTCCGCTGTCATCCCACCACCAGCGCCAGCTCACACGGTACATTTCCACTTCTACCGCCTGTGATCCGCTGAGCGGGTTGCCGTCCGCATCCACATTCACTACAGGCAGATCATAATTCTTATCGGTGAGCAAAAAGCCCCAGGGCTTCTGTCCTTCCGGCATATTAATGCCCACATAGCTTTTGTAAGGGCTGTAAGGCAGCACCATATTGTCTACGCTGAATGCACCGCCGGGCTCAAATACTTTTACCAGCAGGCTGGCGCTGAGCATACCAGGTGCATTTTTACCGATATCAAATTTTGCATTCACCGTTGCCTCGCCGTTTTCATTCAGTGTGCCGTCAAACATGGTTTTTGTTTCAGTGGTATAGGCTGCGGTTGGATCATCAAAGTGATAGGCAGGATATTTTTTAAACGTCGTTTTTCTGGCATACAGGGAAGCATCAATTTTGGCTTTCAGGTTTTTGGCAGGCGCGCCAAACAACCATTGGGAGCTCAGCGTACCTGAAGCCACGCCATTCTTTCCCAGTACAGGAACATTCCCAAAATCGAGGTTTATCTTCAGGCGGTTAGGCATTACCGTTTCCACCTTCAGTCTTTTTTCAAATACTGCCCCGCCTACTTTTATTTTAGCCAGCCAGTTACCCGTGGGAGAAGCAGCGTCGGTAGCTGTAGTAAATACGTAAAAGCCGTGCTCGCCTTTGGTTTCAATCATCCGCTTATACAACTGCCCCTGCGGATTGTACAAATTGAACTCTACCGGGTGCTCCGCCGGCAGCTTATTGCCTTTATCTTCCACTACAAAATTGATATACATGGTATCGCCCGGGCGCCACACGCCGCGTTCTCCAAAGATGAATCCTTTGATGCCATTCTTTACTTCCGCACCTGCAACATCAAAGCGGCTCAGCATCAGTGAATTTCCGTCATCAAGCTTCAAATAGCCTTTTTCATTTCCCTTTGAAGCAATGAGCAGGTAAGGCTTCTTCTTCAGGTCAAAACGTGCCAGCCCGTTATTATCACTTTTGGTTGTCAGCAGCAGTTGCTGCTGGTAATCGAGCAGCCTGAGCTCAACACCACCCATCGGTGCCGCCGTGAGTATATCCGTCACGGCCACCAGCATGCTGTTGTCGTTTGCCCTTTTGGCAGTAAGCCCGATATTAGAGGCGAGTATATTGCGGCTTGCCCATCTTTCTTTATTGTAATACGACGGACTGCAGGGATTATTCCTTTGCCGCCAGTTGTAGCCGTAAGGATAATAGGCATCATATACTTTCCAGAAACCATCATCACTGTCGAGCACATTGCTTTCCTCATCATTATTATACCAGCCGTAATAATCATCTTCATCATCTTTGTCTGCCTTATCCGCATCATGGCAGGTATATAAGGAATACTCAGGGCGAAAACCGATAGTAATATGATAGATGGCGCCCGGCTCCGCTTTCAGATACTTATCTATATCAAGGGAAAATTTCTGCCGTTTATGGAGATCAAGGGTCTTGTCATTATCAAGCCTGATGGTTTGCTGTACCACAGGAGTGGCTACGCGCCGCAGATCGGATTCTCCGTCAATATTGTTTGACTGCAGGAATTGCGGGATATTATTTTGGTATACTTTGATAATGCTTACATCCACTGCGCCCAGGTTAATGCTTTCAAAAGGCAATACCAGCCGCCCTGTATTGGGAAGGATAACACCCCTGCCCTGTATTTTGACAGAAGGCAGGCGGTTCTCAAAAAAAATATTGGCTGTAAATGCCTGGTCCAGCTTCGCTCCCCAAACATTCTGTATCCCGGTATTAATATTCACGGTATAGTTCCCGTCAAACTGGTCTGTGACATACAATTTCACCTCACTACCATCAATACTGTAGCTCATATCACCTTTATCGCTTATAGTGATCAGGCCATTCAACTGCTGGTTGGTGGCTACCGCATCTGAGAGCTGCACCAGCACATAATTATCAGCATCCTGTACCGCTCTCACCGACAACACTTTAAAATCGCCGGCAGCAGGCACATCAATGGATCGCTCTCCTTTATCATCAACACCCAGCGGTGCGCCATCCCACTTTAACTGCAGCGCCGCAGCAGTAGCGCCCCTTTTAATATTCCCTATTGTAAACCTGTGTATTTTTGCTGCTTCATTATGCTCCCATTTAATGGCGACCGCACTACCGGCATAGCCTGCCTGCAGTATTTTTTCAATGGCGGCAGAAGCTTCTATATCGGCGGTTTCAACAACCCCGGTAAACACCATCATCTCTTTCGAATTACCAACAACCTTTAATCCCTGATCTATTATCTGGAACCCCGGCTTCACTGCCTGCACCGTAAAACGAAAGATTTTGTACCGGTCGGGGACCGTTGTAGCTTTACCCAGATCAAAATCCACATCATACAATTGCCCCGGTTTCAGGTTTTCTTCCGGTTTAAATTCAATGGTACGGGAATCCACCCAGTAGGTTTTTCCTTTTATAGCGGGTGAAAAACTGAACAACTTTTCTTTCAGCAGCTCATTCACGCTATGTGTAGCCGGGGTTTCTTCTGTGAGGCGCACTCTTATGGCAGCCGTTTTGGATATTACCCCGGAGGTATAGCCGTCAATATATTTGCTAAATGCCGGATCAACGGGTCCGGATTGCTCTTTTTTATGACATGATACAGTAAGGCTGACTACAGCAAATAACAGGAGCAAAAAAACAATGTATTTCCTGGAAAGGAAAAAGGTAGAAATATTCATATTGCCGGCATTTTACAGAATGTAAAGCAAGATAAATATTTTTAATGCTGCAACGGGATATACTGTTGTTTTGGTTAAAACTTTTGTAAAGCTGCCAGTGATCATTTACGCTGCAGGCGTATGCTCATCTTTTGCATTTATCTCATCAGGATAATAGCGTTTACAAAAAAAATCAGAAATTCAGGAAAATGATAGCATGCGCAATAATATTTTACATATCCTGATTATGCTGCCTGTAATCCTGATTGCAGCATCATTGCATGCCCAGCGTATAGTAATGCTCGACTCCTCTCATACCGTTTCTATCAGGGGATTAAGTGTAGCAGACAATAATACAGCATGGCTGAGCGGGAGCAATGGTACTGTAGCCACAACGGCAGATGGCGGCAAAAGCTGGCAATGGATGCAGGTAAAAGGATTTGAACAAACGGATTTCAGGGATATAGAAGCTTTTGATAAAAATACCGCAGTGATAATGGGTATAGGGGAGCCGGCAGTTATATTAAAGACACATGACGGAGGCGCACACTGGCAAACTGTATTTAAAGACAGCAGGAAAGGCATGTTTTTAGATGCTATGGAGTTCTGGAACGGGGAAAGCGGTATTGTCATCGGTGATCCCCTAGAGGGTAAAATATTTGTGGCGCGAACTTTTGACGGCGGGGACAGCTGGCAGGTCTTACCGGAGAACGGGCTGCCTTCCGCAGAGAAAGGAGAAGCCATGTTTGCTGCCAGTGGTACGAATATCAGATCCATATCGCTGTCTGAAGCTGCATTCGTTTCCGGCGGATCCGTATCACGATTTTTTTATCGTGATAAAAGAACAGTCCTGCCGCTGTTGCAGGGAAAAGAAACTGCAGGAGCTAATTCGCTTGCAGTATACCACAACAAAAAGAGAAAGCCGGCTCAAAACATGGTGGTTGCGGGCGGCGATTTTTCAAATGACAGTCTTTCACAGGGCAACTGTGCGGTGAGCAGTGATGGCGGTACAACATGGGCTGTTCCCACAATACCACCCCGGGGCTATAAGAGCTGTGTTGAATATATTACCGCTACAAGGCTGATCACCTGCGGTACTTCAGGAGTGGACATTTCTGAAGATGGCGGGCTGCACTGGCAGCAGATCAGCCGCCTCAGCTTTCACGTATGCCGGAAAGCCAAAAAAGGCAGTCTTGTCCTGCTGGCAGGACAGGACGGGAAGATAGCAAAGCTGGACTGGGATTAACTGGCTGTAATACTTCAAAATCGTTATTTTTGCCCGATGAAATTGCAGGAAAAGAGATCTATACGTGTAGCTATACTGGATCTGTACAACGGGGTGCCCAACCAGGGAATGCGGGGGATACGCGAGATACTGAACCAGTACGCAGAGGCTAATTTCCTTGATCTCGTTTGGGATGAATTTGAAGTACGCCGCGAATTACAGACACCACAGGTTGCATCATACGATATCTTCATTTCAAGCGGCGGTCCCGGAAGCCCTCTTGACAGCGAGGGCTCTGAATGGGAAAAAAGGTATTTCAAATGGCTTGAAGGAATAGAAAGATGGAATAATAACCCGGGAAATTATACCAGGAAATTCATTTTTTTCATTTGCCATTCTTACCAGCTCGCCTGCCGGCATTACGGTATAGCCAGGGTAAGCAAGCGCAGGTCTACTTCGTTCGGTGTATTTCCTGTTCACCTGCTCGACAACGGCAGGGATGAAATCATTTTTGAAGGGCTGAACGATCCTTTTTATGCGGTAGACAGCCGCGACTACCAGGTAACCATGCCCAATCACAACAGGCTCTCTGCTATGGGTAGCACTATACTCTGCATTGAGAAAGAACGGCCCCATGTGCAGCTGGAAAGAGCAATAATGGCAGTGCGGTTCAATGAATACATGGTAGGCACTCAATTCCATCCCGAAGCCGATGCTATAGGCATGAGCATGTACCTGCAACGGGAAGATAAAAAAGAAAGCGTAATAGCAGCCCACGGCAAAGCCAAATGGGCATCAATGATAGAACAGTTGAATGACCCCGATAAAATTTTGTGGACTTATGCCCATGTGCTCCCCAACTTTCTAAACCAGGCCGTAGAACATTTACAGGCAGCAGTATTATAATTATCATTACCTTTCTGCAAACTTACCGGCGATGGTGACCTCATTGCGAAAAGCATTCAACGCAGCATTTACCCTGCAAAAATACCAGTCATTTCTTGCTGATCTGTACAGCAGGCACCCCGGCGCCATTGAGTTCAGGGTAGCAGAAACACCTGTCTTCGCTGATAAAGTCTTTACCCAAAAAATGCTGGATGTCTGTGAGCATATCATTGATATTATCTGCGATCCGCAATTCAGACATATAACTGACAGTGCCATACCGAAGGATGAACTGGTGCAAAATGAAACATCTCATTCGCAGATGATCGCCTTCGATTTTGGAGTGTGCATGAATGACGAAGGCGGGCTGGAGCCTCAACTGATAGAGATGCAGGGATTCCCCACGCTTTTCGCGTTCCAGGTATATTATCCTGAAGTACTGGAAAGGCATTTCAATATGCCCGGCAACTACACTCCTTACCTCAGCGGCTACACGAAGGAAACTTATATTGCCATGCTGAAGAAACTGCTGCTGAATGGCCATGACCCGGAAAATGTGATATTGCTGGAGATCAGGCCTCATGAGCAAAAAACCAGGATTGATTTTTACTGCACGCAGGATTATACAGGGGTAAAGCCGGTATGTATATCTGAATTGATAGCGGAAGGAAGGCAGCTTTTTTATATGAACGAAGGCAAAAAAACAAGGATAAAAAGAATATACAACCGCATCATTTTTGACGATCTGAGATCAAGGACTGATCTCGGCGATATTATAGATATCACTCAAAACTGGGATGTGGAGTGGATTCCCCACCCCAACTGGTTTTACCGGATAAGCAAATTCACGCTGCCATTTATCCATCATCCTTATGTCCCCCAAACCTTCTTTTTAAATGAAGTAAAACAAATACCTGCCGATCTTGAAAATTATGTGCTTAAGCCATTGTTTTCTTTTGCGGGGCAGGGAGTAGTCATAGATATTACCCCCCAGGATCTTGAGCATATCAAAGATCCGCACAGCTGGATATTGCAGCGTAAGGTAAAATATGCAGATGTCATTGAAACCCCGGATATTCCCGCCAAGGCGGAGATAAGGATCATGTATGTATGGCCCGATGAGGATAAGCGCCCTCACCCTGCCATCAATCTCGCCAGGCTCAGCAAAGGAAAAATGATAGGCGTGCGCTACAACGCCGAGAAAGAATGGGTAGGCGGCTCCGTATGCTACTTTGAAACTTATTAACCTTATTTAACCTTAGGAGAAACGGTGCTTTTAGCAGGGTTCGTATTTTTGGATACATTTATAATGCATGCTGTATATGACAAAGTATTTGAGCATCACTGTAATTTTGAACACCTGTATAGTGATGGCAGGGCTGGCGCAGCAAAAAACTTTTGGAAGCGCTATTGTTAAGTCAAAGACCTCTATAACTTTTCCCGACAACAACAATAACCGTGGCGGCGGTGATAACGGAGACGGCGATGCCGGAGGACGCCCATCAGGCATGGAATCCAAAAGCACCACATATTATCGTGGCGACCTGATAAAGACATATAACGAATCTGACTTTGGTAACAATACTGTGATCATTGACAAAAAAACCGGCAGAACCACTACCCTGATACAGGCAATGGGAAGAAAGACAGCCTACTACAGCACAGAAGAAGAAAGGCAGGCTATGGAAGAAAGGATGCGCAAAAGAATGGACTCTATCCGCCAGGCAAGAGGTGAATCGGCAGATAATGCCCCGCGCCAGCAACGCCCCCAGGATATGGAAGTAGTGGAAACAGGTGAAACAAAAAAGATCGCCGGCTTTACCTGCAAAAAAGCAATAATAAAATCAAAAACACGCCAGGGAGAAATAAATGAGACTATCGTATGGTATTGCCCTGATCTGAAACGTCCCGAAGGCTACCCGGTGAACTTCGGAGGCGGTGGCGGCAGAGGATTTGCTGGAGCAATGGCAGGCAGGACCGGGAACAATTTCAGCGGGCTTGATAAAATTGATGGTTTTATCATGGGTATAGAAGTAAGCAGACCGAATGGATTTAAAATGGAAACAGAGGTAACGGACCTGCAGGTAGACCCGCAGATCGCAGATAAGGTATTCGAAATACCCAAAGGATATGATATTAAGCCTATCAGCGAAATGGAAGGACAGTTTGGAGGAAGGAGAGGTTTCAGGGGCAGCCCTCCCGGGGGTGAAAATAATTAGGTTTTGGGGCTTTCATAGATAAAAGGTCTTCCCTTTTAAAAGGAAGGCCTTTTTTATTGTTGCTCCGGGAAATTGCCAGGCTGGGTATAAAATCCCCACTCCTTCAGCAGTGCATTATACTTTATCTCATGCAGCGCTCTTTTATCATAATGACCTGCCAGCAGCTTCTGACGGTGGGCTTCATAAATAGTAACAGCGCATGCTACGGATATATTCAGCGATTTTATAATACCAACCTGCGGAATAATAAAATTGCCATCTGCCAGCTTCCTGATGTCTTCACTAACGCCGGAATGCTCATTCCCAAAGACCAATGCAACAGATTGGGTAAAATCAACCTCGTATACGCTTACTGCGTCACTATCCAGATGTGTGGCTAATATCTTATCATATTTCCTCCGGAGCTCATCAAAGCACTGTTCTGCATTAGTATACTGGTGTATGGTCAGCCATTTGGAGGCGCTGGAAGAGCTTTTGGCGCCCCATTTTTTATGCCGCGGTATCCTGGTATTAAGAATATAAATATCCTGGATACCTACAGCATCACAACTGCGCATTACCGCCGATATATTGTGCGGGTCAAATACATTCTCCAACACAACAGCGAGATTGTTTTGTCGTTTATTCAAAACCTGCAGCAACCGGTCTGATCTTTCTGGCGTCATATTTGTAAAATTAGCTTACGAATAACAAAAAACTAACTTTGCCTGTTTTAAAACACATAAAAGTCCATTATCTGTTATGCTGAAAAAAGTCTTGAAAATTACGGGGATCGTTTTACTTGTCCTGATCATCGTTGCTATTGCGCTGCCAATGATATTCAAAGATAAGATCACCGCTATTGCCAAAACGGAGATCAACAAAAACCTTAACGCGAAAGTAGATTTCAAAGATGTGAATATTTCCCTGTTCCGTCATTTTCCTCGACTGGCCGTAGGTCTGGAAAACCTGGAAGTGACCGGACTGGATGATTTTGCAAAGGATACGCTCATTGCAGCGCAGCGCATTGATGTGGCGCTCAACCTGATGAGCCTGTTCGGCGGGTCGCAGATGAAGATATTCAGCATTACCATAGATAAGCCCCGGATACATGCGCTGGTGAATAAAGAAGGCAAAGCCAACTGGGATATCGCCAAACCCGATACCACGGCTACAACAGAGGAACCTTCTGCATTCAATATGAACCTTAACCATTATGAAATCAACGACGGATACGTTCAATATATAGATATCCCCGGCGATATGAGCGCAGAGATCACAGATCTCAACCACTCCGGCAGCGGAGATTTTACTTCCGACCTTTTTACGCTCAGCACTAAAACTTCTGCAGGGTCTGTAAATTTCGTTTATACCAAAATTCCCTATCTCGTTGATGCCAGGGCTTCACTGGATGCAGATATACAGGTAGACAACAAACAGGACAAATACAGCTTTAAGACCGATGATGTTGCGCTAAATGATCTTAAGCTGTCTACAGAAGGCTATTTCCGGTTTGTAAATGATACTACTTACGGAATGGACATTTCTTTTAAAGCGCCTTCCACTGAGTTCAAAACACTGCTCTCATTGGTACCAGCCATATATAAAAATGATTTTAATAAAATAAAAACAAGTGGCAAAGCCTTGTTCAACGGGAATGTAAAAGGGGAATACAATGCCGTAAAGATCCCTTCCTATCATATTAATCTACAGGTGGACAATGGGTTTTTCCAGTATCCCGATCTGCCACAGCCGGTAAAGAATATCAATATTGCCATGAAGGTAGATAACCCTGACGGCGTAACTGACAATACGGTAGTTGATATTTCCAAGGGACATATTGAATTTGGAAATGACCCCTTTGATTTCAGGCTGTTGCTGAAAAAGCCCATGACCGATCAGTATATTGATGCCAATGTAAAGGGAAAGCTCGACCTGGCGCAGGTCACTAAATTTGTAAAGCTCAGCGGAGATACAAAGTTGTCGGGGCTGCTTGATGCAGATGCTACAGCCAAAGGGAATGTTGCAGTCATCACGCAGCAAAAGCCCGGTCCTTTTACAGCAAACGGCTTTATCAATCTCACCGGTTTGAACTATGCTTCCAAAGATTTTCCCCAGCCGGTACGTAACAGTAATATACAGGTAAAGTTTGAGAACCCCGATGGCATACCGGATCACACGGTTATCAATGTGCCGGTAGCGCATGTTGAAATTGGCAACAACCCCATTGATTTTAATGTATTGCTTAAGAACCCGGCCTCTGACCCGTATTTTGACGGAAGGGCAAAAGGAAAATTTGACCTGGGTACTGTAAGCCAGTTCACCACCCTTGAGCCCGGCACCTCTGTTTCGGGAATGCTCAATGCCGATATAGCTTTCAAAGGAAATAAATCATCTATTGATAAAAGCCAGTACGATAAAATAAATACTTCGGGAACACTGAACCTGTCTGATCTTTCTTATGTAAGCAAAGATTATCCCGGTGGCATTAAAGTAAATGAAGCCGCATTTACTTTCAACCCGAAGAACATAACATTGAATACGCTGAAAGCGGAATACCTGAAATCGCATATCACAGCAACGGGATCGGTAGATAACGCTATCGGTTATGCGCTAAAAGATGAGCCCATTTCGGGGACACTGAATGTATCCGCAGACAGGGTGAACCTGAATGATCTCATGGGCACATCCGCTACCCCCACTGCTGATACTGCTGCAGCCGCTTCATCTGCACCTTTTGAAGTGCCTAAAAATATAGCGTTTACCCTTAATGCTAATGTAGACAAACTCATTTATGATAAAGTTGAATACGATAACCTTAAAGGTACTGTAGCTATTAAAGACCAAACCGTATCCCTGAAGAATGTAGCCATGAATGCATTAGGCGGTAATTTATCACTAAACGGGTATTACTCCACCAAAGTAAGCAAGAAAACACCTGATATTTCGTTGAGCTATGACGTGAATGCGCTTGACGCGGAAAAAACATTTAATGCATTCAACACCGTGCAGGCGCTGATGCCGATAGGAAAATTCATTTCCGGGAAGATCAATTCGGAGCTGACTCTTAACGGAAAGCTGGGAGGAGGTATGATGCCCCTAATAAGCTCGTTAACAGGAAAAGGAAATTTATTATTAATAGAAGGCGTATTGAAAAAATTTGCACCGGTAGAAAAGCTGGCTCAAACCCTTAATGTAAATGAGCTCAACGGGTTTTCATTAAAAGATATCAAAGCTTATTTTGAGTTTGCAAATGGAAAAGTACTGGTGAAACCATTTCATGTAAAAGTAAAAGACATTGATATGGAGATAGGGGGCATGCACGGGCTGGATCAATCCATTGATTATGCTATCGGTTTAAAGCTGCCCCGCAGCCTGATAGGCAGCCAGGGAAATGCATTGATCAATAATCTTGCACAGCAGGCCGCCAGCAAAGGCATTCCCGTTAAGCTGAGTGATTATATTAACCTGAATGTTAAAATGGGCGGTACACTCACCAATCCACAATTGAAAACTGACCTGCAACAGGTAGCCGGCGATGCAGTTGCCGATATGAAACAGCAGGCTGTAGCATTTGCACAACAAAAAATTGACAGCGCTAAAAATGAGGTGAAAGACTCTTTGAATGCCATAAAGAACCAGGCAGTAAAAGATCTGAAAGAGGATATTGCAAAGCAACTGCTCGGTGGCGGCAAAGACAGCGCTTCTAACGGAAAACCGCTTGAAAACACCAGGAAAAATGCAGAACAAACGCTGAAGAATACGCTGAACGGATTATTGAAAAAGAAAAGCAAGGATACTACAAAGTCTCAATAGTGAATGGCGAATAGGCAATGGTGAATTTACCATTGCCTATTCACCGATACGCAGACATAATTACCAGAGACTTCCAGACTGATCCTAAAAAACATTCAGCTCGGCTATGGTAATGATCGCAGGAACATTATCTGGGCCTGCTACCGCAGTAGCTTGCAGCCTGATAAACCTGGCTGCAATATTTTTTTTCAACGGAACATATTGCTCTACCGGGTTGGCTGCAATATTCGAAAATTCGCCTTCGGCAGAGGTTGTCCATTCTTTACCGTCTGTGCTTGTCTCAAATATATACTTACTGATCAGTCCCTGAGGTTGTTTGTCCTGGCGTGGCAGCCATGAAAAGGCTTTTATTTCCTTTATCCCTCCAAGGTCTATGGTGATCTGTTGCGGAAGGCTGCCTGCGGCGGTTTGCCAGAATGTATTTTTATCTCCGTCAAAAGCGAGCGCTGTTTGGCTGCTCCCGGCGGAAACGCTGCCTGCTATTGCCTTCCAGCCTGCATGACCAAGACTTTGCCGGGTTTTATTGATAGCAGTATAATCTGCCGGAACCTCGGCAAACAGCCCTATATCGCTGAGCGCAATACATACCGGAGCAAAGAAATGTACCCGTAATTTTTGTGTGGTTATAAATTCCGGTAATCTTATCAACCTGGTTGACCCGATGCTGGTAGCTGAGGCCAGCGGTTGCCATTGCTCGTTTTGCCATTGTTCTATTACAACGCTGTCCAGCCTTTGTCCTAATTTAATATTCTCCCTCAGCCGGATGATATTGAACCGTTTTGCTTCTTTCATATCTATAATCAGTTCCGGACTTGTTTCCTTATCATCGGTGGCCCAGTAACTATAGCGGTCATCATCCGTCAGCTTTGCTGTACCAAAAGCTTTATCATTCTTATCGCGGATATTGGAGGCTGCAAGCACAGCATCTTTTGCGAGGTTGTCAGCAAATGTTTTGTTCAGCTTATCGCCGAAAGCCTTTAAAGATGCTACATCATTATTATGCAATAACCCTTCTGTATTGGGTGAAAGCCCCAGGTTGAGACAGGCTCCGCGGCCTACGCTTTGAAGGTAAAGGTCAAACAACTGGTCGGGCGATTTTACCTTGTCGTCCTGGTCGGGATGATAAAACCATCCCGGCCGCAGCGGCACATCACATTCGGCGGGTATCCAGTATTTACCGTCCCGCTGCCCTGTAGTAAGGAACCTGTCATCCACAAAACCCGGAGCAGGGCTTTTCCCTTCAGGTCCTACCGGGGTAAATGTAGCCCAGCATGTCTCACCGGCCATCCCCCGTTCATTGCCCACCCAGCGTACATCAGGACCTATATCACTAAAGATAACAGCGCCGGGCTGCAGCTTCCGTGTGATCTCCCATATAGAAGGCCAATTGTAATATACAGAACGGTCAATGGTTCTTTTTTCTTTGGCTCCGCCATAATAACCATCGCCGCCATTGGCGCCATCATGCCAACTGATGAACAGCGGACCGTAATTACTGTAAAGATCTGTAAGCTCCTGCCGGTAGTGTTGCACATATTCAGGCGTGCCGTAGGCAGGATCATTTCTATCCCAGGCGGAACAATAAGCTCCGAATTGCATTCCCTGCTTACGCGCGGCTTCCATAAATTCCTTCACCATATCGCCCTTGCCATCACGCCAGGGACTTTTGCTGATATTATAGTCTGTTGCCTTTGTAGGGAACAAACAAAAACCATCATGGTGTTTGGCAACGGAAACAAGCCCCCGCAAACCTGCTGACCTTGCTGCGGCAGCGATCTGGCTGGCATCAAAATGCACGGGGTTGAATATGGAAGGAGAAGCGTCGCCATACCCCCACTCCTTATTTTCAAAAGTAGTAGGTGTGAAATGTATCAGGCAGTAGGTTTCCATCTCATGCCAGTTGAGCTGTGCGGCAGAAGGTACGGGACCGTAAGGAGCGGGCGCATGCTCAATTGTCTCATCCTGCTTATTGTTGTTACTTCCTCCTGCACATCCGAACAATACAGATGCAGGCAGACAAATCGCTACAAAATTTTTGACCAGCTTACTATTCATCTTGTTTATTTTAATATCAGTTCAATAACAGGGACTTCAACCGGTGGCTGCTCTGCGGGCAGATCCAGTACAATATCACTGCCTGCAGCAGCTTTATCAATAGCTGATTTATCTACTGTCCTTACTTCAGATCCGTCATGAAGGAACTGTGCATAGCTGATCCTGCCGCCATATCCTTTTAATACCAGTTGCCGGGCATATGGATAATCAAAAAGGTGAACATACAGGCGTTTGGTCTGGGGGTTATAAGTAAGCCTTGCACCCTCAGGCACAGAAAATCCATCAGGTGCGTACGTACAATTGTATATGGACCTGTTGTTGCCATGCATCCATAATGAAAGGCTGTCGAGCGCTCTGGTAGCCCTGTAGTCAAATTCTCCACGGGCAGTAGGCCCTACATTCAGTATGAGGTTGCCGCCATTGGCGGTAGAGGTAATAAGAAGATCCAGCAACTGCTTATCGGATTTCCAGCTATGTTCATCCCGGTAATATCCCCATGATCCCGAAAAAGTCTGGCAGGTTTCCCAGGTCTTGCCACGGTATTTGGCAAGCGTTTCAGGTTTCACCTGCTCAGGGGTCTCAAAGTCTTCACCATCTTCATAGTCTTCCAGGTTAAGTCGGTTATCTACAATAATGCCGGGCTGCAGTTTCCTGATTTGTTTGATGAGCGCCACCGAGTTCCAGTCGTCCTTTCCTTTACCATGCTTTCCGGGGTAAGAAAAATCCAGCCACAGGATATCTATTTTTCCGTAATTCGTCAGCAACTCCGTTACCTGGTTGAAAAGATATTCGCGGTATTTCGCCATATCACGCCCCTTGTTGATCTTTTCCCATTCAGCTTCGGGGGCATTCTCATCAAGGCGCTGCGGATGCACCCTGTCAATGGTAAAATCAGGATGATGCCAGTCAATAAGAGAATAGTAAAATCCTACTTTAATACCTTCGGCGCGGAAGGCATCAACAAATTCTCTTACCAGGTCTCGTTTGGCAGGAGTATTGGTGGCTTTATAGTCGGTATACTTGCTGTCAAACAGGCAAAAGCCCTCATGATGCTTGGTGGTAAGCACGGCATATTTCATGCCTGCCGCTTTGGCCTCTTTCGCCCATTTTTTAGGCTCAAACAGGTCAGGATTAAAGAGGTCAAAATATTTCTGATACGCTTCGTTGGTAATGCGCTCACGGTTTTTAACCCACTCATGCCTGGCCGGCAAAGCATACAGCCCCCAGTGAATGAACATGCCAAAGCGGGCGTCTTCCCACCACTGCATACGTTGCTGCTTTTGCGCAGGCGTTTCGTCGAACAATCTTTTCTTTTGTGCAAATACCGTAGTTCCGGCAAGACAGATACATACAATCGTTACCAAAGTTTTTCTCATATATGAAAATTTAGAAGATTAAAACCGGGCTCCGAAGATAGGTCTATAGCATATATTTTCAAAGGGGTTTACGCAACATGCGCAAAGGAGCAGCGCTGCAAAGAAAACATCGCAGCGCTCATTGCACCGCTGCGACCGCTGCCAGAAATTGTGTTTCCCCAGAAAACTGCTTCGTGCATCTTAGTGCCCCGGTGGTTCAAATCCTCACAACAATACTCCCCTTAAAAACAGGTACGCGAATGAAAAATAAATGATCAGCCCGGTCACATCTACCAGGGTAGCCACAAAGGGCGCCGAAGATGTAGCCGGATCTGCACCAAGCTTTTTCAGCAATATCGGCAGCATAGAACCGCTGAGCGTTCCCCACAATACCACCCCTACCAGGGAGAAACCAACGGTAATGGCTACCGGAAGCGCATGCTCGCCATATACCTGCGGGAAAAAATGAGACCATACCTCTATCCTGAAGAAACCAATTATGCCCAGTACCGCGCCCAGCATCAGCCCCGACAATATTTCGCGTCGCAGCACCCGCCACCAGTCGGCAATATATACTTCACCCAATGCCATAGCCTGTATGATAAGCGTTGAGGCCTGCGATCCGCTGTTGCCTCCGCTGGATATGATCAGCGGGACAAAAAGCGCCAGCACTATCGCTTTTGCGATCTCATCTTCAAAAAAGCTCATAGCCGTTGCCGTAAGCATCTCGCCAATAAAAAGAATGACGAGCCAGCCTACCCTCTTCTTAAACAGCTTGAACAGGGGAATTTCCAGGTAAGGCTCATCCAGCGCTTCTGTACCACCCATACGCTGCATATTTTCAGTAAACTCCTCGTTGGCTACCCACAGCATATCATCTATCGTTACAATGCCCACGAGTATATTATTATCATCCACAACGGGAAGGGCTACCCTGTTGTTCATTTTGAAAATATTATTGGCTTCCTCCTGGCCGTCCTTTACATGCAATACAATATACCGGCGGTCAATGATCTCGGAAACTATTTTATCGGGCTTGGATAAAATAATTTCCCTGATGCGTATATCGTCAATAAACTCTCCATCTCCATTGATGACATACACCACGTCTATCGTCTCCATGTGCTTGCCCTCTTTTCTTATCTCCTGCAGCACTTCTTCTACCGTCCAGTCTTCATATACCGCTATATAATCCGGGGTCATCAGCCTGCCAACGGATCCTTCGGGATAGCCGAGCAGCGAAAGCGTTACTTTTCGTTCCTCAGGATCAAGCAGCTTGATCAGCTCTCTTACTACACTGGTAGGCAGCTCTTCAAGAAAAGCGGTACGGTCGTCCGCCGGCAGCTCGTTCAACAATTCTGCTGTTTTAAGAGCCGGAAGCGATTGAATGATCCTTTTCTGTTCCGGCACATCAAGTATCTTGAATGTGCTGACAGCCCTGTGCAGGGATAATATGGAGATGATCTGCGTTTCGTAGTCTTCATTGTCACTGATAAGCTGTGCCACATCGCTGATATTCTGATCATTCAAAAAATCCTGTATCAGCAACTTATCGTTTGAAGCTATCAGCTCTTCAAACTTCTCCTGCAAGGTTATTTCTTCCTGATCAAGCGACATGATTTTTTGTTTTAATGTTGCAAAATTAGAAATAGCTTTGGGTAATCACCGAAAACATCATCAGTACAACAAACACATCTGCCAACTATGCTGTCGCCTTTCCTGTATATTGATGCCGCCAAAGATAAAGGACGGGGTGTTTTTACCAGAAAAAAAATAAAGCCGGGCACGATCGTGGAAGTCGCCCCTGTCATCGTAATGAGTGGAGAGGAAAAAGAACTGCTTGATCAGACTTTATTGCATGACTATATTTTTATATGGGGCGAGCATAAAGACCGATGTTGTATGGCATTGGGATATATACCCATATATAATCATTCTTACCAGGCAAATTGTGAGTATTTTATGGATTATACAGCTCAAACCATATTCATTAAAACCGTAAGGAGCATAGGGGATGGCGAAGAGCTCACGATCAATTACAACGGCGACTGGGACAACAGCGAAAAAGTATGGTTTGACGTAAAAGCATAGCCGGGAACGATTTGAAATTTGAAATTTGAGACCGCTGAAAGCTTTCCCCATTCACTATTGCCCATTGCCTGTTCACGCTTCGGATTAACTTCCTGCTTTTCCACGTTTGACGTTTCATCATCAACCGCTCATCGCTGATAGCTGAAGGCTGATCGCTCACAGCAGATCGCTATCCACTTCCCCCACTACAAATACACTGCCGCAAACTATAATAAGGTCATTTCCGGTTGCTTGCTCAAGGGCTTTTTTCAGCGCTGCATTTACATTTGGATAATGGTGACCATTCAGTCCGCAGACAGCCGCCGCTGTTGCCAGTTGATCTTCAGGCAACGCCCTTGGTATCTGCGCCCGGGTAAAATAATAATTTGCCTCTTTGGGCAACAACTGCAGCACCTGCTCAATAGCTTTATCCTTCACCATCCCGATGATGATATGCAGCTCATGGTAATCCATCGCTTCTATTTGCATGCATATCTGCCTGATACCATCTTCGTTATGCCCCACATCCAGCACTACTGCAGGAGCATGGTGAATAAGCTCCCACCTGCCATGCAGCCCCGTCAGTTTTTTTACGCTGCGCAAGGCCTGCAGCACAGTATCTTCAGGTATTAGCCATCCTTTTTCCCTCAACCGGTCAACAGCAGACAATACGGTCAGCAGGTTCTTTGCCTGGTACAGCCCTGTAAGATCAAGCGGGATGACCTGCTTTTCATTATCCGACGATCTTACTACCGTCACTTCAAGTGCATGCTCCTTATACCGGTATGCATCAGCATATCTCTCCCGGTCAGCAGCATATACAGGAGCGGCTTTCTCCTTTGCAACCCGCACAAATACAGGCATTGTTTCCTCCTGCGTTTCACCAATGACTACGGGAACATGATCCTTAATGATACCGGCCTTTTCAGCAGCGATCTTTGGAAGGCTGTCTCCCAGGATATGCATGTGATCCATACTAATATTGGTGATCACACATAATTCGGGAAAGATGATATTCGTGCTGTCGAGCCGGCCGCCGAGACCCGTTTCAATAACGGCAACGTCTACCCTCATTGCAGCAAAATACTCAAAAGCCATGGCTACCGTAATCTCAAAAAAGGAGGGTTGTATTTCGTCTATCCAGGGCCGTACACGTTCTGTAAAATCAACTACAAACTGCTCACTCACCATTTCACCATCTACTTTAATTCTTTCCCTGAAATCATGCAGGTGCGGGGAAGTATACAGACCTGTAAGATATCCCGATTGCTGTAATACCGCCGCCAGCATGTGGCTCACTGAGCCCTTGCCATTGGTGCCGGCAACATGTATTGTTTTGAATTTTTGCTGTGGGTCATCCAGTCGCCCGCACAATATCCGCGTATTGGTAAGGTCTTTCTTTATAGCCGCATCTCCTACCCTGCTGAACATGGGCAGCGCACGGTAGAGATATTCAATAGTTTCGTTATAATTCATATTTCCGCTAAGCAGCCCTCAAAATTACGGAATGTTGGAGATGTGCAAACAAAGTTGGGATCGCCGGGACCGCAACCAACTGATAATCGAGTAACTTTCAAAAGACTAATTTGGCTCAAAAAATCCGGAGCATCTTTCAGCAGGTTGTCATGGTATTCCTGCCTCAACATATCAGATGTAAACAGTATTAATATTTTTTAGCAAAATCCTGTGCAAGATCATTGATCTCATTATCTGTTAATTGATGTCCGGAGCTAATGATCACCCTGTATCTGAAAGTCAGCTGCTGCCCGGCAGGGATTGTATAATTTAATGCTTGTTTTCCGTTGGTAAAATCCTTTACACCAAAGGGATTGGCTGCAAACAGTCCATACCCGCGCGCATGCCAATAGGTAGGATAACTCAGGTTTTTCGGATGATCGCAAATAACCAGTGAAATATCCTCATTGCCGATCTTTCCGTACAAGTCCATCCATTTTGCTCTCGTGCTCCACACCGAGTCGCCTGTGACGCCTTCACTGCTCCTGTAATTTCCCGTAACCCCTTCATTAGACATTTGTGACACTTTGGTAGCATTTCCCGCTGCATCTATAAAAGTAGCTTCCCCTTTTGAAGGCAATTCCAGTTGCCGCGCTACCCTTATACCAAACATGCCTTCCTTGGTGTCTTTCATTACTACAGGTCCGTTAACTGCAGTCAAGGTAGTTATACGGTCTATGATCCGCAAAGTATCTTTAGCGATAAAGTGATAAGTCGTTTTCTCCGCCAGGAGTTCCTTACCAAAAGGATCATTCCAGGCTGAACTGGCAACAAGAACGCCTTCACCATCTCCTGAAGCGAGGCTATCAGTTTTTATATATTTTATGCTCCCATCGTGAACTTTTCTTACCTCCGCCGGGATCTCGTAAGAGTTACCCCAAAAATCATAACCATTGACATCCCCGTAATTGAGCCACATGCCGCGGTGGTGAGGATGATCAGCACGTTCACCCGGTCTTGGCTTTATAGGCCATCCGCGGGTAATTGGAGTACCTGCCGGGGTCAGTATCGGATAAAGTATTTGCTTCAGCAACGTATCTGAGTAACAATAAGCAGTAAATAGTTTACCATCTATCATCACATCCACTTTCCGGGCGGTGGTATCATTGATTAGTTCAACTTTCTGCCCCGCTCCTGTTTTGTTTTCCTTCTTTTCCTGCAGTCTCGGGCTGCACGAAAAACAGTATATAACCGGCAATAAAATAAGTGCTATTGTATGTAGTTTCATGATCCTGTAGAATTAATTTACCGCCACTATATGGGGCAAAATGAATTAAAATAAATCCGGCAGGCGAAGTAATGCATTTCAAACGCGGTATTTACCAGATTATATACGCCTCTTCACCTGGTAAATGGGACTACTCCCAAGTATTTATTTCACGCGAAGACACAAGATTGCCTTCGCGTGAAAATATTTTGTCAGGAGTATATCTCTGTTAAACACAGGTTATACCTCGCCGGGCACAACATAAGGAGGACGGTATACTCTTGTGAGCATGGCATTTGCTTCAGGATCATTAATAATCATTTCATTGTCCATATCAGCACCCATAAAACGAACCTCTCTGCCCAGGCGATAAGAAATATTTGCCAGAAGAGGAACAGTAGTTGAATAAAAACCTTCATTGATATCGCAATGCAGTGTTTCATCTTTCCCCGAACGTAATGCATCAATAAAATTGACAAAATGTTCGGGCTCACTGGGGCCGCTAAGCGAAATGGTTTCATTGCCCGCTCCGGAGTTTGATCCGGCAAAGGGTTTTGTCTCCCGGTTACGAAAAGCTTTCCAGATACTTCCGTTCAGCTCCAGATATCCTTCAGTCCCGAAAAATACGTTGCCAATCCGTATATCCAAACTGGATTCCCCGTTAGAAGGCCTGCCACGGGTCTCAAATTCAAGTATGGTTCCGTCTTTATATTTAGCGATCGTTGATTGAATATCGGGTGTTTCCTGGGCACATTTGTCGGGGCTCCATCCAAAAATGCCGCCATTGGAATAAACCGAAACAGGATGTTCATTCTTATTCAGTCCCCAGCGGGCCACATCAAACTGGTGAGGTCCCTGGTTGCCGGTATCTCCATTGCCGGTGTCCCAGAACCAGTGCCAGTTATAATGGCTGCGTTTTTCATTATACGCACGCCAGGTAGCCGGGCCCAACCAACGATCATAATGAAAGCCTGCAGGAGGAGTGCTGTCTTTAGCGATGCCAAACGAATCACGTGGCTTGATGCACATTCCGCGGGCCATATATATCTTGCCGATACCACCATCATGCAAAAATTTCATTGCTGCCATCACTTCCGGGATGGAACGGTTCTGGAAGCCTACCTGCACACGCCGGTCGTACTTACGGGCGGCCTCAATCATCTTCCTTCCTTCCCAGATATTGTGCATGGCAGGCTTTTCTACATATACATGCTTACCAGCCTGGCATGCCCATATAGTAGCAAGCGCATGCCAGTGGTTGGGTATTGCCATTGAAACCGCATCTATCTCTTTATCATCTAATACTTTTCGCATATCCCATTCCGTCAGCGGCTTTTCCCCTGTCTTATCCGCTACGGCTTTAGATCCTGCAGGAAACAGGCGCTCATCAGTATCACACAACGTTTTCAACCATACGTTATGGCTTTTTTTGATCCTGCACCAGGCATCAATATGGGATTTTCCACGGCCATTAATACCTGCAACCGCTATAATGATCCTATCGTTAGCCCCTTTTATGGAGGCATAGGATTTTGCGCTCAACCCCATACCTCCTATAGCTATACCGGTGGCTCCCATCAGACTTTGTTTAATAAAATGTCGTCTCTCTGTCATTGGTTTATTGTTTAATGATTAATAAAATTGTACCAAAGAGTTAAATCAAAAATAAGGATCGCTCTATTTTAATAGCCACATTATTTTACCTCCCCATACTTTTCAAAAAAATAAAGAGAGATTCCTTTTGCAGGTAACTAACGATTTTTTTTCGTTCCTGCTATTTGATCCAGGCTTTATATAGCTCATCCAGCGTCCCTGTATATCTTCCTGCTATTATATTCAGTTGGTCATCTGCCTTCCTGATGCGATAAGCATCACTGATCACCTGCAAATCTTCTTTTATATTGTCAGGACCGCTATGGTTAGCTGCCCCATCTGTTACACCTGCCATTACAAGTTTTCTTGGCGCAAGACTTGCCGCCAGGTCGGGAAGATCATAAGCCTCTAATGCTGCAGGGACGGTACCCGGAATAAAAGCCGGTGTATAAAAACGGCTCATTACTACAGATCTGTAGGAGGAATATGATTCAATCAATGCGACCCTGTCAATAATCGGATCAAAAGCGGCAGCATGTAAAAGTACTGGCGCCATTTCTTTGCGGGCCAGCCCATATACCACGTCTATTCCCCCGCTTTTCTTTACGAGATCCGCAAGCCTTATTACGTCTCCGGCCTGAATCCCGGTAATGCTTCTGCCGATCAGCATTGAAAGAAACCAGACATTATAGGAAACTCCACTGATATAAGAATCACCACGAAAACTGCCGGGTCCCGTTTCACCGGTGCCTATGAGGTCAGGCGCCAGGATAGTAATACCATTTCTGATAAACCACTCAATTTCCCTGTCTGAATCTGTTGTTGGCTTACCTGATGGATTGAGGTATATTAACGCTTTATGGCCAGGGTGATCAGGCTTCATCAATAAATAGGGAACAGGATAATCACCTTCGCCTTTTACAAAATATTTCTCAATAGCATAACCCTCTTTTTGAAAGCGACCCGTAAACACCGGTTCATTCCATTTCACCGGCGCTTTGTAGCCGGACAGCTTTTTAGCTGATCTTACTGCTGCAGGAAAATTACGGGGCAGGTTTTTCCGTGCAATCTGTAATTTATTTTCCAGTGCTGCTGCCTCTTTCCGGTTCAGGCTAAAAATGGTCTCACTGTTTAATGAGGTAGATACCTGCCCTGTTTCCGTCACCCGGAGTTCTTCAGGTGTTAAAATAGTAAGTTCTTCATCAGATGAATCACCGGGATTACTCAGGTATTTCTGAAAAAACGCATACATCGCCTCCCTGTTCTTTTGGGTAGAGGCATGTACTGAGTCATCAGTAACCATTCTGAATTGATCTGACCTGCCATAAGCTTTATAAATGTGGGCTGCTTCTTTTGCGGTTTCCATGGCGCCCTGAATGCTAAACATGTCCCTGGTGGTAGTTATCATCAAAGTAGGCCTGGGCGCACGTACCTCTAAATAATCAGCCATATCCATTCCGCGTTCAATCGCATTAAACATATTTTGTTCGGCATCCTGGGGACCAGCCGTTTCAATCAAACGGGCGAAGTTGGTAATATAATTTTCAGGCGCTGCTGCCTTTATCCTGTTATCCATAGCAGCGATGTAGGCAGTTTGTGTTCCTCCGCCGGAACGGCCTGTTATGCCTATTCTTGCAGGGTCTACTTCCTTCCGGGTTAGCAGGTAATCTACCGCCCTGATACCATCCCAGATCATATACCGCGCCTGCGAGCTTCCTGCAATAAAAGCCTGGGCCCCGGCAATGGAATGCTCAGTAGTAGTACCCCCAACAGAAGATTTCCCTTTTCCGGGATCATAATATTCAGAGCGTTCACCCTGGCCTGCAGGATCAAAAGCAAACACGATAAAGCCTTTTTTGACGAGGTTAAGAATTACATATTGATAAACAGGATTACGGTACCCAAGGTCTGAATGTCCGCTGCAATAGATTATTGCCGGAGCCTTACCTTTCAGATTGTTTGGGATATAAAATGAAGAGGTAACATAAAATCCCGGCTGTGATTCATAAACAATATGTTCAACCTTATAGTACTCTTTTACAATAGTTCTTGTAATGCCCGGATTCAGGGGAGTTTTCGCAGGAAAGGGACCAACAATATCCAGGAGTGTTTTGCGTACAAATTCCTGCCTTCTTTTCCATTCGGGCAATGAATGTATGGCAGCTACGGTATTGGCACGTTTATCAAGAAGCTCAAATGCCTGGCCGGCAAGATGATGATACAACGCATTGGGAGCATCACTGAAACGGATCCAGCTTTTTATTACATCAAGATCATTTTTAGCCTGCGCTGCAGCATCGCATGTACAAATGCCCAGCAATGCTCCCAGAATATACATGAAACAAATCCCCTGGCGGATCTTAATAAATAGCTGCTGTGTCATTGTATTATTGGTTTTTACATATCTGAACGACAATTACTTTTAACGTCATTTTATCCAGGCTTTATACAGGTCTCGTCATTGATTAAAGATCAGGAAATCACCGGTAGCGCTATAAAAAAACTACGTAAACGTTCTCGGAGCTGGATTCCCGGTTGTAATTGCTATCCCGCGTTCAACATCAACCCCTGCTATTCATGTATAACTTCGGGCGGCTGTACTTTATTCTTAGCTTTTTTTACCAGTATCAGCACAAATGGAACACATACCAGGAACATAACGCCGATCCAAAGAAATATGTCCATATAAGAGAGCACTGTAGCCTGTACATTTACTATATTATCTTCTAATTGCAGAGCAGCCTTTTGAGCTGCGTCCCATGCCATCCCTTTGCGCTGGAAGTTTTTGGCAAGAAGCTCCATTCTTTGCTGCACAGCAGGATTATATAAAGAAATATTGCTTATCAGGTCTACCCGGTGAAACTGTACGTCCCGGGTAAGATAAGTAGTAATAAGCGCCACGCCAAAAGATCCGCCCAGTTGCCTCAGCATGCCTGATAGTGCAGCACCCTGGCTTATCTGCGGGCCATGCAGGGTAGACAAAGCCATAGTGGTCACAGGAACAGACAGCAACCCAAGCCCCACTCCCCGGATAACTAAGATCCAAAAAAAAGCGTCCCCTCCGGTATCGGGAGTAAGCACTTTGTAGGCCATCAGGCTGTACATAAAAAATATGACCATGCCGGACGTGATCATCAGGCGGAAAGAAACGCCTCTTTCCATCATCTTCCCCACGAATGGCATCATGATCGCCGTGAAAACAGTGCTGGGTATCATGAGCATTCCCGCCTGGAATGCAGTCCACCCCATGATCGTTTGGGTATAAAGCGGGATAATAAAAGTAGACCCAAACAACCCGAAGCCCAACACAAACGACAGTATGCTGCCCACCGACAGGTTTACATTTCTTAAAACCCTGAGCTCAACAACAGGGTATTTATACACCAGCTCTCTCCAGATAAAAAAGAAAAAGCCAAAAAATGAAATAGCCGCTGAAATGCTGATCAGTGAGCTGCTGAACCAGTCTTCCTCCTGGCCTTTTTCCAGGATGAACTGCAGAAGGCCTACCGCAATGGTCAGCAGCCCGATCCCGAGCCAGTCAACATGCTTTGAGCTTACCTTTTCAGCATACCTTGGACTTTTAATATACCGGATGGTAAGCATTGTTGCGACTATACCTATGGGTATATTGATATAGAAAATGAACGGCCATGAATAGTTATCCACGATATATCCTCCCAATGGAGGCCCCAGCGTAGGGCCTACTATCACGCCAAGCACATAAATAGTTTGTGCCATAGCTCTTTTTTTAACAGGGTAGCTTTCCGTGATAATGGTTTGCGCCGTGACCAGCAGCGCACCTCCTCCTATGCCCTGCAAAAAACGAAAGACGATCAGCTCGGTTATAGTGGTCGCATTTCCGCAAAGCAAAGAACAAACGGTAAAAATAATGACAGAGCCGGCAAAATAATTACGGCGACCGAACTGCTGACTCAGCCAGCTTGTCATAGGCATGACTACCACATTTGCTATAGCATAAGCCGTGATCACCCATGTGATTTCTGAAAGAGAGGCGCCGAGCCCGCCCTGCATCGTTGGCAGCGCTATATTTACTATCGTAGTGTCAACAATCTGGAGCAGGGCGCAGGTAACTGCGGTGATAGTGATAATTACGCGCCTTGCTCCATATTCAACTAATGAACCCTCTTCCATCTAACCAAGATTTGCAGTCATTTTCTTTAGCAGTGCAATAGCATTCCGGATTTCATCGCTGCCTGTATCTCCGGCAGCCTGTTGATACAGATCCAATACCCAGGGAAATATTATTTTTCTTATTTGTCTGCCTTTAGGAGTGAGAAAAACCTGTTTGTTTCTCCTGTCATTTTTATTCTCTACCCGTTTTACCAACCCCCGCTTTACCAGGCTGTTGATCAAATAGGTAACGCTCGATTTATCCTTACTTACTATTTCCGCTATCTCCTGCTGGTTGATGCCGTCTCTGCGCCAGAGCAGCCCGATAATTTCCAGCAGTTCAAAGGAAAGCCCGGGATCGTATTCGCCGATCCTTGAGCGTATCTGCTGGCGTAAGCGGCTTTTCATTTCGTTCATTGCCCGCCCAAGCTCCAGCGCCAGCTCCGCAATATTTCCAGGTGTTAGAGCCATTACAGTGGTGATACTTTTTTGTAAAGGTAGGCTATTAGTTTGAATTCAAACTAATTTTAAAAAAGAGGGAGCGCATTTCAATTGATATTTGAAAAATCTCCCTCATACTATATATATCATTCGGCAGGCAAAATACTTTCCCCGCAGCATAGCCGTTTTCCCAAAGCAATGTTTTGGATTATGAAACAACTATTATTTTTTTCTTTGCTATGCTTCGCAGGGGAAAATATCTGTGCGCAGAATATCCATCAGAATACAGGCAATATCCCATCATTTACCATTGACACGCTGTTTACAACGGTAAACAGTAAGGAAGATGAGATTAATATTACCGTGAGCAATCCGGGCGAAAACAACAGGCAACTTATTGTAGAAATGATAACTGTGGAAGAAGACGACAGCTACTGGGGGGTCATCTATTCTGCTGCTATTAATGAAGACAGTTATTTTTTTAAACAGTGGCGGGAAGGGAAAAAGCTGTCCGAGAAAATGAATATTAAATTTGCATTGCCCCGTTATAATAAACTATACCAGAGCATTGATGCAGATGAAGCAAAAGATTTTAGTTTCAAAATAACCGGAAGGCCCATGCAAAAAGGGATACCCGTTCAGCTCCGTGTAACTGCTACGGACAATAACGAAACAGTTTACTCACCGGTATTTCATATTTATAAACAGCCTTACTAAGGCACCCAGGATAATCTGGCTCAGTACAGATAGTCCGTCTCCGGATGAAAGGACACTTGGCGGCGAAAAGAGGGTTTTGATATTGCCATTGTACTGCCCCATATTGGTCCCGGCTTGTCTGCTTATGGGCTTAGGCTCCTAAAGCTTGTAATAGCAGGTCTTACCGGATAGCCCCGTTCGTGTGTGAATCCGCCTGGAAAGCAGAGCAATGATTTTCCCTTCGCATTATTGAACACTCCGCCATCCTGCAAAAAAGCCGGCTTACGCCGGCTCCCCTACTATAATAAGCAACGGGCAATAGCAAATGATTGCACCTCATACCTTTGACGGTTCACTCCTATCTTCTCACATTTGACAAAGCATCAGCTTTCAGCCCGGCAATTTCTGTTTTAAGCTTTTCAATTTCCGCATGCAGCTCATGGATAGAAGCTACCAATACAGGTATCAGTCCCGTATCGTTAACAGTAAGCACGCTGCGGTTGCGATAGAGGTTTTTTCCAATCTTATCAGTCACTGTAGCCTGCAACATCAGCTCGGGGAACACTTTCCTCATATTTTCAGGTGCAAAGCCATAAGGCTGCCGTCCTAAAGAAAGACTGCCGCTGCCTTTATTTGCCGCATAATCAAAAGTTTTGGGCTCCAGTTGCGCAACTTTAAGCAACACATTACCAATATCGCTATATATTACTTTTGGCTCTTTCACAGCATGTTGTGAAAATGAAAAGGAGCATATAAAAAATGAAAGGATGAACAACGGAATACGTTTATTAATATACCTGGCGCTCATTGTTGTTAAATTTAATAATGAAAATAGCATGCTGCAAAATCGCGGCATGTGGAATCCTTAGTGAGAAAGCAAAGGGAAGATCAGCTTATTTCAGGAGGAGGGGTAGGCACAGCAGGCAATGCATCCGGATGGAAAGCAAAGCGCCTGTGCATTCCGGTTATAATTGCCGCTGCCGGTGCTGAAGCAATAATGCCGGCACGATGATACAAGGGTACAAATTCGTATTGGAATTCTTTTTCCGCGTTATTTTTCTTTCCCGGAAGCTCAGGCAGGTCATCCTCTGCAGATGCAGTTACCGCAACTATATGCTTATAATCCTGCATGCAAACAGCAACATCCTTCAGGCAGAAAAGCAAAAGCAGGAAACTAGCCGCGATATGGTATAAAACAGGGTGCATTGAATACTTTAAAAATAATTCAATGCCGTTAATTAATATGAATATGCAGCCCTTTTTTACATTTATTTATACAAAAAGCGAAAGCAATGAAGCATCCTTCGTTTCGAGCAGGGAGGTACCCATTAAAAATTCATCTACTTTACGGGCACATTCTCTTCCTTCACTTATCGCCCATACCACGAGCGACTGCCCCCTGCGCATATCACCGGCAGTAAAGATTTTAGGGATATTGGTCTGATATGCTTTTTCAGAAGCTTTTACATTCCCTCTTTCATCGTATTCCACTTCGAGCTCATCAAGCAGCCCTGCATGCTGGGGATGAACAAACCCCATCGCAAGCAGCGCCAGTTCGCAGGAAATTTCCTTCTCCGAACCAGGTACTTCTTCAAACCGTGAAGGGCGCAGGTCGTCGGCAAACTTCCATTCCAGGTCTACTATTTTCAGCGCTTTCAGGTTTCCTTTGCCATCACCTACAAATTCCTTCGTGGCAATTGCCCAATGACGGTCACATCCCTCATCATGAGAGGAAGAGGTCTTTAATATCATCGGGTAAGTGGGCCACGGCATAAAGGGAGTACGTTCACCGGGAGGCTTGGGCATCAGCTCAAACTGGGTGACTGAATTCGCTCCCTGGCGATTAGACGTTCCCACACAATCACTGCCGGTGTCGCCCCCTCCTATTACCACAACGTTCTTTCCGTTGGCCAGTATTTCCTCGTGCAGGATATTACTTTCAATGGCAGCATTGGCAAGCGGGTTCTTTCCGGCATTGCGCTTATTCTGCTGTTTAAGAAACTGCATAGCGTAATGAACGCCTTTCAGCTCCCGCCCGGGTATAGGCAAATCCCTGGGCTCGGTAGATCCGCCCGACAAAACGATGGCGTGATATTCACGGAGCAGGTCATTTATACTGACATTCACGCCTACATTAGCGTTATAGCGAAATTCCACCCCTTCCTTTTCTAACAGCTCTACCCTGCGCTCCACTACCCATTTTTCCAGCTTGAAATCGGGGATGCCATAGCGCAATAAGCCACCTGCCGCATCATCTCTTTCAAAAACAGTTACACTGTGTCCTGCATAATTCAACTGGGCTGCCGCAGCAAGCCCTGCCGGGCCTGAGCCCACCACTGCAATCTTTTTCCCGGTGCGCACATTGGGAGTGCGCGGCTGAACAAAACCTTTTTCAAAAGCGATCTCTATAATATGCTTTTCTATTTCCTCGATGGTAACCGGCGGCTGATTAATGCCAAGCACACAGGCGCTCTCACAGGGAGCAGGACATATACGGCCGGTAAATTCAGGGAAATTATTGGTAGAGGTTAAAATATCATACGCTTCACGCCAGCTTTTACGGTATACGGCATCATTGAATTCCGGGATGATATTTCCCAAAGGACACCCCGTATTGCTATGGCAAAAAGGAATACCGCAATTCATGCAGCGTGCCGCCTGTTTTGTAAGATCCTGCTCCGGAAACCGCTCTACAAACTCGTTATAGTTTTTCAAACGATCGGCTACCGGCTTTTTATGAGGTAGTTCCCGTGTAAACTCTATAAACCCTGTTGGCTTTCCCATATTACTACACCTGATATTTAATTTTTAGATAAAACCGGCGACTATCGCCCTTCCACTTTAAGTTTTGCTTTCTGTACCGCTTTTTTATAATCTTTCGGATACACTTTTACAAAATTCCTGAGCTGGTTCTCAAAATCATCCAGTATGAATTTGGCAACAGCGCTGCCGGTAAAGGCATAATGCCTGGTGATCATATCGTGCAGCTCTTCCGACTCGCCATTGATCACAGGATCCAGGTCAATCATTTCCATATTGCAGTTTTCGGCAAATTGACCCTTCACATCATATACATAAGCTATTCCCCCGCTCATACCTGCTGCAAAATTCCTCCCGGTATCGCCGAGGATAACTACCCTGCCCCCGGTCATATATTCGCAGCCATGATCCCCTACGCCTTCTACTACTGCATTGGCGCCTGAATTTCTTACGCAGAAACGCTCTCCTGCATTACCGCGGATAAACGCTTCCCCGGAAGTAGCACCATAAAAAGCGACATTACCGATAATGATATTTTCCTCTGGCACAAAGCCCGCTTCTTTTGACGGATAGATGATCAGCCTGGCGCCGCTCAATCCTTTACCAAAATAATCATTGGCATCGCCTTCCAGCTCCAGCGTAACTCCTTTGGTGTTGAAAGCGCCAAAGCTCTGACCTGCCGTACCTGTCAATTTAAGATGTATGGTATCTTCCGGAAGACCGGCTGCTTTATAGCGTTTTGTAATTTCATTGGAGAGGATCGTCCCGGCAGTACGGTCTGTATTTCTTATCCTGAACTCACCATATACGCGTTCTCTTTTTTCGAGAGCCGGTCGGGCAACTTCCAGGAATTTCCAATCAAGAACATCAGAAAGCCCGTGATCCTGGTCTTCCTGGTGGTACAGCCCTATCTGCTCGGAGGCAGGCTCCCTGTAGAGAATTGGAGACAGGTCAAGCCTGCTGTATTTCCAATGTGTAATATCATCTCTTCTTTCAAGACAATCTGCCTGTCCTACCATTTCGTTAATGGTACGGAAACCAAGCTCTGCCATGATCTCCCTGAGATCCTGGGTAATGAATCTGAAGAAATTCACTACATGATCCGCATTTCCGGAAAAGCGCTTGCGCAGCTCCGGATCCTGCGTTGCCACACCCACAGGACAGGTATTCATGTGACATTTACGCATCATAATGCAACCCTCCACCACCAGCGCAGCGGTAGCCACACCCCACTCTTCTGCCCCTAACAGCGTAGCGATGGCTATATCACGCGCTGTCTTCATCTGCCCGTCGGCCTGAAGCACCACACGGCTTCTTAATTTATTTCTGACCAGCGTCTGATGGCTTTCCGCCAAACCAAGCTCCCACGGAAGACCCGCGTGCTTAATGGAGCTTACCGGGGAAGCACCCGTGCCGCCATCAAAGCCGGCGATCAATATTACATCAGCCTTTGCTTTTGCCACACCGGCGGCAATAGTGCCCACGCCTGCTTTCGACACCAGCTTAACATTGATCCTTGCAGCCCTGTTGGCATTTTTCAGGTCATATATCAGCTGTGCAAGATCTTCAATGGAATATATATCGTGATGCGGGGGAGGGGATATCAGACCTACTCCCGGCGTGGAATGACGCACTCTCCCGATCCACTCATCAACCTTATCGCCGGGCAACTGTCCACCTTCACCGGGCTTAGCACCCTGGGCCATCTTGATCTGCAGCTCGTCGGCTTCTGTAAGGTACTGGCTTGTTACGCCAAACCTTGCAGATGCCACCTGCTTTATGGCAGAACGCATGGAATCGCCGTTGGGCAACAGCTCATACCTTCTTTCATCTTCCCCGCCCTCACCGGTATTGCTCTTTCCCCCAATGCGGTTCATAGCTATGGCAAGCGTGGTATGTGCTTCCCAGGAAATAGACCCGAAAGACATGGCGCCGGTAGCGAAACGCTTATAAATATTCTCTGCAGGCTCTACTTCCTCGATAGGAATGGAAGGACGGTTGCGCTTGAAGCGGAAAAGGCTCCTGAGCGTACATGCTTTTTCTCCCAGCTCATTTACTGCCCTGCTGTATTTTTTAAAGATATTGTAGTCGTTCATCCGGGTAGAATACTGCAGCAGGTGAATGGTTTGCGGGTTGAACAAATGAAATTCACCCTTTCTTTTCCACTGGTATATTCCACCGACGGGCAGCCTGTCCACCGGTATCTTTTTCTGGTTAAATGCCAGTATGTGTTTTGCCAGCGCCTCTTTGGCTATTTCGTCCAGCCCCATACCTTCGATTCGGCTCACGGCTCCGGCAAAGCATTTGTTCACCACTTCATGGTTAAGCCCGAGGATCTCAAATATCTGGGCGCCCTGATAAGACTGCAGAGTGGATATGCCCATTTTGGAAAATACCTTCAGCAAACCATCGCAAACCGCTTTCACATAGTTCTTGCGCAGTTGTTCCCATGGCTGATCCGTTTCCCACCTGTTGTTGCTCTTCATGGTACGGATGGTAGCCAGTGTAAGGTAAGGGTTAATGGCTGTTGCCCCGAAACCTATGAGACATGCAAAATGATGCACTTCCCACACATCTCCCGCCTCCACCACTATACCCACCTGGCCTCGCAGCCCCTTGCGGATAAGGTGATGATGCACTGACGAAACCGCCAGCAGGGAAGGTATGGCTGCATGGTCCGAATCTATCGCCCGGTCTGAAAGAATGATCACCTCAAACCCGTCCTGCACCGCATCCACGGCATAACGGCAAAGCCTGTCTATACCGGCTTTTAAGGAACCTGGTCTGCCATCAGCCCTGAAATAACATTGAAGTGTTTTTGCCTGGAAAATACCGGTATCTATACTTCGCAGCTTTTCAAGCTCGGTGCTGGTAAGTATCGGCTGCTTAAGAGCAACTGCGTGACAATGCCGGGGATCTTCTTCCAGCATATTACCATTGCTGCCCACATAAGAAGCCAGGCTCATTACGAGCCTTTCCCTGATAGGGTCAATAGGCGGATTGGTAACCTGTGCAAATAATTGTTTAAAATAGCTGCTGAGATGCTGCGGCTGGTCTGAAAGCACTGCCAGCGGCACATCAGTGCCCATTGACCCCACGGGTTCTTTCCCGTCTATGGCCATCGGACGGATAATATTTTCCACGTCTTCAGTACTATACCCGAACGCTTTTTGATATTTAAACACAGATTCTTCCGAGAGATGGGTAAAGGTTACCCGCGGAGAATCCAGCTCTTCCAGCCTGATCTTATATTGATTCAGCCAGTCGCTGTAAGGCTTGCGGGAACAAATATCCTGCTTGAGCTCTTCATCACTGATGATCCTTCCCTGCTCCATATCCACTACAAACATTTTACCCGGCTGCAGCCTGCCATAGCTCTTCACTATCTGCGGGTCAACAGGTAAAGCGCCTGTTTCGGAAGCCATGATGACGCGGTCATCATGCGTAACACAAAATCTTGAGGGGCGAAGCCCGTTCCTGTCAAGCGTGGCGCCGATTATTTTACCATCTGTAAAGGATATGGAAGCCGGGCCATCCCAGGGTTCCATAACTGCGGCATGATACTCGTAAAAGGCTTTTTTAACAGGATCCATTTTATCATTGCCATCCCATGCTTCGGGAATAAGCATCATCATCACATGAGGCAGGGACCTTCCCGTAAGGGTAAGCAGCTCCACCATATTATCCAGGCAGGCGGAATCCGATAAGCCGCCTGATACGATAGGGAGCAGCATTTCCATTTCCTCTTTGGTGAAATAAGAGGATTTAAAGCCGTTTTCGCTGGTTTTCAGCCAGTTCAGGTTACCCTGCAGGGTATTGATCTCCCCATTATGCGCTATAAAACGGAAAGGCTGTGCAAGCTTCCATGAAGGGAAAGTATTAGTGGCAAAACGCGAATGCACCAGGCCGAATGCACTTACGACTCTTTTGTTGGTAAGATCGGTAAAATAAGTGCGTACCTGCATGCTGGTCAGTTGCCCTTTGTAGGTAACCGTTTTATACGACAATGAAGGCATGTAAAAGCCTATACTGTCCTTTTTGACTGTATTTTCTATGGTGTGGGTGGCATAGTTCCTTAATACAAAAAGCTTTCTTTCAAATTCTTCAGGATCCTGTATATGATCAGGGCAGGCAATAAAAACCTGTTCAATCACAGGTTCTACTGAAAGCGCGGTAGTACCGATATCCGAAGTATTCACCGGCACTTTCCGGTAAGTCAATACTTCCAGCCCCAGCCGCTCGGCTGCTCGCGCAAATATCTCGCGGCATTCTTCCCGCAGCCTGATCTCTCTCGGGAAAAAGATCACTCCCACGCCATACCTTCCGAAAGCAGGCAGGTGAACACCCAGTTTTACACATTCCGCAAAGAAAAACTCATGCGGTATCTGGATCATGATACCTGCGCCATCCCCCGTATTGGATTCACAGCCACAGGCGCCCCTGTGTTCCATATTTTCCAGGATAGTCAGGGCATCCGATACGATCTGATGTGATTTATTGCCCTTAATGCTGGCAACAAAACCCACGCCACAGGAGTCACGTTCAAATTCCGCATTATACAAACCTTTACTCACCATATAAAAGGAATTTTTAGATAAAAGTCAAAAAAGCCAGAAAAAGTTAAAATCTGTCTAAACACATGGCAGGCAAGAGCCTAAAATTACAAAAGAAACCTGTAAAATAGCACAACTGTCTAAAAAATAGCTTCCGGATGTGAATAAGTCGGCTATATAAGGTAACCAAACAGCTTGTCGCTGCTGTTGATCTCTGAATAGATGATCTGGGATTGATCCATCCTGTCAATAAGAAGCGTGTAATCTTCCCGTTTTTGCAATTCAATGCCTACAAGGGCCGGGCCGGCTTCCTTATTGGTCTTTTGCATATACTCAAATCGTGTGATGTCGTCATTGGCCCCCAGTATATTGTTTACAAATTCCTTTAAGGCGCCCGGGCGCTGGGCAAAGCTGATGAGAAAATAATGCTTTAACCCCTCAAACTGGAGAGACCGCTCCTTTATCTCCGGCATCCTGTCAATATCATTATTCCCGCCGCTCACTATACACACCACCTTAGAGCCTTTTATCCTGTCTGCATAATTCTCAAGAGCAGCTATGGAGAGCGCCCCTGCAGGCTCCGCTACAATTGCATCTTCATTGTATAGTTTCAATATGGAAGTGCATATCATGCCTTCTTCCACAAGCAGCATATCATCCAGCACTTCTTTACAGATATTAAAAGTAATATCTCCTACCCGCTTTACTGCCGCACCGTCAACAAAACGGTCAATCCCGGGCAGGGTAACAGGCTCTCCGGCCTCCAGCGCTGCTTTCATGGAAGGCGCACCCGCAGGCTCCACTCCGATGATCTTCGTTCCCGGGCTGAACTTTTTCATGCAGGCGCCTATACCAGCACCTAAGCCTCCGCCGCCAACAGGTACAAAAACATAGTCTATATCATTCACCTCTTCCAGCATTTCCGCAGCTACCGTTCCCTGTCCTTCTATTATACTGTAATCGTCAAAAGGAGGGATAAAAATGCTGCCGGTTTCCTGTGTAAATGCTTTGGCGGCAATGGCGCAGTCATCAAAAGTGTCGCCCACAAGCCTTATTTCCACTTTGTCTTCACCAAACATTTTTGTTTGGTTGATCTTCTGGCGGGGCGTAATTACAGGCATGAACACCACTCCTTTTATATCCAGCTTTTTACAACTGTAGGCAAAACCCTGGGCATGATTGCCTGCGCTGGCGCACACCACTCCCCTGCGCCGCTGCGCTTCACTGAGCCCGCTTATCATATTATAGGCGCCTCTTATTTTATAGGATCGCACTACCTGCAGGTCTTCTCTCTTCAGGAAAACCTCGCAACCATATTTCCGCGACAGGTTATGATTATACATCAGAGGAGTATGCTGTACTACTTTTTTGAGCCGGTAAGCTGCCTCATGAAAGTTAAGCCTCCCCGGATGACCGGGAAGGCTTACATCGTTATTTCTATCTATCTCTTTTTTCTTCACTGCGCCACTCATCTGTAATATGCTTTAGTTCGCTATTTCTGATTTTCCGGGCGGAGGCTTCTCACTGTTTTGCCAGCCTGCCACATCTCACTTTCGCGAAGCTCTTTCAGTTCTTCTTCCAGCTTTTCGCGGTAATCCGGTTTGCTGTTGCTGTCTATAGAACGCTGGGATTCTTTGCCGGCAGCCACGCTTTCATACAGCTCTTTGAAAACAGGCGCAGTAGCATCACGGAATTTTTTCCACCAGTCGAGCGCTCCGCGTTGTGCAGTAGTGGAGCAGTTGGCATACATCCAGTCCATGCCATTTTCAGCTACAAGCGGCATAAGCGATTGGGTAAGCTCTTCCACGGTTTCATTAAATGCTTCTGAAGGAGAATGCCCTTTGTCGCGGAGCACCTGGTATTGTGCAGCAAAAATACCCTGGATAGCGCCCATCAGCGTACCGCGTTCACCGGTAAGATCGCTGTATACTTCTTTCCTGAAATCTGTCTCAAACAGGTAACCGCTGCCTACAGCAATGCCAAGGGCGATCACTCTTTCCCGGGCTTTGCCTGTTGCATCCTGGAAAATAGCATAGCTGCTGTTCAACCCGCGCCCCTGCAGGAACATGCGGCGCAAAGAAGTGCCTGATCCTTTCGGCGCAACGAGGAATACATCTACGTCTTTGGGAGGAACAATACCTGTCTGCTCATTGAATGTAATACCAAAGCCATGAGAGAAATACAGGGCTTTGCCTGCAGTAAGGTGCTTCTTCACTGTTGGCCAAAGCTCAATCTGCGCGGCATCGCTGAGCAGGTAGCAGATGATAGTGCCGCGCTGCAATGCTTCTTCTATTTCAAACAAAGTTTCGCCGGGTACAAAACCATCTTTTACCGCCTTATCCCAGGTCTTTGAATTTTTCCTCTGTCCGACAATTACGGTGATCCCATTATCGCGCTGGTTCAATGCCTGTCCAGGGCCCTGAACACCATAGCCTATGACAGCAATTGTTTCATTTTTTAGCACTTCCTGGGCCTTGCTTAACGGGAATTCTTCACGCGTTACTACGTTTTCTTCAACGCCGCCGAAATTTAATTTTGCCATGTTGTTAGTTTGAAGATTTGATGTATTGAAAATTGGAAAAATGGTTTTCGGTTGAAAATTGCCGGGCTATCGCCATTGAATAACCAAGATGCAGGGTGTCATGTGTAGCAAAATAGGCTATTGCGTCGCTAATACCGGTAAGCTCAACCCCAAACTGGGTCGCAAAAGTAGTATATCCTGTAAACTTATCCTCTTTCAAATCTGCTTTTAATTGTTCTATCAGTGAAAAAGCATAGCCCTTTAAAACTGCTATTTCGTTTTCAGATATAAAGCTTTCAGGTCTTTGTTCTGCCGGCATATATGATATCGAACAATTTGTTCATGATTTTATTTCAAAATTTAGCTATCAGCAGTCAGGTATCAGCTATGAGCAATTGGGCTGCATCCACTGATAGCTGACCGCTAATAGCTGATACCTGACTGCTTTCCTTACATTGAAAACACCTCATCCTGCTTATCTAAAAATTCATTCTCAACAATTTCATCACCGGGTTTTTCCTCTTCAAACTCTTTCAGCTTTTCGTAAAAGCCACTGCTGGCGTTAATGATAGCTACTCTCGCGCTGCGCACAAATTCTATCAGCCCCAGGTTGCCCAGCACTTCAGTCAGCTTATCTATTTCTTCCCGGTGACCGGTTGTTTCAAAAACAGTATAGTCCCTGCGGATCACCACCGCTCTTGCGCCATACTGGCGCAATAATCTTTCCACCTTCACATCCTCGATCACTTTATCGGTAGAAACTTTATAAAGCGCCAGCTCCTGCCATACTATTTCATCGTTGTTATTATAATACGCCTTCAGCACTTCTACCTGCTTTTCTATCTGCCGCACCAGCTTTTTAACTACATCTTCCACTTCGTGGATCACTATAGTAAACCGGTGTATCCCTTCAATTTCCGAGGGGGAAGTATTGAGGCTTTCAATATTGATCTTCCTGCGGGAAAACATAATGGCGATGCGGTTGAGCAATCCAATATGATTTTCAGTATATACTGTTATGGTAAACTCCTTTTTCATTTCTTTAAGTTTCCTTTTAATAGATTTATTTTATGCCGCCAAAAGCTGCAAAACACATGTTTTTGTGCAGGATATCCGTAGAGCGAAATCCTACTTTTTTCATTAGGTCCAATTGGTATGTTACCGGTCTGGGGCTGTCTTCCTTTTCAATATATTCCATTACTTTTTGGCGGTATGCCTTTCCGTTCACCCCTTCAAGATAATCGCCGTAGCGCTCCCAGGTATAATCGCTGACCGCTGCCGCTTCCTGTATCACCAGGTCTGATATCATCAGGCAGCCTCCTTTCCTCAGCAGCCTGTATAATTTTCCAAACAAAGACTCCCAGTCATTATCATCACGCAAATGATGCAATACCGCACCGGCGAGTATGATATCAAAATGATCTTCCGGCAGATCCGCTTCCCTGATATCTCCCTGCACCGTTTTTACAATACCATCCGTCTTTTCCGACACTCTTGCAAAAGCCCTGTCGAGCATGGGCTTGCTCAGGTCTGACAGCGTACAGTTAAGTCCGGGTAACTTTTGCAGCATCATCAATGTATAGTTGCCTGCACCGCAGCCTATATCTAAAAGCTGGGTAGCACCCGGTATGATCCTTTTTGCCGCTTCGGTGATCAGCTCTAATGACACAGTAGCGTCAATAGTAGATACCTGGCCGGTATCCAGGTTAGAGAAACGCTCCACATCATTATCAAAACGCGACCTTATCTCTTCTATGGTTGATTTTTGATTCACCCTGCACCATTATTATTTTAACCTTATTTCAGCCACACCACATCCCTGCGGCACCATGGGAAATACGTTATTCTCTTTCCCCACCATAACTTCAAGCAGGTAGGCACCTTTATGCTCCAGCATTTCACTGAGCGCAGCTTTGAGCCCTTCACGCTTTGAGATGCTCCTGCCTGCAATACCATAACCTTTAGCCACAGCCACAAAATCAGGGCTGGTGATATTTACAAAGGAATAGCGCCTGTCATGGAATAATTGTTGCCACTGGCGTACCATTCCAAGGAAGTTATTGTTGAGAATGATGATCTTTACATCCACATCAAACTGCATAATAGTGCCCAGCTCCTGCAAAGTCATCTGGAAACCACCATCGCCGATGATAGCAACTACGGGACGATCCTTTGCACCAAATTTAGCGCCAATAGCCGCGGGCAATGCAAATCCCATTGTGCCCAAACCACCGGAGGTAACATTGCTCCTGGTTTTATTAAACTTTGCATAACGGCAGGTTACCATCTGATGCTGACCAACGTCTGTAACTATAACGGCATCTCCTTTCGTAAGCCCGTTCAGTACATTCAGCACTTCTCCCATTGTCATCACTTCACTTTGGGGATACAATTCCGGGCTGATCACCACATTCTCTTCCTCTGCCTGCATTTTCCTGAATGTATTCAACCATTCCTGGTGATCTTTTTTATCAATCAATGCGGTAAGCAGGGGTAATGTCTCCTTACAATCTCCCCAAACAGGCACTGTTGCCGGTACATTCTTATCAATTTCTGCAGGATCAATATCGAGGTGAATAACTTTAGCCTGCTTGGCGTATTTATCAAGACGCCCGGTTACGCGATCATCAAAGCGCATACCCACGGCAATCAATACATCACATTCATTGGTAAGCACATTCGGGCCATAGTTGCCATGCATACCCAGCATACCTACATGCAACGGGTGATCAGTTGGCAATGCGCTAAGTCCAAGCACCGTAGCGGCAGTAGGTATTCCTCCTTTTTCAATAAAATCCTTAAACTCCTTTTCTGCTTCTCCCAGGATAACGCCCTGTCCTAAAAGCACAAATGGCTTTTCAGCTTTGTTAATTAATTCAGCTGCCGCCTGAATATATTCTTTACGAACGATTGGCTTGGGGCGATAGCTGCGGATATGCGAGCAGGGCTTATAACCCCGGTAGTCGAATTTCTGAACCTGCGCATTTTTGGTAATGTCAATCAACACAGGTCCCGGTCTGCCGGTACGCGCTATATAAAACGCCTTTGCCAACACAGAGGGGATCTCATTGGCATCCGTTACCTGGTAATTCCATTTGGTAACGGGTGTGGTAATATTGATCACATCTGTTTCCTGGAAAGCATCAGTGCCGAGCAAATGTGCAAACACCTGGCCGGTGATACAAACCAATGGCGTACTGTCAATTTGGGCATCTGCCAAACCTGTTACCAGATTTGTAGCACCGGGACCACTGGTGGCAAACACCACTCCCACCTTGCCCGACGTGCGTGCATAACCCTGAGCGGCATGTATACCTCCCTGCTCATGGCGTACGAGTATATGATTGAGCGTATCTGTATAATCATATAACGCATCATATATAGGCATGATAGCGCCCCCCGGATAACCAAAAAAATCAGTGACCCCTTCAGCGACCAGTGCTTCCAGCACAGCCACACTTCCACTTATTGAAGTTTCAGCTTTGACTTTACCCTGCGGGCGTGCTGCAGTTTCTTTACTCTCCGGTTTTTTCTTTTTCATTATTTCAGTTGCGCTGTTCATGGTACTTTCATTTTTGAGTTACATAATTTATCATTGTTTTTTAAATCCTGGTTAACATAGTTACGCCGTGTTCGGCAAAGGCATAGGGCAGATATTTCCCTGTTCTGTTTTTAGGCAAATCTTCGATCATCAGAATTTTGTGATGATGAAAAGCCCTTCTTTACAGAAGTTTGTGTTATTAAAGCTTCCTATTCATCTCTAGTCAGTCGAAACATATAGGAGTGCCTATGACCCGGCCACACTAATAGCTGATAGCTGACGGCTGATAGCTATTCATCCGTTACACAGCCTTCACTTGCATCCTTTACCAGCTTCGCATATTTATATAATACGCCGCTTTTCACTTTCAGCTCCGGCTTCTTCCAGCGTTTTCTTCTTTCGGCTATTACTTCATCCGGCACTTTAAGCGTAATGGTATTTTTGGTAGCATCCAGTTCAATAATATCATCATCTTCCACCAGGCCTATAAGTCCGCCTTCATAAGATTCCGGAGTTATATGCCCTACGACAAAACCATGTGTTCCGCCGCTGAACCTCCCATCCGTGATCAACGCAACCGATTTTCCTAATCCTGCACCGATGATAGCCGATGTAGGCTTCAGCATTTCAGGCATACCAGGCGCGCCTTTAGGTCCTTCATTTATAATTACCACTACATCGCCGGGCTTTACCTTGCCTGATGATATACCTTCAATTAGTCTCTTTTCGCCGTCAAATACCCTGGCCGGTCCTTCAAAACGTTCACCTTCCTTACCCGATATTTTTGCAACGCTTCCTTTTTCAGCAAGATTGCCATATAATATTTGAAGATGACCTGTTGCTTTTAAAGGTTTTTCCAATGGATAAAGAATGTCCTGTGTTTCAAAACTGATCTCAGTGATATCTTCAAGATTTTCAGCTAATGTTTTCCCCGTAACCGTTAAGCAATCGCCATGCAATAAGCCTTTTTTCAATAAATATTTCATTACTGCGGGTATGCCGCCATGCTCATGCAGTTCCTGCATCAGGTATTTACCACTGGGCTTAAAATCAGCCAACACCGGTGTCTTATCGCTGATCGCCTGGAAGTCATCCTGCGTTAATTCAATGCCCACGCTTTTTGCCATCGCGATAAGATGCAATACTGCATTCGTACTTCCCCCAAGTATCATTATTACAACGATCGCATTTTCAAAAGCTTTTCTCGTCATGATATCTCTTGGCTTGATGTCTTTTTCGAGCAAGACTTTTATGGCTTTACCCGCGTCAAGGCATTCATTCTTCTTATCATCGCTTATAGCAGGATTACTTGAAGAATATGGCAGGCTCATACCCAGTGCTTCGATAGCGCTGGCCATAGTATTAGCGGTATACATACCCCCGCAGGCGCCTGCACCGGGGCAGGAATGCTTTACAAT
Organism: uncultured Terrimonas sp.; assembly: GCA_964461595.1. Lineage (GTDB taxonomy): Bacteria > Bacteroidota > Bacteroidia > Chitinophagales > Chitinophagaceae > Agriterribacter. The sequence goes on along the minus strand of CAYWVB010000002.1, from coordinate 32,275 downwards.
TTCTTTAAAATCTCCTTCATCAAGCCTGCCTGCTATCTTTTGCCCCAATGCTTCAAATGCTGAAATAATATTCAACTCCTGTCCTTTATAATGGCCGGGAGCAATAGTACCACCATATACCATTATAGAAGGGCGGTTCAGACGTCCCATTGCCATGATACAACCGGGCATATTCTTATCGCAACCGGGTATTGCAATGAGGCCATCATAATAAAAACCACCGCATACAGACTCTATACTATCAGCAATCAAATCGCGGCTTACCAATGAATAACGCATACCATCCGTACCATTGCTTATGCCATCGCTTATGCCGATCGTGTTAAAGATCAATCCCACTAAATCATTATCCCACACACTTTGCTTTACAACCTTAGCCAGGTCATTCAGGTGCATATTGCAGGTATTGCCATCATACCCCATGCTGGCAATGCCTACCTGTGCTTTCTTCAGATCATTTTCCGTTAATCCAATACCATATAACATTGCCTGTGCAGCAGGCTGTGTCTCATCCTGTGTTAATACTTTTGAAAACCTGTTTAATGGTGCGTTACTGTTATTGCTCATTGTTTGGCTTTTAAGGTGTAGGGTAAGGGGTGTAAGGCATCAGGAAATACAGGCTGCTCTCGCTTCGTCCTACTCCTTCTACCTTCAGCCTTCCTCCTTTATATTATAGTTGATTTTCTTAATTCCACATTGGTTTCGTGATCTTCTCCCGGCACTTTATTGCTTACATATTCCACGATCAGCTCCCCGATGGTAGTAGTAAGGTAAAAATTGACCGGGTCAATATCTTTAGTCACAAAATTGTGCTTGAGTGTCCACGCTACTGCCTCCCGTACAAGACCTGCCTCGACAGTCATCCCGAAATGATCAAGCATCATAGCTGCCGACAGGATTGACCCGACAGGGTTCGCAATATCTTTCCCTGCAGCCTGGGGGTATGAGCCGTGGATGGGCTCAAACAATGCAGTGCCATTTCCTACAGAGGCTGATGGCAGCAATCCCAGTGAACCGGTAATTACGCTTGCCTCATCGCTGATGATATCCCCAAACATATTTTCTGTAAGGATTACATCAAACTGGCGGGGATTGATAATGATCTGCATGGCAGCATTGTCCACAAACATATACGCCGTATCCACATCTGCATACTGCTCAGCTATTTCCCTGACCACCTGCCGCCACAGGCGGGATGTTTCAAGCACATTGGCCTTATCTACGAGCGTCAACTGCTTGCGGCGTTGCTGTGCCTGCTTAAATGCAAGATGCGCTATGCGTTCAATTTCACTACGGTTATATACACAATCGTCGGAGGCATGTGTTTTATCTTCGCTCAATTCTTTTTTCCCGAAGTAAATACCACCCGTCAGCTCCCTGAAGATCACGAAATCCACCCCTTCGGTCTGCTTTGCTTTCAGGGGCGATAAATGTTGTAATGAAGGATATGCCGCAACAGGGCGGATATTGGCAAACAGTTGCAATGCCTTTCTCAGCCGGAGCAGCCCCTGTTCAGGGCGGATCCTGGCAGCCGGGTCATTGTCATAACGGGGATGCCCTATCGCACCAAACAAAACAGCATCGCTGTTCAGGCAGGCTTTTATTGTTTCATCCGGCAGCGGGTCGCCTGTTTTATCTATTGCATCAGCACCCATAAGATTATAGCTGTACTCAAATTCGTGGGAAAAAGTCTTCGCTACGGCATTGAGCACATTGATGGACTGCTGTGTCACCTCCGGGCCTATACCATCTCCAAAAATTACGGCTATATTTTTTTTCATATACTAGTTAAAAGGCAAGCAGTTTTTAAAATGAAGCGTGACGCCGGAGCGCCACGCCAATCAGAGTGCTTAACGCATCATGAGAAAACATCTGCTTATTATGCAATTGCTACTTCCGGATGATTGTTGGCGGCTAATGCTTTCAGATCTTCATCCCCGACTTCCTTTTTTACATCAGCTACCTTTAAGAAGGCCTGGTACAGTTTATCTATACCATCCCTGTCGAAGTTGTATCCCAACTTCTGAAAACGATGGGCCAGTGCCGCCCGCCCGCTCCTGGCGGTTAAAACAATTTTAGAACTGTCTGCTCCCACTTCTTCAGGTCTTATAATCTCGTAGTTCTCAGCGTTTTTCAGGAACCCGTCCTGGTGAATGCCCGAGGAATGCGCAAAAGCGTTGCTTCCTACAATAGCTTTATTGGGTTGTACCGGCATGCGCATAGTATCTGCCACCAGGCGGCTGATAGGGTTTAACTGGTCTGCTTTAATATCGGTATATAATCCCAATGATTCATGCTGCTTTATGATCATCACCACTTCTTCCAGCGATGTATTACCCGCTCTTTCCCCCAGCCCGTTAATAGTGCACTCAATCTGGCGGGCGCCGTTCATTACGCCGGCAATGGAATTGGCGGTGGCCAGCCCCAGGTCGTTGTGGCAATGGCAGGATAATATCGCCTTATCCACATTGGGCACATTGTTGATAAGATAAGCTATTTTCTCGCCATACTGGTGCGGCAGGCAATAACCGGTAGTATCCGGAATATTCACAACCGTAGCGCCTGCCCTGATAACAGCTTCTACTACCCGGGCAAGAAATTCAAGGTCAGCTCTGCCCGCATCCTCACCGTAAAACTCCACGTCATCCACAAAGGTACGGGCGAATGTTACTGCTTCTACAGCTCTTTCCAGGATCTCTTCCCTGCTGCTGTTGAATTTTGTCTTTATATGCAGATCAGACACACCGATACCAGTATGTATACGCGGGCGTTTGGCTTTCTTCAGCGCAGCAGCTGCTACTTCAATATCCTTTTTTATGGCACGCGTAAGCCCGCAAACGGTTGCGTTTTTTATAGCTTTTGATATATTCTCTACCGATTCAAAATCCCCGGGGCTTGAAACAGGGAAACCCGCCTCAATAATATCCACTCCCAGGTTTTCGAGCGCCAGCGCGAGCTCAATCTTTTCTCCTGCATTCAATTTGCATCCGGGGACCTGCTCTCCGTCGCGCAACGTGGTATCAAAAATAAATATCTTGTGTTGAGCCATAGATAGGTTTTAGATGATTACAAAAACTCCCCAAGGAAGGATAATTAACTTCACAGGGTCTCTTAATATTTTAAGATATTTGCGATCGTCCGGCGAATATACCAACCATCAACAGCCGCCAAAAACCAAATTAAACACTATATTACACTGTGCAAGACCCTTATTTTTAGCCCAAACCCTTACTGGAAGGGAGTTTTAAAGAAATCAGATTACGATGCCCAAACGCTCAACGGATGAATTATTTCAACTGGTAAAATCGCTGGAGAAAGCAGAAAAACGCAATTTCAAGCTTTTTGTGCAGCGAAATGTCACCGCTCCGGATATGAAAACCATTCAGTTGTTCGATGCTCTTGACAAATTGGATGACTATGATGAAGAAGCGCTCCTGAAAAAGAACCCCGATATAAAAAAACAACAGCTATCAAACCTCAAATCGCACCTTTACCGCCAGATACTTGCCAGCCTGCGCATACTAAGAGACGAAAACAATATACAGCTCCAGATCCATGAGTATATGGATTATGCCCGTATACTTTACGACAAGGGATTATACCTGCAAAGCCTTAAAGCCCTTGACCGCATCAAATCGTTTGCAAGGGAGCACAACCAGCTTACTTACTCCCTCCAGGCAATGATCTTTGAAAAGAAGATAGAAGCGCTATACATTACCCGGAGCATGGAAAACAGGGCTGAGCTGCTGGCCAAAGAGGTGGAAGAAGCAGACAACCGTTTAACCCTGATTGGTAAGCTGTCCAACCTTTCTTTACAATTGTATAGTTGGTATATTAACATGGGGCATGCGAGGGACGACAAAGACCGGATGGCGATAAAAGCTTTTTTTGAAACTAATCTCCCGCAAAATGCTAAATTATATCAGGGTTTTTATGAGCGTTTATACCTATACCAGAGCTATTGCTGGTATGGTTTTATATTGCGGGATCTGCTGATGTATTACCGGTATTGCCAGAAATGGGTAGACATTTTTGAAGAATACCCGTCAATGGTTAAGGTTGATACCCAATGGTATATAAAAGGAATGCACAACCTGCTGAACGCACATTTCATGTTGCGGAATCATGAAAAGTTTGAGAAAGACCTTCAAAAATTTGAGCAGTTCTATCATTCCAAACAGGCAAATTGTAATGACAACAACAGGATACAATCTTTTATTTACCTGTATACAGCAAAGCTCAACAAACATTTTTTGGAGGGCAGCTTTTCCGCCGGGCTCGTATTGGTGCCCGAGATACAGGAAAAGATCAACGCCTTCCGGCTGAAGATGGATCCGCACAGGATACTGGTGTTTTATTACAAGATAGCATGCCTGTACTTTGGCAGCGGCGACAATGAAAAGACCATAGAATACCTTAACCGCATTATTAACTGGAAAGTTGACCTGCGCACAGACCTCCAATGTTATTCCAGGCTACTTCACCTCATAGCCCATTATGAATTGGGGAATTATGAACTCCTTGAATATCTCATCAAATCCGTATACCGCTTTATGGCAAAAATGCAGAACCTGAGCGTGGTGGAAGAGGAGATATTTCGTTTTCTGCGCAAATCATTTCACCTGAATAAAAAACAGGTAAAAACAGCATTCATCCACCTGAAAGAAAAACTGGAAAAATATAAAGACAATCCGCTGGAGAGCCGTTCCTTTATGTATCTCGACATCATCTCCTGGCTGGAGAGTAAGATCAAAAATGTGCCGGTACAGGAAATTATCCGCACAAAATACAAAGCAAAAGCCGGCGCCAGGAATAAGGCAGATTGTAAGGGATAAGCCCTCACCCCCTATGCCTTACACCCTATACCTCAATACAGGTCTCCCTGGTCAGCCAGTATTTCCCTGTATCTTTTGAATACTTTGGTTTTAGAGACAAATCCCACAAAATCCCGTTCCCGGGTCAGCACGGGCAGGTACCAACTGTTGCTGATATCAAACTTTTCCATAGCGGTGAGCATATTTTCATCATCAAACAGAACAGCGGGAGGCTTTTTCATTACAGATTTTACCGATACAGTATTGAAGTTTGCAGGTTCAAACAACTTCTGTTTAATGTCATTCAATTCAATGATGCCTGCAAATTTCTGCTTATGATCAAGTACTGCATAAATATTTTTTTCACTGCGTTTGATCACTTCAATGAGCTGCTTAAGCTTTTTGTCAATGCTGATAGTACCATAATTGCCCTGCAGCATCTGCTCCAGGCGGATGGTAGTAAGGATATTTTTTTCTTTTTCGTGGGTGAATATCTGGCCTTCCTTAGCCAGCTGCTTTGTGTCCATAGAGTAAGACTCATACTGCTTTACTATAAAAAAAGATATGGACGATACGATCATCAGCGGAATGAACAATTCATATCCGTTGGTAACTTCTGCAATGAGAAATATGCCGGTAAGGGGACAATACATCACCCCGCTCAGCATTCCTGCCATGCCTATCAGTGAAAAATTGCCTACCGGCAGTTGTAATAAGCCCGTTATATTGCAGAGCCTGGAAAAGAAAAAACCAACAAAGCTGCCGGCAAATAATGATGGAGCAAAATTCCCGCCATTGCCGCCGCCGCCGATGGTCACGCCTGCTGCAACAGGCTTCAGCAGAATAATAAGCCCTGTAAAAATGATTATCGCCCAGTCTGCAGGCAGATAGGAAAAAAGCGTAGTGGTATCTGCTACGGTAGTGAACCTGTCGTTCCCCATCAACCGTACCGTTTCGTATCCTTCTCCAAACAAAGGTGGGAATATGAAATATATAATTCCCAGCAGTAAGCCGGAGAATATAGCCTTACTGTACCCATTCATTTTACTATGATGGATAGAATGCTCTGTGGCCTTAAAAACCCTTGCATAATACAGCGAAAGGAAACCACATAAGAAACCGAGCAGGATATAGAAAGGAGTATTGTGGTAATTAAAATTTTGCTTTAAAGAAAAACTGAATAAAATAGATTCCTTCAATATGATCTTGGCCACCAGCGTCCCGGTAACAGTTGCAGTAATGAGTGGAATAAAGTAGCTCACTACAATAGTTTCGGTGAGCAATACTTCTATGGCAAAGATCACACCCGCAATAGGCGCATTAAATACCGCTGCAATACCGGCAGCGGCACCGCACGCTATCATTAAAGTGCGTTCCCGGTAATTCACTTCATTAAGCTTTGCAATATTTGAACCAACGGCAGAACCAGTTGCCACGATCGGGGCTTCAAGACCCACTGAGCCTCCCGTGGCTACAGTAACAGAGCTTGTAATAATATGGGCGTAGGTGTGCTTTAACGGGATGAAAGACGATTTCCGGGCAATGGCCTTCAATACCATCGGTATCCCTTTTTCCATATTGCCATCCATGAAATACTTTACAAACAGGAATACCATCAATAGCCCCAGCGCAGGCAGCAAAAAGTAGGAATATTTGAAATGCGGGATCAGCTCAATCCATTTATGCACGTAATGCACAAGCGTCTTCATCAACACGGCAGCAATACCTGAAGCAAAGCCCACCATAACAGATACCACCATCATGTATTGTACCCTGCTCAGTCTTGTGCGAAGCAGGTGAGAAAGATATTGATATGATCTTTTAATCAGATGATGCATATTACAACCTGTACCCAAAATAAATGCAGCAAATATAGTAATGTTATTTTTGCATCATGTTTTACTTACCTTGTAATGCAATTGACCATATATGGCTAAAGAGCTGAGAAAACAGGATGCACTGGACTATCATTCCACGGGCCGCCCCGGGAAGATAGAAGTGGTACCTACTAAAGAAGCAAAAACGCAAAGGGATCTTTCACTTGCATATTCTCCCGGTGTTGCTGCACCCTGCAAAGAAATATACGCTAACATTGAAAATGTTTATAAATATACAGCCAAAGGGAATCTTGTAGCCGTCATCAGCAATGGCACCGCCGTGCTGGGATTAGGCGATATTGGCCCTGAAGCGGGGAAGCCGGTGATGGAAGGCAAAGGAGTGTTGTTCAAGATTTTTGCTGATATTGATGTATTTGATATTGAGATCAATGAAAAAGACCCTGAAAAATTTGTGCAGATCGTGCAATCGCTTGAGCCCACTTTCGGCGGCATTAATCTCGAAGATATCAAAGCGCCCGAATGCTTTTATATAGAAAAGCAGTTGAAAGAACGGATGAAGGTACCGGTGATGCATGACGATCAGCATGGCACTGCTATCATAAGTTCGGCGGCGCTGCTCAATGCGCTTGAGCTACAGAAGAAAAAAATCGGTAATGCCCGCTTTGTAGTAAATGGCGCCGGCGCTGCAGCAATGGCCTGCATTCAACTGTACGAGGCGCTTGGGGCCCAAAGCAGCAGTTTCGTGCTTTTTGACAAAGAAGGCGTGCTGCATAAAGACAGGACAGATATTAATGATGTACAAAAAAGATTTGCTACGACCGCCAACAGCAGGCTCACGCTGGAAGAGGCAATGAAAGGAGCCGACGTTTTTATAGGACTCAGCGCCGGCAATATTGTTACCCCCGGCATGATAAAGCAAATGGCAAAAAGACCTGTTGTTTTTGCTATGGCAAATCCGGATCCTGAAATCAGCTGGGAGGCTGCCACCTCCTGCAGGAAAGATATTATTATGGCTACCGGCAGGAGCGATTATCCCAATCAGGTGAACAATGTATTAGGCTTTCCCTATATTTTCCGGGGAGCCCTTGATGTACGGGCCACTCAAATTAATGAAGCCATGAAGATGGCCGCAGTAAAAGCGCTTGCAGAATTAGCCAAAACCCCGGTGCCCGACATTGTGAACCTCGCCTATACAGAAAATAATATTACCTTCGGTCCAAACTATATCATTCCCAAGCCGCTTGACCCAAGATTAATTTCAACGGTATCGCCTGCTGTGGCCAGGGCTGCTATAGAAAGCGGCGTGGCCAATCATCATATTACGGATTGGGAAAAATATACAATAGAGCTCGACAGCCGCGTGGGCAACGACAATCAGCTCTTCCGTGTTATTGGCAATAAAGCAAGACAGGATCCCAGAAGAGTAGTATTTGCAGAAGCGGATAACCCGCGTATCCTGAAAGCCGCACAAACAGTACTTGACGAAGATATCGCTTACCCTATATTGTTAGGTGAAGAAAAAAGAATACTAAAAATAGCCCGCGACAATGGCATTGACCTGGATAATATTCCTATTATAGACCCGCGCAGCGAAATATGGGAAAAAAAGAGGCATGAATACGCATCGCTATATTTCAGGAAGAGACAACGCCGGGGCGTAAACCGCTATGAAGCCCTGAAGAACATGAAAGAACGCATCCGGTTTGCCTGTATGATGGTGAATACCGGGGATGCAGATGCCGTGATCAGCGGGCTGACACGAAATTACCCTCAAACCGTTCGTCCTGCCCTCGAAATAGTAGGTACGGAAAAAGGGGTCAATAAGATAGCCGGCATGTATATTATTATCACCAAGAAAGGACCTGTTTTCCTGGCAGACACCACCGTAAACTTCAATCCCACAGCAGAAGAGCTGGCAGATATCACTTTGCTGGTGTCCAAAGAGATAAAGACCTTCGGCATAGTGCCCAGGATAGCCATGTTAAGCTATTCTAATTTTGGGACAAGCAATACTCCCGAAGCCATTCTGGTAAGAACAGCAAGGCAGCTGGTAAAAGAAAAAAGCCCTGACCTGATCGCAGACGGAGAAATGCAGGGTATTCTTGCTTTTAATAAAGAGCTGCTTAAAGAAAATTATCCGTTCAGCGAGCTGGTAGATACGGATGTGAATACGCTGATATTTCCTAACCTCAGCGCAGGTAATATTGCGTATAACCTTTTGCAGGAAGTCGGAGGGTTCGATACCATCGGCCCCGTTTTGCTTGGGCTTGCAAAGCCGGTGCATGTGCTGCAATTAGGCAGCACGGTCAGGAGCATTGTGAACATGGTGCTTATTGCAGTAGTGGACGCTCAGCAAAAATGCCCGCGCAAACCTGAAGAAAATACCCATGAAAAAAAATGGTATGAGCATGACCGAAGAACAACTTAACCATATTTCAAAAAAAAAACAGGTCTATGCTGTCAGCAAATCGTTTAAAAAATACCTTAAACGGTATGGGCGGGAATTATCTCTGCCGCTTTCTTACGAAACACTAAGGCATTTTGACAATGCCATTCCCTGCTACGACAGGAAAGGCAGGGATACTTTGTGGGAAACTGTTTTTTATAATCCGACGATAACAAGAGAGATCCACCATGCGCTCATCAGGATATACTCTCTCGTCAAAGCTGCAGGCGCCAATGAGGCGGAAGATCACCTGCATGTAGAACAGATTGACTTTTGCGCATTCGGCAATTCGCAGCCCTTCCGGGTTAAAGTGGTCAATAATTACAATGATGTATACAGCTATCTCTATATCAAGATCGCAGATGCATCCCGTATACTGGGGCTTGAGCTTGAGCATTTGCTGTCGCCCTACTCTATCAACTATCTTACCGACAACAGTACGCTTATCGAGGAACATATTGCCGGCGTACCGGGAGATATGTTTATCACTGATTTTCTTAACCGCCCCGATTATAACCCCAAGCGCATCGCAAAAGAATTTGTAAAATTCAATGAGCGGTGCTTTGCAAGATTGCTCGGGGATATGAGGAGCTACAATTTTGTATTTGAGATCACTCCGGATTTTGACGATATCCAGTTTTGCATACGTGCCATAGATTTTGACCAGCAGTCGTACGAGGGTAGAAAAAACTTTTACCGGCCACAATTTTTTAAGGAAAACAGGGTTTTTGTAGAGCTGGTTTTGAAGCATTTGAACCCGGAAGTGATTAAACAATACCAGCAGGAAGAACGGGCACAACTATTTAAACGCATCAAGGCGCAACGACACCGGCTCGGAGACCTGAAAGCTTCCGTAGACCAGGATGAACTGGCGCCCCCGGAAAAAGTGGCACAGCTGGCGCAGGAGCTTGCACTGTATTTCGGCAATAAGAAGTTTCTTTCGTGCAGCAGCATGGCCGAGATTTTACGGGTTCAGCTCCGGGAACTCGTTGTAATTCATTTAAATAAGAGATGATACCGCATTTTCGGGTATTTTTGTCTGAATATAATTGAATGCATGACTTTCTTTAACCATTTTGGCCGTTATCTCCTGATGATCAAGGGCATGTTTACCAGGCCGGAGAATCTGAAAATGTACTGGAAAGAGCTGATGCACCAGTGTTATGATATTGGTATTGGCTCCCTGGGAATTGTTGTGATCGTTGCCATCTTTATCGGCGCGGTATCCACGCTGCAGACAGCTTACCAGTTAGTAAGCAACCTGATCCCCAAATCTACCATTGCCCAGATCGTGAGAGACACGGTAATACTTGAGTTTGCACCAACCATCACCTGCATTGTGCTTGCGGGAGTAGTAGGCAGCAAGATAGCAAGTGAGCTGGGTAATATGCGGGTGAGCGAGCAGATAGATGCCCTGGAGATCATGGGTATTAATACAAAGGCATACCTCATTATGCCTAAAATACTGGGATCCTTTCTTATGATCCCGGTGCTGGTGGTCATAGCAGGAGTATTAGGGATATGGGGCGGGCGCCTTGCCGGTACGCTCTCCGGCATTTTAGCTCCTGAAGAATTTGAATATGGGCTGCTCAGCGGGTTCCAGCCCTACAACGTAGCATTCTCTCTGTATAAAGCTTATACCTTCGCTTTCATCATTTCCAGTATTCCCGCCTATTTTGGATATTATGTGCAGGGAGGCGCGCTGGAAATCGGCAAAGCGAGCACTACCGCAGTGGTTACCAGTTGCATCATGATCCTGTTTGCCGATTACGTGCTCGCTGCTTTATTATTATAATATGAAATCATCCTTATGATCGAGATAAAAAACCTCCATAAAAGATTTGGAGAAAAAGTAGTGATAAATGATGTGAGCGTTGTAATGGAAGCCGGTAAGGCAAACCTGATCATAGGCTCAAGCGGCAGTGGAAAGACTGTTTTTATGAAATGCCTGGTGGGGCTTTTTGAGCCGGATGGCGGGGAGATCCTTTACAATGGCGTAAATTTTACCACTATGGAAGACGACCAGCGAAAAGAGCTGAGACAAAAGATCGGCATGCTCTTCCAGGGTTCGGCCCTGTTTGACAGCCAGACCGTGGAGCAGAACGTAATGTTTCCCCTGAGCATGTTCACATCGCTTACACTGACTGAAAAGCTGAAAAGGGTAAATGAAGTGCTCGACCGTGTTAATCTGAAGGATGTCAATAAAAAATTTCCCGCTGAGATCAGCGGAGGCATGAAAAAAAGGGTGGGCATAGCCCGGGCTATCGTTCTCAATCCTGAATATCTTTTTTGTGATGAGCCCAATTCAGGGCTCGACCCGCAAACTTCACTGGTAATAGACAAGCTTATTTATGAAGTAACCAAGGAATTCAATATTACCACTGTTATCAATACGCACGATATGAACAGTGTAATGGAAATAGGCGATCACATCATTTATATGTATGAGGGCGAAAAAGAATGGGAAGGCAGTAATAAAGAGATCATCTACAGCAAGAACCAAAAGCTCAATGATTTTATTTTTGCCTCGGAGTTTTTAAAAGACGTGAAAGAGCTGCGTGCCAGGGAAGCTTAAGTATCTGTCTTCCAGGCAGAAAAGAATTACCATTTATTAACTTTTAGATACTATTTATATATCTTAAAAAAAGTGTTAATATTTGTATAATAATATCATTTCAGGGAGGAACTTTTTTATTCCTAAACAAGGTATTTGTATGATAAACAGGATCATGTATTTTGGGTATTACATTTTAAAAACTCCCAGAAAGCAGTTTTTTAAATACTTTAATTTTGTAAAGAAAGAAAAGCATATTTCATCTTTTGCGCTTTATAAGGACATCGTCTCCTCCTCTTTTAAATACAACATCTCTATAATAGATTATTTTAGACTACGCTTCATTAACAAAACAAGCCAGGAACGGGAAGAATATGCGGGAGTAGGCTTCATGTATGAATATCAGTTGAAAATGAACCCTAAGGGTTACAGGGAACTGCTTGAAAATAAAATAAAATTTTTAGGGCATTTCGGGGAACTGGCAGGCCGGCAGTGGGCAACGCTTGAAATGCTTCAGCAGGATAGCGCATTGTTGCAGCGCTTTCTTGAAGATGAAAAGGGCAAAGTGGTAGTAAAATATTCCAGGGGTCAATGCGGGCAGCAGGTACGTGTAGTTGAAACCGGGAATATAACCGGCGGGGATTTGCTGGAGTTGATGGTGCAGAATAAATTTGACCTGATAGAAACATTTGTTGTGCAACATGACGACCTTATGAGGATTGCTCCGAGAGGGTTAAATACTATCCGGGTGGTAACACAATTTGTCAGCGACACCGATATACAAATTGTTGGCGCAGGGCTCAGACTCAGCATTTACGAAAGCGTTGATAATATAAGTGCCGGCAATATCGTAATGCCTCTTGACCTCCAGTCGGGCATTACTACCGATAGCGCCAGCTATTCCGATATTACCAAACAGGATATAAAAATACACCCGTTAACAGGGCTTGACCTCGTTGGCTTCAGAGTGCCCCATTGGGAAGCATGTAAAAATCTGGCAAAGGAAGCTGCCCGCCTTACTCCTGAAAATAAATCAGTGGGATGGGATATCGCTATTACTAATGCCGGGGCAATACTCATTGAAGGAAATCATGACTGGGGGCATGATTCGTTACAAATACCTCTGAGAAAAGGTATAAAAAGAAAGCTGCTGCAATTTATCGGGTAATTAAAATAAAATGATATGAAAAATATATCTGCCTGTTGTGTCTTTTTGCTCTTGGCTGTATCTATCAATGCACAGCAGACCGCTCACAGAAAATGGAAGCAATTGTTTAACGGGAAGAACCTTAAAGGCTGGACAGTAAAGATCAAAGGGCACGATTACAAAGATAATTTTGGCAATACTTTCCGCGTGGAAAACGGCGTGATGAAAGTATCCTATGATCATTATGACAGCTTCAACCAGCAGTACGGGCATATCTTTTACAAAAAACCATATTCTTATTATATCCTCGCGGTAGAATATCGTTTTGTAGGCAAACAGGTAAAAGGCGGCGAAGGCTGGGCTTACAAGAACAGCGGCATCATGCTGCATTGCCAGAACCCCGCTACCATGCTCAAAGACCAGGACTTCCCTATTTCCATAGAAGACCAGTTGCTGGGAGGGGATTCAACCGGAGAAAGATCTACCTGCAATCTTTGTACGCCGGGCACTAATGTGGAAATGGATGGCAAGCTGATTACCCAGCATTGCATAAACTCTACTTCTAAAACTTTTCGCAATGAAGAATGGGTGCGGGCCGAAGTGATCGTGCTGGGAGATTCCCTCATCAGGCATATTGCCAATGGGGATACCGTGCTGGTATATGAAAAGCCGCAGATCGGGGGCGGTGCAGTAAATAATTATGACCCTGCCCAAAAGAAAGACGGGCAGTTATTATCATCAGGCTATATTTCACTGCAGAGCGAAAGCCATCCTGTGGAATTCAGAAAAGTGGAGATCATTGATCTGTCGAAAGAATACAGGAGGAAGAAAAAGTGAATGGTGAACAGGCAACAGTGAATAAGTTGCAGGTCCGCACCACTCATATCTGACTTCTCACCTCTCAGGGACAGCATCACGGTATCCGACCGTGGAAAGGTCTTATCGCTTATCACTTTCGCCCTCTCCTCCAAATATTTTCCTGATCTCCTTAAGCACTATATCATGCCCACGTGCATTGGGATGATTTATCTGCGACATATATTGCCTGATATCTTTTCCTTCTGCAGCAAGCGCTCTGAATGCATTATAGCAATCCACTACAGCAATATGGTATTTGTCCGCCAGCGCAATGATCTGTTGGGTGTGCTTGTATAACGGAACATTGATATCAAGGATATTTTCTGTTGTATCAGGTGTAGGCGTAAAAAGCACAACCTTTATATGCTCGGCCAATGCTTTTTCAATCATAGACTCCCATGCAATGCGGGACTTTTCAAGCCCCGCGCCACGATCATTGAGCGCATAATCTATAAAGAGAATATCCGGTTGATGTGTCAGTACTTCCCTGTCAAATCTTGCCGCGCCCTGTACGGCATTCTCGCCGCCTATGCAGGTTTTGATCACGTTGATCACGGCAAAGGGATATTTTCCCGATAAATATTTCAATGTCAGTTCCGGGTATGCTTCCATAGTATGAATGGCCGGCGTTTTAAAATAACCGGCAGGCACGCTATGCCCGTGAAATACCAGGTTGATGGTCTTGTTGTTTGGCCATCTGGCAGTGAACCTGCTTTTCAGCGGGGCAAGATAAGTGGTATCCGCAGTATATATTTTAATGAACTGGGCATCAGCTTTCAGACTGACCGCAATAGTGAAAAAAATAAAAGATAAAATCAGTTTCATGAAGTAAATGTACTGTTTTACCTGTTTGGATCCGGCTTGCATCCCGGCTATGGGGAATTGAGGTTACAGGTCGCAGTCTCACATCTCAGGTTTGACGTTTCACCATTCACTTTTCACCTCTCGCCGCTCGCCGCTTATCATTTGCCACTTCCCCACTTATTCACATCCTGTTAATTTCTTTTGAACCCGGAAAATTAATTAATCATGAACTTTATCGCCACCGCAGGACGGAAGACTTCCAATCATTTATATTGATCGCACCTTTCATGTTAAGATAAGAGGAGAGGGGTTTTGTCCTGTCTAAAATTCATTTGTTATGGGTCTATTTGATAAAAGAGTGCAGTATAAACCGTTTGAATACCCTGAGATCCTTCAGTTCTCAGGTGCTATCAATAAATCATTCTGGGTGCATTCCGAAGTAGATTTTACAGCGGATATCCAGGATTTTCATGCACACCTGACCCCGGCGGAGCAGAATGCCATAAAAAACAGTTTGCTGTCCATTGCGCAGATCGAAGTAGCCGTGAAATCATTCTGGGGCAATTTATACCATCATTTTCCCAAGCCGGAGATGAACGGGCTGGGCGCCACCTTTGCCGAATGTGAGTTCAGGCATTCGGAAGCTTATTCCCGCCTGCTGGAAGTGCTGGGTTACAATAACCAGTTTGAAAGCCTGGTTGAAGTGCCAGTGATAAAAGAACGTATTAATTATTTGTCTTCTGCTTTGCAGAATGCAAAATCCACAGATAAAAAGGAATATACCGTCTCGCTTATATTATTCAGCCTGCTGATCGAAAATGTCAGCCTGTTCAGCCAGTTTGCCATCATCCTTGCTTTCACCAGGTTCAAAGGACTGATGAAAAACGTAAGCAATATTATTGCCTGGACTTCGGTGGATGAGCAGATCCACGCCAATGCCGGGATATTTCTTGTTAATAAAATAAAAGAAGAATATCCCGAAATATTCACGCCTGCCATGATAGAGCATGTACGGTCAGTGGTTGAGCAATCTATTGCAACGGAGGAACGTATGCTGGAGTGGATCTTTAATGCAGGAGATATAGACATTATCAGCAGGCGCAACCTTACCAGTTTCATGAAGAAAAGAGCCGACGACAGCCTTGTGCAAATCGGCTGCGCTCCTATCTTTAATGTCAGACCTGAAGAAAGCGCGCCAATGCTGTGGTTTGAAGAAGAAGTTTTTTCAAACAGCCTCGACGACTTTTTTGCAAAGCGCCCGGTGGAGTATACCAAGTTCGACAAGAGTATCTCTGCTTATGATCTGTTTTAGGCTTATGCTGCAATCCATCCATTACCTATAAAATAAAATTTAAATGACTACATTATTTGCAACAGCACCGGCAAGTGCTGAGCAGCTTTTTAACACCAACTGCGAGCAGGAAAAATTATGGTGGAAAAATGAGGAAAGCGAGCAGATCCTCAACAGGGGATATTTATTGAAGGGAGAAACTATTGAAGGAGCTATTGAACGGATCTGTTCTGCAGCCGCCCAGCGGCTGTATAAGCCTGAGCTGAAAGAGGCTTTCAAAGAAATGGTAGAGCGTGGCTGGATGAGCCTGAGCTCTCCTGTCTGGGCAAATATGGGTACAGAAAGAGGGCTGCCTATCTCCTGCTTCAACGTACATGTTCCCGACTATATTGAAGGAATTACTCATAAGCTGGGCGAGGTGATCATGCAAACCAAACTGGGAGGAGGCACTTCAGCTTATTTTGGAGCATTACGCGAACGGGGAAGCGCTGTAACAGATAACGGCAAGAGCAGCGGGGCAGTCAGCTTCATGCGGCTTTTTGACACTGCTATGGATACCATATCGCAGGGCGGCGTCAGAAGGGGAGCTTTTGCCGCTTATATGGATATTGACCACGGGGATATTGATGAATTTCTTTCCATCAAAGATATCGGGCATCCTATTCAGAATCTTTTTTTCGGTGTATGTGTGCCGGATTACTGGATGCAGGATATGATAGACGGGGACATGAAGAAAAGACAAACCTGGGCTAAGGTGCTGGAAAGCCGCCAGCAAAAAGGTCTGCCATATATTTTCTTTACAGACAATGTGAACAGGAATAAGCCGCAGGTATACAAGGATCTGAACCTTACGATTCATGCCAGCAACCTGTGCTCTGAGATCATGTTGCCGTCTACAGAGGAGGAATCCTTTATCTGCTGCCTGTCATCCATGAACCTCGAATTGTATGATGAATGGAAAGATACCAACGCCATTAAGCTGGCTGTCTTTTTCCTGGATGCGGTGCTGCAGGAGTTTATTGCCAAATCGGAAGATAACCATTACCTGAAAGCGGCGAATACTTTTGCCAAAAGGCACAGGGCACTGGGACTGGGCGTATTAGGATGGCACTCTTACCTGCAAAAAAATATGATCCCTTTTGAAGGGATGAGGGCAAAGCAGCTCACTGCTTCCATCTTTAGCGATATTCAGGAAAAAGCGGTGAAAGCCAGCAAAGACCTTGCCTGGATATATGGAGAGCCGGAACTGCTGAAAGGATATGGCAAAAGAAATACCACGCTGCTTGCCATCGCCCCTACCACTTCTTCTTCAGCAATACTGGGGCAAACCTCCCCGGGGATTGAGCCTTTCAGCAGCAATTATTATAAAGCAGGACTGTCGAAAGGTAATTTTATGCGCAAGAACAAATACCTGAAAGAATTACTGGTACAGAGAGGCATTGACAATGAAGATACATGGCGCAGCATCATGCTGAATCATGGCAGTGTGCAGCATCTGAAGGAATTGAGCGCCGAAGAAAAAGAAGTATTCAAAACCTTCAAAGAGATCAGCCAGTTGGAAATTATTCAGCAGGCATCCATCCGCCAGAAATATGTTGACCAGTCACAAAGCCTGAACCTTAATATTCCCGCCGATCTTCCCGTAAAAGACGTTAATAAATTGCTTATTGAAGCATGGAAGCTGGGAATAAAAACCCTCTATTATCAACGCAGCCAAAGCGTGTCCAAAGAAATGGTCACCAACCTGGTAAGCTGTAAGAGCTGCGAGGCGTAAAGGAGAAAGAGCAAGTGGCAAATCAGTTGTGCCGTAAACAATGCGAAAAGTGAGATTTGCACGTTTCACGTCTGACCTCTTATGTTTTACAATTAACACAGCATTATTGCTTTACTGTTGGCGCTACCGGTCTGCCGGCAGCCCAGGCCACTCCTCTCCGGATCAGTTCAGCAGTTCCTGCTACATGCAGGGCCCTCGCGTCGTGCCCCAGGGCAATATGAAATACCCGGCCTTTTTTATAGGTATGTATAAAGGCCATGGGATGGTATTTCCCGGTAACAACAGATTTGGCCTGTGCTAAAAGATGGATGGGTTCGTTGCCGGTAAGACAGATATACAACTCATCATCTGTATCATAAGCAATCATTCCTTTTGTTATGGGATGCAGTCTGTCTGTAATCTCTACCTTAAATGGCCCTCTCGGATCATGCGTGTTTTTCCTGTCCCACACGCGGCCGGCTAATTTTACATAACCCGGCCAGGACTCAAAGGAGCCCGATGCAAAATGTACCACCACCAATCCTCCGCCTTTCGCAACAAACTGTTCTAAATTATTTGTTGCTTTAGCATCCGGATCTGGCTTTTGCCAATTGTTGAAATTGAGGTACAATACATCATAACGGCTAAGATCAACCGAACCAAGTTTATAGATATCCGTAAGGGTATCTACGATTATCCGCGGGTCTTTATGAAGCTCCTGCATCGCGGACTGCGTAGTTGCCCGCCAGTTATGGGCATCTATGTCCATCCCGGTAACAATCAATACCCGGATGGGCTTTTGAGACGGGGGAGTAACAATCCTGCCCCAAACAACGCCTGCTATACCCAGGCAGGTCATCACGCCAAAAACAATACTGTAAATAATCTTCTTATTTATCATAGCACACCGTTTATCAGTTATCCCCTTTCAATGATTTAAGATACGCTATCAAATCGGAAAGCTCCCTGATCGTCATGGCATTATATAATCCGTCCGGCATAGGCGATTTATGGCTCTCCGTTCTTTTCTTTATCTCCGCTATGGGAATTACAGCCTCCGGCATCCCCGGGTTTCTCACCACAATAGCTTCTCCGCGGGCTTCAGCCTGGCCGTTATATACTTTCCCGGATGTGGTTTCAATCGTTTCCATCTGATACCCGGTCTTCAATACCTTATCCGGTTCTAATACCGATTCAACAAGGTATTGAGGCTGAGAAGACGCTCCGATGGCGGAAAGGTTTGGTCCAAGCTTGAATTCCTCGTCATATATTTTAGTAGAATGGCAGGAAGTGCAGTTTTCTCCAAAACTCCATTTTCCCCGCATGCCCGAAGCCTTTGGAAGCCCCGACAAGATGAGTTTAGCAAACTCAGTTTTATTAGTTGGGCGTGCAGGAATGGACGCGGGGCTGAGCAACCCGGATTTACCCTTCTCCACGTTTTTAAACGTAACCCAGAATTCTTCTTTCAAATCCGGGTAACGTTGTAAGGCAGACTTTGCATCTTCCCAAAGGGCGCTTATAAACCCGGTATTCCGCGACTGTAAACGAAGCGCCCTTAGCGTAGCCAAAACCATATTAGCGGTAGTATCTCTTATTTTTTCCTGCCAGTTTTTTACCCCGCCCGGGTTTGAAAACGAGGCAGCCGTAAACATCGCCTCAACAGGCATAAAAGAAAACATTGTGTCTTTGATGGTCATGATCTCTCTTACCTTGTTTTCAATGGCTTCATTCTGTAAAGGGCGGCGGCGCAGAACCTGTAACGCCGTCCGTTTAACAAGGTAATCATGATCATTGAGGCAATCCAGCAAAAATCCTGTAAGGGAAGCATTGGGGTTACGGGGATTTTCTTCCAGCCACTCCAACGCCACAAGCCTGTCGGCAGTCTGCACCAAACCGGCTTTCCCTGCTTCAATCTGTGCCACCAGCACTTTGGCAAAATTTTCATCTTTTGAAAGATCCCAATCGCTGACCGCTGAAGCAAGGGCGCTCTTTTCATTGAGGGCCGTCTGAGCGGCAATCATAGCGATCCTGTATTCAAAAGGCTTAGTGGAATCATACATTTTTGTCAGCGTTACCGCATCTCCATACCGCCCCAATTCAAATCCTACCTGGTATTGCAGCCTTTTGCCCGCGGTACTATCCAAAGCATAGATTAAACCATTGGTGATCTTTGAAAGGGAATTTTGCGCCAGCGCCGCTTCCATCCTCACTTCTTCATCGGGATCCTGAAACAGGAAGGCCGCCCTGACGGCAAGCTGTTCGGGGTTCAATAACGGATGGGAAGTCTGTACCCAATTTGTATCCGCTCCCGGAACAGGAAGAGGTTTTCCAATTTGCTGCCCTGCCGCCTGCCGCATCTGCCTGAGCGCTAAAGCACGTACCCGGCCATCGCGATGCTCAAGCGCTGCGAACATCGCCCCTGCTGCAACGCTATCCCGCATCCGCGTTAATACCCATATGGCATTAGCCGCTTTAAACGCATTTCTTTCCTTTAACAGGCTTTCTAACGGCGCAACAGCAGCTCTTCCCAATTTTACAAGAGCAGCCTGCGCATCAGAACGGATAAATTTGTTCTGATTCCCCAAAAGCCCGCACAATTGTCTGGCATTAAGCCCGGATATCTTATCCGGACTGTACTGCTCCTGTTTTTTTAAACGGCCTACATAAGATAATTTATAAATTCTGCCTGTTGAATCACTTTCATCATCACGGCCGTGCCAGTCTGCCAGGTAAATCCCCCCATCAGGAGCCATGGTCATGGAAACAGGGCGAAACAAGGAATCCGTAGAATATAAAAAGGTATCCGCCACTTCACGAAAGGATTCTCCCAACCGCTTTACGCTATCCGGTATAGCTTCCTGTGACGGTACATATTGCCTTATAATCCGGTTCGTGGGAAATGCGCCGTGGCTGCCCCAGTTGGCTATAAGAATACTGCCCCGGAACGATGACGGGAACATAGACCCGTAATAATGCATAGCGATGGTATTGGCTCCGGGTCCCATTTCTGATACCGGTGGGGAGAGCTTTGTTTTCCCCGCCAGCCAGGCATAAGAAACCTTCCTGGAATGGTACCCGTAATCCATTCCCGGGATCACATCTACATAGATATTCGGACTGCTTTCTCCATTGGATATCGCCCACAAGTGGCCCCAGGGATCAAAGTCAAAAGCAAAAGGCGCACGAAGTCCCTGCACTACCAGCTCCATCCCCGACCCGTCAAGATTGCAGCGCACAAAACCTCCGCTCTGCCCGCGCAATTTCAGCTTCGTTCCGTCCGACCCGGTAAGCGTAACGGGCTTACTGTCCGGGTGGTCTGCAATAGCCAGCCACAATTTAGCATCAGGACCAACAGCCACACGGTACATCCCAAAAGGGTTCCATGGCTGTGCGGAATCACTGACCAGCACTTTTTTGTTGGAAAGCTCCCCGTCTTTACCAATATCCATCACAAACAACTCATTCAGGCAGGTGGCATACAGCTTATCTTCAAAAATATCAATCCCTATCACCGGGTTTTTAAATCCCTGTGCCAGCACTTTCACCTTTGCAACTTTACCATCGGCGCCCAATTCGATCTTTTTTATCGGGTTGAGCACCAGGGTATCCTTATCGGGCGATCCCTTAAGCCCGTACCGGTAGGTATAAGATTCACTCACATAAATTGAGCCGTACCGGTCTGCACAAACAGACATGGGATTGATGATGTCGGGCTCCCGGGCTACCAGAGTAACATTTACCTTTTCGTTCGTAATGATCGAACTTTCAATTTCATTCCGTGGCGCCCGGGCTATATAATCACCCAGGGAATCAAATACATACCAGTATATCGCAACGCCTGCCAGTACTACAAAAAATCCTGTCCGCCAAATATGTTTGACTTTAATATGCTTCATCGTAACCTTTTGTCTTGAACTTATTTTGAACCTGCTTTTGCTATCACCGATCTAAGCCAGGCTACGCTATCTTTGATGTTGTCAGGCGTTCCCAGCGTTTCAACAGAAAACACGCCATCCCATTTTGTCTCAGCCAGGTATTTTATGCAGGCTTCTATGTTTGCGGCATTTGCACCTTTACCTATGGAAACTTCAGAAGAAGCAATACCTGTTTCTTCTCCCCTGCTGGCTTCTGCCATTGCCGCCGGCACATCTTTACAATGCACATGCTTCAGCCAGGGACGGATTGCTTTAAGATAGGTAAGCGGATCGTGACCCGCAATGAACGCGTTACCGGTATCAAAGTTAATTCCCAGCCAGGGAGAATCAAATTCTTTTAAGATACTAACGATGAGTTCAAGATCATTGGTAAAAGGGCCATGAGGCTCCAGGTTGATCCCCACTTTAAAACTTTCAGCCCGTTCCAATACCAACCGGATGTTGAGCTTCCATTGCTCAATGGTTTGCTTATCCGTCCATCCCTTAGGTTTGGTAGCCCCATCCGTGCTGTCCACATAAGGACATCCGAGCAAATGCGCCATCCTTATGCCACGCCAGACATAAGGCACTCCATATACCGCTCCTTTTTGCCCGGTCAGGGGATAACCGCAGTCTATTTGCGAAACCTGGATTCCATGACTGTCGAGTGTACGTTTCAACTGCATCTCATCTATATCTACCGGTTGCGAAGGATCGTATCCTAAGCCCTGAATGAAATTCTGGCCGTCTGTAACGCCAAATTCAATAAAATTCAGCTTATTTTCAATGGCGGAATCCACGGCCGCATCGAATGAGCCGCTCAGCACTCTCCAGTTGTCGGTATGCATACCCAATTGGATACCTGTTCCGGTGGCAACAACGTTATCAGGTTGTGATTTTGAATGAGCATTTGCCATAATTAAAAAATTTAAAGATTAAAAAAATAGGTAAAAGAATAATTCAGCGTTGTTTAGTATTCAATAGCCGGGGTTTTGCTTATACCCGTTCAATCTGATCTCTGAGTCAGGAACAGGAAACAACAGCATGTATTCCTGTACATTATAAGATTCGGAACCCACGCGGGCCAGGCGTGCTTTTTCTTTTTCTCCATGAACCCGCATCACTTCTACCGCCCGCCCGGTACGCAATAAATCAAACCAGCGCTTGTCTTCAAAAGCCAGTTCCACTCTTTCTTCCTGGTAAACCGCCTCCCGGAAAGCCTCTTTCGATAAGCCTGCAAGAGAGCTTAACCCTGCGCGTTGGCGTACCTTATTCAGCGGGGCATACGCATCCCCTGTTTTGTTATCCTCGTTCAATGCCTCTGCAAGCATAAGCAGCACTTGGGCATAGCGGTAAACAGGCCAATTGTCATTGGTCCACCCGTTATTGGGGAAGGGAGGATGATAAAACTTTTTAACGAACGGGATAGCGCCGCCGGCAAAAGACTCAAAGGCATTGTTGTTGTCGGGGTTTGCATAGTAGCCGACCGAAACATCCTTGCGTTTGTCTCCCGGCTCAAAGGCATCAATTATACTTGGCGTTGGGATATTCAGCCCTCCAAGTTGTCCCTGCCAGCCGGTAAGATCGAGACTTGCAGTGAAAGGACCGAAATTGAAAAAGAAATTGCTGTTTTCCCCCTGTATCCCTGCATTATACTGCACTTCAAATATAGACTCACTGTTGTTTTTGTTCGACGTGCTGAATACGTCGGCATATTCCGGCACCAGTTGGTAACCCAGGCCGGCAACCTGTTGCAGGGTGGTAACGGCCTCAGGGTAGTTCTTCTGGGTCAGGTACACATCTCCCAGCAGGGTTAGCGCAGCTCCTTTGGTGGCGCGGCCTACATCTCCCGCGGCATAGTTAGCAGGCAAACCGGCTGCGGCATCGGTGGCGTCCTGGATAATTTGCGCATATACGGCTTCCACAGAAGCCCTCTCTTTCGTAAAGGCATCACCAGGTCCCTTCACTTCTTCTACCCGTAGCGGCACACTGCCAAACAACCGTACCAGGTTGAAATAAAGCAGGCCCCGCAGGAATTTCGCCTCTCCCATATACTGGGACTTTTTCGCTTCGCTGGAAAATGTTACGCCGTCTATACGGCTCAGTATCACATTGCACTGTTGTACTCCGTTGAAGAGCGTTGTCCACACCGTTTCCGTATAACGATCGGTAGAAGTATTAAGGAACTCATCCACCTGCTCGCGGGTAATGCAGCAACGATTGTTGGGATTATACTGGTAAGTGGTATTATCGGAACGCACTTCTGTAAATATCCAATAGTTACCACTGGTGTTTAGATTCTGTAATACCGAATAAGCCCCGTTAACAGCCGTCCTCAGCTGGTTCTCGGTCTTGTAGTAACTGGACCCGCTCGTAAAAGTTTCGGGCTTCACTTCAAGCAATTTGCTGCAGCCGGCGAGCACAAAGGACAGGAAAAGGAATGCCGAAAAAAATATTTTAATTTTTGCTTTCATATTATGCAATGTTTAATAATTAAAATGTCAGATTCGTTCCAAGCGTGTAGATGACCGGAACCGGGTAAGGATTGGAATCATAGCCGGGAGTGAGGGCAGAGCCGCCTTCCACATAGCTGGTCACCTCCGGGTTTCCGCTGTATTTAGTGAACAGTAAGCCGTTCTGAACGCTTGCATAGAACCTCGCGCCTTTAAATATCCCGTTACCCTTTGGCAGGCTGTACCCCAGTGTAATATTCTTGATCCAGAAATAGCTGTTGTTTTCTACAAACAGCGAATTAATATCCCGGTACATCCTTCTGCCGTAACCGGTGCCGTTGGTAGTAGGCACTTTGCCATTGCCCGGGTTGTCAACCGATCTCCAGCGGTCAATCAGGTCGCGGCTAACGTTAAACAAGCCGTCGAGAAGATGCGTGGTGAACTGTACAGAGCTGATCTTGTTCCCTCCTATCTGGCTGGTGGCGCTTGCCCTGAAATCGAAACGGCCATAGGTGAGTGTATTGGTAATGCCCCAGGCAAACTTCGGGTAGGGGTTCCCGATGATATCAAAATCTTTGATATCATTGATGACACCGTCGCCGTCAATATCCTTTACACGCATATTACCCGGAACAACACCCGGGAAAGTGGGTCCTTTATCAATATCGGCCTGCGTTTGGTAGATGCCGTCAAATACGAAACCATAAAACAATCCTATGGGTTTACCCACCATCGTAATATTTGTGGGATTGCCTTCATAGCTTGAGCCAGCCAGGATCGGAGTGTTTGTAGGTCCAAGAGCAAGAATCTTGTTCCGGTTGAAGGAGATATTGAAGTCGGTATTCCACGAAAAATTACTACGCACAATATTGCGGGTAGATATGCTGACCTCCACACCTTTGTTCTGGATGTTGCCATGGTTTTCGATGGCGCTGGAAAAACCGGATGAGCGCGGCAGTTCAACATTCAGCAAAAGGCTCTCGGTATTTCTTTTGTAAAGATCGGCGGTTACAAAAACCCTGCTGTTCCAGAGCGCAAGGTCAATACCAATATTCGTTTCTCTCATTTTTTCCCATCCCAGGTTAGGGTTGCCCAGCGTACTCATGATCCTGCCGCCGGCAAGCGAGCCGCCCAGCACATAGTTGCTGGAGATCACCTGGCTCATATGGGTATAGTTGCCGATCTGGAAGTTGCCGGATCTTCCGTAAGAGGCGCGTACTTTAAACTCGTCAATCCACCTGGTACCGCGCATAAACCCTTCTTTAGCAATATCCCAGCCAACAGCAAGAGAAGGAAAATTACCCCAGCGGTTATCCACGCCAAACCTGGACGAACCATCACGGCGGATCGTACCGGTGATCAGGTATTTATCCCTGAAGCTGTAGTTAACCCTGGCAAGATAAGAGATCAAGGCCCATTCTTCTACCGAAGTAGAGCCGGTAATACGCGCTGCGGCGTTGAATGTGCGAACATCGTCATCCGGGAAGTTGTTGCCCGTGAAGTTAGAACCCGTGGTGGTTTCGTGCTGCACACTGAAACCCAGCAGGCCGGTGAGCGAATGATCGCCAAAGTTGCCCTGGTAGGCAAGTGTATTTTCGTTAAGCAGGTTGAGATAAGAAGCGGTATTGTTGGTAGCGGTGGGAATGGTGGGCGGGAACTGGAAAAGATAGCCCACAGTGGACGGATGAAAAAACCTCCGCTCAAAAGTTTGCCAGTCAGTGTTGACGGTTGACCTAAGCTTCAGATTTTTCAGCAGCGTGTATTCACCAAAAGCACTCAGCAGGATACGGGTACTCTGCGATTTATCATCCACCTCTTTGAGCGCCATCAACGGGTTGGGGTAAGGGAAGATGCTGGGATCCTCCTGGATCATAGCATTATAGCTGCCATCGGCTTTAAACACAGACGGAATGGGACTTGCCACGAGCGCCTCCCCAAAGCCCTGTTCATTGCGGCCCTGTCCCCCGGTGATATATTTTCCCCTGCGGGTGAAGGTAGGCGCCAGGTTCACGCCTACCCGCAACTTTTTGCCCAGGCTGGCATCTACATTGGCACGCAATGAATACCTTTCATAACCTGTTGAGATCACCACCCCCTGCTGGTTGAGATAACCGGCAGAGAGATATGTTCTCAGCTTATCATTTCCACCGCTGAGACTAAGATTAATATTGTTAATCGGGGCTGTTTGGGTGATAACATCAAACCAGTTGGTGCCCTTACCAAGGCTTTCGGGGTTGCGGTATATTTCGGGTATCTGGTCGGGAGTGGCTTCCACGCCTGTACTGGCCAATATCTGGTCAGAGATAGATTCCTTTTTGAACGCAGCAAATTCCGAGGCATTCATGAGGTTGGGATCGGCGCGGGGCGGAAGTTTCTGGATACCGGTATAGGCCGAAACCTGTACTTTCGGTTCGCCGCTGGCGCCGGATTTGGTAGTAATGATAATAACCCCGTTTGAGCCGCGCGAACCATAAATGGCAGTAGCAGAGGCATCCTTCAATATGGTTAATGACTGGATATCCTGCGGGGCAATGTCGTTCATCGGGTTTGATATCTGGCTGGAACTGGAGGAAAGTGCGTAGCCATCTACCACGTAGAGCGGCGAAGTAATGGCGCCAATAGCGCCTACACCTCTTAATTGCACCTGGGGGCCTCCGCCCGGTATCCCGTTGGAGGTGCTGATCTGAAGCCCGGCAACCTGGCCCGACAGCGCCTGGTCAACACCGGCAACCGGCATTTCCTTAATATTTGTCATGGATACATTTGCAACAGCTCCTGTTACGTCTCTTTTCCGCTGGGTGCCATAACCCACCACTACTACACTCTGCAATTCATTGTCGAGGCGCACCAGGCTGATCTCAATACGGCTTTTTTGAAGATCAGCTACTACTTCACGTCTCACGAACCCCGTATAGCTGATCTGCAACACCACGCTTTCCCCGGGCGCCTGAATTTTAAACTCCCCGTTATTATCTGTTACCGTTCCAATAGCTGACCCCCTGATCATAATGCTGACACCGGATAATGGCTGCCCCTGTTCGTTGGTTATCCTTCCCGTGATGTCGAGCACCGCGGCTACTGCTGCCGGAGTAGCTGCACCAGGCAATTGAGTTTCCGTATGCGTCATCGGCCGCAATACGATGGTTTTCTCAATGATAGTGAACCGGAGCGGCTGATCTTTAAAAATGGCTTCCAGGAATTCCGGCAGAGGAGCGTTCTTTACATGGATAGACACTCTTTTGGCCACTCGCAGGAGTTGTTTACTGCCAACTACCACGTAACCGGTTTGTTGGGTGATGGCATTAAAGACTTTTTCAAGCGGAACATTATTTCCTTTAAAGGAAATAGTTTGTGAGAAGCTCTTTGCTCCAAGATGCAGTGAAAAAAGGCAGATGCATACAGCGGTTAATTTCACAACACGCACAGAATTAATCAGAAAGGTTCTTGAACAGAAGCCTTTCCTGTAAAAGTTAAATAACATACTTTTGCAACCGTTTGGGTGATGAATAAAAGGTTTTTGCGACTTTTCTATTTATAGCTCAACATTGAACCGTTCTGGTCGCGAGCCGGAGCGGTTTTTTGCTGATTAAACTATCAAAAAAATTAAAGCACGACCAGGCGTCTGCCCTCTTCCACACGGAAATGCAAGCCTGCATCCCTAAGTACATTCAGCACATCCGAAAGTTTCAGGTTCCTCCCCATCTGCCCGAAAAACTCTATATCAGGAACCTTGCTGTCATAGATCACCTGCAGATCGTACCAACGCGATAATTGTCTCATTACTTCCGGGAGGTGCTTATCCTGGAAATCAAAGAGTCCATTTTTCCAGGCAATTACCCCGTTAACGTCTATACCTGTACGCACCTCCAGGGCGCCTTTCCCGTAAACAGCCTGCTCACCCGGTTTTATCATCTTCTGTTCTGTACCGCTGCTCACCTTCACACTGCCTTCAAGAAGGGTTACTTTCATATCGGTTTCATCGGGATAGGTGTTGACATTGAAATGAGTGCCCAGCACCTCGGTGGTCATGCCGCCACCGGTTACAACAAACCTCCGGCCGGCATCTTTCACCACTTCAATATAAGCTTCCCCGGTAATCTCCATACTTCTCTCCCGGCGATAAAACGATACGGGATATTTCATCGTTGATCCTGCATTGACCATTACCCTGGAGCCATCAGACAGTATGATACTGGCAACCTGGCTTCCCCGGGGCACGATTAATGTATTATACAGTAAACCCTCTTTATTGCCGTTATCCAGGTATTCAATGCTCCCGTCGCTGTTCTTCCGGATCCGGACACCGCCCTGCACAGCCACTATACCCGTTTCGATACTGTCTATATAAATATTGTGCCCGTTGGATAAGGTAATTACTGAACGATTTGCTGAAGGAGCAGGTACATCTATACACAACTGTTGCTCTGTTCGTATTGTTCCTGTTTTATTTATATACAGCTCCTTCCAATAAATCACTGCGGCTATCAGCAGCAATGCTGCAGCGGCATAACCGGACAATGCACGCAGGCGGCGGTATAACGGAAGATGTTTAGGCAGCGGATCTGCCGACACTGACCTCACTCTTTCCCATACTTGGTCGGGATGCAGGCTGTCCAGCTTTGCAAAAGATTCGGCAAGCCGCTGAGGATCGCCGAGCTCTTCAACAATAGCCCGGTTCTGATCCGATTCCATCATCCATGCCTCAAGCGCCTGCTTTTCCTCAGGTGTCAGCGTCTCGCGAAGCCGCTTAAGAATCAGTTCTTTAATAGTTTGCAAAAAGGTCGTTTAATAATTTAGCGATGAGCCTTGCCACGTCACGGTCTTTCTTATCCATAACAACAGATCTTTGAGATCATCCAAAAAAAAATGAAAGAATTTTTTAAGAGGGAAGCCCGAGCAGCAATGTAAGGTAGGTAACCACAGGGAATTGCAGGTCCTTTTTAACGAGGGCATTCCTGATCAGTTCAATGGCCCTGGCTTTTTGTGTGCGCACAGTTTGTACGTTGATCTGGAGCTCTTCGGCGATTTCCAAAGTTGACAGGCCTTCCACAAAGATCATCCTGAATATCCGGCCACATTTATCGGGCAGCTTCTCCATTGCCATATAAATTTCATGGATAAGCTCAGCCCGCATGATCTCGTTCTGAACCGTTTCCTGATCATACCGCTCATTTTCAGTAAGGTAATGCACCTGGTCGTAAGCAGCCGAATGCCGCTTTCTTGCAATTACATAGTTGATGCTCGCATTATGAACGCTTTGATAGAGGAAGCTTTTCAGCCTGGGTATAGCAGAAAAATCACGCGGCGCCAACATCAGCTTTTCGAAAACTTCCGCCACGATGTCTTCAGACTGTAATATGTTGCCGGTGATCCTTTCTGAAAAAAGGCAAAGCGGATGAAAATAGGTGTCGAAAATAATTTTACCGGCCTGGATTTCACTCCGCCGGAAAGCGGACAATAAAGCAGTATCGTTAGTATATGGCAACACGTTGAAAGCAATACGAAACGAATTTATGGTAAAATAATTAGGGAGTCTCTGAAAAGTCAAAATAAATTATTCACAAAGGGGTGCAGGATGTGAAAAGCTGTAAGCAATTACCAAAACAATATATTGCATAACTGCTTTGTTGCTACACCAAATCGTAGCCGCTTACTATCTTATCACTTTAATGGTGAGCCGCAGGCCCGGTTACATTTTTATTCCAACGAATTTCAATCCGTTGAATTTCCCCACGCTTTTCTCAAAAAACGCAGCCAGTTTTTGTAAAAAATATTTTCGATGTCGCCCGGAGAATATCCCCTGTTTGTCAATATTGCTTTTAAATGCTGCAGATCCGAAATATCTTCCAGGTCGTAAGGAGACTGCTCTTTGCCATAGGCGCCGTCAAGATCGCTGCCAATGGCAATATGCAGGCTATTCCCGGCCATCTGGCATATATGATCGTAATGATCAACTACCTTTTCAAGATCAATTCCCCTTTCTCCGGGATCATCTTTACCCCTTACCCAATTCTCGGTAAGCATCCAGGTATCGAACACTCCGCCAATCACGGCATCCCTTTCCAACAGTATTTTGATTTGCTGATCCGTGAGTTGCCGTTGGTGATTTACTAATGCCCGGCAGTTGTGATGGCTTGCCCATACGGCACCTTTAAAAAGATCTGTTGCTTCTGTAAAACCTTCGTCTGTTAAATGGGTGACATCCAATATCATTTTCAACCTGTCCATTTCTGCAACCAGCTCCCTTCCTTCTCGGGTAAGCCCTCCCGACATACCGGTACCGGGAGCATATCTGCCGGGACCGTAATGTGCCGGCCCGCATGCCCGCAACCCATAAGCATACGCTTTTTCGAGATAAGAAATATTGACCAGTGAATCTGCTCCTTCAAGGCTGAGTATATATCCTACGGGTTTATTTTTGTCAGGTATGGTATCATCAAACCATAAGGAAAGGTGTTTTTCCAACTGGGGCAGGTTGACGATCTGCACCATTTCTCCCTGTTCTTCCATTGCACGATACCATGCCAGTTGCGCCTGTGTGATACCCCAGGCAATTTCAGGCGAATTCCAGCCGGGAAGGCTGCTTCCCGGTTTTACAAAACGGGCTATGTGGGTGGCTACTACCAGCCCTATTCTTCCTTTCCGCAATTCCGGTAATGCTACCGTCCCCTTTGCTCGGTCTAATTTGTCTGCCATCCCCACTTCCCTTTCCCGGATCTGATATACCGATTGCTTAAGGTCCCGGTTCCACTCTATGGCATTCATCGCCAGGTCTAAATGAGCATCAATGATAAAACCTGCAGGTTCGTGCATAATTGAATCTTTTAATTTTCTTTTTTTTCAGCTAATTTTTTCTTCACCACATCTGCCGGGTATTTTAGTGCCAGCTTACGGATCTCATAACTGAATTCTTCAAAAGTTTCCTTCCATAATTTGGCTTCTTCCGGTGTATATTCATGGAAACCATGTGCGTTTGCCACTCCTCTCCCTCCCGATTTTACTATATCATCAATCAGTTTAGGAACTTCTGTTGTATTGGTAAGGGTAGGGAACAAATCTTTCATCACATTGTGATAAGCCGGCACCCCGGTAAGATCCATCCAGCGGAAGACACCCACCAGTGTCATCCAGTAGCCTGCATTATTACGGCAGGCGCGGTCTACATCCTCTACAGTAGCGTAACCATTTTCAACCAGGCTGAATGCCTCCCTGTACATGGCATACATGAGCCTGTTGGTAATGAACCCCCGAATGTCTTTCCGTACCAGCGTCGGCTCCTTCCCCCACAGATGTGAAAGCGCATACAACCATTCGGCATGCTTTACATCGCTCTTATCGCCGCAAATAATTTCCAGGAACCTGGTAGTATGAGATGGCTCGGCCCAATGCAATCCAAAAAAACGGGATGGCACGCGGGTATGCTGCTGCAAAATACTGATAGGGATAGCCGAGGTATTACTGGTAATAAGCGCATCGTCAGGAACGCAGGCTTCAATTTTAGCGTAAATATTTTTTTTGATCTCCGGATCTTCCAGCGTACATTCTATGACCAGATTACATTGACCCAGGGATGTATAATCTTCAGTAATAGTAAGATTAGAAAGCATATCCTCCGGTTTCTTTGAAGTTATACCTTCCTTAAATGACCTTTTAAGATGTTCGCTTATACGCGGTTCAGCAGTTACCATATCGCCGGGGATCGGCGCCACGGCTACTACCTTATGCCCTGCCATTAGTAAGCATGCGGTGATGCTGCATCCCATAAGTCCTAATCCTACTACTGAAGCGGTCAGTTCTCCGGGATTTAAATTTGACTGATTCATTATAGTGCAAAATAATTTGAGAATTGAAATCTTATTTTTTTCCGGGGATCCTGGCAATAGCATCTATTTCCACCTTAATGCCATGTCCCAACCCGGATTGCACCGTGGTACGGGCAGGCTTTATATTAGTAAAATAGCCTGCATACACAGCATTATAGCGATCAAAATCCCTGATATCGCTCAGGTGTACCGTGCATTTAACAATGTCATCCATAGAGCAGCCTGCCGCTTCACAAATGCGTTTGATATTGTGCAATGTAAGGTGAGTTTCCTCTTCAATAGTACCTAACAGGAACTTACTGGTTTTAAAATCAATCGGCCCCTGGCCGCTGATATACAGCCAGCCGTCAACTTCCACAGCTGCAGAATACGCTCCGGTAGAGAATCCCTGATCTGCTTTATCAGGGTGTTTGATTTCTTTTTTTTCCATTTTAAATGTTTTAAATATTTGTCTAATGGGGGATATGCCGTCGTAGAGACAAGGCATATCTTGTCTCTACGGATCACAACCGTACTACCTCTCCTGTCCGTACCGATTCATCGCAGGCAAAGGCGATCCTCAGGCTGTTCACCGCATCTT
>CAYWVB010000001.1:138766-214239 GCA_964461595.1 uncultured Terrimonas sp. | reverse complement strand
TGCAATAAAAGGGTTTTGCCTCAAAAAATTACCAACTATTTTTCAGTACATTACCTAAAACTTTGATTGGCTTGGCAGTTCTATTATTGAGATCAACAGGGCTGCCATATCAGGATAATTTTTCTGTCCACAACTGCTGAACAGACCTGCTGATTTGTGAAGTAAGTTTTCTGTTTTTAAACTCCTCTACATACCTGACCCCTCTTACCGCATTTGTCAAAAATATTTCATCTGCCGTCTCCAGCTCGGCTACAGAGAGCAGGGACTCTTCTACCCTGAAGCCGGCAACAGGTAATGCTTCCATCAAAAACCTTCTGGCAACACCCGCAATACCGCCTTCACTTAACGGAGGTGTATAAACGACTTTATTTTTTACACAAAACACATTGGCGGCCGTGGCATCGGCTATACGGCCATATTGATTTAAAATTATACAATCATCCAGATTCTTTTGCCGGGCATACAATACCCCCATAAAATAAGGAAGAAAATT
Organism: uncultured Terrimonas sp.; assembly: GCA_964461595.1. GTDB lineage: Bacteria > Bacteroidota > Bacteroidia > Chitinophagales > Chitinophagaceae > Agriterribacter. Next base: position 213,746 of record CAYWVB010000001.1, on the reverse strand, counting down.
ATTTGACTTTAAGGAAGAAAATATATTGCAGGCTTTGGTAGCATCAGGATAAATATCAATGACAATGCCCTTACCGTCATCAGGAAGCTGTGGCAGTTGCTGAAAAGCCATGCTCTGGATAATATAGTTGGGCCGCATATCATCCAGGTCGTATAACCCGCCATCACTGCGGAAGATAACCATTCTTATAACGGCTCCTGTTTCGATCCTGTTTTTCTCACAAAGAGCCAGGATATCAGATTCAAGATGGGCCGGGGTAAAAAATTCTGGTATTTCAAATTGAAGCAGCTTCATACCATGAAGCAATCTTTCAAAGTGAAATTGTTTCAATTTGATATCGCCTTTTACGATACGCATGGTTTCAAACAAGCCATCGCCATACCGGAAAGAACGGTTGTCAGGAGATATTACAGCCTTGCCTTCTCTGAAAAGCTGACCATTATGAACAAAATAACCACCGGGCATGCAGGCAAGTTACGGAGAGAATATTAAAACTAAAAACTACTTATTTTCAATTATACCCGACTTTACGGCATACATAACAAGCCCCGCCATGGATTTAACTCCTGTTTTCGACTTTAGCTTATCTCTTATCGCTTCCACTGTGCGGGGGCTCAGGTCTACCATATCAGCTATTTCCTTGGTGCTTTTTTCTTCACACATAAGCTTGAGTATATGTTTTTCCTTCTCACTCAGCTTCACCTCCGTGTTTATATAGCTGTCATTGTTGCGCCTGGTGCGCAGCCCGTCCAGGAGAGCTTTATTAGTGAGGTCATTAAAAAAGTACTCGTTTATATAGCATGTTTTAATAGCCTCGTATATCACTTCCGAATCTGAGTTTTTGGTGAGATAGGCGTTGGCTCCCAATTCCATCAGCTTTGAGATCATGGAGTGGTCATTATGCATGGTAAGCATGATGATGCGGATATCAGGATATAGCTTTTTTATTTCCGGGAGTGTGGTGATGCCATCCATTATAGGCATCTGAATGTCGAGCAATATTACATCGGGTTGAAGATGTTTAAGAAGATGAAGCAGTTGCTGACCGTTATCCGCTTCCCCTATAAGCCTTATGTCCTTTTTCAGGCTGAGTGCAGTTTTTACGCCGGCTCTGAATAAAACATGATCATCGGCAACTATCACTTTAATAGCGTTCCCTGTGTCCTGGATTTTCATTGATATTTTTTTTCTTTCTTCAAAAGGTTGAATTGCAGCCAGCTACAATTAATTTTCTTAAAAAGCAAAGTGAAATTACTATAGTAGAACTACCTTTTCTCGCTTAAAATTAATTGAAAAAACAGTATTAGTATCAAAAAGGTCAAAATCAGTCTATCAGGCGGTTACGCATGCCGTACATCACCAGTCCGGCGATCGTTTTAGCCCCCACTTTTGTCTTCATATTTTGTCTGACAGTTTCAATAGTTCTTGGGCTCAGGTAGACTTCCTTCGATATCTCTTCCGTAGTTTTATCTTCGGCAATGAGTTTCAATATCTTAAGTTCCTTTTCATTAAACTTGACCGGATTAGGATAATATTGCTTTACCTGTTTTTTATGTTGCAGCTTGAGGAGAACGGCTTTATTTACTAGATCATTAAAATAAAAGTCGTCATTCATGCAGGTAAGAATGGCATTGTAGATCTCTTCGGGGTCGGTAGTCTTGGTAAGATAGGCATTGGCTCCCATTTCCATCATTTTGGAGATCATTTCCTGGTCGTCGTACATTGTCAGTACGATAATTTTTATGCCCTCATATTCCTTTCTGATAAGGGAAATGGCATTTACACCATCCATTTCAGGCATTCTGATGTCCATGAGCAGCACATCGGGCATCTTGATCTTTATCTTATGCATCAGATCTTTCCCATTCTCGGCTTCCCATATAATCTTCAGGTACTCTTTACCTCCCATAGCCATTTTGATACCATCTCTGAAAATTTTGTGATCATCAGCAATGGATACTTTGATTTCGTAGTTTTTGGTTGTAGACATGGATATTAAATTAATAACACTTGGGTTTTATTAACGGTTGATTCTTAATTTAATTACTTACAAACTTCGTAAATCACATGAATTATAGCATAGTAATACTACTTAGTTAAAATACGAAAGCAATTAATTGAATCCGGGACCTTTTCATAGGTATAACAACAGCCTCCTGGTAAATCCCGAAATAGCCAAATAGGGCAAAACTGCGCTTGCGGGTATATGATCAGCAGATTATTTTTGTTCTGAAGTTGATTGGCGAGGATTCAGCAACCTCAAATTAAATCCGATGTCCTGAAACCGTCCAATAATTTCTTAATTCCAATGTCTATGAAGAGCCATAAGCAAAATCCAATGTCAATCAACTTTCACTTTTTGCTACAAGCTGTTTAAAGTCCCGTTTTGATCCAATATCGTATACCTGTCTGCTTTTTTTATTGCTATTCTTTGCTAAACGCATTCTTTCATTAGCATTGTATTTTGGAATAGCTTTTGTTAAAAAAATCTTCTTCCTTTTTGCGTTTTACAAAACAAATACCGTCCTATTGGAATTTTTACGTATAAAAATATCGTAAAAATACTAATTTACAAAAGTAGTTATACTTAATTTTATGCTACTCTTTCTCACAGACCATTTTCTGTAATCCCGGCCAGTCGTGGTTTTTGATGAAATAGCCCTGACAGTATCGTTTTTTGCCTGTTGGGATTTTAGCTTTGTCAACGCACTTTTGACTTATATCAATCCTTAATTTTTCTAAAACCACAAAAACTACAACCATGACAAAGCAAGAAACACTTCTTTTCCAGGAAGAAACAATCCCTCACGCAACCATCGGTAAACACATTGGCTTTGAGAAAGGAGCTAAAATGATCAAGGATTACTATGATCTGCACGGCGAAAACAGCTGCCATTTCGTAGGCAAAAACATTCTCGAAAAAATGCTTAGTCAGCCGGACTGCATAGGCATAAACATGTACAAGGCACTAAATGACAAAGGAGTGCAGACTTATGTATTTATCGGCATTGACAGCACCGGAAAAGCCATACTGGAGTATACTTACGTAAATGACAATGGGGATTTGGGCAAACAAACCGGGATCGTAGCCAACCAGTTTTCTCCAAGACCAGGCTGGTGGAGCTGGGGTGGTAGTACTAAACTTCTTTAATTTACGGGGTTAAGTAGCTATATTTGGTAAACTAATAACCCAGGATATAGCTACTATTCTACGAAATATCGCTTATCTGTCTGATTTACTACCCTTAATCCTGTATATCTTTTTCTGCAAATCGAAGAAAGATATAGGGTTAAGAGTAGTTTTTTTTCTGTCTGTTTATTTCATTTTTTTTAATTTTTTTATCCTTTCGTATCAACCGTTAAGAGAGAAATATTACTATCTCATTGTCAGCATCAGCACCTTTGTGGAATTTTTAGCCGTTTCGCTCCTGTTCTATAAAGTGATAGGGTCTCCCGGGTCTCAAAAGGTAATTCTTATGATCCTGTTATTGACAGGTTCATATTTGTTTTATTCTATTCTTACCTCGCCCATTGATTCTTTTAACTCTGTTCTTGCAGGGCTGACCTACTTAGTGTTTCTTATTTATAGTATTTACTATCTTTTTGAAAGAATGAAAGACCCTACGGCAATTTATCTGTTTTCTTCCCCCGTATTTTGGGTAGTAGTAGCTATTATAATTTATTCTGCCGGAACATTCTTTCCTTTTATATATGCAAAAAACTATATGGCGGAGCGTGAATTTTTAGATCTGTACGACCTGATACATGACCCGCTTTATATCATAAGAAATCTATTTTTTGCATTTGCGATGCTGCAAAAGGATAAAAAGCTGAAAAGTAATTATACAGCATACGGCAGGAAAAAACCCAAACCACAGAAGCTTAACTAATGATGCTACTACAATCCTCCCTTCCATCTGTTTCAAGCGCGCTGTTTTTCGGCACTATGGGTATGCTGGCGCTTGCAATAGGGTTGGTTGTTTTTATCGTTTTTCACCAGCGGCGGGTGATCCGTTACCAGGTACAGCTCCAGGAGATGGAAGAGGAACAGCAAAAAATACTGTTGAACGCTTCTATACGCTGGCAGGAAGAAGAACGCCAGAGAATCGCGGCTGACCTTCATGATGATGCCGGGCCACTGCTGGCTACAGCCAGACTTTATCTTAATGAGAACCTAGTGCATCAGGATATCAGCACACAACTGCAAAGTATCTACAATGCCAAGCAAATCATAGATGATACCATCCAGCTGATTCGCAACATATCTCACAGCCTGATGCCCCCTACCCTGAAAAATTTCGGGCTGGAATCCGCTGTTAATGACCTCTTTCAAAAGATAAGCGGGTCAGGTATGGTAAATGCAAGTTGCAGGTTTCATGATTATCGCCAAAGGTTGCGGCCGGAACAGGAATTACTGATCTTTCGCGTTATCCAGGAGCTTGTTAACAATATTCTCAAACACAGCAGTGCAAGCTTTATACATGTTACCCAAAATTATAATGAAGACAAATTTTTTATACGGCTTCACCACGATGGGCGGGGCATAACTCAGTCAGATTTTGACAGGCTTAACAAAAGTGCATTAGGACTTGGTCTTAAAAATATTCAAAGCAGGGCTAAAGTCCTGCAGGCCAAGATTGAATTTGAAAGAGACCTTTCACAGACATATTTCAAAGTTACCCTGGAAGTACCCGTAGAAGACTATGAAATGATCAATTAAAACTAATCCTTAAAAAGCCAGACAATAGTTATGAGTATTATTAAAGTTGCCATTGCTGACGATCATAAGATATTCCGCAAAGGCGTTATTCTATCCTTGCGGCAATACACTAATATCAAATTTGTACTGGAAGCGGAAAATGGAGAAGAGCTTCTTAACGGACTTGCCGAAGCAGAGCCCGACGTAGTGCTTATGGATCTGAGAATGCCAGTAAAAGATGGTATTGAAGCCACCAAAACTATCAGCAAGGATTTCCCCCACATTCATGTGATTGTGCTTACCATGTATGAAGATGAAAGATTTGTTTCCCACCTTATGGAAAACGGAGCCAATGGCTATTTATTAAAAAGCGCAGATCCTTCCGAAATTAAAAAAGCCATCCTGGAAGTGGTAGCTAAAGGCTACTACCTGAATAATTTTGTAAACAAGGTGCTCCTGAAAAAATCACATTCCCGCACAAAAATTATCCCCTCGCTCAACAGTGAAATAGTAATAAGTGATAAGGAACGGGAAGTATTGCGACTGCTGTGCATGGAGTTCACCGCCTTTGAAATCGCACAAAAAATGTATATAAGCCCACGAACGGTAGAAGCTATAAAAGACAGGCTGATGGATCGCTTTAATGTAAAAAATACGGCCGGGCTTGTTTTCTTTGCCGTAAAAAATAGCTTAATAGATTAATTATTCTTCCCTGAAAGATATTCGTCTATTATCTCTTTCACATTGATCAGTTGAAGGCTATAATCCATTCGATTTGCAAAAACGGGGTTAACCGTATTCATTGCCAGATAACTGTCTTGCATAATTTTTTCTACCGCTTTTGATCCTTCCTCAGAGAGCCCGGCTTCTGCAATAGTATTATCTTCATTTGCTTCTACATCATCTTTAATATCGTTAAGGTCATCTGTGATGAGATAAAACGCCATTAATGCATGCCAGGTATCAATAAGTCTTCTTTTGGTATTGTCGTCAAATTCAAAACAGCAAAGCGTAAACAGGTAACTATCCACCCGGTTCAGCGCCTTATAAGGCATTCCAAACGAAATACCGTCTATTATACGCTCTCCCTTAAAATAGCTTTCTAATTGCTGCAGCAACAGCTTATTCCTGCACACAGGACGGGTAATGTCAATACATTCCTTTATATGCTGCTCGGGTGAAAGCGATTGAAACTCCTGCTTTGCAATGCAGTGCAAAATGTTTTCCATAAACAGGATATACTCCTCTTGGAGCAACTGGTATTTTGGTATCCCCAGCCGGAACGCAATATCTGCATATAAGGGAATAAAAAGATAGCCGGGCATAGGATTAATATACAGCAACCTGTCTTTCCAGTAAAGATTATTGGGGGGCACTTTCCTGTCCACAAAAAACTTCCCGATCTCTATATCTACACCATAACTTAGCTTAAGATCTTCTTTGCTTGTAAACATATTGCGCGATTTTTATAATAATCCCAATACACTATTGGTCGGGCATAGAGTATGTCTCGCTGCGTTTTCGCTGGGCTTTAGCGTCAAGCGAGTCCATCAGCATTTTATATATGTCAGGATGGGACCGGTAAAAATCATAGCTCTTTTTAAATTGTTTTTCAGTAATGCCATGCATGAAAAATATTTTTTCATATTCTCTCCTGATCTCCGTTTCCTTATTTTTTGAACGGTCTCTCATTACGTAATTGTTGACGAATTCCTCCGCCATATTTGCCTCGAACAATATTTTTTCCATTTCTTCAGGCGGGATTACCGAAGAAGGAATAGCATCTTCCTGCCTACAGGCAAAGGCAAAAAAGCACAACAGCAGACATGCATATCTCATTTCAGCTCCTGTTTATAACGTTCCGCATTAGAAATATCTAACCGTTGTAAAAGTTCAGAAGCCCTCGATTTTTCCTGGGGAGGCGATTTCTTAAATATTTTTGCAAGTTCATCCGACTTACCGAGAAAGAAAAACTGTACTCCCATCAGGTTAGGATTATCAACGTTTATTGTATTCAGTGCATTCAATGCGTTCACTATTTGAGAGCGCGCCTCATTTTCATTCTCATACATTTTATCCATTCCCTGCCTGTAGTAGGTATAATAAACATCATGAAGCAGGGTGTACTTGCTGTTGGTAAAATTTTCAGCAAGCCAATACCTGTTTCTCTGTCCGTCAAATGCCTTCCACCCGCTGATATTCCTGCCATCAGGTGCATTTGTGACAATATTCTGCGCTTTCTTAAAGTATTGACTCCCTCCTCTCGGTGCAAATGAATCATAATCAAGCCCCAGGATCATATATGCATAATAAGCAAATACCGCCGTAAGATTTGCGGTAAGAGGATCTGTACCGGAAGCATTATTGTCATTAAAATCCAGTTGCTGAAACTCTATATACTTAAACGTAACGTCATTATCCTGGAAATTAACTACCGGTGACATATAAGCGCTGTTATAAACGGGGCGCCCGGACTGTATTGTAAGCACCGCTCCATATACATTCGACTCAACTTCTTTGGTGAGGTTCAGCAGGAAATTACATACTATTTTTTCCTGCTGCTGATAGGTGTCCTGCGTCCATTTACGGCTATTCAAAAAATTGGTCAGTGCAGTTTGCAGTGTTTGAAATACTTTTTTATCCACGGAGCTCTTTATCTGACCGGAGATCACCGTAACTTTTGCATTCAGCTCCTGTGCATAGCCGCTAAAAAAAGTCAATAAGACAACAGACAATACAAGTATTTTACGCATGTTGATATTCAGTTATATAGTCCACGATATCCTTTGCAACACACTCTTTGAGCTTAGGCTCAAAGGCTTTCTCATCCCCCCTTCTGTTGAAAACGGTAATCTTGTTGGTATCCTTACCAAAGCCTGCAGCTTCGTCCCTAAGGGAGTTAAGCACTATAATATCTGCATTTTTTTGCCTTAGCTTGCTCATTGCATTTTCCCGCTCGTTATTTGTTTCCAATGCAAATCCTACCAATATCTGTTCATTTCTCTTTTTGCTGCCCAGGGTTTTCAATATATCAGTAGTTTTCTGCAGTTCCAGGCTCAATGTCTCCTGACTCTTCTTTATTTTCTGGTCGGCTGCCATTGCCGGTCTGTAATCTGCTACAGCGGCAGCCATAACTACAATATCCATTGTATCAAACACTGCTGTGCATGCATTCAACATCTCTTCAGCATTATGGATGTGCGCTACCGATAATCCTTCAAGCGGCAAGGGCGCCTGAGTAGGTCCTAAAACCAATGTAACATCCGCTCCCCGGGCTTTGAATTCTTTTGCTATGGCTACCCCCATCTTGCCTGAAGAATAATTACCGATAAAGCGGACAGGATCAATTTGCTCGTATGTGGGTCCTGCAGTTATCAAAACTTTTTTTCCGCTTAGCATTGACCTGTCAGCAAAATAACCGGTCAGCCATCTTACTATCGTTTCGGGCTCAGCCATTCGTCCTTCGCCGCTCAATCCGCTGGCAAGCTCGCCATTTTCCACCGGAAGCAATATATTTCCGCGCGATTGTAATACTTCAATATTACTACGGGTAGCTCTGTGTTTCCACATATCTTCATCCATTGCAGGAGCCAGCACAACAGGACAGGTAGCGGATAAATACACAGACAAGAGGAGGTTATCGCATAGCCCGGTTGCCATTTTAGCAAGTGTATTACAGCTTATGGGAGCAACCAGCATAATATCGGCCCATCTGCCCAGCATCACATGATTTGCCCATGAATCATTCTTGAAAATATCTGTCAGCACTTCATTCTTTGAAAGCGTAGACAAGGTAAGGGGCGTAACAAAATCCTTTGCAGCCGGCGTCATCACCACTTTTACTTCTGCTCCTTCTTTTACAAGTAGTCTTATTAAAAGAATAGATTTATAGGCAGCAATGCTGCCTGTAACACCTAATAATATCTTTTTTCCTTTCAGCATTACAGTGAATGAGGGTTATTCTTCTTAACATTTAAAAATTTCGCTTCTAAAAATACAAAATGCGGCAATGATATCACTGCCGCAGGTAAATAAGGTTTCCTTATTCATTTTATAGGGAATGATCAGCTGAAAAGATCATTATCCCCTTTTCTGAAGTATATTTTATCATCAAAAAATTCCTGTGTAGCCAACAAAGCCGGATTGGGCATTTTCTCATAAGCCTTCGAGATTTCGATCTGTTCCTTATTCTCGTGAATTTCCTCAAGGCTATCCGTATGGCTCGCAAACTCTTCCAGCTTATTGTGCAGCTCTTCCTTGAGCGCAATATTTATCTGGTTTGCTCTTTTGGCTATAATGGAAATTGACTCATACAAATTCCCGGTCTTCGCCTTAATATCCACTACATTCCTGGTTTCCACCACGTTAGTTGTAGTATTTGCCCCCCATTGTTTTCTTAATCTGCTCATTGAGAAATGGTTTTTAAATTATTTTGCGACAAAGTTAAGTAACGTTCAGCTTCTTTCATTAGTTTACTTTCAGGAAATCTGTCCTGGAAATCATGCACTTCATCCACCACCTGCTGATAACGCTCCGGTTGCTTATCCAGTACACTTAGTGTGGCAAATTTATAATAAGATCTCACTACCCAAAGCTTAAACTCATCAGCATTAGGCGCGTCAGGATAACTGGTCAGTAAAGTAGTAAAAGAAACCGCCGCAGCCCGGTACTGCCCCAGGTTGTAATACAATTCTGCACTGGCGTAGTCTTTGGTAATCAATTTACTGTAACATTTTGAGATGATCTCCTGCGCTTCCTTATTGCGCCCAGATCCAGGGTGGATATTGATGAAAGTCTGCATTTGCCCCATCGCCTTTACCGTATTGCTCTGGTCGAGCTCGGGCCTGGGCGACTGCTTATAATAGCAATAGGCATGCATAAAATCTACTTCTTCAGCCTTGGCGCTGTTGGGAAAGTATTCGAGGAAGCTCTTGAACAGGTTCTCTGCACTCAGGTAATCTTTCAGATTATATGCGCAATACGCAAACTTATAATGTATGTCTTCAAATTTATTGGAGCCTTTATACACCGGGAAAAGATCTTCATACAACTGCTGGGCAAACCGATATTTTTTCTTTACAAAATACTGGTCCGCCATACGCAGCTTGTACTCATAGTCCTTGCTTTTCATCACTTTAGCAAATTTGGAGCATGATGTAAAAGCAAAAACTGAAACAAAAAGAATCAACAATACACTGGTTACTCTCATAAAAAGCGGGCAAAAATAGCTGTTTTAAGACATAATTAAAGAAAATAAAAATAATCTTATCAGATTTAGCAAGACGTTAAGGGATTTATAAAAAAAGCAAACTCTGAAATAATAGAGTTTGCTTTTTTATATAAATAATTTTCTATTTGATTATCCTCTCCTTCTGAGATTAGGATGTGGAGCCGGTACCGTGTTAGGACCTTCATCGCCGGTTTCAGCAGCTCTCAGGTCCACAGTATTACAATCGCCTCCTGTTTCGCCATATTTAAAGATGAGGCGGTCTGAATTAATACCCTGCTTTTCAACCAGGTAATTAATTACTGCATTTACCCTGTCCCAGCTAAGCTGCTGTGAAGATTTGGAAGGTTCACAGGTATAGCTGGTAACTACTACATGGCAATTAGGGTTCTGACGCAGCCTGTCCGCCACACTTGCAAGCACGGCTTCTGCATCTTTAGACACTTTATAGGCTTTTTGGTTGAATGAAATGCTTGGCAGGTCGCCTATTCCGCAATCTCCCGCTCCGCCTTTCTTCGTCATATACCCTTCAAAGCATGATTCATCAGGACAGGGGCATTTACCAACACCATCAGCATCTACCGGCTGGCAGATAGTAGGTGTGATCAATTCCTTATCCTTGTAATCCGGAACGCCGTCGCCGTCGGTATCCCTGCTTACCCCGTGACTGTCAACAGCGGCGCCGGCAGGAGTATTTGGCTCCATATCAAACTGATCAGGTATGCCATCACCGTCAGCATCATCCAGCACAGGCTTTGGTATCTTCATGTGCTTGGGGGAATTCAGCTCGCTGTAAGCATAATCCAACGGGTTGATCCACCACAAGGGTTGCACTGATTTTGAACCGATATTGATATTCAAACCAATGCTTGCCATATTATAGATATCTTTACTGGGAGTCAAAACACGTCCATTTGCAGGTATTATTGCATCCTGGTAAGCTACTCCGTCCACAAAATCATCATTGACCAAAGTGACCCTGTCTTCAATAGCAAGATTCAATTTATCGCTTAGCTTAAATGCAATACCAAGTCCCGCCGTTCCGGAAAGCCTGAAAGGGTTACCAAAAAGCTGAGGGCCTTTATTATTCACCTTAACATTATAGCTGCCGCCATCAAGAATATCCCTTACCTGTTTTATGGTTTCTCTACGCTCTTTATAATTATTATGAACAGTTACAGTATTAAAATTATATTTTGCGTTACCGTCAGTTAAAACATTTGTCTTAGTGTCGTATACCATTCCGCCTACTCCTAAAAGCCCATACACTACCATTCCGGTTTTAGCCCTGTGAAAACGGATATTATTTAGCGTTATCACCCCCTGTAAAGAAAGGTCTTGCACTTTTGTTTTATAGTTATCATATACCGCATCAGTTCCCTGTACATACCCTGCATCCTGCCATTGATCACCGAATCCATACATTCTTCGTCTCCAATTAATGCCGCTGGCCATACCATAGGTATATTCTGCACGCAAAGAAAAGACATAGCCAAGCGCCTTTCTCACATGTATACCAAAACCCGGGGTGGGGAAATGTGAAGGAACATCTCCTAAAATATTAAAAGTTCCTACTTTTATACCAAGCTCCCACTGGTTCCTCGGCTTTGCGGGGAAATTGTATTGATTGTTCAAGAACTCATTATGCTGAGCCAACCTCCTTGAAGGAATCAGTGAAGAGTCCCTCCAATCATAACTTCCTGTAGTAGTGCTTTCCTGGGCAAACAGGCACGTGTTAAGCAGTGCGAAAAAACCCATCAGTAAGAAAATCCTTTTAGCTGCCATAATTTTCAAAATAAAATTGTGATTAATACGGAATTCCAAAGGTGAAGGATAGTGCAAAAGTATCAATTGAGGAGTAAATACCAAATTTTTTAAAATAATAAAATTACACCGGTATCTTGCATTGATTTATGTGTTTCATGCACTACATATACCGGAGGTTATTACGATATATATCTTTTTTTTAAAATGAATTTTGCCAGCAAAGTCATATCTGAAGAACTGAGCATTTTTGAATCCAGGTTCAAAACATCGGTAAAAAGCAGTGTACCGTTGCTTGACAGGATTATGCAATACATAGTTAAGCGCAAGGGAAAACAATTAAGACCAATGTTTGTATTGCTCTCTGCCAAATTAAGCGGAGGAATTACTGATGCTACTTACCGCGCAGCTTCACTGGTAGAATTGGTGCATACGGCCAGCCTTGTACATGATGATGTTGTAGATGAATCTTATGAAAGAAGAGGTTTTTTTTCTACTTATGCGCTCTGGAAATCCAAAGTTTCCGTTCTGGTGGGAGACTATCTTCTAAGCAAGGGACTATTGCTTTCTTTAGACGGCGGCGATTACAGGATCCTTCAGATTTTATCTGATGCGGTCCGTAAGATGAGTGAGGGAGAGCTCTTACAGATAGAGAAAGCCAGAGGATTGAACTTAGACGAATCTATTTATTTTGAGATCATCAGGGCGAAAACAGCTTCTCTTTTAGCTTCCGCCTGCGCAGTAGGCGCCTGGTCAGGCTCAGGAAGTGAAGAAATGACCGAAAAACTCAGACAGTTCGGCGAATGGACAGGAATTGCTTTTCAAATTAAAGACGATCTTTTCGATTACGGCACTGATGCTATAGGCAAACCTACGGGAAATGATATTAAAGAAAAAAAGCTTACCCTTCCTTTAATATATACCCTTAATAATATTAATGCTGCCAAACGACGCGAGCTTATATATATCCTGAAAAACCAGAACCGGATAAAGGAACGTGTGAATTATGTAATAGAACAGGTGAGGGAAGCAGGAGGTATACAGTATGGCATCAATAAAATGAATGAATACCGCGAAAAGGCATTAACCCTTTTACGTGAATTTTCACCGTCAGAAACCAGGATGGCGCTGGAAGAATTAGTAAATTACACCACCGACCGCAAACACTAACCTGTAACAGCAATGGAAAAGCGATGGATAATACGGGAAACACCTGTTGAAAAAGCCCGGCAATTAGCTGAGCAGATAAAAATTCACCCCGTGCTCTGCAACATACTTGCGCAGAGAGGGGTATATGACTACGAAGCTGCCAAAGCATATTTCCGCCCCCGGCTTGCCGACCTGCATGACCCTATGCTGATGAAGGATATGGACAAGGCGCTCACAAGATTAAAGCAAGCTTTTTCAAGAAGAGAAAAAATACTTGTTTTTGGCGACTATGATGTGGATGGCACAACGGCGGTAGCGCTGATGTTTCAATTTCTTCAAAAAATTTATATCCCGCAGCAAGTATATTATTATGTACCCCATCGCTACAGGGAAGGATATGGCGTTTCTAAACAGGGGATTGATTTTGCCCAAAAAAACGGCATACAGCTTATCATTGCTTTAGACTGCGGCATAAAATCAGCTTCGCTGGTAGATTACGCCCGGTCTCTGAATATAGATTTCATCATCTGCGACCACCACCTGCCCGACAAAGAGCTTCCCGATGCTGTAGCCATTCTTAATCCCAAGCAAGCCGATTGCCCTTATCCTTACAAAGAATTATGCGGATGTGGCATCGGTTTTAAGCTGATCTCAGCATTGGCCAAACGGCTTGAAATGCCTGAATTATCATACTATTGTTATCTTGACCTTGTAGCTACGGCAATAGCAGCAGATATAGTTCCCATTACCGGCGAAAACAGAATACTTGCTTATTATGGGATAAAACAGGCAAATGAGCACCCGTCGGCAGGGATAAAAGCGCTTATTCAACTAAGCGGTTTTCAAAAAGGGATCATTCATGTCAATACCCTCGTATTTGTGATAGCACCACGTATAAATGCTGCAGGCAGGATGGATGATGCGAGAAAAGCTGTGCAGCTTTTTATTGAACAGGACTATGAGCAGGCGCTTAAACTGGCGGAACTGCTCCACAATGATAATGATGACCGGAAAGAAGCAGACAGCAGTATGACCGAACAGGCGTTAAGCATTATTGACAGCGACCCGCAACTGACAGAACGGTATTCCACTGTAGTATTTCAACCCGACTGGCACAAAGGTGTGGTAGGCATTGTTGCGTCAAGGCTGATCGAAAAATACTATCGTCCTACTGTAGTGCTTACACAAAGCGGTAAAATCGTTGCCGGGAGCGCCAGGAGCGTACCGGGATTCAATCTTTATGAAGCGGTACATGAATGCCGCGAGCATCTTTTAGGGTATGGCGGGCATTTCGCAGCAGCAGGGATGACGATGCTCCCGGAACAGGTAGCATCATTCAGCATAAGGTTTGAGGAAGTGGTAAGATCGCGTATCGACCCGGAGCAGCTTATCCCGGTAATTAATATTGATGCCGAACTCAATATCGCAGATGTCAAACCCGGGTTCTACAATATTATATGCCAGATGGAGCCTTTTGGTCCCGATAACCTGCGCCCTGTATTTATTTGCAGAAACCTGGCAGATACCGGCTATTCCCGGGTGGTAAAAGAACAACATATCAGATTTTCGCTACGCCAGGGAAATTCAACTATCGGAGGAATCGGATTCCAGATGGCTGATAAATTCCCATTGCTGCTTCAGAAAGCACCTGTTGATATTGTTTTTACGATTGATGAAAATGAGTGGAACGGCGAAAAAAGCCTCCAGCTCAAAGTCATTGACTTTAGACTGAGCGGTAATTGAGCAAGTGGATAAACCATATAAAGTTATTCTGGTATTTTGCTTCCAACTGGAACCCACGTTTAGCGTTGTTCATATTATTTCATGAAATAAAGGGAGAGAAAAAGTATAAGCTCAACACATCTGTTCCTGCAGAACTTTCCCGGCTCACCATCCGGAACGGAGATATTTCCAGATCCTCCCGCTACGAAGCGGTCAACTTCTATATTTTGGAAGCATTACTTCAACGGATAACCGAAATGGAAGAAAACAGGTCTTTTACTGACCTGGGCTGCGGCAAAGGCCGGGCTATGGCAGTGGCCGCCCACTATGGCTTTACGGCTATACGGGGCATTGATTTTGCAGCAGAAGTATGTAAATCCGCCGAAGAAAATATGCGCAATATCACTCAATTATTTCCATCAGTGCTATATGAAGTGATCTGTAACAATGTGGCTGACTATACCATACATCCTGACGAATCTGTGTTTTTTATGTTCAACCCGTTTGACGACACTACGATCAGGGCATTTCTTGAAAAAGTAGAGGACTCTATTGATCATTATCCCAGAACGGTCTATTTCCTCTACGCAAGCCCAAAGCATATTGACGTCTTCTTTGATTTTGAATACGAACCTGTTTATAGAAAAAGGAAGCTTAAATGGCTGGATGGGGTAATCCTGAAAAAAGAGCCGGGGATAAATGAATAAACAGGAATGTGCAAAAAAATGCCCGGCATAGGCCAGGCATAGTATAACTGCAACAGAACACCCTCCTTACGATTCCAGGATGATCCTGCTCTTCTTTTCGTCTCCCAGTAATTCCACACTACGGTTAATAAACTCCGTAAGATTATTGCCTTTGAGCAGCCCCTGCGAAAGGAGTGCGAGATCTGCCAGATTATGTACAAGCTTTTCCTGTTTTCCTTTATCATTTTCGTTAAGGATACTTTGAAAAACCGGGTGATTACCATTGACAGTCAACAGCACTTCATCAGGCATATTGGCATAAAAAGCCGCCATGCCTCCACCTACTGCAGCCATATCTTTCATGCGACGCATAAATTCCGGCCTCGTTGCCACTACCGGTGGTGCTTCAGCGCTCAACCCTTTTACTTCTACGGTCATGTTTATATCGGGCATCTTAAGATCAAAGAGCCCCTTCAGCTTTTCCTCTTCTTCTTTGTTAAGCACTGTATCGCCCCCTTCCTGCTTATCAATAAGGTTATCCGTAATATCTGCGTCTACACGGGTGAAGTGTACATTTTCCCACTTGTGTTCTACCTGGTTGATAAAAGCGGCATCCACAATGGTTTCCATTTTCACCACTATATAGCCTTTGGCTTTTGCCTGTTTAATATAAGCATCCTGCTGAACCGGATCGGTAGTATATAAGATAACCAGCTTGCCGTCTTTGTTCTTTTGCAAAGCCTCTGCAGCGGAGCGGTATTCTTCAAGCGTATAAAATTTGCCCCCGTCTACATCTTCAAATATGTGAAATTTATTTGCCCGTTCCAAGAACTTGTCATCAGTCATCATGCCATACTTCACAAAAAGCCCGATATGCTCCCATTTTTCCTCAAACTCTTTTCTTTCTTTATTAAAGATCTCTTCCAGCTTATCTGCAACCTTTTTTGTGATATGGTTATTGATCTTTTTTACATTGGGATCGCCCTGCAGATAGCTGCGGCTAACATTCAGCGGAATGTCCGGTGAATCAATCACTCCCTGCAGCAACATCAGAAATTCAGGCACTATATCTTTTACTTCTTCCGTTACAAATACCTGGTTGCTGTACAACTGTATCTTATCTTTTTGTATTTCGTAGCTCTGCCTGATCTTCGGGAAATATAAAATACCTGTAAGATTAAACGGATAATCTACATTGAGATGGATCCAGAAAAGAGGCGTTTCATTGAATGGATATAATTCCTTATAAAAATTCTGATAATCTTCAGTGGTTAATTCAGACGGCTTTTTGGTCCACGCGGGAGCAGTATTATTGATCTGTTTATCTTCAAAGAAGATAGGCACGGGTAAAAAACGGCAGAATTTTTCAAGGATCTGCCTTATTCTTCCGGCCTCTAAAAATTCTTTGCTTTCTTCATTAATGTGTAGGACAATATCTGTTCCCCTGTCCTGCTTTTCCGTTTCTTCCAGAGTAAATTCAGGACTTCCGTCGCACTCCCATCTTACGGCGCTTTTGTCTGCCTGGTACGATCTGGTAATTACTTCTACCTTATCGCTCACCATAAAGGAAGAATAGAAGCCAAGACCAAAATGACCGATAATGCTGGCATCATTCTGTCCCTTATATTTTTGCAAAAATTCCTCTGCACCGCTGAATGCCACCTGATTAAGGTATTTGTCCACTTCTTCGGCGGTCATGCCCACTCCCCGGTCGGAAATGGTAAGCGTTTTTGCATCAGCGTCAAGCTTCACATCAATTCTCAGCTCACCCAGTTCTCCTTTGGCTTCACCAATAGAAGAAAGCGTCTTCAGCTTTTGAGTGGCATCTACGGCATTACTTACCAGCTCTCTTAAAAAAATATCATGTTCGCTATACAGGAACTTCTTAATGATAGGAAAGATGTTTTCCGTTTGAACACGTATGTTTCCTTTTTGCATAAATATTTTTAATTATATAAATATTATAATATGACTCCCAAGCAGGGCAAATAAAATGCCATTGAGGTGATTACTGACAGGTTGACAAGGACATTAGGCTTAGAATTTATGCTAACAGGCGGCACAGGAACTTTAATTTATTAAGAACTACAGGTGAAAAAATCATAAACTATAAATAATTCCGCCGGGCTTTAGGAGATATGATAAAAAAAACTACCTTTGCACCCCATATTTTTTTACACTAAAATTCAGGGTAATGAACAATTACGAATTGATGGTGATTTTTACCCCTGTTCTGAGCGAAGACGAATTTAAAGCTGCTCAGAAAAAATATGCCGATCTGGTAGCCGAAGCAGGCGGAGAGATCGTGCATTCAAACCCCTGGGGGTTGAAATCACTGGCGTATCCCATCCAGAAAAAAACTACAGGTATTTACTGGGTTGTGGAATTTACTGCGCCATCCAGCTTCAATGAAACTTTGAAGGTCCAACTGCTTCGTGACGAGCAGGTATTACGTCACATGGTAACAAAGCTCGACAAATACGCCGTCGCCTACAATGCCAGGAAGAACAGTGGCGTAAATTACAAAAACGAAAAAGCGGAGGTAGAATAACATGGCAAAAGCTAATGAAATCAAATACCTGACGGCTATCAAAACCGAGAAGCCCCGGAAGAAATTCTGCCGCTTTAAGAAGTATGGCATTAAATACATTGATTACAAAGACATAGAGTTTTTGAAGAAGTTCCTGAACGAGCAGGGTAAAATGCTGCCCCGCCGTATTACCGGGAATTCTTTGAAATACCAGCGCAAAGTATCGGATGCTATTAAAAAAGCCCGTCAGATGGCGCTATTACCTTACGTAACTGATCTTTTAAAGTAGGAGGGCAATCATGGAAGTAATCTTAATAAAAGACGTAGATAATTTAGGGTCGGCCAACGAAAAGGTGAAGGTGAAGAGCGGTTATGCCCGCAATTACCTCATTCCTCAAAAATTTGCTATAGAAGCTTCTCCTTCAAACCTTAAACAACTGGAAGAAAAGCTGAAGCAACTGAAGAAGAAGGAAGAAAAGCTGATGGCGGAAATTAACCAGGTGATCAGTAAACTTGGGGAAAGCCCGCTTAGCATCGGCGCTAAAACAGGTACCTCAGGCAAAATATTCGGCAGTGTTACCACAGTACAGATAGCCAGGGCCATCCGGGACCAGAAAGGGTATGAAATAGACCGCAGGCGTATTCATATTCTCGATGAAGTGAAAGAACTGGGTACCCATAAAGCCAAAATTGACTTTGGCAACGGAAACGAAACCGAAGTGATTTTTGATGTGGTAGCTGAATAATGTGATTTTAATAAAAGGAGGAGCTTCAAAAATCCTCCTTTTATATTGCTATATGTTTATACTTACCGTTATTGGGTAATTAATAAATATAATGTTATTTGTATGCTATTACTTTAGAAAACACTATCTTCACATGCAAAGTAATGCCCATTAGTTCCTATTCTGGCTGGTTTT
The DNA here is from genome assembly GCA_964461595.1 of uncultured Terrimonas sp. Lineage (GTDB taxonomy): Bacteria > Bacteroidota > Bacteroidia > Chitinophagales > Chitinophagaceae > Agriterribacter. The sequence continues at coordinate 195,049 of CAYWVB010000001.1, read as the reverse complement.
ACGGCTAACCTCCGGGTCCAAGATCATTGTAGCGACTATGTTTTCATTACTATTTTTTTCAATTTTCACTTATTTAAATTTGTTACAATGAACCTGTATGTAGGCAACCTCTCCTGGACAATGACAGAGGACGACCTTAGAAATCTCTTTGAACAGTACGGAACCGTTAATTCACTGAAAATCGTTAAAGACCGCGAAACCGGAAGAAGCAAGGGCTTTGGTTTTGTAGAAATGGAGAACGATTCAGAAGCACAGAATGCGCTTAGCAGCCTTTATGACAAAGAAATACTGGGCAGAAAAATCGTTATCAACGAAGCCCAGGAAAGACCTGCTAAATCCGGCGGCGGTGGCGGCGGATTTAAGAAGAGGAGCTTCGGTGGCGGCGGTGGCGGATACAACAAAGGCGGTGGCGGCGGATACCGCGACCGTGACCGCGGCGGGTATAATAAAAGAGATTATAACAGCGAGTATTAAGCATAACAATACTTTAAGACCTTCAAATCCCGAAATCACATTCGGGATTTTTTTTGTCCTTTAAAGAGAACTGCCCACACGATCTAGGCATATAACTATGCAAAACAATATTCTCGTCCCGGTGGACTTTACCTGCAAAATTGTAGCGCTCTACCGTTTGCCAAGCTCTATCACCTCGCAATCTTTCATTGTAATGCCGTCAATTACGAAGCGAACAAGGGTCCGCACTTTTTGCCATCCCTGCTTACCTGCTGCCCCGGGGTTGATATGCAGGCACTGTAATGTATCGTCGTATATTACTTTTAAAATGTGGGAATGACCGCTGATGAACAGGTTGGCTTTGTGGGAAATGATCGCTTCCCGTACACCCGGCGCATACCGGCCGGGATAACCGCCGATGTGCTGTATAAATATGCTGACCCCTTCTGTTTGAAAAAATAACTTTTCGCCAAATTCAGCTCTTATATCATTCCCGTCAATATTTCCATACACTCCCCGCAAGGGCTTTACCGCTCTTAATTGCTGCACTACCTCAAGTGAGCCAAAATCGCCGGCATGCCAGATCTCGTCGCATTTTTCAAAATGCCGGGCAATTGCTTCATCAAAATATCCATGCGTATCTGAGATAAGCCCGATTCTTTTCATAAAGCTAAATTAAAGCATGCCTATAAATACGGCCTCATCAGTTATCTGAACCGGCCAGGTTTTCAGGAAATAGCCTTCACCTGATATATTTCTCCCGCTGCTCATGGAAAACTTATAGCGATGCACGGGACAAACTATATTGCCTGTGGCGTCAATATAGCCATCAGCCATAATACCGCCGGCATGGGGGCATTTATAGGCAAACCCAAACAATCTGTCGCCCCGCCTGCCAATACAAATGGTCTTACCATTTACCTTAGCCACAGCAATATTATTTTCTGCAAAATCAAGCTCGTTAATATGCTCTGCTATTTTATACCAGTGATATTCGTCGGGAGGCATCAATAAAAAAATGCTGTCTTGTAAGGATATCTTATGCGGTACAGGGCTTTGATCATTTCAGCAATGGCATCCCTAAGCTCGGGGATGTTCTGCTTTTCCGTAGCGGAGATGAAAACACAGTTGCCCCTGGTCTCATTTATCCATCTTTGCTTTAATTCATCCAGCAACTGGCTTTTGGTTTCGTCGTCCAGCCATTCATCAAAAGTGTTTTTAACATACAGGTCAATTTTATTAAAAACTGTAATGACAGGCTTGTCCTGGCAGTTGAGCTCCTGCAAAGTTTTATTAACAACGGACATTTGTTCTTCATACTGCGGATGGGAAATATCCACTACATGCAGGAGGATGTCGCTTTCCTTTACTTCATCTAAAGTGCTTTTAAAACTTTCTACGAGGTGGTGCGGGAGCTTTCTGATGAAACCCACGGTATCGCTCAGCAGGAACGGCGTATTCTCAAAAACCACTTTACGGGTGGTAGTATCCAATGTGGCAAACAGCTTATTTTCGGCAAAGACCTCGCTCTTGCTCAGCAGGTTCATAATGGTAGACTTTCCAACATTGGTATACCCTACCAATGCCACACGGATAAACTCGCCCCGCTCCTTTCTTTGAGTAAATGCCTGTTTATCAATTTCCGAGAGCTTTTTTCTCAGCAGCGAAATTTTATCTCTCACTATTCGCCTATCCGTTTCAATTTCTGTTTCACCCGGACCTCTGGTGCCTATGCCGCCTCCCAGCCGTTCAAGGTGTTTCCACATCCCCCGCAGCCTGGGCAGGATATACTGGTATTGCGCAAGCTCTACCTGCGCCTTTGCCTGCGCCGTTTTTGCTCTCCGCGCAAAAATATCAAGGATCAGGTCGCTCCGGTCAATAGTCTTGACACCAAGCGCTTTCTCAATATTCGAGATCTGGGCGCCGGTCAGCTCATCGTCAAATATCGCAACATCAATATCTCCTTTTTCCCGGATATAAGCGCTGATCTCTTCCAGCTTGCCTTTTCCAATAAAAGTCTTACTGTCGGGATGCGGCAGTTTCTGGTAAAATATCTTTACGGCCCTTGCGCCTGCAGTTTCCGCAAGAAATGCGAGCTCTGCAAGAAATTCCTTTAGCTGCTGTTCCGTTTGCTGCTGATATACCAACCCTACCAGGATAGCTTTTTCTTCACCCGAAAAATTGCTTTTCTTATCAATCAATACCTGTACATTTTGAACCGCAAAGGTAAATGATGCGCTGCATCTGTTGTAGGAAAAATAAATAGTACTGTGTCAAACGGGAAATGTGAGAAGTGACGAACTGTGAAACGATAAAAGCTCACTTTTATCTTCTCACCTTTCATGATAACATACATAGTGCACTCATTAAAGCCCGCTTATGCACAAACCTATAGAGTAAGGCCTGATATTAGGCCCATATCCCTCCTTTACAAAGGGATTGATCTGGTAGGTGCCAAAAACGGAGAATACACCATAGCCGACCCTTAATGTAGCTGCAAGGCGCGTGCTGTTGAAATTTCTCCTGTCTTTCACTTTAACTGTATATCCGCCATTCCTGCTTGCGTCAGAAGTAACTTTTGCTTTAGTATGCGCATCTACCATCGTCCCCACTTTCATTCCCAATGCTACTTTGAACGACTTATTGAAATTCATGGGGTTTGCAGCATAACGCAATTCGACAGGTATTTCAAGAAAGCCCGTTGCCAGCTTGTATTTTTTATAACTGACAGAAGTATCGTGATCGAAGGTCAGAGGATATTCTCTCAGCTCAATAGTCGTTTTCTTAAAGAACATGTTATCAGTTCCCAACCCAACCCCGACGGCAGCGCTGAAATGAGGGTTTGACTTGAAGGGAAAATCAAACATGAAATAAATATTGAAGGTTCTGCTAAGCCCTTTGGTCCTTATGGAATCCGTTTCTCCTGACCAGCCATTATAGCCAAGCTGGAGCATAAAATGATCTGCTGAACGGCCCGAAAGCTGTTCTTTACTCCAATCCTTTTTTACAGCGGATGAAGGCAGGGAATCTTTATCATTCTGGGCAAATACTGAGTAACCGGCTATTGTAAAAGAGATGATCAATAAGAAACGCTTCATAATTTTAATTGAGTGACAAATGTATCCTGCAACAGGTTAATAAAAGGTTAAAGAGAACATATACAACAAAGTCATTTATGTGGCAGGGATTTGCAATACCAAAGGAAGATATTAATATTTGCTATGAAGCACGAATAATGGCGATCGCTGCCGCTTCGATCCGGGCGACTCCTCTGTTGACCCTGCCCCGATTCGATCGGGGCGACCCTCTGTGGACCCTGCTGGGCTCGAACCAGCGACCCTCTGATTATGAGTCAGATGCTCTAACCGGCTGAGCTAAGGGTCCAATAAAAATTGAATATGAACGAAAAACAAAGAACTGCTTTCTCCGCCTTTATTTTTTAGCGGAGTGCAAAGGTAGAAAAAAAGATGATTAACCATAATTTTTATTACACTTAAATGAATTATTCACAAGCCTGCATGCAGCATATTCAGAATTTATAACCTCCTATCAAAAAAGGGTCTTAATTTTATTATTCCAGCTTTTATAGCGCTCACACCATGGAGGATAACCATTTAAAAATATGGCAACGACGCATCACCCGTTTTAATGACCAACAGGCCTATAATGACCTCTTTTTGCATTTTTATAATTCCCTGCACCAGTTTGCATTTTCAATACTGAAATCCAGGCAGCTTGCTGAAGAAGCCGTATCGGATGTTTTCATTAAAATATGGCAGAAGCGGGACATACTTGAATCTATAACCAATCTCAGGCTTTATCTGTTTACCAGCACCCGTAATACTGCTCTCAATTATCTGAAAAAACAAAAGGGGCTTCAAAATATCTCTCTTGATGATTATTGGGTAGAGCTGAACAGCGTAGTTTTTGACCCGGAACAGCTAATGGTCACTACCGAAATGCTTCACAAAGTGCAAAGAGCGGTGCAAAGTCTTCCCCCAAAATGCAAAATGATCTTTAAACTAACCAAAGAAGAAGGTTTAAAATATAAAGAAGTGGCAGCATTACTCCACGTTTCTGTAAAAACTGTTGAAAATCAAATGGCTATCGCATTAAGGCGGATAGGTTCTGAAATAGGGTTAGATATCCGGCAGGCTGTTTCTACCACTTCAAAATCCCTCTGATCGCTCACAAACAGACGTCATTATTTCAGCCATTGCGACATTATGGCTCTTTTTGTTGTGTATAAATAAGTTTTTTACCATTAATCATGGCATAATTTTGGCTAAATGCTATGAGGTTAGATTTCTGAAAATTACTTTTGTTTTGCCTCCCAATATTCTTGTATAAGACCTTCACAAAGAATTAAGAATTCGGTAATCCCTGTGTATCAACCAATTATTTTGTAATCCTCCTTTTTGGAATCATTATTGCAATCCGGGGGCAAACCAAAAAATTGAGTTATTATGAATAAGATGATCGTTAATGGCTTTGGTTGTGTGGCGCTTGTTTTTTTCTGTTCTTTTCTTACCCCCACAACAAAGGGGTTGGGAAATGAGCTTAAAAATATGCCGGGATCAGATACAATTATCGCTTCAACTACTCCTTCAGCCATTATTGTGGCTGATGCGGGCAATATTCCTTCTACAGAAAGCATTGTGATGCTTGCTAAGGAAAAAGAAGCCGCGAAGAATATAAATCTTGCAAAAGCAATTACCCTCCGGGAGAAGATGTTCAAGGAGTTGCATCCCATGTCCATTGCTTTCGTTCAGGCTTACCAGCAAAAAAATGAAGACAATCTCGAAAAAATTAAAGTTAAATACGCTCCTCAACTGACCATTATTGACAATATTCTGCTCCAGCATGAGCTTCCTACCAATTTAAAATACCTGGCAGTAATTGAATCGGAATTATCCAATTCGGCCATATCCCACAAAGGAGCGGTAGGCCCCTGGCAATTTATGGCTACCACCGGGAGGCTGATGGGGCTTACCATCAACCGCCATAAAGACGAAAGAAGGAACCTGGTAAAGAGCACTCATGCCGCCGCTAAATACCTTAAAGACTTATATGACCATTTTAACGACTGGCTGTTGGTAATTGCTGCATATAATGGCGGAGCCTCCAGGGTAGATTATGCGATCAAAAAAAGCCATAGCGATGATTTCTGGAAGTTGCAGTATTATCTGCCCGCTGAATCAAGAATGCATGTAAAAAAATTTATTGCCACACAATATGTGCTTGAGGCTACCGATGAGTTGGTCCCACTACTGAATATTCAAGAACTCAGCGAAGAGGAGCTTGCCACCACAGGAGTGATCAATATCAGCGGTAAATACAATGCTGCTGTTATCGCCAAAAGCCTCGACATGGACGAAGCAGCATTTAACGCCTATAATCCTTATTTCAATGCGAAAGTGGTGACCAGCGGATATGATATGCGGCTCCCGAAAGATAAAATGGAATTATTCAATAAGAAGCGCCGAGATATTTTATATGAATCCGTTCAGGCGATGATCAATGAGAAAAAAGAGATCATTGCCCAGGAAAACAGCACCACCAAATACCCTGAAGCCATAAGCCTTCCCAAGGCAAAAGCAGCCCAGGCAGATGAAGCAGGCAGTAATAGCAGAAAGAAAATATTATAAGCCATAAAATAGAAATTTTTAAAAAGTGCTGACTTATATCTTCAGCACTTTTTTTATTGCTGCGGCTTTTAAAAGACACTCCTTATACTCGCTATCCGGGTCGCTCTTATAAGTGATTGCGGAGCCTGCCTGAAAAGAAAGGTATTTACTGCCTGCATGGTATAATATGCTCCTGATCACTACATTAAAATCCATATCTCTTTCCGGCGATATATATCCCACTGACCCTGAAAACAACCCGCGCTTTGTGCGCTCATATCTTTCTATCAGCTCCATTACGCTTTTTTTAGGAGCGCCGGTCATGCTGCCCATAGGAAAAGTTGCTTTAAATATTTCAGCAGGAGCAACCTCATTTGTCACCATTCCGCTTACGGTAGATATCATCTGATACACCTGCGGAAATCCGTATATGCCCATTAATTCATCTACCTTCACAGTTCCCTCTCTGCATATTTTTGACAGGTCATTCCGCACCAGGTCCACTACCATAATATTTTCAGCCCTTTCTTTCGGGCTGTTTAACAATAACCGCCGGTTTAAACTATCCGCTCCTTCGTCAGCCATATTCCGGGTTATTGTTCCTTTTATGGGTTGAGAAAGTAATTTACTTCCTGATTTTTTTAAAAACCTTTCAGGGCTGGCACAAAGCAGGTACTTGTTGTCGAGCTTGTAGAAACAGGCAAAGGGGTTCGGCGATTCTTTGCCAAGTGAAGTAAAAATATGGTAAGGGTCAATACATGCATCAGTAGCATAGAACTCCTGGCAGAAATTGATTTCATAGCAGTCGCCCCGGGTAATATGTCTTTTAAGATCATGTATAGTATGCAGGTAATCTTCACGGGAAAAACGGGCTGATATTGTAAAAGCGCCGGATTGTGCAGCAGGAGCCGCCCGCCAGGTATAAATGGACCTGGCAATCGTATCTGCATTACCTGCGATCACACCAATCTCCATGGCATGCCGGTTAAGGAGTATTACAATACGGGGCACAAAGAAAAAAAGATCCGGAAATTCAACGTAGTCCGGGTTAGCGGAAACGAGCGATTCTATTTCATTTTTCAGGTCATACGACAGATGCCCGAAGCACCAGTCGTTATTTTTGGAGAGAAAATCATTCAGCCCGTTTAAGGCATCACCGGCATTTGCAGATATAGCAGCTTCGGCATCCACTGCAAGCATACATTCAAAATGATGCCCCGGTAGCTGATATTCGTTATTATCCAAAAAACAACAAATGTTGAACTGGTTCGCCCAGCTCAACATCTGCCATTTGGTTTGAATAAAGTTATTAACAGGAAAGGAACGAAAAGTTCTTTTCACAACTCGAAGTTAGTAATCATCGTCGTCATCGTCAAAGCCACCACCGCCATCATCAAAAAGACCCATGTCCTTAAATTCATCATCAATGCCGAGATCATCGTCATCACCACCCCTTCCTTTTCTCGGGGAGCCTCCGGTTGACTTCTTGGATTTTGACTTGGGAATATCAAATTCATCAAAGTCAGGGTCCCAGTTATCCTCCTCATCCACCTTTTCCCAGTCATCTTCTATTTCCTCCGCATCATCATCGTCATCATCTTCTTTATAAGACGATTTGGACGCTGAACCCTTACCAGCTTTCCCGGCGGGCTTTTCATCTGCTTCAAAATCATCCGGATCATCGTCATCAGCATCATCTTCTTCTTTCTTCGTTTTAGGAGAAGATTTCTCGGGTTTAGACTTCTCTGCGCCCGGAGTTTTTTTCGCAGAGCTCTTTTTTGGTTTTTCAGATTTCGCCATAGTCTGAATGTATTAACAACGTAAAATTTCTTCTTGTTTTTTAAATCGCCAAATTATTTCAAAAATAAATTTTATTGTATTAAAATACAACAATTATAAGGCCGGAATAATCTGCTCGCGACCCGGCCCATTTGAGATATATTTAATATCTACGCCTAAGTAATTGTTAATATGAGACACGTAATTCTTCATCCTGACAGGCAGTGAGGCATAATCAGTCAGCTTGCTTGTATCTGTATTCCAGCCTTCCGCTGATATATATACAGGATCTATCGTTACCTTGGTCATCTGGTAAGGCACTTCCTGCTGTTCTACCCCGTCAATCTTATAGGCGCTGCAAACTTTGAGCTCATCAAAAGCATCAAGCACATCAGCCTTTGTCATTACCAATTGAGTAACGCCGTTGATCATACAGGCAAATTTCAGGGCTACGAGATCTATCCAGCCGCAACGACGCGGGCGACCTGTAGTAGCGCCAAATTCATTGCCGGTCTTCCTGAGCTTTTCTCCCGTTTCATCGTTCAGCTCGGTAGGGAATGGCCCGCCGCCCACTCTTGTGCAATAAGCTTTGGTAACGCCTACCACTTCTTTGATCTTTTGAGGCGCCACGCCTAACCCGGTACAAACACCTGCAGATATAGTGTTGGATGAAGTTACAAAAGGGAATGTACCAAAGTCAACATCCAGCATGCTTCCCTGAGCCCCTTCCGCCAGCACTTTTTTACCCTGTGAAATCTTATCATTAATAAAATACTCTCCGTTCACAATCTTAAACTTCCTCATAAACTCAATACCTTCAAAAAACTCATCTTCCCAGGCGGATATATCTTCCTGGAAATGCATACTGTCCAGCAGCTTCTGATGTTTCAGGCGAAGCTTAATATATTGCGAAGTAAAATTTTTGTCGAGCAGATCTCCTACACGCAGTGCGTTGCGCCCGGTTTTGTCCATATAGGCAGGCCCGATTCCTTTGAGGGTGGAACCAATCTTATCATTGCCTTTCAGGCTTTCAGATGCCTTATCCAAAGCACGGTGCGTGGGAAGAATGAGATTGGCACGCCTGGAGATATAAAGATTTTTAGCATAATCTACCCCAAAGGATGCAACTGTTTCACATTCCTTTTTCAGCGTAACAGCATCCAGCACGACACCGTTGCCGATCAGGTTTATCGTTTTATCATGAAAAATCCCCGAAGGGATCTGGTGCAGCACGATCTTCTTATCCTTTACATACAGGGTATGACCGGCATTAGGTCCTCCCTGGAAACGGGCAATTATATCGTATTCCGGAGCAAAAAAATCTACAATCTTACCTTTACCTTCATCGCCCCACTGGAGACCTAATATTACATCAACCATTTAACTACATTTTGGCAGTGCCGCAAAAATATATGAATGCGGGCAATAAGGAAAATAAAACTAAAATATTATCACAACTGCAGTAAGGCGCCGGTAAATTTGCATCCTATCAGCGATCGAACCTTATCTTTGAAAGCTAATATACAGTTGTTTAATGACCGCCACACAAATTTCTTACCTCACTTTTGGCATAGTGCTTATACTGGCATTGATTTTTGATCTTGGGTTACTAAGCAAAAAGAATACAGAAGTCTCTATAAAAAAAGCGCTCTCCCAAACGATCTTCTGGGTAGGGCTGGCTATACTCTTTTGCATATTTCTTTTTTTTGAGGACGGGTCAAAAGTAGCTACCAAGTTTTTTACAGCTTACCTCATGGAGTGGTCGTTGAGCATTGATAATATATTCGTATTCATCCTGATATTTACCTATTTCAGGGTTTCCGGGTCTGATACCCCAAGGGTGTTGCTGATCGGAGTGCTGCTGGCAATTGTGTTCAGAATGGTGTTTATTGCTTTGGGGATCGGTATTATAGAAAGGTTCCATTGGATCCTTTATTTTTTCGGTGGCTTTTTAATATATACCGGCTACAATTTATTTTTCAGAAAGGAGGACGATGAGTTTAACCCCGGAGAATCAAAGCTCTTTAAATTCATACAAAAATACCTCCGTTTTTCCGAAACAGAGCCTAAAGGGCGGTTTACCATCAACCACCACGGAAAGGTATATTTCACCCGCTTGTCTGTGGTAGTATTGATGCTTGCCGCGATAGATATCGTATTTGCACTGGATTCCATACCTACGGTAGTATCTCTTGTAAGAGAAAAGGCAAACATACCTTTTTCTACACAGGATATACTGGTGATCTATTCCTCCAATATTTTTGCAGTGCTGGGCCTCAGGTCTCTTTTCTTTTTGCTGAAAGGGGCCGTCAACAAATTCAGCTATCTGCAGCAGGGTATTGCCATTGTATTGGTATTTATCGGGGTGAAAATGCTTATTGAATTTTTTGAGATCTATATTTCCATCTATATATCTCTTGCCGTTATTGTGATATGCCTGGCCGGGGCTATATGGTATTCGATATACAGGGACAAAAAGAATGGGCAACATTAAACAAAGACAAAGCGTACTATAAATCAACCGGTACGATAATGATACAATATACCATTGAAAAGGTTTCTCAGATCATAGCCGCCGGCAACAGGCTTTATGACAAAGCCACTGTTATTGAAGCGCTTTTAACAGACAGCAGGAGATTGATCAGCGCTTCGTCGGCTCTTTTCTTTGCGTTGCAGGGCCCGCGCCGCGACGGGCACTCATTTATACCGGAAGCATACCGCCGCGGGGTGCGCAATTTTGTAGTAAGGGCAGATTTTGATATCACTGAATACCCTGAAGGTAATTTTCTTTTTGTAGCCGATGTGCTCGATGCCCTGCAGCAGCTTGCCGCCTTTCACAGATCGCAATTCAACATCCCCGTTATAGGCATTACAGGCAGCAATGGTAAAACCATCGTGAAAGAATGGCTGCATGTATTGCTGGGAAAAGAATATCATATCGTGCGCAGCCCCAAAAGCTACAATTCACAGATAGGCGTGCCTGTCAGCATCTGGCAAATAGAAGAAGCAGATACCCTTGGCATATTTGAAGCCGGTATCTCACAGCCCGGAGAGATGAATGCTTTACAAAAGATCATCCGCCCAGAAATAGGTATTCTTACCCATATAGGCGATGCACATGGAGAAAATTTCAAATCTGCTGAAGAAAAGATCGCAGAAAAGCTGCATTTGTTCAGAGATACCAAATGGATGGTAGCGAACGGAGATGACCCGCTCGTTGTACAGAAGATAAATGAAGTGAAATTAAACGCGGTATTTTGGGGGCAGGCTGAACATTGTGCGATCAGGATTACAGGCCTTCAGAAAAACAGTCATCATACAATAGCTACCGTAATAACAGGTCAAAGACCGGCCACACCTTATCTTACCAGCACCGGAGCTTTCAGCATTGATATTCCTTTCATTGACGATGCCTCTGTGGAAAATGCTATTACCTGTTGCGCAGCATTGCTGTGCATGGGGTATCCTGCAGAAAAAATAAAAGAGCGGCTTTCCCTGCTTCGCCCGGTAAACATGCGGCTTGAAATGAAACAGGGAATAAACAATTGCTCCCTCATTAACGACACTTATATCGCCGACCTCAGCTCGCTGCATATAGCGCTGGATTTTCTGGAGCAGCAAAAACAACATGACCGTAAAACGGTTATCCTTTCCGATTTCCTCGAGACCGGTGTAGCTCCGGAAAAACTATACCGGGAGATAGCCACCGCCCTTCAACAAAAGAAAATAACAAGATGCATAGGCATAGGAGAAAAGATAAATGAGCACAGGCAATTTTTTGAAGCCGCCTGTAAAGAAGCGTCTTTTTACAGCTCTACGGAGGATTATATTGCAGGGTTTCACAGCAATGCCTACCATGATGAAACTATACTGGTAAAAGGAGCAAGATCATTTTCTTTTGAACGCATCATCAGCCTGCTGGAGCAAAAAGCACACCAGACCGTGCTGGAGATCAGCCTGAGCGCAATAACCCACAACCTGAAAAAATACCAGGAACTGCTGTCGCCCTCTGTTAAAATAATGGCAATGGTAAAGGCCTTTTCTTATGGGAGCGGGAGCTTTGAAGTGGCCAATATCCTGCAGTTTCATAAGGTAGATTACCTGGCGGTAGCCTATACAGATGAGGGTGTGGCGCTGCGCAAAGCGGGCATTACCCTGCCCATCATGGTGATGAACCCGGAGACAGGCAGCTTTGCAGCGCTCACAGAGCACTACCTGGAACCTGAGCTGTTTTCTTTTTATATCCTAAAAAAATTCCGGGAGTATCTGTCGGAGCAGGGGCTGAAACACTATCCCGTGCATATAAAAATGGATACCGGCATGCACCGGCTTGGGTTTGACCCTGGTGAATGTAATGAGCTGACCTCTATATTAGCAGGCGACTCCCTGTTAAAGGTGCAGTCTGTTTTCAGTCACCTGTCGGGAAGTGAGGACCCTTTGCTCGACGACTTTACACAGCAACAGGCCGAACAATATCTTGCTGTATGTAAAGCCATAGCGCATGCCCTCCCCTATCCATTCCTGAAGCATATTGCCAATTCGGCTGCCATAATACGGCACAGACATTTACATTTTGACATGGTGAGACTGGGGATAGGGTTGTATGGGGTAGACAGCACCGGCGAAAATGCATTGGGGCTTAAAGAAGCAGCTACCCTGAAAACCACTATAGCACAGATCAAAGATGTCAAAGCAGGCGAAACGGTGGGTTACGGACGGAAAGGTGAAATAAGCCGGGACAGCCGGATTGCCACTATACGCATCGGGTATGCAGACGGGTACCGGCGCAGCTTCAGTAACGGCAATGGGTATGTGCTTATACATGGGCAAAAGGCAACCGTAAAAGGTAATATAGCAATGGATATGACGATGGTAGACATCACAGACATACCGGGGGTAACCGAAGAAGATGAAGTGGTCATTTTTGGAGAGGCGCTGCCTGTTTCAACACTGGCACAATGGGCTGGCACCATTCCTTACGAAATCATGACAGGTATATCCCAGCGGGTATTAAGAGTATATTATGAAGAGTAGCGGAGATTTGTTTAAGCATTAAGCCTATATAAAAAAGCATTTTAATTTATGAAGTATATTCTCACCGCAACTATATTATTGCTCACTGTTTTCTTTGCAAAGGCGCAAAGAACAGATAAAATAATAAATCCCAAAGCAGTAAAAAAAATTGAACGGGTACTTTCCTCCGACAAAATGGAGGGGAGAGGATTATATTCCCCCGGATTAGATAAAGCAGCTGCATTTATTGCCGCCCAATTTGCAAAGACAGGAATGGAGCCATTGAAAGGCAACAGCAGCTTTTTCCAGAAGTTCAGCATGATTGATGCAAAGCAAATAGCTGCATCGGGCGCTATTGGGCAAAATACAGTTGCAGGACAAAATATTATTGGCTTTACATCACAAGAGCACTTACAAATTGATAATAGATCGGGCTTTGTATCAGTTACCATTAATGCCGGAGAAAAATTCTTATATACCGCCTATCGCTATCTGCAGGAAGGGAAAAATTATATCGTTTGGGTAGACACAGCCCAGGCACAAAACTTCAGCATGCTGGACAGGCTGAAAGGACCCCGTTTTACATCTGATAACAGTGTCATTTTTGTACTTTCCCCTCCAGCCCCGGAATTTTCATTTGTGATCAATAGCGAAGTATCGGAAAAGAAACTGAAAAATGTGGCAGGTATGATCCCCGGTAAGAGCCGGCCTGATGAGTTTGTGATCTTTTCCGGGCATTATGATCATCTTGGTATTGGCAAACCTGATGAGCATGGAGATTCCATATACAATGGGGCGAATGATGATGCAGCCGGGATAACAGCCGTGATCATGCTTGCCAGGTATTTCAGCAAATGGCATAATAATGAACGGACGCTGGTCTTCGCCGCATTTACCGCTGAGGAGAGCGGCGGCTTTGGTTCTCAATATTTTTCCCAACAGCTTGATCCGGCCAAAGTGATCGCAATGTTCAATATAGAAATGATCGGCACAGAAAGCAAATGGGGGAAAAATTCAGCTTATATTACCGGTTATGAAAAAACGGATATGGGGGCTATCCTGGGTAAGAACCTGGAGGGTACAGGCTTTACTTTTCATCCCGATCCTTATCCTGACCAGCAGCTTTTTTACCGCTCAGACAATGCAACACTGGCACGGCTTGGCGTGCCTGCGCATACTATCTCTACCTCTAAAATGGACAGTGAACCATTTTATCATACTGCTGCCGATGAAATCAATACGCTGGATATGAAAAATATGGCAGAGATCATAAAAGCGATTGCATTAAGCTCCCGGACCATCATCAGTGGAGAGGATACTCCAACGAAGGTAGACGTTCAAAAGCTGAGGTAAAGAATTACTGTTGCCCGGTAATATTAATAAGAGTTTGAAATTCAGTTAATCGCCTCACCCCATCCCTCTCCCCGCGGAGAGCAGAATCTTCTACAGCAAACGGTTTCATTGATTTTAAGTTCTTTTTAGTCGGACAACAATGGCTGGCAGCCTTGTGCACTGTATACGGCATCAGTTCATTTTTGTGAGCTCCCCATTCATCTGTCTTAGTATATAGATCCTTTTGTTTTCGTAATAATCCGGGGTGATGCTGGTTTTGCTTTTGTGAATGGCTTTAAAATCAAAGTCTGTTAAGACCTGGTATTTTTTTGCTGAAAGTCCCGACAAAATACTATCGCCGCCGCCCTCCTTTAGCAGGTGCGAAAAAAGATACATCAGCTCAAATCCACGGAAAGCAAGCTCTGTAGGCGCTACATAAGTATTCCGTGCATATTTTTTTGTAAAGCCGGCTGCCCATTCGTCTGAAGCGCCGGGATTGAAAAAGGTTGAAGAGTAAATCACCGGCATATCCTTAACTTCTATTCGTCCTATTTCAGGAAAATCGCCCCATGTAGGCATGCCTATTAAAGTGATCTTATAGTTTACCGCGAGCGCGGTAGCATTCGCAATAAGACTACGCGCAAAAGTATCGTCAAGGCTTCCGCAGATAATGACATTTTCCCTATTCCTGTCAAGTGATTTAGCTATATCATCAGCTTTAAACGGAGCATTGAGCGTAACCGTACGGATATTCAATACCGCTCCCGACGGTGAATTATTCAGCGCCTTAAATACTCCGCCGACCCTGTCATCGGCGCTTCCTGCCCTGCGAAACATAAGAAGGTTATCCGTTCCAAAATTGCGGAGCGTATAATTATATATAGCCTGCAAATGTGTATTCAGCTTGGAATTGACTACCACCACATAGGGGTTATCACTGATGCCCCCATCGTTGGGATAAGTTGCAGATAAAAAAGGGATCTTCTTTTCTTTAGCGATCGCTGCCAGATCGAGGTATTCACTGCCGCTTACTGCACCGAGAATAAGGTTTATGCTGTCCAGCGCGCCGCTGTCGGCAAGCTTATAAACAGAGCTTCCCGTTTTTTTGGTGTCAAAGACTTTTACTCTCAAAGATATTTCTTCCTTATCAAGCGAATCCATAGCCAGCAGTACGCCTTCATAAAATTCGATGCCGGGCGCTACATACCTCGGTACAGGCTGAGCGCCGAACCTGTAATTGCCGGCAGCATCAAACGCTGAATCCAGGTAAAACGGAGCAAAAACGGCTATGCCGGGTATATGCTGCTCCGGCTCCTGGGCAGCAGCGGTACGGATCCATAAAGCTGTTGTTACAAAAAAAATAAAGCGAAGTTTGTTCATGCATTCGGCTTTACCATAAGACGCATCATTCCCATTCTATAGTTGCAGGCGGTTTACTACTGATATCATACACTACCCTGTTGATACCTCTTACATTATTTATAATCTCATTAGAAATATGTGCCAGAAATTCATAAGGAAGGTGCGCCCAGTCTGCCGTCATACCATCCACAGAAGTAACGGCCCTCAGTGCAACGGTATATTCATAAGTCCTTTCATCGCCCATAACACCCACACTCTTAACAGGCAGCAAAATAGCGCCTGCCTGCCAAACCTTATCATACAGGTCAAAATCTTTTAAAGCTTTAACATATAATGCGTCCGCTTCCTGCAACAGTTTAACTTTTTCTTCTGTTATTTCTCCCAAGATCCTGATAGCAAGTCCGGGGCCGGGAAACGGATGACGGTAAAGCATCGCATGCGGTATGCCTAACTCAAGCCCAACCTTTCTTACTTCATCTTTGAATAAATAGCGCAGCGGCTCTACCAGCTCAAGGTGCATCTTTTCTGGCAGCCCTCCAACATTATGATGGGATTTTATGGTTACCGAAGGGCCATGCACTGAAACACTCTCAATCACGTCGGGATATATAGTTCCCTGTCCAAGCAATTGTATCCCTTCAATGGCATGCGCTTCCCGGTCGAATATTTCTATAAAAGTCCCGCCGATGATTTTGCGCTTCTCTTCAGGATTGGTTTTACCTGCCAGCTTCGTGTAGAAATGCTCCCGCGCATCCACGCCTTTCACATTCAGCCCAATCTGGCTATAGGTTTGAAGCACCTGCTCAAATTCATCTTTTCTCAGCACACCATTATCTACAAAAATACCATACAGCCTGTCGCCTATCGCTTTATGAATAAGCGTTGCCGCAACGGTAGAATCCACACCGCCGCTGAGCGCCATGATCACTTTCCGGTCTCCTATCTTTTCCTTCAGGCTACCAACAGTATCGCTTACAAAGTGAGCGGGTGTCCAGTCCTGCCGGCATCCGCAAACTTTAATTAGGAAATTATTGATGATCGTTTTTCCAAATTCAGAATGATATACCTCCGGGTGGAACTGCAGCCCGTAAATAATATTTGCAGAAGAAATATTTCTTTTGAATGCCGCTACGGGGATAGAATCGGTGGTGCCCAGTATCTCAAAATCCACGGGTATCTGCAATATGGAATCTCCATGGCTCATCCATACCTGTGACTCAGCCTTCACGTCTGTCCACAACACATCTTTTTGAGTAAGCCGGAGCTGCGCCCTCCCATACTCGCGCTTTTCAGAACGTTCAACCTTTCCTCCAAAATTCTTAGCGGTAAGCTGCGCTCCGTAGCACACTCCCAAAACAGGCACTTTTTTCAAAATAGCCTCCACATCCACGTCAGGGGCATTTTCATCATTTACAGAAAAGGGAGAGCCTGATAAAATAACGCCTTTAAGCCCGGGACTGAAGTCTATTGGTTTACTATATGGAGTGATCTCACAATAAATATTTGCCTCACGAACGGCACGGGCTATAAGCTGGGTATACTGGGAACCGAAGTCTAAAATAAGTATCTTTTCTGCCATTGTGCTGCGAAGGTAACGAGATTTTTAACAGCCTCCTTCCCGGTGCATTTCAATTTTTCGCAATTAAAGCACACCATATTATTATTATTCAAGGGTGGCGCATTGATGCAAGGCACAGATGCCTCCTCCGGTCATATTTCTTGTGGCTTTTAGGCGTGCCGCCGCCGGGCATCAGCTTCACCTGTAAGGTGGTGATCCGTTGCATGCTGCAATAAAGGCAAATACAGCTTTCATAAACCAGAACCATTTCTAAAAGTTTCCCAATAGGCCTCACCAACCGGCGCTATCCTGCTTATAAGCGTCGCGTGAAATTCCCTGAGCTGCCGCAATAAGAAATAGTGATCCCCGATATCATGCAGTATCTCATTTGTAGCATTTAGTAAGATCTGGGCAATCTCTTCCAAAGATCCGACAGCAGCATCAACATCCAAAGATTCCATGATCTTATGAATAAACGCTGCTGCTTCTTCAGTGAAAACTACAGTTCTCAGTGATTCAGGTATAGCTCTTTCCGGTTTCATTGTTTTGATTTTTAAAGTTGAGAAATAAGGCAGGGCTACTCCATTACATACCTTTTTACAAGGAAGCAAATTGCCTCCAGGATTTATTTTTTTAACGGGATCCGATTTCATCCTGCATTTCACCGGGATACGGGTTTTTCGTTTTTGATGACGCATCATTGATGCATACAAGTCTGATCATGATCTTAAATTTTAAGGGGTAATAATAGAAGTCGCTCCTTTTAGGGGAGGATTGAGTTTTGCGCTGCTTGCGGAATTTGATTGATCTAAGCATAAAAATAAATTACGAAACATAATGTTTCGTAAAAGTAAGATACTTACCAATAAAATGAAACAAAATGTTACAAATATTTTTTTAAGTTTGCTTTATGACATTAGAGCAGGCATTTAAGGAGTTTTTGACATCAGAAGAATACAAAGAAGTTGCGAAGCAAAACACCGCCTTAGGCGGGAAGTATCGTGTGTATCTTACAAGGTATAACAGAGGTGAATTAAAATCAGGCGCAATGGTAGAAATCCTGCTGGCGAACGGCTATGAGGTGAAGGCAAATAAGGTCGTGAAAAAGAAAAGATGATGCGCCATCTTATAAGTAAGAAGCAATCAAAATGTCCCCGTTCCTGGCTTGCTTTACATTCCGAACCATACTAAAGTTGACCAGAAAGTCAGGATACAGAATTAGCTGTCAGCCGGAATATTGATATGTTCACTTTGGGGTCAATGTCATTCAACGAGGAGGCCTGTAAGCTCATGATAAATGGAAAGAGCATGGATCTGACCAAAACTGAAACCCGGGTATCACGCATTTTTGCGTTGTCTCCTAATATCGAAATGCCTCTGTTTTAACTGATAAAAGGGTTGTTTTCAATATTCATGGAAATGCCTTTCGGTTAATAGTAGATATTGAATACCGGTTAAAAATAGCATTTGTAATATGGTTCGGCACTCACAAGCAATATGATAAAATAAATGCGAAAAAAGTAAGTTATGTTAAAACCAATAAAAAATAATCAGCAGTATGAAGATGCGTTAGCCCGTGCTTACAAGCTGATGCAAAAAAATATTAAGCCTGACTCTAAAGAATCTGATGAATTGGAAATCCTTTCTATACTGATTAAAGAATATGAAAGTGAACATTATCCGGTTCCGAAGCCTAACCCGATCGAAGCTATCAAATTTAGGCTGGGACAGATGAATATGTCGGACGTAGAGTTATCTGAAATTTTAGGGTACCGATCCAGAAAATCAGAGATACTTTCAGGAAAAAAGAAATTAAGCCTGGCAATGATCCGTAAGTTGACCGAAAATCTGCATATTCCTGCAGACGTCTTGATCCAGGCTTATTAATAACAAATCAACAAAAGGAGCGAATTAAAAAACCCGCTACGAAAGCGGGTTTTCTTTATCTGTCGGGAGGACAGGATTCGAACCTGCGACCCCCTGGTCCCAAACCAGGTATTCTACCGGGCTGAACTACCTCCCGAACTGTTCTCTTTATTCTATCCCGCCCTTCGGCGGGATCTTGAAAATCTAATACTTCTTCGTCGCATTGATTTTCTACGACCGGGCTGAACTACCTCCCGAACTGTTTCCTTTAAAGGGTGGCAAAGGTAAAAGAATGACAGTGAATTGCCAAAATGGAGGAAAAAGATTTTTGAAGGGGCTTTAAGGTGTCGGCGATCAGCTATCAGCATGTAAAATCGTATTGCCGGGACAAGGCGCTGATGACTGACTGCTGATAGCCCATAGCTGTCAGCCCTTATCTTACCAAATCACCTTTAAGCCGCAGCAATTCTGTCTCTGCCAGCTTGGTATTATAGCGTGCCGCTATCAGGCGGTCGTAAGCATCTTCGAGGCTTTTCTGCGCTTCGCGCAATTCCAGGTAAGTAGATACGCCCAACTTGAATCTTTCAAGCGCAATAGCAACATTCTCTTTCGCCAGCTCTATATTTTCCTGTTCCAACTGTAATGCGCTTACCTGGAACCGGTAATTATAATATCCTGCCTTTACCATTACATTTACAGTATTCTTTTGCTTGTCCAGGGCTGTCTCCTGATAAGCTATATCAAGCTTTGCCTGCTTAATGTTCCGGTTTACATTCATGTAATTGAGTAAGGGAATATTAGCAGTGAAACCGAAATTAAATCCTTTGTTACGACTGAAAACCGAGGCAAACGGACTGATATTATTCGCAATGTCATTCCGCGTAAAATTATATGCTGACCCAAATGAAATGGTAGGCCAACGCGTTCCTTTCACTTCTTTCAATGTTATCTTCGAAATATCCACATTCTTTATCGCCTGCAGGATCGAAGGGCTTGTAGTCTCTATATTTTCCTGAATGTCCGGCAGTTGGATACCGGCATTAATAGGTATGGAATCGGCCACCTCAAAGTTGCCAGCCAACTGCATCCCCGTAAGCTGATTGAGCGCTTCTTTGGATTGCGACATGATGGACTGCTGTTCCAGGTGTGCCGCCTTTTGTGCATTGAGATCCACTTTGGCCTGCAACAACTCCGGTTTGGTGCCCAAGCCTACAGACAGTTTCCGGTCGGCAAGCTTCACCCTTTCCTCATTAATAGACATCTGCTCTTCTATAGCTTTGAGCTGCTGTTTCTGTCTTACAATAATATAGTATGCCCTGATAACATCCGCCACCGAATTGACTACCTGGTTCTTCAGATTTAAACGTCCCAGATCAAACAGCTCATTGATCTTATCGCGGGTAGCAAACATTTTTAGCCCGTCAAATAAAACCCAGTTCAAATTAATGGCAGCATTCAGGTTTGTTGTTTTAATGCCGCTGCCTTCTACTTCCGGGCGGTCTTTATAGCGTTGCTTCTGTGCAGAGATCGTTTGTGTCCTTCCCACTACGGCATTGACGGTTGGAAGGAATCCGCTGTATATATATTGTTTATCAATTGCTGCCGCTGCAGAATCATTTTCAGCAAGCAAAATATCATAGTTATGGCTCAAAGCCGCAGCCACCGCATTTTCCAGTGTTACCATCTGCTGCGCCTGCAGACAACCGACTGTAAGAAAACAAATTGCAGTAATGGTAGCGATCCTTCTTCCTTGCATATTATCAGGCCCTTTTATCTTCCGTAAAATATTCGTCAATATGACTTTCATGCTTTTTTGCCGATAAGAAACTATATACTGCCGGGATTACAAACAGTGTAAGCACCAGCGAAAAAATAATCCCTCCCACTATCACGATCCCCAACGGGATACGGCTGGTGGAAGCCGCACCTATGGACAAGGCAATAGGCAGCGCTCCGAGAGACATGGCAAGGCTCGTCATTAAGATGGGGCGCAACCTTGCTACCGCAGCCTCTACAACTGCCCGTCCTTTTGTCATACCTGCAATTTGCTTTTGATTGGCAAACTCAACAATAAGGATACCGTTCTTGGTAACCAGCCCGATGAGCATGATCATACCTATCTGGGAGAAGATATTCAATGTTTGCCCGAACAACGAAAGCGACAATACCGCCCCTGCAATGGCCAGCGGAACGGTGATCATGATAATGAACGGATCAATAAAGCTTTCAAACTGGGCAGCCAGCACCAGGTATATCAACGCCAGCGCTAATATGAAAGCGAACGTCGTATTGCCGGAGCTTTCCGCAAAATCACGCGATGATCCCGACAGGGAAGTAGCAAACGTATCGTCAAAAAGCTTGTCTGCTATCTGCTGCATAGCCTGGATACCTTCGCCAAGTGTTCTTCCCGGAGCAAGACCTGCAGAAACAGTAGCCGATTTATACCTGTTGAAATGATAAATAGTAGGAGGCGTGGTACCTTCCTTCACGTTTACAAGATTATCGAGCGAGATACTTTCACCCCGCATATTGCGGATATAAATGTTGCGCAGATCTGTAGGCTCATTTCTTTCATCGCGGGGCACCTGCCCGATCACCTGGTACTGCTTCCCGTCTTTGGTAAAATATCCCAGGCGGCGATTGCTGTAAGCTAACTGGAGCGCTTCGGATACAGCATCAATGCTCACTCCCAGCGCACTGGCTTTAAGACGGTCAACCGTTACCGAAAGTTCCGGCTTATTGAATTTAAGATCCACATCCACTCCCTGGAACACAGGGTTTTTATTGGCTTCATCAAGAAACTCAGGCAGTATCTCCGTGATCTTATCGAAATTGTTGTTCTGGATCACAAACTGTACCGGCAGCCCTCCACGGCGGTTTACGGATATCGTTTGCTCCTGTATGATAAATGCCCTGCCCTCGGTGTACCTGGGAAGGTTACGGCTTATCATGTCCACAATTTCCTGCTGCGATCTGGTGCGGTCTTTGGGATCAGCAAGCATGACACGCAAAAACCCTGTATTTACGGCTCCTGCCCCGGAGTAACCCGGAGCAGTTACGGTAAGTGCGGTTTTCATTTCCGGAACAGAATCCATTACCAGTGCGGTAAGATGATCAATAAATCTGTCGGTATATTCAAAAGAAGCGCCTTCCGGCGTGGTAACCTGCAGCCTGAACTGGCTGCGGTCTTCCATAGGCGCTAATTCTGACTTCAGCCTGCTTCCTATCATCCAGATTATGGCGCCGCAAACAGCAATAATAATGAACGCAAACCAGCGAAACTTCATAAAACCTTCCAGCAGCCTGTGGTAACCATTTTCCATTCCTTTGAAAAACGGTTCTGTTACTCGGTAAAACCAGCCGTGCTTATGCACGTTCTTGGTCATTTTTACATTCAATACCGGCGTCAGCGTTAGCGATACAAATGCAGATACCAGCACCGCTCCCGCCACTACTATTCCAAATTCCCGGAACAGCCGTCCTACAAACCCCTGCAAAAAAACTATCGGGAGAAAAATTACCGCCAGCGTAATAGAGGTAGCTATAACGGCAAAATAGATCTCTTTGGAGCCCTCCCGCGCCGCCTGCCACTTATTCATCCCCTGTTCCATTTTCTTATAAATATTTTCCGTCACCACTATTCCATCGTCCACCACAAGGCCTGTAGCCAGCACTATACCCAATAAGCTAAGAACATTAATAGTAAACCCGCTGAGGTACATGATAAAGAAAGCAGCGATGAGGGATACCGGTATATCTATCAGTGGCCGGATAGCAATGATCCAGTCGCGGAAGAAAAAGTAGATGATCAGCACCACCAGCACCACGGCAATAATGAGCGTTTCTTCCACTTCATTAATAGCCCGTTTAATAAATACGGTCTGATCAAGCGCTATATCGAGCTTGATATCATCCGGTATCTCTTTTTTAAGCTGGTTGAATCTTTTATAAAACTCGTCTGATATCGCTACATAGTTGGATCCCGGCTGGGGTACAAGCGCCAAAGCGATCATTGGCACGCCGTTCAGCTTCAACACCGTTTCTTCATTCTCGGGTCCCAGCACTGCTTCGCCCACATCTTTGAGACGTATGGTGCTGCCCCCTGTGCTTTTGATAATGATATTATTGAATTCTTCTTCTGTCGTCAGCCGGCCGAAAGTACGCACAGTAAGCTCTGTATTGGATCCTGCGATCTTCCCGGAAGGTAATTCCACGTTTTCGCGTGTCAGCGCATCCTGCACATCCTGGAAAGTAAGGCCGTAAGCGTTCAGCTTTGAAGGCTCAAACCAGATACGCATGGCGTACTTCTTTTCTCCCCATATTTGTATGCCGCTTACCCCGGGTATGGTTTGCAGCCGTTCCACCAGCACGTTGGTAGCATACTCGGTTATCTGCAACTGGTTGCGGGTATGGCTCTGCACCGTCATGGAAATAATAGCATCGGAACTGGCATCGGCTTTGGTCACCACGGAAGGCGCATCAAGGTCTTTGGGAAGATTGCGTTGCGCCTGCGATACTTTATCACGCACATCATTAGCCGCTGCTTCCAGGTCAACGCCGAGGTCAAATTCAACAGTAATATTGCTGGTGCCCTGGCTGCTGGAAGAGGTGATATTTTTGATCCCTGCCACGCCGTTAATAGATTTCTCCAGCGGCTCCGTTATCTGGGATTCAATAATATCTGCGTTGGCGCCCGCATAGCTGGTGCGCACATTGATAACCGGCGGATCAATAGCGGGGTAATCCCTTACCCCCAAAAAGGTAAAACCAATGACGCCAAACACAACGATCAAAATGCTTAACACGGTAGCCAGTACCGGCCGCCTAAGACTGAGCTCGGAAATATTCATTAGTCTATTTTACTGAGTTTAACCTCGGAATCAGGCTTTATGGCCATAAGCCCGCTGATCAATACCGTATCGCCTATACTAACACCTTTGGTGATCTGGATATAGGAAGAATCTCTTATACCCGTTGTCACCGGAATAAACTGCGGCACGCCGCCTTTATATAATATCACTTCTTTACCCCTGCTCAGCGGTATGATGGCCTGTGTGGGAACTATAATGGCATTGTTATCCTTATCTATATCAAGCGCTACTTTGGCAAATGCTCCCGGCACCAGCGAAGGATGGTTGCCTTTTACCATTGCCTTCACAGTAAGACTGCGCGTATTGGCATCAATAAAATACTCTGTTGCAAGCACTGTGGCATCAAAATCTTTGTCCACACCATCAATAGCAAATGATATTTTTTTCCCGGGAGTAAAATTGGTGCTGTACTTTTCCGGAACAGTAAACTCCAACTTCAACTGGTCTACCTGGCGGATGGTAGCGATTATATCTGTAGGAGAAACATAGGCGCCCAGGCTGATATTGCGCAAACCTATACGCCCGTTATACGGCGCCCTGATCTCTGTTTTGGCAATACTTACTTTTACCAGTGCTATATCGGCCTTATTATTATTTACCTGCAGTTCGCTCAGGTCTACATCCTGCTGGCTGATGCCCTGTATTTTCAGGAGTGCTTTATACCGCTCTACTGTTTTCTCATTGATCTCAAGCTGCACTTCCAGCTTTTTGAGCTGGGCCTGAAGGTCATCATCAAAAAGTTTGGCGAGCAAAGCGCCTTTCTGCACATTGCTCCCTTCTTTAAAAAAGATACCGACCACTCTTCCCGAAATTTCCGCGCGGATATCTGTTCCTTCTGCCGGCATCAGCGAACCGGCCACCCGGATATCTTCGCTCAATGCCAGGGTTTTGGCCACAAAAGCGTCTGCCTGAACAGTGCGGCTTCGGGGCGCAGCAGGCTTTTCAGCAGCCTTTTCTTTCTTTTGGGTGCAGGCAAAAGCTAATATAGCCGCAATAGCCGGAATATATAGATTTTTCATCGGCCACGAAGCTAATAAAATTTAAAGTTGGAACTTGATAATGGCGCTCTCAGTATACGTTAATTAATGTTAATTGAACAGGGAACAGAGGGCTCATCTTACCTTAACGACAAGGCTATCCTCCCGCCTCCGGCGCTCACATTCACGGGTATTCC
Source organism: uncultured Terrimonas sp. (assembly GCA_964461595.1). Classification (GTDB taxonomy): domain Bacteria; phylum Bacteroidota; class Bacteroidia; order Chitinophagales; family Chitinophagaceae; genus Agriterribacter. Next base: position 170,014 of record CAYWVB010000001.1, on the reverse strand, counting down.
CCCGCCATTGAGCGTCCCGGTCATGCTGTTATTATCCTGCCTGCCACTGAAATTGGAGATGCGGTCGGCGCTGACTTTACCATGCAGATCAAGGTTCATACCTTCGTTGCCCGGCATAGAAAGTGCAATACTGCCGCCCGAGTTTTTTATCCGCACATATTTACCCAATTCGTTTAGTTCGACAGCAATATGACCGCCGCTGGTGGAGGTTTCGAGACTGCATGTGAGATCCTTTAAATTTATACTGCCAACGGAAGTGTGCGCCGCCAGCTCTCCGCTGATATTATCGCCGGAAATAGACCCGCCGCTGGTACCGGATTCAATTTTCCCTTTCAGATTATGAAAAGTAAGCGATCCCCCGGAAGTATGCAGCTTTATGTTCCCTTCAGATCCTGCAGAAGTGATACTGCCGCCACTGGTAGAAAGGTCAACATCGCCTTTGGAATCATTCAGCGCAATGCTGCCACCGGAGGTCCTGCCATGAATAGTTCCGCTTACATTCCCCACATGCAGGCTTCCGCCGCTGGTAGAAAAATCCTGCAGTCCGGAAAGCCCATTGATAGCAATGCTTCCACCACTGGTAGAAAGCCTGGTATCCACCCGGGGTGTTACATATATTTTAAAAGAAATGTTCAGCCCCTTTTTCCAGTTCATCATCCGGCTTTTGGGTTTTGCAATAGCAGTAAGCTCATTATTACTGACCAAAACAGTAAGATCATAATCATCACTTAGCCGTTGCTGTATCTCTTCTTTGTCCAGCTTAGCATTTATCCCGCCATTGGCTCTTACATATACTTCAATCCTCGATTGCGCCGCGCTTGCAGCTTCCACTGCAATAGCACCGCCGGAAGTTTCTACGTGCACTTTCTTTATGGTTTCGGTACTAAGTGATTTTGTCATATAAGGATCTTTATCTGACTGGGCAAACAACATTGTAGCGCAGGTCATGATCCCTAATAAAAAGATGAGTTTTTTCATGATTGATTTATTAAAGTGAATATTGTACTACCACCTAATGCCTTATGCATAGCAATCTTCTTACGACGTTGTTTTGCCGTAAAGGTTACAAGACCAATGCCGGACAAGCGCTTTACATTTTTCAGACTTTCACTCTTTTACATTCCTACATTTTGGCATCTCTCCCATTTTTCAGTTTTTTGCATTATCAGGTTCCCGCCCTTACCTTTTATTATGCTGACTTGAATTTGGGCACCCCTCTCCACTGCGTGAAGAGGGACTGGCCCGCCCGAACGACGTTCAGTCGGGCGGGGGTAAGGTCACTCCGTTCGGAGCGACTTCACCGGGTTCGCCATTGCTGCCTTTATCGCCTGCGAGCTTACTGTTATAATTGCTATCAATAACCCCAATATAGCCGCTACGGCAAATACCCACCAGCCGATATGGATACGATAAGCAAAATCCTGCAGCCAGCTATGCATAAAATACCAGGAAATGGGCATTGCAATGACTATTGCTATAACAACAAGCATTAAAAAATCTTTAGATAGCAGAGAAGTGATATTCAGCAAGGATGCACCAAGCACTTTTCTGATCCCGATCTCTTTAGTCCGTCGCGCTACAATAAATGCCATTAAGCCAAGCAGCCCGAGACAGGTAATTAAAATAGCCACCCCGCAAAACACAGACATCATGAAGCTTAACCGTTGCTCAGCTTTATATTTCACACTGTACTCTTCATCAAGAAAAGAATAACTGAACGGCCGGGAAGGCGAAAATGACTTCCAGAGTTCTTCAATACTTTTAAGGATCCCCGGCAGGCTGCCGGGGGCGATCTTTAAGAGCACCTCTCCAAAATAGTCGGGACGATTAAATAATACCACCGGCTGAATTTCGTTGTGCATCGAGCTGGTATGAAAGTCTTTCATTACTCCGACAATAGGCCCCTTACCGGCTAAACCCAGTTGCACTTCTTTGCCTATGACATCTTTAGCTTGAAGCCTGTAATGCCGGAGAAATGCTTCATTTACAATAAACTCATTGACAGTACTGTCGCCTTTTATTTTTGCAGGATCAAAATTTCTGCCTGCCAGTAAAGGAATTCCCAGCGTTGGCAGATAATGATCATCCCCTGCTATGCCACCTACCACATGCCAGTCGTTTTCCGACGTCGGGTTCGCTTTTATGGAAAAGCCGTTTCCGGTAACAGTTTCAAAAGGCGATCTCCACGTTAATGAAGCATCCTGTACACCGGTTATTTTTTTTAGTGTAGTTTCAAATGCAGGCAGGCTTTTATGGATATCCGCATTCCCATAGATTATCAATACATGCTCTTTATCGAATCCTAACTTTTCAGACTGCATAAACTGCAACTGGGAACGAACAACAATAGCGCCTAATATCAGCGTAATGGAAATAACGAATTGCAATACCACCAGGCTTCTTCTTACGCTTATTCCAGATTTTCCCATCTTTTCGAATTCCCCCTTAAGAGACTCCACCGCTCCGTATCCTGAGAGCAGGAATGCCGGGTAAAACCCTGCAAGAAGTGATATTATTACAGTAGCCGCTATAATGCCTGACAGAAATTTTATGTCGAAAAGGTAGAATGGGACCGTTTTCCCTAAAATATTATTGACATAGGGGAGTAAAAGGCTTGTAGCAATAACGGAAATTAACATTGCCGCTATAACGAGAAGAAACGATTCGGTCAGGAATTGAAAAAACAACTGCCAGAAACCAGCTCCAATGGCTTTTCGGATACCCACCTCTTTACCCCGTGAAGAAGCTTTGGCTGTAGCAAGATTAATATAGTTGGAACATGCTATCAGCAGCACGAGAACAGCAATAGTTATAAAAACAGTGATATATTTTGGATCAGTTACAACAAATGTGTCCTTGAAGTTAAATACATGCGTATTAAAATGAACATCCTTCAGTGGTTCTAATTGTAAATATGTGACATTATCTGTCGTCGTTTCACTTTTTTGATCCGGGTTTACCCATTTATCTATTTTGTGAGAAAGCATCGCTACGTCAACACCGGGTCTCAACAATAGAAAGGTTGTGTAGTTGGGATTATTCCAGATCTCCCTGGTTTCAAGGCTATCGAAACCGCGAACACTATATAAAGAGGTAACAAAATCAAAATTAAAATGAGAGTTAGAGGGTACGTTTTGAATGACAGCCCTGACCGTAAATTCTTTGTCGTTATTAAGCAATAATGTTTTCCCTACCGGGTCTTCCTGCCCGAAATATTTTTTTGCTATCTCTTTTGTGATTACAAGTGTGTTCGGGTCACTTAGAGCCATGCCCAGGTTGCCCGATACCGGTTTAAAATCAAATAACTTAAAAAAATTGGGATCAGCGTAAGCAAAGCCTTTTTCATCAAAAAAAACATTTCCGCGCCTGATGGTTTGAGGATACCATCCTGGTAAAAACCGTGTAACATCTTCCACTTCAGGAAACCTTTTTTTCAACTGTGGAGCAACAAATACAGGCACTGAAGGAGAAACTGTTTCTTTGGCGCCCATCAGCACATCATAATTTACCCGGTAAATACGGTCTTGTTTTTTATGAAATGTATCAAAACTCATCTCATAATAGACAAAGGAGCATATCAGCAGGCTGCAGGTAATGCCAATGGTAAGACCAATTATATTGGCACTTGTATAAGACCTGTTTCTTTTTAAGGATCTGATCGCTATAATGAAATTCTTTTTGAACATAAAGAAATTATTATCGGTTAGTAATTTGGTACCTGCTGCATATATCGCAACAAGTATCGCAATACCTCGCTATTCGCTTCGTAATGCTGCGACCGGATTGGCTGCCGCTGCGGCAATGGCCTTTGCACTTATTGTCACAAAGGCAATAAGCAACCCTAACAATCCCGCCATGCCAAATACCCACCAGCCGATATGAACACGGTAAGCAAAATCCTGCAGCCATTTATCCATCATCATCCAGGCAACCGGCGTGGCGATCAGCATGGCTATAACAACCAGCTTCAGCAGGTCTTTTGCAAGCAACAGCACAATGCCTGTTATACTGCTGCCCAGCACTTTACGGATGCCGATCTCTTTGCTTCTTTGCTCGGCGGCAAAAGCAATTAGTCCAAACAAACCCAGGCAGGCGATAAATATGGACAGAATGGTAAATATTATCAACAGCTTTCCCTGTATCTTTTCTGCTTTGTACTGGCGTGCAAAATTTTCATCCAAAAAGCTATATTCGAAAGGATTGACGGCATCAAACTGCCGGAAAACTGATCCGACATACTGCACTCCTGCGTTCATATTTTTACTGCTGAGCCGCACATATATATTATCCTTATCATTATCCTCCGGGGGCAGCTTTATAATCAAAGGTGTAATGACATGCTGCAGGGAATAAATATTAAAATCCTTCATTACACCCGCTACTTCATATATTTTCGGCTTACCCACCGGGTCAGCACCTATTTGAATCTTTTTTCCCAGCGGCGCTGCCCAGCCTTCTTTTTGAGCAAGCGCTTCGTTGATCAATACTACCCTGTCTTTATCCGTAGTCATTTCTTTCGAGAAATTCCTGCCTGCCGCCATCTTCACCTGCATGGTAGTGATAAAATCTTCATCCGCCAGCAACACTGTAGCCATCCTGTCCTTATCACCCATGCTGCCGTCTTGTTCTTCTGCCCTGTAATCACGGCCACCGAGATCATTATTACCGATGGGATTTCCCGCAACAGCTACGCTCTCTATGAACGGACTTTTTAATAATGCAGCTTTTATCAGCGCTGTCTTATGCCGGGCATCTTCGTTGCTCAGATGAAATGTCATCACCTGGTCTTTATTAAAACCAAGATCTTTGTTGCTGACATACTGTAATTGCCGGTAAATAATAAACGAACCTGCGATCATGGCAATAGTGATCACAAACTGGAAAACCACCAGCGACTGCCGGAACCTTATATTGCCATCATGTCTTCCTATCAATCCTTTCAGGGAAGGGATCAGCTTGAATCCGGAAAGAAAGAAAGCAGGGTAAATCCCGCTCAGGCATCCTGCTGCCAGTGCGAACCCCGTGCACAGCAGTATTGTTTGTACCGTTCCCGGCTGCCATATACCTGTATCCCTGCCGGTAAAATGGAGGAACCAGGGCATGGAAAGCTTTACCAGCACAAGGGCAACCAGTGCAGCTATAAAAGTGACCAGCACAGATTCGGCTAAGAACATAACGGCTAATTGCAGGCGGCTGGAACCGTTTACTTTGCGCACCCCAATTTCTTTTACCCGCAATACCGACCGAGCAGTAGACAAATTCATATAGTTGATAGCAGCAATGATCAGTATCAGCGCGGCAACCAGCGAAAATGTAATAACGTAACTCATGCTGCCATTCGGCCCTATTTCATATTCAAGGTTGGAATGAAGATGTATGGCAGTAAGCGGCTGCAGTTCCAGCCGGTAGTTCACTTTACCGGCCACTTTTTCCATAGCCGGCTTTACATATTTATCATAAAAAGCAGGCAACTTAGCATTTAATTTTTCAATATCAGCGCCTTTATGCAGCAAAAGGTAGGTATAGAGATAGGAGCTTCCCCACTGGCTGTTATCGGTTATGGGCATACGACGTATTGCGCTGAATGTAAAATGGGAATTAGCAGGAACATCATCAATTACGCCGGTGATAAGATTGTTGTTATCGCCGCCGAAGGAGATCATTTTGTTCATTGCCGCTGCCGGATCACCAAAAATTTTTCGGGCCAATGTTTTTGTAACAACAATAGAGTGAGGCTCATCAAGCGCATTTTCATTACCATATAAAAAGGTATAGCTGAACATCCGGAAAAAGCTGCTGTCGGCAAAAAGAATGTTATTCTCTTTAACATGTTTGCCGTCATACGTAATAGTGCCGCCGCCTTCCGCATCCAGCCGCACTGCTTCACGCACTTCAGGAAATGTATTTTTGAACGCCTTCGCAAATGGCGCAGACGTCAATGGCAGATCAAAGCTCCCTCCTCCCCACGCTGCATGTTGCGCAATACGGTAAATGCGATCAGCATTGGCATGATAACGGTCATAGCTTAATTCATTACTCACATACAACACAATGAGCCAGCAGGCCGCCAGCCCGAGGGACAGCCCGCCGATATTGATAACGGAAAATGCTTTATTCCGTGTAAGATTACGCCAGGCGGTTTTGAAATAATTTCGTAGCATCTTAAATTTGAGATTTAAAATTTAGGCTTTTCATTTTCAAATTCATATATTTTCAAATTTTCAAATTTGTATTATTCCAGTCAATAGATATGCCACCCGGCAACTCATTGATAATTACATAGTTGTAGTTTATGCCGTTGCTACACTGTACGAAATTGAACGCGCACTGTACGAAAACGGACAGTAGTAGCGGGAGGAGAGGAATGATCAGGCAGGAGAATGGTGGAGACGTGAAAGGTGAGAAGTGAGATATCAACATTGTAAGCGCAAAGTGTGCCCTGCACCTGCAATAAAGGAGATGAGAGGTCAGTGATCAATCATTCAACGGATTGAAATCCGCTGGAACAATATGCGACCGAGCCTACGGCTCTTGCTGGTATAAGTGGTGACGCTGTACCTGACAGCTACTCATGATAACACGCCCCCAGCTCATTATTCTTTGTATTGACAGCAGCATTGTACATACCCATTGACCATATAGCGCCGGTATGAATGTCGGCAATGTATATATCATACCCGCCTTTGGTTCCTGCCCGGGTAGACGATAGTAAAATATATTCCGGATCAACCGGGTAAGCATCAGAGTAATCCCCGGAAGGTTCATTAAAAGGTAAGGCAACGGGAGCGCTGGCATTTAGATAACCCATATACAATTGATCGTGATGATCGGAGGAGGAATACCAGCGGGTGAAAATAAAGCTGCTGTCGTTTATTGCAATAGGATAATAAGCATATATACCGGGGGCTGCGAAGACCGTTTTTACATTTTTATCTGCAATGCTATAGCTGTAAATGGAAGATATACCATCCGTTTCCGCTGCATACAGGATATACTGATCATGATCAGCAAAATAAGGCATCGAGGCTTCTTGTTGGGCAACAGTATACCGGGCGACGATATTCCCCAGGGTATCCATCCGCGTTAGCCTGCCCTTGCTTTTAAAAATGACGGATGACCCGTCTGCAGAAAATTTTGGATCTTCATTCCTGCTTTTAGTTAAAGCCTTCGTTAAGTTAACGGGTTGGGCATCATCTCCGATCTTCCATATAAAAATGTCCCACTGACCGGTTTCAGGATCAACACCCATGAATACGATCTTTCTCCCATCGGGTGAAAAATGTGCATTCATAGGATTACTGATGTTCCATTGCGCGCTTAGCACCCTATGGGTGTTGGTTGCAAAATCATACAGCATAATTTTTGAATCGCCGCATTCATAGCACGAATAGCTATGATAAACAAGCCTGCCGCTGAGGGCAGGCTTGTTTTGTACAATATCGGCAGGTTGTTGATCGCCGGAGTTTGCTTTCGTAGCCTTACTGCAGCTCATCGCTGTCAAACCTGTCAGCAATAAACCTGCAGCAATCCTTCCGCTCATTAATAAAGCAATGTGGTAATACTTCTTCAGCACTATTATCATCAATACCCGGCATTTTGTGTAAGGTTAGGATTAGCGTCAATTTCTACCTGCGGTATAGGCAATATCCAGCGCTGCTGTGTGCAGTGAGAGTAATCCATCTTTACCGGAGGCCCTACTACACCATCTGCACAGGTATACGTATATTCATTCAGCGCCTGCATAACGGTAGTGGCTACACCTGCTCTTACCAGGTCGTCCCAGCGATATCCTTCAAAGGCAAGCTCAAGCCGCCTTTCTAATAATATAGCCGCCTTCATTTGCTCCTGCGAAGCGCCGCTGATAGCAGGAAGGCCGGCACGGCTTCTTACAAGGTTGACAGTGGTGGCCGCTTCCGCCGGATGCCCGGTTTCATTCTGAGCCTCTGCCTTGAGCAAAATGATATCGGCCAGCCGCAGCAAATAAAAATCATCGCCGCTTGACCAGCCGGCCGGATGCTTTTGCTTATAGTTGAAAGGAATGGCGGTATCAGGGTCCTGGCAGGGATTCCAGTTTTCATCTGCCCAACTGATAGGATCGCCATTTTCATCTGTTTTCATAAAAATGATATTGGCATTCATCCTCACCTCGTCGCCGGCTGCTTCATAAGCCGCTACCAGGTCTTTTGAAGGCACGCAATATTTTTGCCAGCCGTCTGCAGGCGCCAAATAAAGCTGCACACCCCAGCAGGCGGCGCTGGCACTACCCTCTTCATAAGGGATCTCCAGTATTGACTCCGAGTTAAAATCATGATCCCCGTCAAACACATCGGCATAGCTGCCCATCAACGCATACCCTTCGGGGCTGTTGATCACAGCATCGCAATATTGCAATACTTTGTTGTAATCCCTGTCGCTCCTTTGCGCCCATACTTTGGCAAGCATGGCATTTGCCGCTCCTTTGGTTGCTCTTACTTTATTTACAGCAGGTGTATTTTCGGTAGCAGAGCCGGCCGGACCTTCAAAATGATCAGGTAAGTTCCCCAGTGCGGTCTCTAAGTCGGTCACGATCTGGTCGTACACTTCTTTTTCTGTTGCACGTGGCTTCCTTGTCTTTTCAGGATCAGCAGTATTGGATTCCAGCTCCAGTGGAATACCGCCGTATAGTTTCACTAATTGATAATAGTGGAATGCGCGAAGAAAGCTGGCCTCACCAATAATCTGCTGTCGCCTTTCTTCGGTAAGCGCAGGATCGGTCATTTCCGCTATCTTAGTGAGCAATACATTACAACGGGCTATTCCTCTGTAAAGCGCCTGCCAGTGGGCATAGCTGTGGGTATTGCCCGGCGGGAGGATAAACCGGTCATAATCATAAAATGTTTCCTCGTTATTGCCACCGGGGTAAGCGTTATCAGAACGCACATCGCTCAGCATTACATTTTCCCACTGGTAATAATCGCTGCCGTAAAAAAGATTATAGCATCCGGCAAGCGCATTCTCAATGTCGCCTGCCGTACTGTAAGAATTACCGGTAGTAAGCGCTGTCTGAGGATTATCGTCTAAAAACTTTTTGCATGATATAAACGGCAGCACAGCCATCAGCACTATTATATATTGCAATGAATACTTTTTCATATTTGCTGTTTTATTCAGGTTAAAAGGAAAGGTTGATACCGATAATAAAATCCCTCGACTGGGGATAAGTGCCATAGTCTACACCGGGCGCTGCATTCTGGTCGGTAGTGGAATTAGATTTTCCGCTAAAGGCGCTCAGCTCCGGGTCAAAGCCCTTATACTTTGTGAAAGTGAGCAGGTTTTCGCTGGTGAGATAAATAAAACAGCGGCTCATCTTAATTTTATTGATCAGTGTTTCCGGCAGCTTATACCCGATGGTAAGCGACTTTAAACGCAGGTAAGATCCGTTCTCAATAAATCTTGTAGAAGGCAGTGAATTATCCCAGTTATTGGGCGATGCTCCGGGTATATCGGTTATGTCGCCCGGGTTCTTCCACCTCCTTAAAACAGCGGTAGACTGGTTTACCGCAAGCGCCATAGATTCAGTAAGTATCCTGGTGGCATCCATTACCTTGTTGCCGCTTACCCCCTGGAAGAAGATATCGAGCGAGAAATTTTTCCAGGTGATGGAATTGGTAAATCCATACGTAAACCTGGGGTTGGCGTAACCGGTAATGCCCACGCTGTCTGCCGAACCATCTGCAGTCTGAAGGAATATGATATTGCCGGTTGCAGGATCAACACCCTTAGAAAATTTTCCATAAAATGAACCCAGTGGCTCTCCTTCTTTTACAAGGGCGGTATTATAGTCGGATCCCAGCACGTTAATAGATCCTACCACTAACTGCGTACCTACAATATTCAGCACTTTGTTCCTGTTGAAAGAGATATTAAAATCGCTGCTCCATTTAAAGTTGTTATGCACTATGTTTTTGGAATTGAAAGAAAACTCAACGCCTCTATTGCTGAGGCTGCCTGCATTCTGCCATGCACTGCCATAGCCCGTGCTTGTAGGTATGGGCACTGCCAGCAGCATGTTGGTTGTCCTTTTATTATAATAATCAGCAGTGATCAATAACCTGTCATGAAATAATCCCAGGTCTATACCAATATCCACCTGCTTTGTTTTTTCCCAGGTAAGGTCCACATTTTCCAGTGAGTTGGGTACATAAGCGGAATGAAGCTGGTTGTTGATCAGGTATTTTGCACTGGTGGTATCTACAATGCCAAACCTTGCATTAGCCGGTACAGCGTCATTGCCTACAATACCCCAACCGGCACGCAGCTTCAGCTCCGAAATAAAGTTTTCATTCTTATTAAAGAAATCTTCTTCCGATATTCTCCAACCTGCGGAGAAAGAGGGGAAGCTGCCCCATTTATGCCCGGGAGCAAATTTGCCCGAACCGTCGCGGCGGAAATTGGTAGTGAGATAATACTTCTCTTTATAATTGTAGTTGAGCCTCCCGATAAATGCCACGGAAGAAACCGGGTTGATCTCTTTTACAGGAATAGCCCGCACAGCGCCGCCGTCAACAGACTGGTCGCCCGGCTTGGCATTGCTGAAATTAACAGAGCTGCGGTACAGGTTATTGGTATTTTGCCTGGATACTATAAAGCCTGCAAGCGCTGCTATACTATGATCTTTAATTTTTTTGTTATAGTTAATAGTGTTCTCTGATATCCAGCTTGTGAATTTATACTTGTTATCCCAGGCCAGTCCATGCATCGTCCTTCCATACCTGGTTTGCACCGTATCCTGGAAAGCCGTATACCTGCTTTTTGAATCTTCAAACCCAAACAGGCTTTTCAATTTTAACCCTTTTATCACTTCGGCTTCTATGTACACATTGCCGCTGTAGCGGTTGCTTTTATAAATGTGATCCGGCTGGTATACAGAGGAAAGAGGATTTTCGAGATCATTCAAAAAGGGGCTTCTTGCATACATCCTGGGATCATCAAGATCGCGGAGCCCTATTATCGGCACTGTAGTAAGCAGCCTGGCTATAACGCCGTTGGTATAATTTTCGGGAATATCCCTGTCCTTCCAGTTGCTGTAGGCAAAGCTCACCCCTGCTTTCAAAAACTTTGTGATCTGCTGGTCAACATTGGCTTTAACAGTCGCCCTTTTTACACTGTTGTTCAGCACAATCCCGTTCTGGTTCAGTACCGCTCCTGAAACATAATACGTAGTAGATTTTGTGCCTCCTGTAGCAGACAACTGGTAGTTTTGGGAAAATGCTTTCCTGAATACTTCATCCTGCCAGTTGGTATTGGCATTGTACTTATTCCAGTCGGTTGTTCTTCCCATTTCAGTGGCCAGATCTTTAAACTGGGCGCTGTTCAATACATCCAGCTTTCTCCAGGGCTCTGACACGGTAAGTGAGGTGTTGAATCCCAATTTCAGCCTCTGGTCCTTTCCTCTTTTCGTGGTTACCAATACCACACCGTTGGCGCCGCGGTTACCGTAGATCGCTGCCGAAGATGCATCTTTAAGTATGGTAATGCTTTCAATATCGGAAGGATTGATATCGTTGATACCTTCCATCGGCACACCGTCAACTATATACAAGGGATCGCTGCCGGCAGTGATGGAAGATGTGCCCCTGATGCGGATAGAAAATCCTGCCTGGGGCTGCCCTGATGAACGTACCACCTGCACGCCTGCGGCTTTACCTTCTATGGAATAGCCAAACTGCGAATTGCTGCGGTTATCCAGGTCTTTGGAGGAAATGGTCGCCAGGCTTCCGGTAACATCTTTTTTCTTCTGTGAGCCATAGCCCACCACCACTACTTCGTTCAGCTCGCTTTCTTTCTTTTTTAAAACGATCTGAAGGGAAGACTGGCTTTTAGTAACAGTGATCTCTTTTGTTTCGTAGTCAACAAAAGACACGACAAGTACAAACTCAGCCTGCGGCACATTCAACACAAAGCTGCCATCGGTAGCTGTACTGGTACCCATATCGCCGCCTTTTACACGCACAGATGCCCCGGCAAGAGGATTACCATTGGCGTCAGTGACCTTTCCGGATACTTTGATGTCTGCAGTTTGCCCGGGCGCCACATCTATAGCTTTTACAACAATAGTCTTATCAATAATAGCATAAGAGAAAGGCTGGTTTTCAAAACAAGCCTTCAATACTTCGTCAAGCGGTGCATTTGTAAAGTGAATACTGATACGGTTAAAAAACTGCAACTGGCTTTCCGTATAGAGGAAAGAATAGCCGGTTTGCTTCTTAATAAGTCTGAATGCCTTTTCCAGCGAAGCATTACGCTCAGAAATAGTGACCATTTGGCCGAACCCCGTTGCCGAAGCAGTCAGGCATCCGGAGATCATCAGAATCGCAAGCAGTTTCATAATTCGCCATGTTTTGGTAAAAAGGAGCCCATCGTCAGCAGGCACTCCTTTCAGCGTCTGTAATTTCATACATTTGTACAGTTTGGGTTTAATAATAAGCAGTCTTGCCAGATTTGCTTTTGTTATAGATCCTTACATTCGCCGCTTCGTCTCGCACACGAAGCGGCTTTTCTATAGCTATCAGCTTTCAGCCATGAGCTATCAGCCATCAGGTTTCAGGGATTGAACTGATACCTGAAAGCTGACTGCTGATAGCTATTTATACACTTCAATCATATTTCCAATAGTTTTAAAATGAACACTTCCCGTGGTTTCAAGCATATTGAGCACGCCTGATATATTGCTGTCCCGCGGGATATCGCCATACAAACTTTCTTTAATGTCATCATTAAAACGAATATCTACATCGTACCACCTGCTGATCTGCCGCATGGCGGTATATATATCTGTACCGTTAAAGCTGAAAATGCCGTTTTTCCAGGCCATTACCTGCTCAACATCAGGATGCGCATTGACACTGATGTTACCGGCTACCTGAGCCTGCTCGCCCGGCTTTAATAATACTGTATTATTTTCTTTAGAAACCTTTACGCCGCCTTCCAGTAAGGTTACATTCAGGGCGGGCTCATCTGTATATGCATTTACGTTAAAGTGCGTGCCGGTTACCTGCACGGCAGCGCCATTTGACTGTACAATAAACGGCTTCTCCGCATCTTTGGCTACTTCAAAATAGGCTTCGCCTTTCATCTCCACTTCTCTTTGCCCGGCAGTAAAAACAACCGGATAACGGATCTCGCTTTCTGCATTCAGCCAGACTTTTGTACCATCACTCAGCGTTAACTGTATCACCTTGCTCCCACGGGGATTGGTAAGTGTATTAAAATGAGTTTCAGGCATTGGTTCGTCATCACCTACATATACTATCTGACCATCAGCAGTTTTTTGAACAGATGTTTCCCCCTGCAGAGCAGTCGCTCCGATAATAAGGCTGTCTACCGGTATGCGCTTTCCATTCTGCAGTGTGATGGTAGCTTTTGAAATGGCAGGCGCCGGGATATCTGTTGCAGTTATTGCCTGAGCATGGACAGCCTCAGTGTCTTTGCCTGCAAAATGGTTAAAAAGCAGTGCGGCACCTGCAATAGCCACCAGTATGGCGGCAGCAGCTACCCAGTACTTCCACCGGGAAGATCGCTGCATGGGGATAGTATCCGTCTGTTCTTCGTAAGCCGACCGGATCCTTTCCCACCCTGCTTCAGCATCATAGCCATACATTTTTTCCAGTTCCTGCCGCACATAGCCGGCATCATTCAATTTAGAGAACAGTGCCAGGTTTTGAGGAGAAGCCTGCAGCCATGCATCCAGCTCCTGCTGCTCTGCCTGCGTAAGCCGTGTACCTTCAAGATGCTTTATAATAAGCGCCGAAATCTGGTTAAGGAGATTGTCCATATTTATAAAGTATAGTGAATGGTGAATTCACCATTGTCTATTCACCATATACACGAACAGGATTGGTTTTTTCCCACGCGGATAAGGAGATTTTTTTGAATCTGAAATGGGAGCTGTAAATGCAGGAATGAAATGTATCCTCACAGGTTCCCTGCCGCCCCCACTATAATCGCCAGCAACGGCAGCATTCCTCTTTGCAAAAAAGCCTTTCGCAACAGTTGTATCGCCTTTCCCTTTTGATTCAATACCGTTTTGGTGGAAATATTAAGCTGCAATGCAGCCTGATCAGTAGTAAGGCGTTGAAAAAACAGTAACTTAAACACTTCTGCGCATTGGGGCGGAAGGTTTTCTATCTCCCTGTAAAGTACTGCAAGCACTTCTGCATTTATAATATCGGTATCATCCGGGAAAACAGCCTGTTCTGACAGGTATACTATTTCATCATGCGAGCGCTCGTGGCGTTTTTGCTTTCTCAGGTAATCAATGCATGCATTCCGGGTAGCGGTATACAGAAATGATCTTATTTCCCCTATAGTTTGAAAATCTTCCCGTTTCTTCAATAATTTCAGAAAGCTTTCCACTACTATATCTTCCGCTTCCTGCCGCTGATGCACTATACTTTCCGCGTAATAACATAAAAGGCGGTAAAATATATCATAAAGCTGCCTCGTCGCCGTGGCATCCTGCCGGCGGAACTTTTCAATAATATCATGGCTGTCTGACGCAGTTATCATATGGCTGCCAGTGCGGTAAAAGCATCGGCAGCCCAATTATAAATAAATTAAGGTAACCCGGCATAATATTTTTATCCCGGGATCGGGCGCATTTCAACTTTGTATTTCCTTTGCAGTTTTTTTTACCGCAAAAGCGCTAAGGAATTACGCAAAGCTCTGCTAAGGGGAATACATATCATCAACCTCCTGCACGTCATGGCGAAGCGTATGATCATGCCTGGGCACATGGCTCCGCCTCTAACGCTGAAGCCAGCCCCGTGCATCTATCCCTGTGCTACTGCGAGGACTGCTTCACCGGTCTGGAGGTACCTCTCACAATTAAGTGTCCTATACGCGGCTCGCAGGGACTGCGCAAAAGTGTTTTGCAAGGAGGGTATATATAATTTTCTTTGAGCAGCTTTGTATACCCTTTGTGCATTTGGGGGTTAAATGTATTTTCGGGGATTATAAATTATCGAAATCGGCTGCATGGAGAACTATGGTATTGTTTTGATCTTAATGGCGGTAGTGATCGGGCTTTCCGCCTGGTCGGAGAAAATCAGGATCCCCTATCCTGTTGTATTGGTGACAGGCGGGGTAATTATGGGTTGTATTCCTTCCATGCCGCCGGTGGAGATCAATCCCGAGATCGTATTGCTGCTATTCCTTCCCCCGCTTTTGTATGATGCTGCTTTTAATATTTCTTTCCGGAGCTTCAGGAACAATCTTAATACCATCAGCACACTTGCCATCGGGCTCGTATTTCTTACAGCCGCCGGCATTGCGGTATTGACACATTATATTATCCCCGGGATGACATGGCCTCTCTCCTTTGTGCTGGGCGCCATACTTGCAGCCACAGATGCCGTGGCGGCCATCAGCATTACCAAAAACCTGGGACTGTCTCATACCACTACTACCATTCTTGAAGGGGAAAGCCTTATAAATGACGCTTCAGCGCTGGTGGCTTACCGTTTTGCCGTAGCGGCTGTTGCAGGTTCAGGTTTTGTTTTATGGAAAGCCGGCCTGATATTCTGGCTACTGATCATCGGAGGGGTTGGCATAGGCATAGTCATGAGCAAAATTTTAGGCTTTGTTTTACGGTCAAGCCGGCATAGCCACCTGGCGGTGCTGAGCTTTTTGCTGCTTGCTCCTTTTGTTACCTACCTTATTGCAGAGATGGCGCATGTATCGGGCGTAATTGCTGTGGTAACGATGGGACTGGGTATCTCCCGGCTGAGCAGCAGGGTATTCCCGGATTTTATAAAAACACAATCTAAAACACTTTGGGACATTGCAGGCTTTCTGCTGAATGGCTTAATATTTATCCTGCTCGGGCTGGAATTGCCCATAGTTTTAAAAACGATAGACAACACGCTGATTCTGCCCTATATCGGGTATGCTTTCCTGATCACTATTGTAGCTTTACTTATACGCATGGTCAGGATATTTATGCAAAGGCGAAACCTGGAAAGGGCATATCATTCAAAAAGAGGAAGAATAGCGGAAGACGCATTGCTGTCCATCCAGGAATGCCTGATCATCAGTTGGTCGGGCATGCGTGGCATTGTATCCCTGGCCATGGCAATAGGTTTACCGAAATTTGCCGAAAGCGGCGTGCCATTCCCTATGCGAAACACTATTATATTCCTCGCTACTATTGTAGTGCTTATTACTATTGTGGGGCAGGGGCTTATCCTGCCTGTTATTGTGAAAAGGAATACGGTCAGTGATCAGACCCGGCAGTGAACGTAAACTTATCATGTAAGGTACAGGATATAGGGTATAAGGCGGTAGGGTCTCACAGGTTGCAGGGTATAAGCTTCAGATTACAAGATCTTACCGCTTATATCAACAAGAGCCGCAGGCTCGGTCGCATTTTTTTCAATCCGTTGAATGATTGATTGATAAAAAGTGGTAAACGATCATAATAAATATCAACCTGTTTGAGGCACGCAGAACCCCTGCCCGCTGTATCAAAAACGTACAGTTCCTGTATCAAAAATGAACTGTTTCGTATGACGATATTGCTACATTATATTGTAAATCAACCACTCATAAAACAGGCATCATTTTTAGTTCTTTTTGAAGTGTATAAAAAATCAACAGGCCCGTAACATACCAGAAAATAAAACGTATAACATGTAGTACCTGGGCTATCGGCTATGAGCCATCAGCTTTGAGCTATGAATTATAGGAAGCTCATAGCTGACTGCCGACTGCTGATGGCTCATAGCTGACCGCTGATAGCCTATACCTTATAACAACCACACATGATAAAAAACCTCCTGCTCGTTGCCCTCCGCAATTTTAAGAGAGATAAATGGTACAGTCTCCTCAATATTCTTGGCCTCACCATCGGGATAACCTTTGGGCTGTTTTTGATTTTTTATATCAAAGATGAGCTGAGCTATGACAGCTATCATAAAAAAGCCGACAGGATATTCCGTATCAACTCCATCATCAAAGAAGCGGACAGGGATACCATGCGATGGGCAATAGCTCCGTTTCCTTTAGGCCCTGCGCTGGCAAAGGATTACCCTGAAGTGGAGGAAGCGGTGCGGTTTGTAGGCAGCGGGAGAACCATGTTCAAGAATGGCGATCTGAGGTTATATGAAGACAAGGTCTTTTTCGCCGACAGCAATGTATTCCGCGTATTTACCTGCCCCTTCATTGAAGGTAACCCGGAAACTGCATTGAAAGCACCCAATAGCATTGTGATCTCGGAGTCGTCTGCCATTAAATTTTTCGGGCGTAATAAAACATACCTGGGCAAAACCCTGGAAAATGTAAACGGGAAAGTATATAATGTGACCGGCGTGATGAAGGATGTGCCTAAGAACTCGCATTTCATCTTTAATATTTTAGCCTCAAGAAGCACGTTGCCGGCAGATTTTGCCAGTAACTGGGGCAATTTTGATTACTATACCTACGTATTGCTAAGACCGGGAACAACGGCTGCTGCGTTCGACCAGAAGATGAAGCCGGTATATGATAAATACCTCGCTTCTATTTTTGCCAAATACAATATTAAGATCAGGTTTAGCGCGCAACCCATTACCGCTATTCATCTGCATTCCGATACCGCCAATGAGCCTGAAGAGCTGGGAAGCATGTCTTATATCTATATCTTTTCAGCTGTAGCGTTTTTTATGCTGCTGATCGCCTGCATCAACTATATGAACCTGACCACCGCAAGGTCGGCAAGAAGGGCAAAAGAAATAGGGATAAGAAAAGTGACCGGCTCTTCCAAAATGCAACTGGTATCCCAGTTCCTTATTGAATCTTCGCTTACTGCCGTTTTTGCCTTGCTGCTCAGTATCGGGTTGATCGCCGCCTTTCTTCCCATGTTCAATTCCCTGGCGGGAAAGCATATCAGCTTTGGGTCAATGTTCAGGCCCGATACCATCGTTATACTCCTGGCTGTAATTGTATTCGTAGGCATGGTGGGAGGCAGCTATCCCGCCTTTTATTTGTCAAGGTTTAATCCCGTAAATGTGTTAAAAGGCAGCCTGTCAAAGGGCTCGAGCAATGCTAATTTAAGAAGAGCTCTGGTAGTGATACAATTTTCCATATCCATGATCATGCTTATCTGCACATGGGTGGTATACGGGCAGCTCAGGTACCTGAGAAATAAAGACCTTGGCTTTGATAAGGCACAGGTGCTGACGGCAATGGCGGTTACGGACAGGGATATACGAAGCTCCGTGCTTTCCTTTAAAAATGAAATGCGCAACAATCCAAAAGTGCTTTCGGTAAGCACCGCCAGCTCCGTGCCGGGGCAGGGCATCAGCTTCAACTTATTTTCCGTTCAATCAAAAGATGGGTATATAGATAAAGGTGTGGATGTGTATGCCATTGATGAAGACTATCTGAAAACACTGGGGATCAAAATGGCAAAGGGGAGGAATTTTTCAGGCATCTCCGACACGCTGCACAGCATCCTGGTAAATGAAAAAATGGTGCAGGAATTCGGGTGGGGCGATAATCCCATCGGTAAAAGGGTAAAATATCCCGGTGACACCTCAGGCTATTATCTTGAAGTGGTAGGCGTGGTAAAAGATTTTAACCAGAAATCACTGTACAATCCGATCACGCCCCTGATCCTGTTATATTCACGCAATAATAATCTTATCCAGCTCAAGCTCAATGCGGCGGATATTTCCTCCACTATTGCAGGTATAGAACAGACCTGGAAAAAGTTTTTCCCCGACATGCCTTTCCAGTATACTTTTCTCGACCAGGATTTTGATTCGCAATATGCAGCTGATCAAAAACGAGGGAAAATATTTACTGCTTTCTCCGTGCTTACTATACTGATCACCTGCCTCGGGCTTTTGGGTCTCATTGCCTATACCACAGAACAGAGGCAGAAAGAGATCAGCATCCGCAAAGTGATGGGAGCAAGTGTCAGGCAGATCATTCCGCTGGTGATAAAAAATTTTGTTGCGCTGGTGGGGCTGTCATGTATTATCGCTTTCCCCGTCGCCTGGTATTTCATGGCAAAATGGCTCAAGATTTTTCCCTATAACACGGGGCTGAATGTAACTCCGTTCATTCTTTCAGCGCTGGTGGTATTGCTTATAACTATGCTTACGGTTATATTTCATACCCTGCGGGCGGCGGTAGCCAATCCGGTCAGAGCATTACGAACAGAGTGACGGAATTTCATTGAAGGATATAAGGTTGAATTAACTGCGGAGGCTGCTTCGACTGCCAAAATATTCACTCAATTCAGTGTTCTGTTTTTAAAACCAGCACCAAAACAAAGTATATGATTACTTAACCATTCGCCGTCTTTGCGAGCCCGCCAGCAGGTTGCATTTAATTTAATGTATGTTACGGCGGGAGAAGCAGTCTCCGAGTGGCATTAGTAATAATTTGAAAATGAAAATACTTTCCTTATCTTCAAAACTATCTACCACCTTTAAACGAAACGCTAATGATCTTACAAAGCCGCAGGCATTTTATCAGGAACAGCAGCATGGCTGCGCTCGGGCTCACCATCGCTCCTTCATTAAAGCGCGTTGCACCGAGCGATAAGCTGCGTATTGCGCATATCGGATTGGGCGGAATGGGCAACCAGCACATGAAATGGTTTGCAGGCCTGCCGGAAGTAGATATCGTAGCGCTATGCGATGTGGATGAGCATCACCTCAAGGACACAAAAAACAAACTGAAAGCGCTTCACCCCGACGGGCCGAGAATTAAAACTTATGGAGACTTCAGGCGTATACTCGACCGTAAAGATATTGATGCCATCACCTGCGCCACCCCCGATCACTGGCATGCCACCATTGCAACGCTTGCCTTCCAGGCGGGAAAAGATGTATATGGCGAAAAACCTTTGTCGTATGATGCCGGTGAGGGAAAAATAATGCTGGAAAATATGAACCGCTACAACCGTATTTTCCAGATGGGCACGCAGATACATGCAGGAGATAATTATCACAGGGTGGTTGAGCTGGTGAGGTCGGGGCAGCTTGGTAAGATCCATACCGTTCGCCTGTGGAAAACGGGAGCGCCGCCGGAGCTGAAAGATACGGAAGTGGCGCCCATCCCTTCGTACCTCAACTGGGACATGTGGCTTGGCCCCGCTCCTTATACTGATTATGTGCCTGCAAAATGTCATTTCACTTACCGGTATTTTTTAGATTATTCCGGCGGTGTGTTTGCCGACTTCTGGTGTCATATCGCTGATATTGTATTCTGGAGCCTTAACCCCAAAGGCTTAAAGAGCATTGCGGCCAAAGGCGAAAAAGCAGACGGCATAGCAGACACTCCCAAGTGGCTGGATGTAGCGTATGAGTTTGAAGATCTGAAAATATTATGGAGCAGCACGCCGCCCGATGTACCCGGCGCAGCGGGAAAAGGCATTGGCGCCTACTTTGAAGGAGACAAAGGAACATTGCTCTGCGACTATAATACACGCTCTATAGTTATTGATGGCGAAACGCTCCAGGATATTGATTATGTGCCTATGTCAATAGGGCGGTCTCCGGGGCACCAGCAAAACTTTGTTGACTCCGTAAAGAACAGGACGCCGCCCGAATCCAACCTGGCGTATGCAAGGCAGCTCACCCTGCCCATGCACCTCGGACTGATCTCTTACAGACTGTCGAAGCCCCTTCAATGGGATGCTGTGAATGAGCAGTTTGTGGATGATGGCGCCGCCAATGCGCTGCTGCACCGGGAAGCGAGAGAAAAATGGAAACTGATCTGATGTAGTGATACGAGAGAGGTGAACCGGCAGGCGTGAAACGTGAGCCCCTAAAGTATCCTGCGTCCTTTTGAAACTTTCAACGTCTTACGTTGGGACAATTAACTTTGCGACAGAGTATGATACAAGACGTTACAAATATTTGGGCAGGCTTTCATAAAGAATTAAAAACATTCATTCTCAATAAAACAGGAAATTCGGCTGATACAGACGATATTTTACAGGAAGTTTTTGTAAAAATCATTCGCAATATTGACAAAGTAAATCAATCCGAAAACCTGAGGCAATATCTTTATGGAATAGTTCGTAATACATTAAATGATCATTTCAAAAATCAAAAAACATATTGCAACGATACTGAAATCAAAGAGCAGTTTTCTGAAACAGAAACCAATTCTTTGAATGAAACTATTGCAGAATGTTGCATAAAGCCTTTTATCAATAAACTGCCTGACAACTACAAACAGGCACTTTTAATGACCGAATTTCAAAGCATTTCTCAAAAGGAATTGGCAGGGAAATTAAACATTTCTTATTCAGGAGCAAAGTCAAGAGTGCAACGTGGAAAAGAAAAACTGAAAGAGCTTATTCTGAATTGTTGTGCGTATCAAAACGATACATACGGAAATCTAATTGCTGCCGAAGATAAAAATTGTGGTTGCTCATAATTTTTTGCGTCTTTTTTCTTGTATTCAAGTGTTACTATCAAATGGCGATGTTGCCATAAATTAAAAAAGTAAAGAAATGAATACGGAAGTAATTAAAGAAGAAATTAAAAAATCCTATGGAGATATTGCAAAAGGCAATATTCAAGCAGGATGTTGCTCAACAGGCACAGCTTGTTGCACCACAAACGAATTTAGCAGTGCAATGAGTGAAGATTACAGTACTGTTGAAGGCTATGAAAAAAGCGCAGACCTTGCTTTAGGTTGTGGACTTCCAACTGAAATTGCAAATATTCAAAAAGGCGATACAGTTATTGACCTTGGCTCCGGTGCCGGAAACGATGCTTTTATTGCCCGCAGAATTGTAGGCGAAACAGGCAAAATAATTGGCATTGATATGACACCGGAAATGATAATCCTTGCCTTACAAAACACTCAAAAATCAGGTTATACAAATGTTGAATTTGTATTAGGCGAAATTGAAAGTATGAAAGAAATTTCAAGCAATATTGCAGATGTTGTAATTAGTAACTGCGTAATGAACCTTGTGCCTGATAAAGAAAAAGCGTTTAATGAAGTAAACAGGGTTTTGAAAGCTGGCGGACATTTCAGTATTGCTGACATAGTTTTTCAAGGTGCAATCCCGCAGGGAGTTTTAGAAGCCTCTGAAATGTATGCTGGTTGTGTAGCGGGTGCAAGTGAAAAAGGACAATATTTAGGTGTAATCAAAAAAGCAGGTTTCAAAAATATTCAAATTAAAAAAGAACGACGTATTGAACTACCAGACGAGCTATTACTAAAATATCTAAATCAGCAAGAACTTGACGATTACAAAAAATCGGGTTCGGGTATTTATAGCATAACAGTTTACGCAGACAAATTGGAAGAAGGCATTTGTTGCGACACGACAGCAAACGGTTGTTGTGGTCTGCCTTACAAGAGAAATATCATTTAGTTTTGTGATTTTTCAAAAAACACTAAATATTTATTGTTTATCAAAAAATATTTATTACATTAGCAGCGCTTTTAAAACTCACAAGCGCATTATGAAAAGAATCTCAATAATATTTCTGCAGGCAGCCGTTGTGCTTATCGGCATTGTAGCGCTTGCCATTCTGATTCGGTTTCCTTTGACCGAGGGGAGAGCCGCAAATCTTGACTTGTTCAGCATTTACACTGACCCGTTCATCTTGTATGGATACGTTGCATCAATCGCCTTTTTTGTTGCATTGTACAAGGCGTTCAGATTACTTGGATATATCGGGCAAAATAAAGTATTCTCATCAAACGCTGTTGGAGCTTTAAAGAGCATAAAGTATTGTGCAATCATATTAAGTATCTTAATTGTGATAGCAGGACTATATATAAAAATATCCCACAACAAAGAGGATGACCCTGCAGGTTTTTTTGCTATGTGTATCGTAACTACTTTTGTTTGTATCGTAGTTGCAACTGCCGCGGCAATATTTGAGAAAATCCTGCAGAATGCCATAGATATGAAATCTGAAAATGACTTAACAATTTAAGCTATGCCAATCATTGTAAACTTAGACGTGATGATGGCAAAACGAAAAATTTCTCTGAATGAACTTTCTGAAAGAGTTGATTTGACATTATCTAATCTTTCTATCTTAAAGACCGGTAAGGCGAAAGCAATTCGTTTTAGTACCTTAGACGCAATTTGTAAAGCATTGGACTGCCAGCCAGGTGATATTCTGGAATATGTAAATGACGAGAAAAGAACGACTAACCGCTAAGACAGTTGTCCGCTTCTATACCGGCTGACGGGACAAATACCAATTCCAACTTTAGAAATATTCTTTCGGCTTAAAATTGCTCATAATGAAATATGCGCTTTTCTTATTTTTCTCATCAATTTTTGTATTGGGAGCGCAGGCACAGCTCCGGGATGCGTCTGAACGTATAGCAATCACATCCAAAAAAGGGAAAACCCGGGTACAGGTTGATGAGAAAGGAGAATTACAGGTGAATGTATCGCCAAAAGATACGCGGAAATTTACAGCCGCCGGCATGGTGCGTTATAGTGATTTCGGCGCCAGGGGTGATGGCAAAACTGATGATATAAACGCTATCGCCGCAGCTCATGCATTTGCCAATCAAAAGGGGCTTTCAGTAAAGGCCGATGATGGGGCCACCTACTATATCGGGGGAGAGGAGCGCACTGCAGTTATCCGGACAGACACCGATTTTGGAACGGCCGCCTTCATTATTGACGATACCCGGGTACAAAACCGTAATGCATCTGTCTTTATAGTCAGCTCCTCTTTGCTGCCTTTCACCCCCGGATCAATATCTTCGCTGAAGAGAAACCAGGAGAAAATCAATGTCACATTACCCGCGCCCTGCCTTATCAGTGTAACCAATGCCAATGTAAAACGTTATATCCGCTTTGGGCTGAACCAAAATAACGGATCGCCGCAAACAGATATTTTTGTTGTTGATCGAAACGGCAAAGTGGATATGCATGCGCCGATCATCTGGGACTTCGATCAGATCACAGGCATCACTGCGCTTCCCATAGACAGAGATACCCTGCACATCACCGGAGGCCGTTTTACCACTATTGCCAATGAGGCAGCATCGAAGTACACCTATTACAGCCGAAATATCGCGATCAGGCGCTCCAACGTAATTGTGGATGGGCTTGAGCATCGCGTTACCGGCGAGGGAGATCATGGTGCGCCCTATGGCGGCTTCATCAATGTCAGTGACTGCGCTTATGTAACGGTGAAGAACAGCATCCTCACCGGGCATAAAACATACAGCACCATTGGCGCGGCAGGAAAGCCTGTTTCCATGGGTACCTACGACATTTCGGCAAACCGTGCGCTCAATATATCATTCGTGAACTGCAGCCAGACAAATGATATCAACGACAGAACCTACTGGGGGATCTTCGGTTCCAACTACTGCAAAAATCTTCTTTACGACAAATGCACATTTTCGCGATTTGATGCCCACATGGGTGTTGCCAATGCCACTATCCGGAACTCCACTCTCGGACACATGGGCATCAATGCCATTGGCAGCGGGACTTTGACCGTGGAGCATTCAACAATCAACGGCAGAACGCTCATCAACCTGCGCAGCGATTATGGCAGTACCTGGCAGGGAGAATTTTTTATCCGCAACTGTGTTTTTATACCCGAAGGCGGCAAGAAACCGGTCAGCGCGGCCCTGATAGGCGGATCTTATTCCGGCGAGCACGATTTTGGTTACACCTGTTATATGCCGGAAAGGATTACTATTGAAAATCTCCGGATCAACGACACTAATCATCCGGAGGATTACGAGGGTCCCGCCGTTTTTTCAAATTTCAATCCGCAAATGACCGATGATTCCTACCGGGAGAAGTTTCCCTATGTGAAAACCAGGGAAGTAATACTCAAAAATGTAACCACTGCCAGCGGCAGAAGCCTGAGGATCAGCGACAATCCGTTTATGTTCAAAGATGTGAAACTGATTGTTGAGTAAGGTTGCACCTGCATTGCGGGGTATCTTCATTAAAATCGATCCTCTTGTCCTTTGTTCCGGCACACAGAATGCCTGACCATAACACCGTCACCTCGCTGATTCGTATCGCTACCTGTAGGGTTGGTGCAACGTTCCTTAATTTTAAATAGTGACGAAGACCATAAGCATCCGGTGCATGCCGGAATTTTAATTTATTCCTTTTTTTACATATTTTCATTTTCGGATTAAAAAATTCAATTTTTGATGCACACACTGTTACCCCTTATTCTGGTAATGATTGTTGTTATTGTACTGCTGGAGATGTGGGCTGCCAGACTAAGAATTGCTTATCCTATATTATTGGTGGTAGCCGGCTTGCTGATCAGCTTTATTCCCCGACTGCCGGTTATAAAAATAAACCCGAACCTGATATTTTTTATTTTCCTTCCTCCCCTGTTGTGTGAGGCTGCATGGTCTGTCTCGTATAAGGAAATGAAGAAATGGTGGCGCATCATCGGGAGCTTTGCTTTCCTGGTAGTATTTTTTACAGCATTATCCGTAGCAGTTGTTACCCATTATTTTATTCCGGGATTTACTATTGCATTAGGATTTTTATTGGGCGGAATTGTATCACCGCCCGATGCAGTGAGTACAGGGGCGATCACAAAATTTGTAAAGATCCCGAAGTCCACTTCTGCTATCCTGGAAGGGGAAAGTTTACTTAACGATGCTTCTTCCCTCATTATTTTCCGGTTTGCACTGGCCGCAGTAGTTACCGGTCAGTTTGTATGGCATGAAGCAACATTGTTTTTTTTATGGATGATAATCGGGGGCGCCGGTATTGGGCTATTACTGGGGTGGATATTTGTTCAGGCGCATAAACGCCTGCCAACAAATCCGCCTTCGGATATAACCTTAACATTGATAGAGCCTTACTTTATGTACTGGATAGCAGAGCAGCTTCACAGCTCCGGTGTTTTAGCGGTGGTAACAGGCGGACTGTTTATGTCTGCCCGGCGGTTGACATTTCTGAACAGCGCAAGCAGGGTGAGAGGATATAGTGTATGGGAGAGTTTTGTATTTGTACTGAACGGCATCGTATTTTTTATTATCGGGCTGGATCTGCCTGAAATTGTAGGTGGATTACGGTCAAAAGGTATTCCCCTGCATACGGCTATCGGATATGGCGTGCTGGTGAGCATCGTTCTGATTGTTGCAAGGATCATAAGCTCTTATGCTGCCTTAATAACAACGCTTATTTTCCGTCCGGGTGTTGCACCCCGCTTCAGTTCCAACAGGCGGCGCTGGCTGTTGCCGCTCCTGCTGGGCTGGACGGGCATGCGGGGTGTAGTATCACTTGCGGCAGCATTATCCATCCCGGTAATGCTTAAAGATGATATATCTTTTCCCCAAAGGAACCTGATATTGTTCATCACTTTTATAGTGATATTACTTACGCTGGTTGTCCAGGGACTTACGCTTCCTTATTTCATCAGACGCAGCCGGCTGTTTGATACAGTTCATAACCGGGAATCAGAAGAAGAAATAAAACAGAAAATGAAAAAGGGATTGAAAGAACATGTTTACCGGTTTTTAAAAAATAAATATGACGATGACCTTATCAGTCAGTTAGGAATGGAAAAATTTTTGAAGCAATGGGAAGAAAGATCAAAAGCAGGTGACGGCATTGTAATGAATAAAAAAACAAAAACTGTTTTGGCAGAAGTGCTCGAAGCACAAAGGCAATACCTGACCGAGCTCAATAAAGACCCAAAAATTGATGAGGAAATTATTCGCCAGCAATTGTATCAGATAGACCTGGAAGAAGAGCGGCTGAAGATAATTTGATTAGGAATTGCCGGGAAGCATCCGCTAAGTGCTGCAGATGGTAACCCTGATAATATTTATGAATTTTATGAATTCAAAAGTTTAAACAGGAATAAACCAAACATGCTTCAGACAAAAACTTACAAAATATGAAACCGAAACAAGACAGCCCGGGCGTTTACATTCCCCCGCCTTTGATTTATGTTTTAATCTTTATTGCCGCGATCTTTATCCAAAAAAGCGTTTACATTGATGATGCCCTGTTCCGGCTAAAGCTGACCAGGGTGATCGGTATTTTGTTCCTTATAACAGCATTTTTCTTTCTGGCGACCAGCCTGGCTAAGTTTTTTAAAACCAGGAATACTGTTATCCTGATAAAGCCTGCATCCTCTCTTCAGACGGATGGAGTGTACGCCATTTCCCGGAACCCCATGTATGTCGGACTTCTTTTCATTTATCTCGGCATAACATGCTTTATCGGCAGCTGGTGGAATATTATCCTGATCCCTTTGCTCATTTTCATTATGCAGGCTTATGTTATTAAAAGCGAGGAAAAGTATTTGGAACGGGCCTTTGGCGACAAATTTCTTGAATATAAGAAACGTGTTAGAAGATGGCTGTAACAATGAGCAATCTGTTAAAATTCTAAGCGCAGTTTTGTGCGTTGCCCGGTAAAGAACGCTGGATCGGCATGCTCTGCTGCCGGCGCTCCCAGCCCGTCGCGCAGCTCTGTTCTTCTCCGCACCCGTGCGGATAAGCTGAATTGTGCATATATATTATTGTTAGTTATAATGATGGTCAATAAAGAATAGCGGCTGATGGTAACAGTTTCATAGCACAACTGTCCTGTCAAAAACGGAGTCCCTTCTGCCATAATACTACGTTAAAGCAAAGTTGTTTTAAGCTGCTATAATCCGGCTGGCACAATTTCTTCTATAATAATAATCAAAACATACAATAACTATTATTTGAATGTATCATGAACATTAAAAGACCCGCAACGGTTACTGCTGTTGCACTGCCCGGCATTTTATCTTATCCCCGTGCATTATGGGATGAATTATGGAATAAGCTCAAACGTTTGTTAAACAGTATCCCCGGAGATTAAAAGCAGGGAGCATGCAATAATGCAATAACATTTTATTAATAATACTCCTTGTTACTATTTTGCCTTTTATTGTCTTACCTGTTCTGTGAGTTTATTTTTTTCATTATTTCAAATGCCGGTCTTATGTATAACAATAGTTTATTACTTTCTTATCCCCGGGATGATACAGCAGATGATATATTAACTGTAGGGGATAAAGAGAAGGATACTGCTCCCATAATAAGGTATCTGAAAAATACTGAACGGTTCCGCATCGCTTCTTTAAAACAAGAACATACTGTAACCATACCTCCGGTAGCCGTAGAAAGAAAGCCTGCCGAGACAAGCGCCCTGCCGTCCATCTACCCCCTTGTTTTAATGCCCCCGCAGCCGGAAGGGTATTTAAAGGCCGGGAAATATGATTATTACTAAAACAACGAAGAATGGGATAGGAAAGTCGCTGCAGTATAAGAAAGAAGAGTAGTTCATTCAGTTGTTGCATTTCTTCCTCAGCTATCGGGGAATATTTTTCTGAAGAATGTAAAATATATTTAAGAAATGCACAGATACGTCAACGATCCCAAAGCAATGCCATGGCATGTTTGTTGTGATTTTTATTTAAAAATACACTATGTCAAAGTATTCAAAAAAGTCACAGGACAAAGTAGAGAAAACTATGCATGAACTAAAGCATGGCAAGCTTAAGAGCGGTACCGGGAAGAAAGTTACGAGCAGGAAACAGGCTATTGCTATAGGACTTTCGGAGGCTCGGAAGGAAGGAGCTAAGGTCCCTCCTAAAAAATCTGCAGCGAAGAAATCTGCTTCCGGGAAAACCACCGCGAAAAAATCTGCAGCAAAGAAAAAGTCTTCTCCGAGAAAGAGCATGCGAAAAAAAAGTAGCTGATTAGCAGAAAGAGATTCCCCAGGATGTTGAGGTACTATTTATTGCTCAATAATTGTTGCAGTTCGAGCAGCAGGGGCTGCTGGCTTTCCAGGATTTTTCCCAGGGCTGCCGGAATGTCAAACCATGCTGCTTTATCAATTTCGGGAAAGGATTGCTTTCGCCCGGACCCGGGCGGCCATTCAATATCGAATGTATTGCTTTTAATTTTTTCAACGTCTGTATCCTGGAGGCAGCCCAGGCAAAAACTTTTTTTCCTCCTTTCTGCTTAACCAGTGTGAGCGCTGTCAGCGTTCCCGTGATAATAATGCCGGTTTCTTCTGCTATCTCTCGCCGGGCGGCTGCAAGCGGGGTTTCGTTTTCCTGTATTTCTCCTTTGGGAACCGACCAGGCTCCCTTATCTTTTTTCGACCAGAAAGGTCCGCCCGGGTGAACCAGCAATACCTCCGGAAGCATATTTGTGTAGCGGTAAAATAAAACGCCTGCGCTTTGCGATGCCATTATACAATAAATTTCTACATCAGACCCTTTACCGGCCGGCTATGCAGCCTGCGCTGCAAATGGGTCTACGCTTTCGAGTATATGTTTCCGTGAGGTATCATAGCGCCTTAGTTCCCGGCAACTGCAATCTCCATAAATACCTGCATGATCGAAAGCGTTAATGCCGAGCTCCAGAGATTGACGATACTTTCCATGTAATCCCTTACCAGGGAGCTAAAATATAAAAAAGATCCGGGAAAGGCTTCAGATTTTGGCAGCATTCTTTGCAGGCATATAATCATTGATCACCCTTATTTATACTATCAATAGAGAGCATAGGAAATTGTACCTGCCTGTAAGTAAGCATTTCCTTTTATCTCCAAAAATAATCCTGCTTTATCCCAATAAGTAGTTGCACCTATTATTAATACAGTGTTTACTATTGCTCTGAAAATAATTTATGATTTATCCTGATTGATGTAAAATAAAATACTGTTGTAGTTGTTCTATCTCACCGCAGTAAACCGGGAAACTGATACTGACCGAATTTTATTAACCCTTGATTCTATGAGAAAGAATTTTAAATTTAACGCTTCCGTTCATTTATCCGACACACAAAAACATTCCATTTATTTTTTTCAGATCTTGCTCAACAAAGCTTTTGCCAGGAATATATATGCCGGCTTATTACCCCGGTATATTATTATACTGGCCGTTATATGCCTAAGCAGCTTAGCAGGGAATACCCAGACAACGTATGACTTTAGCACAGCCGCTACTTTATCATATGGCACCGGTGCTCCCTACTGGAAGGACCAGGCTGATATTACTATTGACGGGGTAGCCTATAAATTGACCTGCGGTGGTAACGGATCTTTTACAAATGCATCCAGCGGCGGATCGGGTAACAGTAAATGCCTGATGAAAGACGGATCCGGCGGCGACCAGTTTACACTTCAGCGTGCCGACGGGCAGCCGTTCCAGTTTTATGGATTTTGGGTGAAACACCAAAGTATGAACAGCTATGCGGCGTTTTATTCCTTACCTCCTTTCTACTCGATCACTTATTCCAAAACATCGGGTGGAGATGAAACCTACAATGATAATACCACAATGCAGGGGGGCTCCTATACTACTTCTGCCACAACGTTTACCAAAGACCTTACGGTAACCGCTGTAAGCATAAGCTTTAAAGCAATTATATATTTCTGGATTGACGATATTAAAGTAGGACCTGCAGTGTCATCCGCTCCCTCTGTTACATCACATCCTACAAACAGAACAGTCTGCGCTTCGGGCAATACCAGCTTTTCAATAACGGCAACTAATGCTACGGGTTATCAATGGCAGGTAAATACAGGGTCGGGATACAATAATATACCTAACGGCGGTATCTATTCCGGAACTACTTCTGCTACACTTACTTTAACGGGTGTGACTGCAGGAATGAACGGCTACTTATACAGGTGCATAGCCAGCGGCTCAGGCACTGCAACATCCAATGCCGGTACGCTCACTGTATCTAATATAAATGCTTCATCCTTTAGTCAGACCAATGTTGCCTGCAATGGAGGCCACAACGGAACCGCTGCGGTTAGTTCTTCGGGCGGTATTTCCCCCTATACCTATAGCTGGTCGCCGAGCGGTGGCACGGCGTATATGGCCACCGCGCTTGCATCCGGCACTTATACGGTGACGGTAACCGACAATATAGGCTGCACTACAACTAAAAGCTTTACGATCACCCAACCTGCCGCTATGTCGGTATCAGGCTCCAAAACCGATGTAAGCTGCAATGGCGGCAATAATGGCACGGCTGCCGTATCAGTAAGCGGTGGTACACCCGGCTATACTTACAGTTGGTCACCGGGCGGTGGCACCGCGGCTATGGCAACAGGTCTTGCTGCGGGCACATATACCTGCACTATTACCGATGCCAACAGTTGTCAAACCACTAAAACTTTTACGATCAATCAGCCCACCGCTATGTCGGTGTCAGGCTCCAAAACTGATATAAGCTGCAATGGCGGAAGTAATGGCACGGCTACCGTATCAGTAAGCGGTGGTA
>CAYWVB010000001.1:0-138666 GCA_964461595.1 uncultured Terrimonas sp. | reverse complement strand
ATAAGCTGCAATGGCGGAAGTAATGGCACGGCTACCGTATCAGTAAGCGGTGGTATACCCGGCTATACGTATAGTTGGTCACCCGGCGGCGGCACGGCTGCTACGGCAACAGGGCTCACTGTGGGCACATATACCTGTACTATTACCGATGCCAACAGTTGTCAAACCACTAAAACTTTTACGATCACCCAACCTGCCGCTATGTCGGTATCAGGCTCCAAAACTGATATAAGCTGCAATGGCGGCAGCAATGGCACGGCTACCGTATCAGTAAGCGGCGGTACACCCGGCTATACGTATAGTTGGTCACCCAGCGGTGGCACGGCTGCTACGGCAACAGGGCTTGCTACGGGTATATATACCTGCACTGTTACCGATGCCAACAATTGTCAAACCACTAAAACTTTTACGATCAATCAGCCCACCGCTATGTCGGTATCAGGCTCCAAAACCGATGTAAGCTGCAATGGTAGCAATAATGGCACGGCTACCGTATCAGTAAGCGGTGGTACACCCGGCTATACATATAGTTGGTCACCCAGCGGCGGCACCGCTGCTACGGCAACAGGTCTTGCTGCGGGCACGTATACCTGCACTATAACGGATGCCAACGGTTGTCAAACCACTAAAAGCTTTACGATCACTCAGCCTGCAGCCTTAACAGCAACTGCTACTCCGTTATCTGCTACTATTTGCAGCGGGGAAACTACTGACATAGCACTATCTTCCACCACTCCCGGCACCAGCTTTAGCTGGACGGTAAGCACCATCAGCGGATCTGTTTCCGGTGCATCGGCTTCCAGCGGGTCTGCTATTGCCCAAACCCTCACCGGCAAAGGAATAGTAAAGTATACCATCACTCCCGGTAATGGAGTGTGTACAGGAACTCCTGTTGATGTATCTGTCGCGGTGGAATTTTTAACCGTCATTACTGATCATCCTTCTAACAGCAGCATAGATGAAGGGGAAAATACCGGCTTTACTGTCACCGCAGCATTTGTTTCCTCCTATCAGTGGCAGGTAGACGAAGGAGAAGGATTTGTGAACGTTTCAAACAATGAGACATACAGTGGCGCCACCACGGCTACACTCTCGGTAAGTGATGCTGCAGGATCAATGAGTGGTTACGCTTATCGTTGCGTGGTATCAGGTTCCTGTGCCTCTGCTACTTCTAACAGCGCAGTTCTTTCTGTAAGCGTACGTGCACCACAAACAATAACTTTTGCTCCCCCGGAGAGCATAGTATACGGAAGCGATGACTTTAGCCCGGGAGCAACCAGTGACGCAGGGCTCGCGATTACCTACAGCAGCAGTGATGAAAGTGTAGCTACCATTGTCAACGGTAAAATACATATTAAAAAAGCCGGGCAGGTAACTATTACCGCTGCCCAGGCGGGGGATAATGACTATAAGCCGGCATCTCCCGTTCAGCA
This sequence comes from uncultured Terrimonas sp., assembly GCA_964461595.1. GTDB lineage: Bacteria > Bacteroidota > Bacteroidia > Chitinophagales > Chitinophagaceae > Agriterribacter. The sequence continues at coordinate 137,233 of CAYWVB010000001.1, read as the reverse complement.
GGTATTGACTATCACTAAAAAGCAGGTCACCGTATCGCTGAATGCAAGCCCGTTGATCAGCAAAGCATACGATGGTAATAATAATGCTTCATTGGCTACGGACAACTATAGCCTTTCGGGTATTGAAGAAGGCGACGAAGTATCCGTAAGCGGCACTGCAGCATATAGTGAGGCAGCAGCGGGATCAGACAGACCTGTTACAGTAACAGGGCTTGTGCTAGGCGGAAGCGATAAGGATAATTACGATCTTACTACTGTATCTGCACAGGTAACAGGTGAAATTACGCCTAAAGAGCTTACTGTAACTCTTAACGCTTCCCCGCTTATCAGTAAAACTTACGATGGTAACAGCGCTGCCACACTGGCGGCGGCTAACTACAGCATACATGGTGTGGTGGGCGAAGATGAAGTGAGCGTAAGCGGAACAGCAGGCTATTCAGATAAAGAAGCCGGAACAGAAAAAACAATTACGGTAACAGGATTGTTGCTGGCTGGCGCAAACAAAGATAATTATCATATAGCTACTACCCCGGTACAAACCACCGGAGAAATAAAAGCAAAGGCTATTACGCTTACTTTACAGGCAACACCTGCTATCAGCAAGCAATATGATGGTAATGCTTCGGCAGCGCTGATCGCCGGCAATTATGAATTGTCTGGTGTGGAAGAAGGTGACGACCTGCTGGTAAGCGGCACGGCTGTATACGACAACCGGCATGCCGGCACAGGTAAGCTGATCACTGTAAATGAGTTTATGCTCAGCGGTACAGATAAAAACAACTATGTACTTACTACTTTGTCGGCAGCTACAACAGGGAGCATTGCCGCTAAAGCACTGACGGTAACATTACAGGAAGAGCCTGCTGTTACCAAGGAGTACGATGGAAATACGGACGCTGTATTAGCAGCGGATAATTATAAAGTAGAAGGTATAGTGGGTGAAGATGATGTGCATTTGAATTATCCTGCAGCAGGCGTATATGAGAATAAACATGGTGGCGGGCAGAAGAAAGTTACCGTAAGCGGGCTGGAGATATCAGGTGAAGATGCAGGCGACTACAGCCTTGTATCCGCTACGGTGAGCGGTAATATAGGTGTGATCACTAAAAAAGTAATTGAAGTAACTGCAATGCCGCAGACGAAGGTATACGGCGGACAGGATCCTGAGTTCACCTACACTGCAGAAGGTAAATTAGCCGGAGACGAACTCCCGGGCGCATTGCAAAGAGCGGAAGGTAAAAATGTGGGGAGCTATGCAATAGAGCAGGGTAGCCTTAGCGGGGGTGATAATTACCTGATTGAGTCTTTCGAAGGTGCCGCCTTTACTATTACACGGGCCAGCCTGGTCATCACGGCAGATGATAAAAATAGAAAACAGGGCGCAGCCAATCCGGTATTCACTTTCAGTTATGAGGGACTTGCTGAAGGAGACCAGCCATCCGACCTGGAGGCTTTACCTTCAGCGGTTACCGCCGCAGCAGCAGCATCTCCCATCGGGTATTATGATATTGTGCCGTCAGGCGCTGCCTCCGGCAATTATAATATCAGCTATGCAAATGGAAAGCTCACTGTTGCACCGTCAGGCAATGAAAGCTATAGTGTAAAAGCATGGAGCAGCAGCCCTGATGTGCTGCAGGTAAGAATATATACTACCGTTGCACAAAAAGCTGCTATTATCCTGTTTACAGAAATAGGCCAGCAGGTGATCCTGCAGCAGCAGCAGTTAAGCGCAGGCATTAACAGCGTTTCCATACCTGTCGGGCGCCTGGCTTCAAGTACTTATGTGCTTACTGTTGCTGCCGATAAGTTCATAGACTCCCAAAAAGTGAAAATCAAATAATAAACGCGTGCCTATGCTGCCATGACAATTATCCGTGGCAGCATAGGTCAATGTTTTGATAAATAATTAATACTACCCGATTCAACCTTAAATTCAATGAAAATGAAAGCCAGATATGGTAAGCTCCTTTCGTCGCTGACTGTTGCCTTTTGCTTTGGCATGACAGCCTGCGCACAAACTGCGGAGCCCATTAATATCGTAACTACTTCCGTACCTTTTTTGCGTGTCTCGCCCGATGCAAGGGCAGGAGCTATGGGAGACCAGGGAATATCCACCTCCCCGGATGCCAATGCACAATTTTATAATATTGCAAAATATCCGTTCATACAAAATACCTGGGGTATTGGCGCTACCTATACGCCCTGGCTAAAAGACCTCCAGTTAAAAGATGTATACCTTGCCGCGCTTGCAGCCCACTACAAGCTCGACGATCAACAGGTGATCTCAGGGTCGTTACGCTATTTTAATCTCGGGAGCATACAGTTTACAGATGCCTCCGGCAATGATCTGAATAAAGGCAATCCCCGTGAACTGGGTTTAGACCTTGGTTATTCCAGGAAGCTGTCTGATCAGTTATCACTTGGTGTGGCGCTGCGCTATATTTACAGCAATCTTGCATCAGGCTCCTCTTCTCCCTATGGCGGCGCTTATAAAGCAGGACATGCTGTGGCCGGGGATGTGGGATTGTATTATACCACGGCTAAAAAAGATGGACAGGGCTGGAATGCAGGTGTGGTAATGAGCAATCTCGGATCCAAAATTTCTTACACCTCTGATGCAACCCAGAAAAATTATATTCCAACCAATATCGGTATAGGCGCCGGGCATACCTGGGTGACCAACGAAGTACATAAAATATCCCTTAATGGAGAAGTCAACAAGCTGCTCGTGCCTGCACCTCCGGGCGCAGAAGCAGATTCCACTGAGTATGCTAAATACAACAGCGACGGGGTAGTGAGCGGATGGATAAAATCTTTCGGCAGCAGCGCTATGGCCTATTCTGTAGGAGCGGAATACCTCTACAATGATCAATTTGCCCTTCGGGCAGGCTATTACGCTGATAGCCGTACCATGGGTAAAAGAAGTTATTTCACTATGGGCGTAGGGGTCAATTATAATATTATCGGGCTGAACTTCTCCTACCTCCTTGCTTCGGGCAACGGAGTGAACAGAAATCCACTATCTAATACCATCAGGTTCGGTATGGTATTTAATATAGGCGGTAATGAAGCTGCCGGCAAACCGGCCCCGGCGCCCGTTACTTACTAATGCCGGATGAATGGTAATATGTTGCATTGTGCAGAAGTGAATGGTGATAGATAACGCCAAACGTAAGAAGATTAACGTGAGAGGACAAACGTGAGCAGTGAAGATCTCACGTCAATCGGCTCACGTTTTATTATTCACCATTGCCCATTCGTTATACTTTGCCAGCCCGCTGCAATCGCTTATATTTAATCCATGAAAACCATGCTCCTGCTAATGAGCACCTGCATCGCTGTATGCACCACTGAAGCGCAGACTGACAGCCTGCCCTCCGTGGTATACCATATTAAGCAACTTCCTGTGCAAAAAGATTCCAGCCGCAACAGGATACAGATCATGGATGGAGCTACGCCCTATCTTACCAACCTGGAAGTGCATGTTACCATACTTGCCCCCGGTATGTCAGCACATTCCCCGCATACACATGCGGCAACAGAAGAGCTGATCATTGTGAAAGAGGGATTGCTGAAAGTAACTATCGCCGGTAAATCTAAAACGATTGGCCCGGGTGGCGTTGCGATGGCGATGTCCGGCGATGAGCATGGCGCAGTAAACATAGGCAAAGGGAGAGCGGTGTACTATCTACTCAAGTATACAACGGGTAAACTGCCTGATCATGAGTCAGCTGCCAAAGCGGGAGGCTCTGTTATTGTTGACTGGAAGGAAGTGGCAGTAAATAAGACAGATCGTGGCGTGCGGCGGCAGCAGTATAACCGGCCTACCTCGTTGTTTGAAAAATTTGATATGCATGCCACCACGCTCGACAGAGGCAGGGACAGTCATTTACTACATACACACAGGGAAGAAGAGATCATTCTTGTAAAGAAAGGCACTATCAGGATGCATATTGGCGATGCATTTTATGATGCCGCTCCCGGCGACCTTGTTTTTCTGAATGCTTTTGTTCCCCATGCCCTCATCAACAATACTGACGGGCAGTGCGAATATTTCGCTTTCCAGTGGCGATAGGGTGCCTCACGCAAAGGGCCAACGATAGAGAAGAAACCTGAAACTCGGACCCTCCGTGGGGAACGGGCTTCACGCAAAGAAATACCTCTGTGTCATTAAGGGGAAATGCATCGCATATATTGGATACTGAGCCATAGCCAAAATGCAGATAGAAAATTAAGCAAAATATATAAGAGATGAAAGGACTAGTAAGAATAAAATAGTTGTTCTTTTGTATGTATGAATAAGCTGCTATTATTTTTTCTTTTTGCCGCGATATTGTTATTGCTGTTATTCCTTTTTTCCAGGAAGAACAAAAAGGACAAGCTTTTTGCAGATCTGCCAGATGCATACCTCAGGCTGCTTAAGGAAAATGTTGCCTATTATAACAAGCTTAGTGAGCCGGCCCGTATCCGGTTTGAACAGCGGGTGCAGCGCTTTCTTTCTTCTATACGCATCACAGGAGTGAACACTACCGTAGAAGATCTTGACCGCGTGCTGATAGGAGCCAGCGCCATTATACCTATATTTGGCTTCCCCAACTGGGAGTATATCAACCTGCATGAAGTATTGCTCTATCCCGAAACTTTTAATGAATCCTTTGAACAAACCGGCAATGAAAGACCGGTAATGGGAATGGTGGGGAATGGACCTATGAACCATATTATGATATTATCTAAACACGCATTGCGGGAAGGGTTTCAAAACAAGACCGATAAAAATAATACCGCTATACACGAATTTGTTCATCTTATTGACAAAACCGATGGCGATACGGATGGCATACCTGAAGCTTTGCTGCAGCACCGGTATGTGCTTCCCTGGGTGAATATGATACATAAAAATATTCAGGACATTATGAAAGAGGAGTCTGACATTGATCCTTATGGCGCCAGCAGCCAGGCGGAATTTTTTGCAGTGGTGTCTGAATATTTTTTTGAGCGCCCCGACCTGTTGCAAAGAAAGCACCCCGAATTGTATGGGATGCTGGAGCAAATTTTCAGGCAGGGAGAACCATGAATCCCAGCGATCCGCCCAACGCGGGACGCTGGAATTCATGGCTATCAATTTGTTTTATCTTCTTCCTACTAATTCCTCTTCACCGGGCTTTTGCTTTTTAGCAATGCCATTGGCCTTCTGTACCAGTTGAATAAATTCTTTTCGGTATCCTTCTTTATCATCAGCAATGGCAGAGCTGGCTAAAGCCAGCACATTGCCATAAGACGATTGCTGCATAAATTCAGACTGGCGCAGCAGCATTCCGAACTGGGCAACGGCAGCGGCAAGACGGAAATTGTCTGAAGTGTTATCAAGCGTGATATGATCATCAATGACCGGATGCTCCATCAGCCGGCTTCTCTCGCTGTCCGGCGCTTTATATCTCAATTTTATTGTCATCATCTCTTCGGCTGTATTGCCGGAAGTAATGGAATTGCCTGTTGACTGATACTTCAGTGGATCTGTATTCTCAATAAAATCGCTTTTCACACCCACCGGAATGATCTCATACAGGGCCGTTACGGTATGACCGCTGCCAAGGTCGCCTGCATCTTTTTTATCATTGTTAAAATCTTCTTTATTCAGCATCCTGTTCTCATAGCCGATAAGGCGGTATGCCTGTATCCTGGCAGGATTAAATTCCACCTGCAGCTTAACGTCTTTTGCAATAGTGAACAGCGTTCCTCCGAATTCGCTTACCAGCACTTTTTTAGCTTCATTCAGGTTGTCAATATAGGCATGATTGCCATTGCCTTTATCTGCGAGCTTCTGCATTTTGTTGTCTTTGTAATTGCCCATACCATAGCCCAGTACGGTAAGGAATATACCGCTTTTTCTTTCCTGCTCTATCAGCCGCTCCATATCATCATCGCTGCTGGCGCCTACATTAAAGTCACCGTCGGTGCAGAGGATCACCCTGTTGTTACCTTCTTTCAAAAATTGTTGCCGTGCTACTTTATAAGCGAGCTGAATGCCTTCGCCGCCTGCAGTAGAGCCCCCTGCTTCCAGCCGGTCAATAGCGTCTTTTATGGTTTGAATATTAACGCCGCTGGTGGAAGGCAGCACCAGTCCTGCGTTGCCTGCATATACCACTATAGCTACTTTATCCTGCGGGCGCAACTGGTCTGCCAGCATTTTCATGGACTGCTTTACCAGCGGCAGCTTGTTTTCATCCTCCATAGAGCCGGATACATCAATCAGGAATACGAGATTGGACGCAGGGATCTTTTCAGTAGCCACTTTTTTGCCCTGCAGGCTTACCAGCACCAGCCTGTTATTTTTATTCCAGGGCGCTGCCGATATTTCTGTCTGTACGGCAAAGGGCGCGTCTCCGGCAGGTTGAGGGTAATTGTAATGAAAATAGTTGATCATTTCTTCAATGCGCACTGCGCCCGCGGGCGGCAACTGACCCTGGTTGAGGAACCTGCGTATATTGCTGTAGGAAGCAGCATCCACGTCAATGGAAAAAGTGGAAAGCGGATTGTCCTTTGCAGTTCTGAAACGGTTTTCTACGATGCCGTCATAATCTTCTGTATTAAAATCAGTATCCTTGTCATAATATCCGGAAGGCTGCGCTTCTCTTGTTATATAAGGAGCGCGAGCAGCAATGTTATTGGCTCTCCTGGCCATATCAGCCTCCACGCCATTGGCTGCTACCGGAAATGTTTTCCTTTTAGCTTCGTACCCGACAGCCACTACCTCTTCAAGCTTGTCTGCAGCATCAGACAGCATTACATTAATTATTGCCTGCCCGGCAATTTTCACTTCTCTTGCTTCATAGCCCGCAGCAGCAAATATAAGCGTGCCCTTACTGCTTTTTACTGTGATCCGGAAAGCGCCTGAAGCATCGGCTTGTACAATATTACCGGTATTTTTTTCTATCACACTTGCATAAGGCAGCGATTTCCCTGCGTTGTCAGTAATTTTTCCTTTAACGGTAAAAGGGGCGCGGGGCAGGAAGGCTGCCAGCGAGGCCATAATAATGGCACAACAAAAGATAATGTACTTCATAAAAAATCATTTTAGGTCCAGTTTTAACTCTTGGATGCTTTTCCAGAAGAGATTACATAAACCGGATAGTGTTGATGAAAATATTTTAACTTGCCTTTCAGCACACTGCCCCTTGGAGTTTATTAAGAACATATCACCTGCTGCGGAAAGCAGCGACCAGGATTTGATAGCATTGTATAAGCGATCAAAAGATCTTTCCGTTTTGTCAGCGCTATACCAACGGTATATGGAGCTGGTATACGGGGTTTGCCTTAAATATTTTAAAGAGCCGGAGCGCAGCAAAGATGCCGTGATGAATATTTTTGAGGAGTTGGTACAAAAACTGCAGGTGCATGAAGTAAATAATTTTAAAAGCTGGCTGCATACCCTTACCCGCAATCACTGCCTGATGCAACTGCGTACGCCAAAAAACCTTAAAACCACAAGCTTTAGCCCGGACTATATGCAATCGGAAGAAATGGTGCATCTTAATGGCGTATTTGAAAAAGAAGAGCAGTTTGCCCGGCTGGAAAAATGTATGGACCGGCTGCCTGAGCAGCAAAAGCAGTCGGTAGCGCTTTTTTACATGGAACAAAAATGCTATGAAGAAATTGTGGAGATCACCGGCTATGAATGGAATAAGGTGAGAAGCTATATCCAGAATGCAAGAAGGAATTTAAAGATTTGCATGGAAAAAGAAATGGAGGATACCATTCAAAAACCATAAACGGCACACGATTCAGTATAATATATGACTGAAGATAATAAATATAATAAAATTTACACCGCAACGGATATCCAGCGCTATCTGAAAGGGCAGATGACTGCTGCAGAAAAGCATGCGCTGGAAAGAGCTGCCCTGGAAGATCCTTTCCTTGCAGAAGCAATGGAGGGATATGCAGGCATGCCTGAATTGCCTGTGGTATCGGATATTGCAACATTGAAGCAACGCCTGCAGGAAAATAATACAGTTAATAAGGTCATGCCATTGCGCAGATACCGCGCATGGTGGAGCGCTGCCGCAGCTATATTGCTGGTAGCAGGCACGGCTACAACCTGGTATTTGTTTACTCAGGCGCCTGAACATGAGATAGCGCAAAAAACTAACGAGATCCAGCCACCTGCCGCTCAAAGTGCCGCAGTGCCGGACCCGTCACATGAAAATAAGGCGGAAGATAAAAGCGTTCAGCCGGAAGAGTCAAAAGCTCGGGGACCGGAAGAGAAAAAGCAGCTTGTCATCAGTTCCAATAAGAATAACACAGGCATTGACACTGTATCCAAACTATCAGGTAATAAAGCCGTAGAAATTGTGCCTGCACCACTGCCTGCAACAACTTTGCAGCGACCCGGTAACCCGCTGAACAACGAAGTGCAAGCAGAAGCTAAGGATGTTACTGCGGATAAGCAGGATATTGCCCTGTCTGCCACGCAAGCGTCCGCAATACAGCGGGAAAGGTCAAATGCCTATATTCCTTCTCATATTTTTAAAGGAAGGATTACCGATAGCAATGACAAACCTTTGCCTTTTGTAAATATCACCGCCGGCGGAGTGCATACCTATACGGATGCACAGGGCAATTTTACTATACTGAGCGGTGACTCCATTGTAAGCGCTTCTGTAAGATCTGTGGGGTATGAGCCTGAGAATGCAGTGCTTGCCTCCAATACTCCTTTAAATAACATTAAGCTTTCTGCCGGTAACAACAAGTTGTCGGAAGTAGTGGTAACGGGATATGGAGTAAAGAAAAAAGCAGAACAGGTGCGAAAACAGGCTCAGACACAGGATAGTGAGGATGCAGCCGAGCCGGTGGACGGGTGGGGCAATTATGATATCTATCTCAGCAATAATAAAAGGCTTTCTTCCGAAAAAAATAAAGCTGCAGGCGGATTTGTGGAAGTATCCTTTACGGTTAATAAGGCAGGCATGCTATATGATTTTAAAATAGAAAGATCAACCTGCAGCGCCTGCAATAAAGAAGCCATCCGGTTGATTAAGGAAGGCCCCAAATGGCGGTTGACAGAGGGTGATAAACCCGGAAAAATAACAGTTACTATCCGGTTTTAGATATTCCCGTTTACATAATTATTCTTACTGTCTTATCTGTTATCTTCGTCTTTAGGAAAATCATTTATGCGTATAAAATATTTTCCCTTTTTTGATACCGATTAATCAATAAAAACGACTACACATGAAAAAAATCATTTTACTTGCTGCTTGTGCCGGGATATTCTGTTTTGCCCAGGCTCAACTGAAAACGCCTGCGCCCTCACCGGGACAGTATGTAAAGCAGGACTTCGGATTGTCTTCTGTTGAGGTTTCTTATTCAAGACCTGCAGTGAAAGGAAGAGCGATATTCGGCGATCTTGTTCCCTGGAACAAAGTGTGGCGTACCGGCGCCAATGCCGCTACTACTATCACCTTTGGGGATGAGGTGACCTTTGGCGGGCAAAAAATACCTGCAGGCAAATATGGATTGCTGACCATTCCCAACCCTACGGAATGGACGATAATACTGACCAAACAGTTGGATGTAACAAGCCCTGCCGCTTATAAGCAGGACCAGGACGTGGCCCGTGTAAAAGTAACAGTGGACGATCTCCCGTTTTCTCTTGAGTCTTTCCTGATCTCATTTAATGCAGTACACCCGTCTTCAATGGAATTGCTGATCGGCTGGGATCAAACCATTGTGAGGATCCCCATTACTACGGATATTGATAAAAAGATCAACGCCCAGATTGAAAGTCTTAAAGGAAAAGAAAACTTTCCCTATTTCAATGCCGCTGTTTATTATCTTGAAAATGGTAAAGACCTCAACACTGCGTTAGATTGGTTTAATAAAGCCGCGCAGCAAAGTCCCGATGCTTACTGGGTGCTGTACCAGAAAGCGAAATGCGAAGCCAAACTGGGTAAGAACAAAGAGGCTGTTGCTACTGCCAATAAGTCCATTGCATTGGCAACCACAGCAAAAAACGATGATTATGTTGCCCTTAATCAAAAGCTGATTGCGATGCTAAAATAAGCATTTTAATAATGAATTTTTGCTGGCAGCCACTGTGGCGCATTTCAATTTTTCGCATGAGAAGAAATATATGTTATCGAGCCTACGGCTCTGAAATACGGAATAGCAAGAGCCGTAGGCTCGGTAGCATTTTGTTCCAACGGATTTCAATCCGTTGCACATTTCCGCTTACGAAAAATTGAAATACACCCGCCACTGTTGTACGAATAAATGTATAAAATACATTCGTGCATCTCGGTGGTTATCTTTTTTAAGAAAGCTATTCATGCCTTTCTGAAACACTTTTCACAGATACCTGCTTCTCTGAAGCATTGATCTTATACAGGTAGCTTGCCAGCACCAATACCAGCGCCGGCAGCGTGATCAGTAGCAGGAAAAGCTTTAATTTTTTTAAAGTGGTGCCTGTCATAACAAAAGCTGTAATGAATTGATATTTTTTCAAACGCAGGTATTTCTTTTGAAGTATTGATAAATATTCACTTTAAGCGTCCATAAAAAGAATTAATATCATATATCAAGCATAGCGATAAATCTGATCATGAAAATGTAACAGATAAGGAATTACAGCAAATCATCAAGACAATTAAACGTTGATCTCTTTATTTGCAAAACGCTAATCTATTATAATGACCCATGTATCCTCAAGGCATAGCCTGTCCAGGTCTTCTGCAGCCTGTTTTAAAACCTCATTGATATACTCCGGCTCTCCGGAAGGGCAGGTGAAAGTATAGTTGGGACCCGTAATACCAAAATGACGGGCAATATACCCGCAGGCGCTGTTGGCCAATGTCCAGGGGAATAACTCAGGATTGGCGAATGCCGCCCCGTTTTTTATTACGTCTTTCCAGAAAGCAAGTGAAGCATTGGTGCCGGTATGATTCGAGATCACATAAAGACCGGTCGCATCCGGGTTACGCGGTCTGCCAAATTCTTTTTCTATGCTGTCTACAATGCCTGGTATTGCTTCTTTTTCGAGCCTATCTCCTATATGTACATGACAGATCATACCCCAAATAAAAGTGTTAAGATAAGCAGGAGCCTAATAATAAGGATGCATTCAACCCTCCAAACGCAGAGGCATTATTTATAGCTATGCGGATCTTTTTTTCAACAACGGCAGTAGTGCAATCCAATCCGATCGCAATATCCTGCATAGCAAAGCCTGCCGTCGGCGGAATGATTTGGGAAGCGATTCCCTGTGCGCATATAGCAAGCTCAAGCGCTGATGCTGCCCCCAGCGCATGACCAATGGCTCCCTTGCTGCCGCTGAGCACAGGCATGCTGTTTTTAAAAACACTTTTTAAAGCAAGGGCTTCTGCGGCATCCGACACTTTGGTGCCGCTGCCATGTATATTCACCCAATCCACTTCATCTTTATTGACACCAGCCTGTTGTAATGCCGCGGTCATTGCCCTGCCCAGCCCTCTGCCGTCGGGATGCGGGGAGGTAGGGTGATAGGCATCACAGCTCAATCCTAATGCATATACTTTTGCCAATGGCGTCGCTCCGCGCTGTATGGCATCGTTCATCCGCTCCAGTATAAATATCGCCGCCCCTTCGCCTAATATCATACCGCTTCTTTGTGTATCAAATGGTTTACACGCATCAGACGCCATTGCCCTGGATCTGCTGAAGCCCACCATCGCAATCCTTGAGAATGGTTCTGCACCACCTGCTATCGCAACGCGAATATCGCCGCGCCGCAACGCATGCATTGCCATGCCCACCGCATAGTTGCCGGCAGTACAGGCGGTTGACAAAGCCTGCACAGGGCCGGTCAGCCGGTATGCACTGGCTACTGCTTTGGCAATAGAATAAGTATTGTACTGCCCGGGATCAATAGCCGCACCTTCTGCAGCCATTTCATAAGCCATGCTTTCTCCCAGAGTGCTTCCTAAAAAAATACCGGTATTTTCAGGCAGTTGAATATGGGATTGAGCTATAGCCTGCCTTGTGGCATCTAAAGCCATATAAGCGCCCCGGTGAACAGGAGGAGCTTCAAAATCTGTTATCCTGCATGCATGGGTATTCCGGTATCCTGCTGCTTCAAGATCAGCAAAGTGCTGCAGCGAAGTTTTTCCCTCCAGCAAATTATTCCACAGCATATCCATTCCTGTACCCAATGGAGAGACAACGCCTATACCGGTGATCACGATACTGTTGTTCATGCCGCTATCATTTTACCTTGCAGATAGGCCGCGGTGGCATCGAGGGAACGGAGCTCCTGAAGGTCTTTGTCCGGTATCATGATCCTGAAGGTCTGCTCAATCCGTGCTACAAATTCCACCAGCTCTAATGAATCCAGTCCCCAGTCGTCTCGGAAGCTGTCGGTATCCCTGATATCATTTGTGATCTGTGGCTTTACAATGCTAAGCTCAAACCGTAATTGTTGTATAATATCGTATTCCTGCATATCCAATGTTTATTGATTTGATTTAATTAAAGACAGCTACAGCGCTTGCCTTTTGTATGCTGCCTGCATCTGAATATAACGGCGCGAACGGATCCCCGATAATCCGGTAATGTTGTACCGCATCCGTATTCGGGGGCTCAGCTTGCAGGAGCAGATCCCCTAAATTATCTATACCATTATTCAATGCAGTGCAGATCCTTACCGCCCACTTCATGTTGTCTGTATGTTTTGTTTCCCGAACGGCGCCGAAGGCAGCAGCCGATACACCCATTAAGGGAAGGGATTCTGTATAGGAAATCCCTGTCCTTCTGCGGCTTGCTGTCCTGCAGCATAAAGACAATACGCACCCCATGGGCTTACCGCTGAAATCTTTAAAATGATGGGAACGCATACCGTAATATCCAACCCACCCTACCGGCCTGCCATGACCGAAATATATGCCCATCCCCAGTCCCGTTCCTAATGCTTCCACTACATCTTCCCTTGTAATGATATCGCCCGTCCATCTGAAAACCTTTATCTGCTCTTTGAGCAGCTCCGACATGCGGTCAGAGAGCTTTAAGTACCGTGGATGCCACTGCGCCAGCAATGCCATCCCCGGAGATGAGCGGTTGCGTTGATGTACTTCCTTCAATGTGCGCACAAATGCCAGCACATCATTTTCCTTTTGTAGCGGCAGCCAGGCTGCAGGTATCTTTCTCTCATTTTTTGTGAATAAAAAGGGACCTGGCAAAACGGTAGAGGGCGCATACGATCTTTTCCCTGTTACCAAAACCGCATTGATATCTTCTGTAAGTAAAGCACTATAAAAATGCTCCCCCGGCGGACGCCCGCTATAAGGCACGCATACACAGTGTATGTGAAGCTGCTCATAGGCTTCCGACAGGCATGCGCCTGCAAAGGGCATGTCTGCCGGATAAACCAATAACAAATTCCTGTTGGTGTTATGCCGCATCTGGTCTGTTTTCCTGTACATAATCCACATAAGGCTGCCATGCTGCATATTCAGCCGCAGGTCTCATTTCCAAATACCGCCTTACAAAATAATGCATGGTTATTTGTCCCTGTTGCTCGGGGTTGAACGACATGAAATCCCCGCCGGCTGTATTCAATGCGGCTTCACCGCCCTGACCATCTATCCGTCCCGACAGATCTGTGATGGAATTGCCCGCATAATCGCCGTTGGGTATCGTAACAGACGCACCTTCTGTATAACCGTAATTATATCCTGCACCTGCCTGGCTTGCTATGGCCTCTGCCATATAGATCGGCCCTACATTTTGATTTTGCCACACATGTGTCATCTCGTGTATCAGGGAAGACCTGCGGATAGGACCATCATCGGCGTCAAAATTTATAAGGTTGCCGGTAACAAACGCCCGTGACTGGGGATTGCCGGTAAAGAAATCCTGTATACCGAAAATAATGCTGTTGGTAGGACTTTCCGTAGCGATATACACGGTATCAAAATCAATGATATCATCAAAGATCAAAGTGGCATCTGCTCTTTCCGCTGCGGTAAGGTGGCGGAAGCTGTTCAGCATTTCCATCAGGATAAATATGGCTGTATCCAGCAACCCGCCTGCTATTTCCAGTATCCCTTCAAGCATTGTCACAATATCTTCCCCTATGGCAACCATCGCGTGTATACATTCATCTAAAAACTCTTCGCCGGCATCTACTACTGCCTGCACCACCTGGTTCATAGTTTGCCCCAACTGACGTGCGGCTTTGATCAGATTATTCATTGCCTGATCCGGGTGGATAGCTGTTTCAACAATGAGCTGTGCGAGCGTGATACCTGCTTCAAATGCGCCGCGTACTACTTCAAGCGTTACTTCAAAGGCTTTGCCCACTGTCCATACTACCAGCTTTGCCAGTGTGAACCCTGCGCTCAATGCGCCCTTCACAAATTTTGCAAGACCCGGTATAAAATCTTTTTCAAGGTAGTTCAGCGCATATACCACTGAATTTCCGAGGCGCTCCCACATGCCGGCAAGCTGCTCCAGCATTTCATCACCAATGGTAATTGCCCAGTCAATGATCTCAGTAACTGCTGCGCCTACACTTTCTACCAGTTGAATGACCTTTTCGAATACTGCGCTTGTCTGCTGGGCAGCCCAGGTGAGCACTTCGGAAACACTTTTTTTCACAAACCGGCAGGCTAATATTGCCTCACGCCATAAGGCTGAAGCCAGGTCTTCGCCGCGGCTTATCAGCCAGTCAAGCACTTCGCCAACAGGGCCCAGCGCCTGTAATATACCGTTAACTATCTTCCGGAAGATATAATAGGTTGTGCCTGCTACTGACTCCAGTATTTCTGCAACGGTGGCACCCACCTGTATAGCGGCATCTATCAGCCTTGCGGCAGCCCTGTAGGTAAATTCCACCAGCGTTTTTGTAAATTCAAGAATGGTTTTGCCCAGATCAAAAGCAGCTTTGATCACCTGTTTCAGCAGGTTCATGGCTATGTTAAATACATCCTTAATAAGATTGAGCAAAGTTTTGCCGAGGTTAAAGAATGCCTGCACTACCTTTTTAATAGCGCTTAAAGCATGCGTGGCAAGGGTTTCAATCACCTCAAACAAAGTGCGCCCTGCCTGCAGCAATCCGTCGAGCACTTTTGTGGCAATATCTATTGCCGCGACGGCAAGGTATTTCGTAAACTCAATGATCGCTGTACCGATGCGTACTGCTGCGCTTACCACTTCCCGTACCAGGTTTACTGCTGCGCTCGCCACATTATCTATAATATTAGCCAGGGTTTTACCAAGATCCATGAAGGAGCGGATGATGGTATCAAACAATGCGGAAGGGCGTGTAATAGCCGTTACCAGTATTTCCGCAATTGTTTTTCCCAGCTCCAGGAATGCCTGTACAAACCCTTTTACCAGCGCCAGCCCAAACTGGAAAGCTTTCTCCAGAATGTTCCCGATGCTCTTGCCTATTTCCAGCAGAGCTTCAGTAGCTTTTTTAATAACATCATACGTTTTGGTAGCGATCCAGGATACAAACTCTATCAACTGGCGCCCTAACTGATCTATCGCACGCAATACTGTAATAAAAGCATCTTTGGCAAGATTGACCGCAGCATCCAGCACTTCAAGCATGGCTTTACCGATAGCGGTGATGCCGGTTATTATTTTTTTCAGTAATTCATATCCGTTTGCCAGGGCGGCAGACAAGAGATCGAGAATAGTTTTGCCGGCTTCCATCAATGCCTTTACCAGTCCTGCAACGGCGTCGGCAGCCCAGTTAATTATATCTGTGATGGCTGCGGCAAGTGATTTTGCTGCATCTACCACTGCATCTACCACTGCATTGATAGCGTTCACAATATCATCT
The DNA here is from genome assembly GCA_964461595.1 of uncultured Terrimonas sp. GTDB lineage: Bacteria > Bacteroidota > Bacteroidia > Chitinophagales > Chitinophagaceae > Agriterribacter. The sequence continues at coordinate 121,413 of CAYWVB010000001.1, read as the reverse complement.
GCCAGATCGCCGAAAAAATCTACTACCGCTTCATCCATATCTTCATGCTGCGGATCGGCGGGCTTTTTTCCTTTAGCCTCAAGGCGCATCAGCTCAAGCCCTGCATCTCTGAGCCAAAAAAGCACTTCGTCAACGGCCGACCTGTCGAGGTTTTTCTCTTCTCCCACAAAATCTTTCATGATCACGCGACCATACCCTCTCGGCAACTGGCTGATAGCATGCACTATGCCTCTTGCCTGGCCGGCTTTCCTGTAGCCGCTGATCAATGCCTTTCTTTCTGCTTTTTTCAGGTGCACTGCCTCCTGAAAAAGTTCCCGGTGCTGTTGATGCTCCGGTAAGCTTATGGCATAAGATTCGGCTAATCTTATAGCGTCCTGGGGTGATTTTTTGTATACCTGGCTAAAAGCCGGCGCCAGCTCCACTGCCCTGAAATTTCCTTTTTTGAGCGTAGCCTGCAGCGCTTTTTTGTTGCGGAACGATGCTTTTTGAAGCGATTGCATCAGCCTGTTGTTGCCGGGTACCATCTTTGTAATGTCGGGCAAGGCTTTTACAGATTTTTTTGACCGTGAAACAGCAGTTGTCTTTTTGGCTGTTTTAGAACGGGGTTTACTCTTTTCAACTTTTGAACTGGCAGTTCGTTTACTTTTCATAAAAACTTATTTAAAGATTTGAGTTATGCAATAGTGCCCTGTAAATTTGCCCGCAGCGCAATTGCCTATATGGCTTTCCGGCACTAAGTTGACAAAGCATTTTAGATGGATCATACCAAAACCTGTATTGTAATTGTTGGACCGACCGCTTCAGGCAAAACAAAGCTTTCGCTTGAGCTGGCGGACTATTTTAATACAGAGATTATATCCGCAGACTCGCGTCAATGTTACCGGGAACTGGAGATAGGAGTGGCCAAGCCGGACAAAAAAGAGTTGCAGCAGATAAAACATCATTTTATTAACTCCCACTCCATCCATGAGGAAGTGAATGCAGCTGTTTTTGAGTCGTATGCTTTAAACGCTATTCATACGATTTTTGGAAAAAATAACTATGCGATCTTAGTTGGCGGAACAGGATTGTATATAAAAGCATTTTGTGAAGGAATGGATGAAATACCCCCTGTTGATGAAATGATCCGGTTATCAGTGAGAAAAGAGTATGAGCAAAAAGGAATGGACTGGCTGAGCGATACTGTTAAATCCGAAGACCCGGTTTTCTACAGCCGTGGTGAAATATATAATCCGCACCGTATGCTCAGAGCGCTGGAAGTAAAACGATCAACAGGCGTTTCAATTATTGAGCTGCATGCAGCGGTCAAAAAAGAACGCCCTTTTGCGATCATTAAAGCAGGCATCAGCATGCCGAGAGAAAGAATGTATGCGCAGATCAATCACCGTGTGGATGACATGATCCGGGAGGGGCTTGTGGAAGAAGCTCGGGCATTATATCCTTTTAAATCACTGCCGGCACTTCAAACCGTAGGTTACCAGGAGATATTTCAATATATGGATGGGGAAATTACATTAGAGGAAGCCGTGGAGGAGATCAAAAAAAATACACGCCGTTATGCGAAACGCCAGATGACCTGGTTCAGGAAAGATTCTGAAATACATTGGGTGGAAAAAGAACAGCACGATCTTTTTGCGCAGGTGGTGAGAGAGGTGAATGGTGAAAGATAAAATATGAATGACAGGATGCAAGGCATGCCTTGTTCCTACAACCTAATTTCTTCCTTACACCTTACACCTTTGATACTTATACCTTACGCCTTATACATTCCACCCTCTCCCTTTCCTTCCTTATCTTTGCCCCCTAAATTTCTACCATGGCAGATGTACTCCGGGAGGTGACTGTTTTTTTTGAAGACTGTGAAAAGGGAAAGCTCAATGAGCTTACCACTTTAAAGCAGGCAGGCAGCAACCGCCAGTATTTCAGGGCGGCGACCAGTAATGGTTCTTTCATTATTACCTATAATCCCAACAATGTACAGGAGAACAATGCCTTCATAGAATTTTCCAGGCACTTTCATAAAAAAAATCTTGCCGTTCCCGAGATCCTGCACGTGGATAAAGAAAAGACAAAATACCTGCAAACAGATTTCGGTGATGTCTCGCTTTTTGATATTATTAAAAAAGAAGGGTATACCGATCATGCTAGATCTTTATACACAAAAGCTTTCATAGAACTGGCTAAGCTGCAGGTGCTCGGGGGAGAGGGATTGGATTATAGTAATTGTATCGCCACGCGGTCTTTTGATAAGCAGGCGATATATTCCGACCTGTTGTACTTTCTCTATTATTTTATCCGTGCGCTCGATCTTCCCTACGATAAGAATCTCCTGCTCAACGATTTTGAGATATTGAGCAGCTATCTTATGCAGGAAGAGGCGAAATATTTCATGCACCGTGACTGCCAGAGCAGGAACGTGATGGTAAAAGACGATGAAGTGTATTTTATAGATTACCAGGGAGGGATGCAGGGAGCGCTGCAATATGATGTGGCTTCCATGCTGTGGCAGGCAAGAGCGGCATTACCTAATGACTGGAAAGACGAACTGGCAGGGTTTTATTTTGATGAAGTGAACCGCCTGTTGAAAGGTGCGCTGAACAGGAAAGATTTTATGGACAGTTACGATGGTTTTGTGCTGATCCGTATGCTGCAGACCCTGGGGGCTTATGGGTTCAGGGGATTGTTTGAAAGGAAGCAACCCTTTATTACAAGCATACCTTTTGCATTGAAGCAACTGAAGTGGTTTCTTGAAAATAAAAAGATACCTATCCGGCTCCCTGAATTGCAAAAGGTGCTATCACTTATAGTAGATGACAGCATCATCAAACGATATGAAACAACTATTGCTTCGCCGGATTGCCCGCTTGTAGTGCATATCAATAGTTTTTCTTACCGGAATGGCGTACCTGAAGATAATAGTAACAATGGGGGCGGATTTGTTTTTGATTGCCGGGGTATATATAATCCTGGCCGTTTTGAGGAGTTCAAACAACTGACCGGAAGAGATAAGGAAGTGCAGGAGTTTTTGCTGCATAAGAGTGAAATGCCTTCTTTTCTGCAATATGTGTATGGCATTGTTGATATTTCCGTGGCCGACTATATTAAAAGAGGTTTTGAAAGCCTTGTGGTGAACTTTGGCTGTACCGGCGGGCAGCACCGCAGTGTGTTTGCGGCAGACAGCCTTGCCAGGCATCTTAAAGAAAAGTTTGGCGTAAAAGTGCTCCTTCACCATACCGTGCAGGACGCGAAGAACTGGGTAAATGAATGAGCAGTCAGCTATGAGCGATCAGCAGTCAGCCTTTAGCTCACAGCCGATAGCCCAAAATATACACAATGACAGGAAATCCGATAAATACAGCCATGATCTTTGCAGCGGGGCTTGGCACAAGGTTAAAGCCCTGGACAAACCATCATCCCAAGGCCCTGGCATTAGTGAATGGCAAACCGCTTCTGCAGCGTAATATTGAATATCTCAGAAGATTTGGCATTGACAGGCTGGTAATAAATGTGCACCACTTTGCAGACCAGGTGGTCGCTTTCCTGGATGATCACAATCATTTCGGCTGCCATATCACTGTTTCACACGAAAGGGAGCAACCAATGGAAACGGGCGGGGGGCTGAAGTGTGCGGCTCCGTATCTGAAAGATGCTGAAAACTTTTTTGTAATAAATGCGGATATCTTAACCGACCTGAACCTGTATGCGATGGCCGCTTTTCACCTGGAGCTTCAGCCCGTAGCAACAATAGCAGTGTCTGACAGGGATTCTTCGAGGGCTTTTTTATTTGACCAGGGTGATCACCTGTGCGGCTGGAGAAACAACAAGTCAGGTGAGGAGCGCATTTCCGTACCGAATCCTGACCTGGTGGCAAGAGCTTTCAGCGGTATCCATCTTATTCACCACAGCTTTTTTGACCTGCTGACAGAAGAGGGAAGGTTTTCTATGGTAGATGTTTACCTCCGGCTTTGTCCCGTTCATCCCATTATGGGGTATGACCACTCCGGCGGTATATTTGTTGATGTAGGGAAACCTGAATCTATAGCTTTGGCCGAAAAATATTTTTTATAGCTTTTACCATGCGTCCTCCTTTAAGACATATTTTGCTTGATCAGACGCTTTGGTTATCTGCAGAAAGAGCTGTTTTCTGGGAGGAAGCACGATCCCTGATACTGGCGGATCTTCATTTTGGCAAAACCGGTCATTTCAGAAAATCAGGTATCGGGGTGCCGCAAACCATATACCGCGAAGACCTGCAAAGACTGGTAGCGCTGGTACAATTCTTTAAAGCAGGGCAACTTATAGTAGTCGGGGATATGTTTCACAGCGAATCTAACAAGGAGCACAACTTATTTGAAAGATGGCGCAACGATCTGTCCTCGCTGGAGATACATCTTATAAAAGGCAATCACGATATTCTCAGCTATCAATGGTATCAAAGCGCCGGTATTACACTACATACAGGGCAACTGATCATAGGAGATTTTATGTTCATGCATGATGCAGCCATGTCAGTGGCAGAGACCAGGACGAAATATCTTTTCAGCGGTCATCTTCATCCGGGAGTAACATTGCACCATATTGCCCGGCAGACGCTCCATTTTCCCTGCTTTCATTTTGGATATGATTGTTGTACGCTGCCCGCTTTCAGCAGGTTTACCGGGGCTACGAGAATACGACCGCAAAAAGAAGACAAAGTATTTGCCATAGTAAAAGATAATGTGATCGCAATGCAATAGCCGGGATAAAATAACAGAGCCGGTCTTGCGACCGGCTTTGTTTCCAATGACTTTCATCATATTGGCGTAGAATTCCTGTGTACGTTTAGAATTCCGCTGAGGATTGGAGACCTCGTTTTCGGATATTGGATTTAAATTACCTATCTGCTTTTGACTACTGCTATTCGCTGTTGTCAATGTAAAGATGGCAAGGAAAACCCGGCATCAGAACTTTATTCGATAATGTTGATCATTCTTTCGATGTTCACTGTTTTTTCCCCGGTGAGCGGTTACTACCCTTATAGCGCCGGGTCAAATGTAAAAAGTGGGTGACAAAATATGGGGTGAGCCGTCAACCGGGAAAGGCAACCTGGAACCTACAACCTGCAACACCTATTCCTTATCTCTTAATCACTTCTATAAAAAAATTTTGCGCTTTATCCGAATGTCTTAACTTTGCCATAGGAAAAGAGCGACAGAAGGGAACGGATCCGTTCCCTTCTTCATTTATCAGCATTTATGGGAAGCGAGGCAACAATTCAGGTTCTGGAAAAAATGGTAAACGAACTGCTGGAAGATAACCCTGATTATTTTTTGGTAGATATCAGTATTAAGCCTACAAACAATGTCAAGGTATATTTAGACGCCGATTCCGGAGTCTCAATAGATAAATGTGTAAAATATAACCGCACCCTGTATAAACAGATAGAAGAAAGCGCCCTTTTCTCTAACGGGGATTTTTCACTGGAAGTTTCTTCCCCCGGGCTTGATGAACCGCTGAAGCTGCGCCGGCAATATGTAAAAAACATTGGAAGAAATGTGGAAATTATGCTACAGGATGGCACTAAACTTAACGGAAAGCTCATTGCCGTAAATGATGATGGAGTGGAAATGGAAGAAATAAAAGGAAAAAACAAGAAAAAAGAGGTCATTCAACATACTATACTTTTTAATAACATTAAAACAACAAAGGTTCAAATTCAATTTTAACGATCCATGTCGCGGCAGCGCTGCTATAGCCTGTGGCGATTGAGGGATAAAAATGCTGTACTATGGCAAGTATAAATCTTATTGAATCCTTCCAGGATTTTAAGGATGCGGAAAATATAGACCGCCCGACGCTGATGAAAGTATTGGAAGATGTTTTCAAAACATTGCTCCGGAAAAAATACGGGTCGGATGAGAATTTTGACGTGATTGTAAATACCGAGAAAGGAGACCTTGAAATCATCCACAGGCGCACTATTGTAGAGGATGGACAGGTAGAAAACCCTGTAGCGGAAATAGCGTACAGCGATGCAATCAAAATAGAGCCTGACTTTGAAGTGGGTGAAGAGCTGTTCCAGGAAGTAGATATACTGGATTTCGGACGCAGGGCCATACTGGCTGCCAAGCAAACACTGGCAAGCCGTATAGGCGATCTTAAGAAAAACAGCCTGGTAAAAAAATATGCCGACCGCGTGGGCGAAATTATCAGCGCAGAAGTGTACCAGGTATGGAAAAAAGAAGTATTATTACTTGATGAAGACGGCAATGAGCTGATTATCCCGAAATCTGAGCAGATCCCCTCCGATTATTTCAAAAAAGGTGAGAACGTTAAGGCGGTGGTTAAAAAAGTGGAGTTAAAAAATAATTCTCCTGTCATTATCCTTTCGCGTACGCATCCTTCATTTTTGGCTAAACTTTTGGAGATTGAAGTGCCGGAGATCTTTGACGGGCTAATTGTCATCCGCAAAATAGTGCGTGAGCCGGGTGAAAGAGCCAAGGTAGCCGTTGAGTCTTACGACGATCGCATTGACCCGGTAGGCGCCTGTGTAGGTATGAAGGGAAGCCGTATACATGGCATTGTTCGCGAGCTTAAAAATGAGAATATAGATGTGATCAACTGGACGAATAATATCCAATTGCTTATACAGCGGTCTCTCACGCCAGCAAAAGTGAGCTTTATGGAAATTGACGCAGAAAAAAAACATGCCAGTGTCTTTCTGAAGCCCGACCAGGTATCGCTGGCTATCGGCCGCAGGGGTGTAAACATTAAATTGGCCTGCGAACTGGTAGGATACGAGATTGACGTATTCCGCGACGATGAAGGGCAAACCGAAGAATTTGATATTGATCTGGATGAATTTGCAGATGAAATAGATACATGGGTGATTGATGAGCTCAAGCGGATTGGTTGTGATACCGCCCGCAGTGTACTGGATCTGACCACAGAAGAGCTGGAAAGAAGGACTGACCTTGAAAAAGAGACTATTGACGATGTAAGAAAAGTGCTTGAAGAAGAATTTGAAAAGGGATAGCAAATGCCGCTTCTAAAAAAGCGGGATTTTTAAGAAAACAAAACAAATTAATCCGCTATTGGTAGCGTAGAGATTGACCGGATGAGCATGGTCTGGCAGCAACGCCTGATCATGTGCAGACACTCTTCAGGGCAATAACCGGGAACCGGTAGGCGGGAAACAAAATATGGCTGAAATAAAATTACCACGCTTATTAGCAGCGGCTAAAGAATTTAATATCGGGCAGGAAACATTGATTGATTTCCTGATCGGGAAGGGTTTTTCCAAAGATGACCTTAAGCCCACCAGCAAGCTGACAGAAGATATGTATTATGCACTCCAGGATGAGTTTTCTTCTGACAAGGCAGCGAAGGCAAAAAGTGATCAGATAGAAATACCTAAGGGTAATGTGATGGAGACCCGGAAGAAGAAGGACGAAGAGGAAATTGTATTTAAAAAAGATACCAAAAAGAAGGCTGCTGAAGTAGCACCTCCCCCTGTGGAGCAGGAAGCTCCCCCGCCTGTTCAGGAAGTGGCTCCGCATGTTGAAAAAACCGAAGAAACTTCTCCTGAACTGGTGAAAATAGAGGCGCCCGAGCTGGAAGGTCCGAAGATCTTGGACAAAATAGACCTGAGTACGATAGACTCTTCCACAAGACCCAAAAAAGGCATTAAGAAAAAGGCAGTTGCAGAAGAACCTGCAAAAGAAGCATCAGGAGAAGAGCATATCTCTCCAACTCCTGTTGTGAACCAGGAGACAGAAGAACCTGCTGTTCCCGGCAATGGTGGTACGGATGTTCCTGCTGCGGAAGAGCCTCCCGTGATAGAAAATATACGTGCTGAGAAAATTGAAGGTCCGCGTGTAGTCGGGAAGATCACCCTGCCCGTCAATAACGAGCCCAGACCTGCAGCCCGCCCCCATGAAGAAAAGCGTAAACGGAAACGTATCCCTATAGAAAAAAGGGAAAATCAGTCGCCGGCAGCAAGGCACGACGGAGATCGCGGCGGTCATCACAGGGATGGCGCCAGACCTCCCATTCAAAAACAGGGCGATCGCAACAAACAGCAGGGACAGGGACAGGGCGGTGGAAGGTTTGGCGGGCATGGGAAAGGCGACCGGAGAAGAGACAGCCGCGAAGTGAAAGAAATAGATGCAAAAGAGATACAGGATAAAATACGTGAAACACAGGCCAAACTGGCCGGGGCTTCGCGTGGCGGCGGCAAAGGAGCCAAGTCAAGGCTGAGGAGAGCGCGCAGGGAAGAGGCGGCAGAGCATTTGGGCGCAGAAGGAATGGACGATAACAAGCTGCAGGTAACGGAGTTTGTAACGGTGAGCGAGCTTGCCAACCTGATGGATGTAAGTTTCGCAGAGGTGATCGGTAAATGTATGGGGCTTGGTATTATGGTATCCATCAACCAGCGCCTCGATGCGGAAGTGATAGAGCTGGTAGCAGGTGAATTTGGCTTTGAAGTAGAGTTTATAGGTATAGATGATGCAGATGAGGAAGAGGAAGAAGAGGAAGTGGATAAGGAAGAAGACCTGATACCGCGTCCCCCGGTTATCACTATAATGGGGCACGTAGACCACGGTAAGACTTCATTGCTTGACTATATACGCAGCGCCAATGTGGTAGCGGGCGAAGCGGGAGGTATCACACAGCATATCGGCGCATACCAGGTTACTACATCCTCTGGCAAAAAGCTTACTTTCCTCGATACTCCCGGTCATGAGGCTTTTACGGCCATGCGTGCGCGGGGTGCCAAGGCGGCGGACGTGGCAATTATCGTGATCTCTGCAGATGATGCAGTGATGCCGCAAACCCGTGAGGCCATCAGCCATGCGCAGGCGGCAAACCTGCCAATGGTGTTTGCCATTAATAAAATTGATAAGGAGGGTGCAAATCCTGAAAAAATAAAGGAACAGCTTGCCGCTATGAACCTACTGGTAGAAGACTGGGGTGGTAAATACCAAAGCCAGGAGATCTCTGCCAAGAGCGGGCTGAATGTAGATGTGCTGCTGGAAAAGATACTGCTTGAGGCCGAGTTGCTTGAACTGAAAGCTACTCCCGAAAAAGAAGCTGTTGGCACTATTATAGAAGCTTCGCTGGATAAAGGACGCGGCTATGTAGCTACCATGCTGGTGCAGAATGGTACGCTGTACCAGGGCGATATAGTAGTGAGCGGGCAGTATTACGGGCGTGCCAAAGCCATGTTCAATGAGCGCAACCAGCGCCTTGACGAAGCGGGTCCCTCTTCTCCCGTACAGATATTGGGATTGAGCGGTGCCCCGCAGGCCGGAGAGAAGTTCAGAGTGTTTGCCGACGAAAGTGAGGCTAAAGAGGTAGCCAACCGCCGGGCGCAGATATTGCGCGAGCAGGGCATCCGCGCCAAAAAGCACATCACCCTGGATGAGATCGGCCGCCGCCTGGCATTGGGCAACTTCAAGCAGCTCAATCTTATTATCAAAGGTGATGTTGATGGTTCTGTAGAAGCCCTTAGTGATTCTTTGCAGAAACTTTCTACGGAAGAAATAGCAGTATCTGTGGTTCATAAGGCGGTAGGCGCCATTACGGAAAGTGATGTATTGCTGGCCACCGCTTCAGATGCTATTATTGTCGGGTTCAATGTGCGCCCGTCGCCGCAGGCAAACAAGCTTGCCGAGTCCGAAGGAGTGCAGATTAAAGCTTATTCTATTATCTATAATGCTATTGAAGAGATCAAGAGCGCTATGGAAGGTATGATGGAGCCGACGGTTACGGAAAAGATAACTGCAAACGTGGAGATACGCGAGGTATATAAATTTGATAAAGTTACCGTAGCCGGTTGCCAGGTGCTGGATGGTAAGATCAGCCGTAATTCCAAGGTAAGGCTTATCCGCGATGGTATTGTGATCTATCCTACAGGTGAAGGGCAGTCGGCCGAGCTCGGCTCACTGAAGCGGTATAAAGATGATGTAAAAGAAGTGATGAGTGGTATGGAATGCGGGCTTACTGTGAAAAACTATAATGACCTGAAGCCGGGAGATGTGGTGGAAGCTTTTGAGATCGAGGAAGTAAAAAGAAGCTTGTAAAGCTTTGTTAAATCATTCCCGGGAGAGGTTTCTGCTGTGAATTGCCGGTTATTTTTGACCTGTTTGAAACTGCGATCAATATGAAGCAATTCTTATTTTCTATAATATTTTCCGCCATTGCTGCTACCGCTTCGGCCCAGGGACAGGCAAAAAAAGTGCTTGCCGACAAAATTATTGCCGTGATCGGCGATAAGATCGTGCTCAAATCGGATATTACCAATTATATAGAGGATGAAAAACGCCAGGGGAGAGAAGTGCCGGAGAATGCGGGGTGCATGTTGCTGCAGCAGATGATGATACGTAAAGCACTCATGCTGCAGGCCCAGAAAGACTCATTGCCGGTAAGTGATGAAGAAATAGAAGCAGAGCTCGACCAGCGTGTCAGGTATTATATCAATGCTTATGGAGGTAAAGACGCCCTGGAGCAGATAGCAGGTAAGACAATCTACCAGATCAAAGAAGACAACCGTATAGCCATTAAAGAGCAGAAGCTGGCAGACGCCATGCAGAAATCTATCATAGAGAATGTGAGGATCACTCCCACAGAGGTGAAGGAATATTACGACAAAATACCTAAGGACAGTCTTTTCTTTTACGATACAGAGCTTGAGATGAAACAGGTAGTAGCCTATGCTAAACCAAGCAGGGATATGGAAAAATATGCGCAGGATGAACTGACTGAATACAAACGCCAGGTAGAGACCGGCGCCGCTTCATTTGACAGACTGGCGAAAATGTATAGTGATGATCCGGGAACAAAAGAGCTCGGCGGCCGCTTCGAATTTAACCGCAATGATAAAAATGTAGATCCTGTATTTTCCTCTACTGCTTTTGCCCTGAAAGAGGGACAGATCAGCCGTGTGATAAAGTCAAAGTTCGGGTATCATATTATCCAGCTGGTGAGCCGCGTAGGAGATGATGTGGTGGTAAGGCATATTCTGAAAATCCCGAAGGTTACGCAGGTAGAAATTGACGGGGCTATTGCAAAATTAGATACTGTCCGCTCCAAGCTGGTGGCAGGTACGCTCACTTTTGGAGAAGCTGTGGACAAATACAGCGAGGATGATAACAGCAAGTTTACGGCAGGCTCTATTACCAATGCACAGGGATCTCCTTATTTAACTATCCAGGACCTTGACAAAAGCCTTGTAGCGGTATATAATGAGCTCAAGGTAGGAGAATACTCCAAACCTGTTCCTTTTAATGAAGGTGGCAAGCAGGGAGCAAGAATTGTTTATATCCAGAAGAAAACAGAACCGCACAGAGAAAATTTAAAAGACGATTATAACAAGATTGCCCAGCGGGTACTGGAAGAAAAGAAGAATGAAATACTGGGACGCTGGTTCCGGACCAAAATGCCCACCTTCTATATGAATGTAGACGAAGAATACCGGAATTGCGGCGAAATTCATAACTGGCTTGCAGCTTCCGCCAATACAAATACAAGCAGGTAGCCTCTGTAAGGTAGTATTAAGTTAATCAAGTTATATTTTGCATATTGTCATGAGACGTGAGAGGACATTTCACCTCTCAGGCTTCACCTTGCCCGTCCCCGCTCTCTTTCCTCTCACAAAAGGATAGTATATTGCAGCTTTAATCTCCCTTTGCGGGCTGCAACAAATAGTATTGTATCATGTATGATTCCTACTCAAAAGGTATTTCTTACGGGAAAGGACTTCTTATTCTTATAGGGCTATGGTTTGGCGGTCTGCTGCTGGGCGGCGTATTAAGCATTCCGGTGTGGGTGCTGATGACCGGCAGGGGGTTGGCAACTATGGCGGATGACATGATGATGCCCGGATATGTGAATGCACTGAGAATGGTGCAGGTAGTGTCTACTTTTGCCACTTTTTTTTTACCGGCATACTTCACCGCACTTATTATAAGCCGGCGTCCTTTTAAATTAATGGGGTTTACAGCTATGGCTACTTACCGTCAGCTCCTGCTTGCTGTTGCCATTATTTTCTGCGGAGCTGTTATTGCGGGAGCGTTATCGGAACTGAATAATGTAATCCCTATACCAAAGAGAGCCGCCGACCTGTTTAAGCAACTGGAAGAGAATTATTCCCGCCAGGTAGAAGCCATTACCAGTATCAAAAGCTTCGGTGATTACATCGTTTCCCTTTTTATGATAGCGCTGCTGCCTGCTGTTTTTGAAGAAACTTTTTTCAGGGGCGGTATGCAGAACCTGCTGACGCGCTCCAGCAAGAATCCCTGGCTCGCCATATTAATAACAAGCTGCATTTTCAGTATTATACACCTGTCTTATTATGGGTTCCTGGCACGGGTATGCCTGGGCATTGTATTGGGATTGCTGTATTATTATTCCGGCAGTCTTTGGATCAGCATTACGGCTCATTTCTTCAACAACGCTTTTGCAGTGACACAGATGTATATTCTTATCCGAAAGGGAAGATCTGCAAAAGAAGCAATGGATGATACCATGCCGTTTTGGTGGGGACTCATTGCGCTTGTAGTGATTTATTTTCTTTTCATGTTGTTCAAAAAAATATCTGCAGCAGTAAAAAAGAGGTATACTCCTCCGGAAGATAAGGCACTGGAGGAAAAATGGATCGCATGAAGCACCGGGCATTTACAGTATTCAGATAATTGTATCCGTTAAAATTTTGCTTATGGCAATGAACTGGAAAGTTTTCCAAACCAGGGCGCTCACTGCACTTGTATTTGTGATAGTAATGCTGCTGGGGTTGCTGTTGAACCGGTGGAGCTTCTTTATTTTATTTTCCATCATTCATTTTGGCTGCTGGATAGAATATCAGCAACTCGCAGGCAGGATTGACCCATCCTACAAAACCATACCGGCTTTTCATCGCTATGGCATCATGATCGCCGGCTGGTCGCTGATGCTGTATGCCGCCGGTGACGGACTGCATATTGCCGGCATGGCATTGCCTTCCGTTGGACTGGCGCTTGGTTTGATATTTGCTTTTGCGCTACCGGTTATAGAAATCCTCTTTTCACGACAGGTGAACCTGAAGCATATCGGATACTCGGCGTTTGGCTTTTTGTATATTTCACTAAGCTGGTCAATGATGGTCAATATACGATCGCTCAATGAAGTATGGGTATCAGGCAGGGGGTGGTATTACCAGGCAGGCTTCCTGATCCCTGTAGCAATTATTTTTTCTATCTGGATAAATGATACCATGGCCTATATCACCGGCTCACTGATAGGCAAAACGCCTTTTTCAAAAATTTCTCCCAAGAAAACAATTGAAGGAACAGCCGGGGGCGCCATACTCTGCGTGGCAGCTATGAGCTTGCTGGCATATTTCCTGCAACTGAAAGTAATAGATACCGCTGTTATTGCGGCCATAGCTGCCGTAGCCGGCACTGCCGGCGACCTGCTGGAGAGCAAACTGAAACGTATGGCGGGCGTAAAAGACAGCGGGCACTTTATGCCCGGCCACGGCGGCTTTCTTGACCGTTTTGATTCATTGCTGCTGGCAACACCGGTGGTGTGGCTCTATACAATGCTTATGACAGGGTAACGCTGAGTCCGGCGATAATATCAGAACTATTAAGATCCGATGTTCATAACGGAAAAGACAATTGCTTAATTATTCTCAACTTAATGTCTAAATCATCGGGAAGGGTTATGCTTCCAAAGTTTTGGATGCTCCTGCTTCATTGCCTACTTTTGTTATCTTAAACTGTATGCATGACAGTACATAAAGAAGGATACCAGACTATTGCGCTCTGCGGGTTATTTTTTGTATTACTGAATATCAGCTTGTTTTATTTTCTGCCCTACAGTCTTGTCTGGCTTTCCTGGCTGATATTTATATTATCCTTCCTGTTCTTTCTTTTCATCATTTCGTTTTTTCGCGTGCCCAATAGAACCCTCACCATCAATAAAGGAAAGATAATTGCACCTGCCGATGGTAAGGTAGTGGTGATTGAAGAGGTTGTTGATGAAGAATATTTTAAAGATAAGCGCCTGCAGATTTCCATTTTTATGAGCCCTGCCAATGTGCATCAGAATCTGAACCCTGTATCCGGGGAAGTAGTATACAGTCAGTATCATAAAGGCAAATACCTGGTAGCCTGGGATCCCAAATCTTCCACAGACAATGAGCGGCATTCCGTAGTAATAGCCGGTGAGCATCCCGGAATACTGGTAAAGCAGATCGCCGGCGCCGTAGCACGGCGTATCGTCAACTATTTGAAAACGGGACAGAAAGTGCAACAGGGAGATGAGCTGGGCTTTATCAAATTCGGCAGCCGCGTAGATGTATTATTACCTATAGGCACTAAAGTGGAAGTGAAGCTGAATGAAGCGGTAAAAGGCGGCATTACCGTGCTGGCGAGCTGGGAAGGAAGCGGCGAGTGGTAAGTGCCGGGCTGTGGACTCGATGCTGACAACCAAGAAGAACGGTTGGCTTCGTTGCATTTACTGCAAAAACAAAATTGATGACAGTTTAAGCAGAAATCCGACTTCTTCGGAGTTTATAGTTTTGGGAAAAACATTGATATCAAAATATTACTTATTCATTCGGTCTGCTATAGCGCCGGGCGCATTTCAATTTTTCGCATGGGATTGAAATCCCAATGAAGTATATGTTATCGAGCCTACGGCTCTGGAATATGGAACAGCAAGGGGCTGACCAAAAAGGTCGTCATTGCGAACGAAGTGAAGCGATCTCAATACTTAAACCTCTATCATTCAATGAGATTGCTTCGGTCGTTCCTCCCTCGCAAAGACGTTCAACGAACTTTTTGGTCAGCCCCGGTAGCATTTTGTTCCAACGGATTTCAACACGTTGCACATTTCCACTTGCGAAAAATTGAAATACACCGCCCCAATCACGAATTAATCATTTTTATTACCAAATTTCAAACTGAGGCACTCCCCAATATTTCGACTCAAGATTATGTTATAAAAACTCATTATTTTTATCAACAGATCTGCCATCAATATTCTCTTCCTTAATATTATCAAAGCATGCTTCACACGGCACAGCACTTACCGGTAAATCCGCCTTTTTGGGCTATGACCGAAGCAGAAGCTATTGCAAAAGCCGGCAGCTCAGAAAAAGGAATAAGCCCCGAGGAAGCGGCAACGCGTTTAAACAATGAAGGGAGCAATACGCTCAACGCAAAAAATACAAGCGCCTGGCTTTTATTCTGGCGCCAGCTCAACAATCCGCTCACCCTGCTGCTGCTGGGTGCAGCACTGCTTTCGCTGCTGCTGCACGATACCACCAACAGCTATATCATATTTCTAATCGTTTTTATCAGCAGCGTATTAGGCTACTGGCAGGAAAAGGGTGCATCGGATGCGGTGAAGACCTTGCTGAAAATGGTAAAGACCACCTGTATCGTTCGCCGCGGGCAGGACATGGAAGTGACCGTGGATGCGCTGGTACGGGGAGATGTGGTGGTGCTGTCGGCGGGATCCGTTATCCCGGCAGACTGCTATATCCTGCAGTCCAATGAGCTGTTCGTGGATGAAGCCGCCTTTACCGGAGAGACCTTTCCCGTACAAAAGTCGCCGGGCATTAAAGAGGCTTCCGCACGGCTGTCGGAGCGTACCAATGCCGTATTCATGGGGTCGCATGTAGTAAGCGGCAAGGGATCAGGACTCGTAATGCATACCGGAAGGGATACAGAGTTCGGGAAAATATCGGCAGGCCTGGCAAGAAAAACACCTGAAACTGATTTTGAAAGAGGTATCCGGCAGTTTGGTTACCTGCTGATGAGCATTACCATGTTGCTGGTGCTGGTCATCTTTGCCATCAATGTATTTCTGCATAAGCCGGTGCTGGATTCTTTTATGTTTTCGCTGGCGCTCGCCGTGGGTCTCACTCCCCAACTGCTTCCTGCCATCATCAGCGTAAACCTCTCCCGGGGAGCCAAACGTATGGCTGAGCAGCAGGTGATCGTTAAAAAGCTTTCCTCTATTGAAAATTTCGGGAGCATGACAGTGCTTTGCTCCGACAAGACAGGAACGCTTACCGAGGGGAAAGTAGCAGTAAAAGACTATGTGGATGCATCCGGCAATATATCGGAGCAGGTGCGTTTGTATGCCTGCCTGAATGCAGCTTTGCAGCAGGGCTTTCGCAATCCCGTAGATACGGCCCTTATCGCCATACAGCCCGAAACGATCCAGTCCTACCGCCTTGCCGGGGAGATACCATACGACTTCATACGCAAACGGCTGACAACCGTGGTAACCAACGATAGGGAAACCATCATGATCACCAAAGGCGCCTTCCTGAACGTGCTGGAAGTCTGCACCGATATAGAACAGTCCAACGGCATACGAATTCCGGTGACATCAGGCAAACAGCTACTGATGAAGCTGTATGAAGAAGCCTCGTCAAAAGGATTTCGCGTACTTGGAGTGGCCTGCAAATCCCTGCAGCCTGGTGAAGCGTACAGGCGGGAACAGGAAACAGCAATGAGCTTTGCCGGCTTTGTAAGCTTTTTTGATCCCCCCAAAGCCAATATTGCAAACACCATTGCCAGCCTTAATGCAATGGGCATTGCCATAAAGGTGATCACCGGCGACAACCGCCTTGTGGCATCGGCACTGATGAAACAGATCGGCTACCCTGACCCTAAAATACTGACAGGAAAGGAAATGAAAGAGATGAGCCCGGCGGCTTTATTGCATGATATACCGATCACCGATGTGTTTGCAGAAGTGGAGCCTAATCAAAAAGAGCGGATCATCGAAACACTGCGCAAAAAAAAGCAGGTGGTGGGCTTTATGGGCGATGGCATCAATGATGCAGCAGCTTTACACACTGCAGATGTAGGTATTTCCGTAGACACAGCAGTAGACGTGGCCAAAGAAGCGGCAGATATCATCCTGCTGAATCCCGACTTAGATGTGCTGCGGGCAGGCGTGGCAGAAGGCCGAACCACTTTTGCCAACACCATGAAATATATTTTTATGGCCACAAGTGCTAATTTCGGTAATATGTTCAGCATGGCAGGGGCATCGCTTTTCTTACCTTTTTTACCACTCTTACCCAAACAGATTTTACTGACCAACCTGTTGACGGACTTACCGGAAATGACCATCGCCACCGACAGGGTAGACGATGCACAAACCCTTCGTCCTGCATCCTGGGACTTTTCTTTTATCAGGAAATTCATGATCGTTTTCGGACTCCTGAGCTCTATCTTTGACTATTTCACTTTCTGGATATTATTAAAAGTATTGCGTGCTGATGAGCATATCTTCCAGACCGGCTGGTTTGTTGAATCAGTAGTATCCGCTTCACTGATCGTGTTTATAGTGCGAACACGCCTGCCCGTATTCAAAAGCAAACCTTCATGGACGCTTACCAGGGCCAACCTGCTGGTAATAATAGCGGTGCTGGCGTTGCCATTCCTCCCTGTATCTGTACAAATGGGTTTCCAGCCGCTGTCACTTCTCTTTTACGGATACCTGCTGCTTATTGTTGCCGCATACCTGTGCACAGCAGAAATTACAAAGAAAATATTCTATAAATATGTGAATAGAAAGAGACTATTCAGTACGTAATGATTGCACCGGATTGCTTAAAGCAGCTTTAATGCTTTGATAGCTCACCGTGATCAGTGCAATGACTACAGTGATCAATCCTGCCAGTGCAAACACCCACCACTCTATATTTATCTTATATGCAAAATGCTGCAGCCATTCTTGCATGGCAAACCAGGCAACAGGGAATGCAATGAACATAGCAATACCTACCAGCCGCATAAAGCTGCCGGAAAACATAGCCACAATTGCCGGCACGGAAGCGCCCAACACTTTGCGAACACCAATCTCTTTGGTGCGTTGTGCGGCCGTAAATGTGGCTAACCCGAATAAGCCAAGACAGGAAATAAATATCGCCAGGAAAGCAAAGCAATCAGACAAGCGGCTCACTACTGTTTCACTCCTGTATAATTTCGCAAATTCAAGATCGGAAAACTGATAGGTAAAAGGGAATTTTGGGTTGATCTCCTTAGACAATTTTTCCAGCCCGGCAAGCACTTGTTTAGTATTACCGGTTTTAACCCTTACAAGGATATTTCCCCAGGGCCATTTTTCACTTAGTCGTATAATAAGCGGCTCTATTGACTGGTGCATGGAATTGAAATGAAAGTCTTTCAGCACACCTATAATTGTTCCCGGTTGCCGCCCCCATACGACTGTTTTACCTACCGGGTCGTCAAAGCCCATTCTCTTCACTGCAGCCTCATTCACCAGGAAGCCTGTGGAATCGGCGCCAAACTGCGATGAAAAGTCCCTGCCGGCTTTCAACTGCAGCTTCATTGTTTTCACAAAATCATATCCCACTATCCCGTCTGCAAAAGATATATCTGCATTAGGATCCTTTCCCGGCCAGCTTATACTATTGGTATGATGCTCAATTTCAGTAGGTGAATTTCTCATCTTTGAAATATCCTGCACCCCCGGCAATGCCAGCGCTCTTTCTTTAAACATACTGTAATGCGTGATCAGCTCACCTTCTATAGGTATATACACAAGATTATCGCGGTCGTAACCCAGGTTTTTCGTTTGTATATATTTCATCTGCCCGGATATGACCACCACGGCTACGATCAGGATGATGGAAAGGGTGAATTGAAACACTACAAGTCCCTGGCGCAACAACACGCCGCGGCGACCTGTTTTTAATGAGCCTTTCAAAACCTTTACAGGATTGAGAGAAGAAAGGAATAGCGCCGGGTAGCTGCCTGCTGTCACACCCGTTAGTATCACCAATCCGGCAATCGCTGTCCAAAACAACGGCTGGCTGACAGGCAGGGATAGCTGCTTGCCGCTGATCGCATTGAACGCAGGCATCAGTAAAGCCGCACAGGCTAATGCAATAAGTATGGCGATCAGGGTAAGCATCATGGCTTCCCCAATAAATTGCTTTACCAGTGAAGAACGCTGAGCCCCTACTACTTTACGAAGCCCTACTTCTTTGGCCCGTCTTGTCGCCTGGGCTGTAGCAAGGTTCATAAAATTGATGCAGGCGATCAGCAGCACAAAGATGGCAACGATAGTGAACAGGTTCACATACTCGATCCTGCCCCCATCAGGATATCCATTTTTAAAAACACTGTTGAGGTATACATCAGCATAAGGCTGTAAAGCTAATTCGACCGCTGTGCCTTCAGATTTTTGTTGGTACCTGTAAATAAAATCTTTGATCTTCGCTGCAGTTGCAGCAGGATCAGCACCCGCACGCAATTGTACAAAGCTTACAGGATCTGTATTGCCCCAGTTGTTTACCCACTGGTTCTGCTGTACAAAATCGTTCCATGTTCGCAGGAAGTCAAATTGCCGGGACGCATTTGCCGGTACATCATCAAACACGGCAGTGATCTTCAATGATTCCTTGTTATCAAAACGAATGGTCTTACCATAAGCATTTTCCGGGCTGTCAAAAAAAGCTTCTGCCATTTTCCTGGAGATCGCTATGGCGCCGGGCTCGTTAAGTGCCATAGCAGCATTTCCTTTTAGCAACGGGTAAGAGAACATGGTAAAGAAATCAGCTCCGGCAAAATACCCTTTCTGCCTGATCACCTTATCACCCGCCTCAAAGATATTGCTTGCGCCGGGAGCCGCAGCAATTTCCAGTCCTGCCGCATATTGTATTTCCGGCATTACCCGCTTTAATTCTGCTGCCAGCAGCCCTTGTGTGGAATAACCGGCATCCACTCCCCCGTCGCGGTACCATCGCTCATATACCTGGTACAACTGCCTGGAATTTTCATGAAAGCCGTCAACAGCTTTTTCATCCTGAATCCACAACATAATAAGCAGGCTGCTCGTCAGCCCGAGCGCCAGTCCTGAAATATTAATTATGGAGAAAGCTTTGTTGCGAAGCAGGTTTCTCCAGGCGGTTTTGAAATAATTCCTTATCATTTGAAATTTAAAATTATTTTGGTGCAGCAGGCTTTCCATTTTCAAATTCATATCATTCCGTTCGCAAGCTCTTCACCGGGTTTACCCGCGCTGCTGCCACCGATTTAAAGCTGATGCTTATAAATGCTATTAAAAATGCTGAAATACCCGCAATTAAAAATATCCACCAGTATAAAGTGGTACGGTTTGCGTAGCCCTGCAGCCATTTCGTCATAGCCATATAAGCCAGTGGAGTAGCTATAATAAACGAGATAATGATCAGCCACAGGAAATCTTTGCCTATCAATAAAACAATGCTGCTTACCGATGCGCCCAGCACTTTGCGTACCCCTATTTCCTTCGTTCGTTTGCGTACCATCAGGGATACAAGGCTGAACAATCCCATACAGGACAAGGCGATAGCAAGAAAAGCAAAAATATTGCCAAGCCTGGTAAGTCTTATTTCGGTATCATATAAATGTGCCACACGATCATCAATAAAGCTGAAATCGAATTTTTCCTGTGGAAAGAATTGCCTGTATGTTTTTGAAAGATACTCAATACTTCCCTTAGTATTTGCCCCGTTAATACGCGCATAGCCATAACGCAAATTTTTTCCATTCGCTTTACACCGTATGGCAAGCACCGGCGCCTCCTCTCTCAGCGACATAGCGCTGAAATTGCCGAATACACCAACAATAGTTCCTTTAAGAAAAAAATCTTTGTCGGTAACCGCTCCAATCGGATCTTTTATAGCAAGCCGTTTTACCAGCGATTCAGAAACAATTAATGGTCTTCGCGGATCGGCGCCCGTCCAGCCGGCAATGCTATCGTAGTTGGCCATATCCGAGGGAAAATCAGGAGAAAAATCCCTGCCCTGTATAATAGGTATCTGCATTGTTTTTATAAAATCCATATCCACATCAATAATAGCTACTTCGATAAGGTTCGTAGAATCATGTCCCGCTACAGGATCGTTCATACTGGAATACATTGAATATGTTTTACCTATATCCAACCCGGCAAATGACATGGCGCTGATGCCCGGATTTTGCAACACTTTGTTCTTAAAGGCCTGCGGCGGCTCATCAAGATAAGGCACCTGGAAACGGATAAGATTATCCTTATTAAAACCGAGCGGCTTGTTATTGAGATAATGCAATTGCGAGTGCACCGTAAATGTTGCCACGATGAGCATGATGGATATAGCAAATTGCACCACGATCAATACTTTTCGCAAACCGAAATTCAGCTTCATTTCCTGGTAGCCTCCTTTCAACGTATTTACCGGGCGTAAACCGGAAAGGAATATGGCAGGATAAACCCCTGAAACCACGCAGGAAAAAATACAAATGCCTGTAATAATAAGCAGGGTATTTATATTAAGCAGGAAGGAATTATCAGCTTTAATATTGCTGAGACGGGTAAAACCCTGCCATGCAACAACTGCCAATATAATAGCCGTGAAAAAAGCTATCACAAAATATACCGCCGACTCCCCCAAAAACTGCATGATCAGTTGCTTTCTTTGTGCACCCAGCACCTTACGTACGCCTACTTCTTTGGTGCGCTCCATACTGCGTGCAATGGCCAGATTGATAAAATTAATGCAGCCAATGATGAGTATCAGCAGCGCTATGCCGGCATAGATGTATACATACCTTATATCACCGATATTGTATTTAGTAAGAGCATCCTTGATGTCAGATGAATGCAAATGGATCTGCGATACCGGTTGTAATGTTATTGTATAATCATCCATTTTATACCGGTGACAAAACTGCTTTATTCTGCTTTCGGCATCTGCAACAGCAGTATTTTTATTTAAGAGGATAAATGCATTGCCTCCATTGTATCCACCGGATATGTCCAGTACCGAACTTTGCTTAGATAAAGGATGAAAACAGAAAGCATCCGTTTGTAAAAAGCTGTTTTGTGGCAGATCCTGTACCACGCCGCTGATCATAAAAGTCTTATCTCTCTTCTCAAATGTCTTGCCCACAACGTCGGTTGTGTTATATAACTTTCTTGCAGTTGAAGCAGTAAGCACAATATTATCTGCGCTTTTAATGGCAGTGGCAGCATTTCCGTGGATGAACCTGAAATTAAAAATGGAAAAGAAGCTGCTGTCTACCTCTGTTAACTCGAAATCGGTATATTGCTTTTTTATAAGCGCCTGAGTGGTGTAGGTGCTGATCCGTGTTTGCGCTGCAAACCCCGGCATTTCCTTTATAAGTGTGGGTGCAAATGCCAACGGCACACTTTCTGTAGGCCCCGAACTATTTTTCTGATAGGTGCTGATAACACGATAAATACGGCTGGCATTGCTATAGCTTTTGTCAAAAGAAGTTTCAAACCGGATATAACCGGCAATTAACATTACGCAGGTAAGCCCGATGGTCAGTCCTGAAAGGCTGATCAGCGTGTTCACCCTGTCTTTTTGAAAACTACGGATAGCTAATTTTAAATAATTTTTAAACATAACTATAAGCTTTAAGCTGCCAGTGATCCTTTCATTCACAAACTCCCCTCTTAAAATTTTATCAGCACTCTTTGAACTTAGGCCCCTTCTCACTCCGTGGAGGGGGGCCGGGGTGAGGGCAATTCTGTTCTTAACGCCTCCATCCCGATATACATCGGGATTCCGTCACTCCTTACGGAGTGACTTCACCGGGTTTGCCATTGCCGCTTTTATTGCCTGGAAGCTGACTGTCAGCATAGCCAGCAGCGCTATGATCAAACCTGTAGCACCCAACATCCACCATTTTATTTCGATCCTGCTGGCAAAATCAGCCAGCCACTGATGCATGATATACCAAACCACAGGGGCCGCTATTAAAAAAGAGAGCGCAATGAGTTTAAAGAAGTCAAGCGATAATATCCCCACAATATTACCTACGGAAGCACCCAGCACTTTACGTATACCGATCTCTTTTATCCGTTGCTGCGCAGTATGCATTACAGATCCATAAAGACCGAGGCAGGCAATGATGATGGCAATAGCGGAAAATAATGCACTTAATTGCTGGGAGCGGATTTCGGAAAAATACAGATCCTGGTATTCTTCATCAAGAAATGAATATTCCAGAGGATAGCCGGGAGCCAGTTCTTTCCATATTTTTTTGATCGAGTTAAGCGTTTGCGTAATATTACCGGTTTCAAGCTTCACCAGTATTGAGCGGAGATAATGCATATCAATATCAATCAGGGCAGGATTAGCCGGGAGATGTATATTGCTCATTTGAAAATCTTTCACTACAGCCTTCACTTCTTTCATCTTACCCAGCACATCTACCTTTTGCCCTATTGGCTCCTTCCATCCCTTTGTTTTCACCATTGCTTCATTTACTATTACGTGGGTTGTATCTCCGGCAGTTAAGTCATCTCCTTCAAGTATGGTCATTCCCAGTGTTTTGATATAATGCTCATCAGCATTAAATACACTTACAACATAAGGATTATCTTCTTCACCCATAGTAATGGCGAGCCCTCCGCTCAAAGGCGTTCCTGTGGCAACAGATGCATTGCTTACCTCCGGGAGATTTTTAATCCTTTGACTTATTAACGCAGCATTTACCTGGCTGAAATGTGGTGACCTGAGAACAACTACCTGCTCTTTGGCAAAACCAAGATTTTCCTTTCCCATCAGGCGCATTTGCTTTTGCATTACAATTACCGCAAAGACTAATCCTGTTGCAACAGCAAACTGCATTATGATAAGAGGGCGGCGGATGGGTAAATGCAGCTTCCATAAAGAGACTGTCTTTTGAAAAACACCGATGGCCCTGGTACGGGATACCAGTAACAGCGGATACAGCGCTGAAAGTATGAGCATTATGATCACCACAGCACCAAGAATTGCCATATTGGGAAGACTGAAGAAAAAGGTAATATTGATCTCTGTACGGAAAAGATTATTGATGTAAGGCAGCAACGATACGCTGAAAGCAACAGCCATTGCAGCGGAAACAGTATATAGCAGGAAACATTCCACAAGAGGCTGCAGCACAAGCGACCTCTTTCCTGATCCGAGGATATTCTTAATACCAAATTCTTTGGTTCGCTCTGTAAAATCTGAAAGACTGAGGCTGACATTATTGAAGGCTGTACAAAAAATCACCAAAATGCCTATGATCCCAAAAACATACAGATACCTGATATTGACGGTATTGGTCGTGCCCATGATATTATCCGAATGTAAATGGATATCCTGTACCGGCTGTAAAGTGTATTCAGGATCATCTTTTGTCCACCATAAATTTCCTTTTGTAAGATGGTTGATCTTTGCTGTTACTGATCCCGGATCAGCTCCCCGCCTAAGCTTTACGTATACGTATCCCTGGTGGCTCCACGGATCGTCCGGTTTCGGCAGTGTATAGATGGAAGCGATCAGATCTTTCCTCAAATGATTCGTTGCCTGCATGTCTTCATACACTCCCGTTACTTTAAGCGAATTCCCTTCAACCGATAGTACATTCCCGACAGCTTCTGCTTTGCCAAATAATTTTAATGCCTCAGATCTACTAATGATAGCCGAATTAGGCTCAGTAAGCGCCCTGGCAGGCACACCTGCTAGAAAACGAATGTCAATAAACCGGGTAATGTTAATATCTGCCCATATCATGTCTTTTTCAACAAATGTGTTATCCCCAACTTTTACCGTTATACTATATACAGGTTCTACCCGGGTTATTTCATCTACTTCAGGAATTTTTCCGTCAATCAATGCCGTTACCGGGAGAAAATTATATGCATTGAGTGGCTTATCCCTCAGCTTTCCGGTTGGTTTACCTGAAATTAAACGATAGCTCAATGCAACATCCGGGTGAGTGCGGTCATAGCTGTTTTCATATAACAGGTAACTGGCAATACAAAAAGTTGCAGTGAACCCCAATATCAAGCCAATGATATTTATAGAGGAGAACAAACGATTCAGCCATAAATGACGGATGGCTGCCCGGATAGCGTATTTGAACATCAGCCTGTATTTTTTGTCAACAAAATTAATATTGGTACAAGTTGCAGACCACACGTTTCACCTCATTGTTCCGTTCGCAATGCCTTCACCGGTTTGCCGTGGCAGCCCGCATCAACAAATCCAAAGAAGCGTTTCCATATTATCATGTTCTTTCAACCTTCAGGTTGCCGCTCTTACTATTTTTCAAACTGTTAAAAGTCTGGGCACCCCCCTCTCCACTCCGTGGAGAGAGACCGGGGTCGCTTCACACCGATATACATCGGGATTCCGTCACTCCGTACGGAGTGACTTCACCGGGTTTGCCATTGCCGCTTTTATTGCCTGGAAACTCACAGTGATCAGCGCAATGAGCAAGGCCATCAATCCGGCTATTGCAAACACCCACCAGTTAATCTCTACCCTGTATGCAAAGTCCTGCAGCCATTGGTGCATACAATACCAGCCCAGCGGAACAGCAATAATAAATGCAATGGCAACAAGCTTTACAAAATCCTTAGACAGCAACTGTACAATGCCGCTTACACTTGAACCCAATACTTTTCTTACACCAATTTCTCTGGTCCTTTGCTCTGCAATAAATATAGCCAGACCGAATAAGCCCAGGCAAGCAATGGCAATGGCAAGCGCAGAGAAAATGAATGCAATTTTCCCCACACGCTGCTCGGCATCATACATTTTACTGAATGATTCATCTAAAAAGCGATAACTGAAAGGCATGGACGGCGCAAGGGATTTCCATTCCTTCCCTGCAACATTTACAATGTCTCCGATGTTTGCCGCTTTCACTTTCAACGCAACAAAACCGCCGCCGTATTTGCGCAGCCGGAAACACAAAGGGGCAACATTTTGGTGAAGCGACTCGAAATTGAAGTTTTTCACAATGCCGATTATATTATATGAAAGAAGCTCTTTGTTATCCTCCATCCTGTATATTTTCGTATTCAGAGGGGCTTTCCTGTTCAGCATTTTTTCTGCGGCCTCATTTATTATTATTGCTGAAGAATCACCGGGAAAGTCTTTTGAAAAATTCCTGCCTTCCAGGAACTGTATCCCCATCACCGGCATATAATCTTCATCAATTCCCCAATCCTGCATAATAAAGCCGCTTTTTGCATCGGCTGTGGGTGCTGAGAAAAAAGTATTGCTACTGCGGTCGGAACTACTTACAGGTAAAAAAGAACTTATTGTTGCCGACTGCACACCGCTAAGCTTTGCAACATCTTCTCTAAAGACATTCGCATTATTGCCCAAACTAAATGCATCGTTAATGATCAACACCTGGTCTTTATTAAAGCCAATATCTTTTGTTTGAATAAAATGCAGTTGCTTATAGATTACGATTGTTCCGATAATTAAAAAAATAGATGTTGCGAATTGAAATACTACCAATACGCTTCTCAGCCCGCCGCTTTTTGTGCCCATTTTTAGTTTGCCTTTCAGCACTTCTACAGGCTTGAATGATGAAAGGAAGAAGGCAGGGTAGCTTCCCGCAATTAAACCAACAATAAAAGGCAATGCAACGAGTGATAATACAATAGCCGGTAAAAAAAGATTGCCAATAAAAAGGGTCTTATTAGCAATGCTGTTAAAAAGAGGCAGCGCTAACCATACAACAGCAATGGCGATGATCAACGACAGGAAAACCATCAATACCGATTCGCTGAGAAATTGCAGGATAAGCCCTTTCTTTTCTGTACCAAGCACTTTGCGTATGCCCACCTCTTTTGCACGGCTGGCGGAGCGGGCAGTGGTAAGGTTCATAAAATTTACACAGGCAATCAATAAAATAAAAAACGCCACTGCCGCAAAAATGTATACGTACCGGATATTACCGCCGGGCATTAATTCAAACTGATAATCAGAATACAAATGAATTTTGGTAAGCGGAATAAGAGAGTGCTCTATTTTATTCCCTCCTTTTTGAAGTTCTTCCATGCTGCCTACTTTGATAAATTGCTGCAAATAAGGAAGCACATAACGAATATTATAATCCGCAAAGTTTTTTTCAAAGGCTTTATAATCGGTTCCTTTCGCCAGCAATAAATAAGTTTTAAAATTATAGCTGCCGTATTGCCCCCATTCGTAGCCGGCATTTTTCATGGGAAAAAGAAAATCGTAGCTGAAGTGGCTGTTCCCGGGCATATCTTTTATTACTGCTGTTATTTTATATGCATCAGATGTATTGTTGTTTGATACTTCAATGGTTTTACCTAAAACATCTGTTGTACCGAAATATTTTTTTGCCGTTGATGCTGTAACAACAACCGTGTTCGGTTCATTCAATGCAGTGTGCGTATCACCCTCAATAGCAGGGAAAGTAAATACATCAAAAAAAGTGGAGTCAACATACACCGCTTTTTCTTCTTTAATAAAAACATTACCTTTTTTGATCAGCTTAGGCCCGGCATTATTATAAATACGGGTAAATTGTTCCACCTGCGGGTAATCCTTTTTCAATACCTGCCCCATCATGTCTGAGGTTTCTGCTCCATGCATTTCGCTGCCACCAAAACGTATGTCGGTATTGATGCGATAAATACGGTCTGCATTTTTATTAAAGCGGTCATAACTTAATTCATCCTGTATGTATAAGGCTATCATTAAAAAGCAGGTAAGCCCGATTGCAAGCCCGGCAATGTTAATAATCGAGAATGTCTTGTTTCGTAACAGGCTGCGCCATGCAATTTTGAAATAGTTCTTTAGCATTTGAAATTATTTTGACACTCCGGTTCGTTACATTTTCAAATTCTTCTATGTAAATTCCGGGATGACATCGCGCCAGGGGCAATAAAAATATTATTTAAAAAAGCGCATCAGCGGTCTCCACCCAAAATCTTCCGCTTCCGAGGCCAATGAAATTATACTGACGCCTATCCCACTGCTATACCCTGCAGCATGATTTTCTTTAGGTATGGTATATGCAGTGCCTGTAGATAAGCTTTTGACAATAACAATTACCAAAACAAGCAAAGCAATAAGCATGGCAAAACGCCGGCGGCGGGAATATTGCTGTGTCATATATTATTAGTTTTAAAAAACTTAATCCTGACCATCCTTCTCCCTCTCCTTGCAAAGGCGGGGGAGCGGTATTAAAGAATATATCCAATCATTAAATTCTTCCACATAACATTTGAATACATCCAAACAGACGCTTCCATATCATCATGTTCTTTGCATCTTCAGGTTACCGCTCTTACTATTTTTCAAGTTGCCAAGAGCTTAGGCACTCCTCTCCGCTGCGCGGAAAGGGGCGGGGGTGAGGTCTATACCAGTATATTCTCCGTCACCGTCTGGCCATCAAGCATGCGTATGATGCGGTGGCTATATCTTGAATCATGCTCTGAGTGAGTAACCATTATAATAGTAGTACCCTGCTCATTCAGATCGGTAAGCATCTGCATGACTTCATTACCATTGGAAGAGTCAAGATTACCTGTCGGTTCATCTGCAAGTATCAGCTTGGGATTATTGACTACAGCCCTTGCCACTGCAACACGCTGCTGCTGACCACCGGAGAGCTGTTGGGGATAGTGATTTCTGCGGTGCATGATCTGGACCTTATCCAGCACTTCCTCCACCCTTTTTTTACGCTCTGCAGACTTAACGCCGGTATATATTAACGGGAGCTCTACATTCTCAAATACGGTCAGCTCATCAATGAGGTTAAAGCTTTGAAACACAAATCCTATATTATGCTTGCGCAGGTCTGCCCGCTTACGTTCATTGAAATGCGCTACTTCTATACCATTAAATAAAAAGCTTCCTGCATCAGGATCATCCAGCAAACCAAGTATATTCAGTAATGTAGACTTACCGCAGCCGGAGGGTCCCATCACGGCTACAAACTCCCCATCTTTCACTTCGAAGGAAAGCTTGTTAAGCGCTACGGTTTCCACTTCTTCCGTGCGGTAGATCTTTTCAAGGTTGGTGATCTTTATCATTGACGATGTATTTTATTTGATACGAAACAGTTTTAAAAAAGTTACAGTGGGCTGCCAGCTATGGGCTTTGAGCTATGAGCCATCAGCGGTCAGCTTTCAGCTATCAGGTTTCAGCGGTCAGCAATGAGCTATCGGTAATTAGTGTTTTAAAAATCAGTTTACAAATTTATTTATCTTTAACAGAAGCATGCTTCTAACTAAAAAACACCAATATGAGAGACTTTCGCAAATTATCTATCTGGTCTAAAGGACATTTACTCACGCTGAAAATTTATACACTCACCAAGTCTTTTCCTAAAGAAGAAACATTCGGGCTTATCTCTCAAATGCGTAGAGCGGCTTATTCTATCCCTTCTAATATTGCCGAGGGCTGTGGACGAAACAGCGTGCCTGACTTCAGGCGTTTTTTAACCATATCTTCCGGCTCGGCATCTGAATTGGAATATCAGCTTTGCTTGTCTAAAGACCTGTACTACATTTCTGAACCTATATTTAAAGAACTCGAACAGGAAATAATTGAAATAAAGAAAATGATCTTTTCCTTTAGTAATAAACTTTAAATATAGCGGTCAGCAGTCAGGTATCAGCGATCATGCTGATTGCTGATACCTGATAGCTAAAGCTATTTCAAAATCAACTCCTGCATATTTCCATAATTTTCATAGCTGCTGGTCACCACTTTATCGCCCGGGTTCAGCCCTTCCAGCACTTCGTAATAATCCTGGTTTTGATTACCGAGCTTTATGTCTACCCGATAAGCCCTCCTGCCATCTTCCGAAACTTTGAATATCCAGTTGCCGCCCGTGGTTTGATAGAATCCGCCACGTGGCAGCAGCAATGCTTTTCTTTCATCGCTCAATGCAAGCAATATCTGCAGCGTTTGCCCTCTCCTGATGCCTTTAGGCGTTTTGCCAACAAACTCCATATCTACCTGGAAGCGGCCGTTCGTAACCTGTGTAAATACTTTTTTGATCTCAAGCACATATGCCGAATCCGCAAAGGTAAATCCGCCTCTTTGTCCCGGATATATCCTGGAAAGATAATGCTCATCCACATCCACTCTTACTTTGAAGCCATTCAATACATCTATTTGCCCAAGCCTTTGCCCTTTATTTTTATTTTCCCCTATTTCAGCGTCAAGAGAAGTGAGCTGCCCGTCTACCGGGGCACGTACAATGAGGTCGCCTACCTTTTTTTGCATGATGTTCAAAGCCTGCTGCGAGCCCGTATAAGATTGCTTATCCTGCTTTGCCTGCTGTAGCCTTGAAATGGAATCCTGCTCCAGTATCTGCCGGGTGAGCTTCTTCTTATCCAAAAGATATTTATAGTTGATCTCGGATTGTTTAAACTCCTGCGAGCCAATCACTTTTTGGTCATATAATTCTTTATTCAGGTTATATAGCCGCTCTGCTTCTTTCAACTGGCTTTCCACATCCGCCATCTGGTTCAGCTTCGATACCGTATTCTGCTGTGCATTATTGCTGTTGATCTGCATCTGGGTAAGCGTATTATACACCGTATTCTGTGTTCCCATAAGCGTCAGCAAAAGATCGGTGTTGGACAACCGCAGGATCGGCTCTCCCTTTTTCATAATGGCGCCGTCTTCTACATATTTTTCCTCCACACGACCGCCCTCCTGTGCATCAAGATAAATGCTGGTAAGCGGAAGCACCACTCCGTTCACAGGAATGGTTTCCTGGAATATGCCGTTTTTTATCTCGCCTATACTTATCCGTTCGGTATCCACGTTCAGCTTCGGCTTACCCGAAGTAAAATAATAGCTTGCAGCTATCAGTATCACGATCGCAGCTATGCCGGCAATGGTTAATATCCGTTTCGCCGTCCATTTTTTCTTTGCTATTACCCTGTCCATTGTTAAGCTTTTCTTGTTTTATTCCGCTGGTACGCTTTTTTTGAAAACCTCCCGATCGCAAAAACCGGGAGGTAAAAATCAACACACGGGAAACTGTGTTTTATATATGAATGATGTGCCAGAATGAAAAATTATTGATTATCAGCAAATTACAAAGAAGTGATTGCCCTTTTCGTACGCTACCGATACACAAAGTGTCCGGTTTTGATACACTATGTCAGGAGGTTGGAGGAGTATGGATACGAGGAGTATGGGTATGAGGAGCATGGTATAAGCTGTAAGGTCTTTCTTCTCTGCACCTTATACACATATCCCCGCTACCGTACAAGCAGCAAAGTGCCATTTTTTACAATTTTTTTGCCCAGGTAATCTATGCCGCTTACCATCCAGATGAAAGTATCGCTTGCCTGCTCACGGCCCTTAATGGTACCGTCCCATCCTTCCTCCGGATTGGTGGTGGAAAATACTACCTGCCCCCAGCGGTTATATATCCTGAGGTAATCGAATTGTTTGATACCCACAGGTATTGCCCTGAATACATCATTCAAGCCGTCATTATTGGGAGTGAATGCATCGGCCATAAAAATATCAGGCAGTGTTCTGAAGACTCTTACTTTCATGGTGTCATAAGCAAAGCAACCCTCAGGAGTAAATACTTTGACGGAATACGTCTGTTCTTCCCCTGCTTCGGTTCCAAAAGTTGCTACCGGGTTGGCAATATCGGTATTGCTTAGGTAAGATGGAGGAGACCATTTGTAAAATTCAGCACCCATGGCGCTAAGCTGCAGTGGCTGCCCTACCACTACCACGGTATCATTACCTGCAAAAGCGGGCACCGGCGGTATCACCCTCACCAGTATGTCTTTATAAGACGGCTTGGGGCAGCCCAGGGTATCGGTGACACTCAGGGTGTAGGTTGTAGTTACGGGAGGATTTACATATGGGTTGGCAATCTTATCATTGTTAATAGCTATTAGCGGCGACCATTGATAATAAGCCCCGCCCTTCGCATATAATTGTATCCTTTCGCCATAACAGATAACCGTATCGCCAATGGAGACGATCTGCGGATACGGCACTCCGGTTACCCGAATCCTGTCGGTTGCCTGGCATTTACCTATATATGCCGTCACAGTATATAAGTTGCCGGCACCTGCAGGAACGGCCAAAGGATATTTTACATTAGGGTCATCAAGGGTTTCCGCCGGGCTCCACACATATTTCAGACCATTGCTTGCAGGGTACATTTGTATGGTATCCGTAAGACATATTGTAGTATCTTTTCCTGCATCGAGGGTTACGAAGCTTACTACATTTACCCGGATAGAATCCACCGAAGTGCAGCCGGGGACAGTGGTAAGGCTAACGGTATATGTAGTGGTTTTATCAGGGCTCACTTTCACCGTATTACCCGTTAATTGGCTGATATTATAATCAGGAAGCCAGGTATAGCTGCCCGGCGAGCCTGTTGCCGTTACAGATATAGTATCTATATCGCACATAAGGGTATCTTTGGGCAGGCTCAGCAATGGCCGCGCTCTTACTGTAAGATCAGTGGAAACTGTTTTTTCACAGCCCTTACTGCTGGCCACCGTGAGCATTACATGATATGTGCCGGAATCCTTATAAGTGTAAGTGGGGCGTGATATACCTGATACATCATCTGAAAGAGAAGGGACGCCAAAATCCCATTTCCAGGAATCTACCACCCCGTACCGGCTGTGAGTAGTATCTGTAAAATGCATACCTACATTTACACACCCTTCGGTTACGGTAAACCCGGGATAAAAGCCGGGGTAAACTTTTACATGCGAAAAGGCAGTATCTGCACAATCCTGGCTCCGGTTGGTGATCAGCATGATCCTGTAAGTGCCGGTATCAGGAAAAGTAAAAGCGGGCCTTGCCAAAGTAGAGGTATCTTCCGTGCTTCCCTCCACGCCAAAATCCCAGAAATAGGTCCTGATCAGAGAGCTGTTACTCTTGTTTTGAAATGTAAGCGTAAAGCCATCACAACTCATATATACCGGATCGAGTGAGGCGGCAGCTATTGAGCAGGATGCCACTTTTATCTGGATATCTTTCCGGTGAACATTTATCAACACCCCCCTTCTGAATTCACTCACGCATACCGTAAGCACATAAATGCCTGCAGCAGGAGCTACCCCGCTGACTATACCTGTTTTGGTATCCAGTGTCACATTAGCCCCCATCGGAGAGGAAGCTCCAAACCCAAATGCATACGGAACAGGAGAATATGGCGGGGGACTGGCGGGGTTTGGCTGCGGATTATTGGAGCCGCCACCTGCATAAGCAGAGCAAAAGTTGTAAGAAAGAGAATCACCGTCACTGTCACTTGCGCTGAAATCGTAGATAAAATAGTTGTCTTCACAAACTATAACGGTGTCTTTGGTTGCAAATACCGGGCTGGAATTTTTAGGCGCATCTGTGGATACACTGGTACCGGGTATATCTGCCGTATAAGTAGCGCCCACCCGGCCTGATTCGCTTACATTCGACATATTTTCAATCCTGCAGCAACGCTGGTAGGAAATAGTATATCCTGTGGCGCTGGCCGGGAGCGTAGCAGTAAAAATATATACTCCCACTTCATAGCATACGGGCGGGGGATTATCAATGCACTTCCCGGGGGAGCCAAGACTGAGCGCGTCCCTGCGTGTCATGCTCACCTCGTGGTTCTCAAAAATGATTAGCGAGCCGGAAGCATTTTTACTGTAAATAGTGATAAAAGCCGATGCATCGAGCTGTGCACCTGTAGAAAAACAATCCCTGTATAGTTTTAAAGTTATCTCATATTTATATGATGTTCCCGTGGAAGATCCCGGCAGGAACCTGTAAGACAACTCACCGCCCGTAATATGCCGCGCCATTAAGCCTGTATATATGCACAGACAACACATCACCGCCAAACAGTATTTTCTTACGTCAGTCATCAAAACAATAGTTAAGAAATTCTATTATGGTCGCATTGGTGCGGTCTTTCATTTCCCACATTCCCATGTGGGCTACGCGAGGAAGGATATTAATAAGAGATAAAACTGGAAGATAACATTGGCTGAGGCTGTCTTGTAAAGATACACTTTTATCTTCCTCTCCTATAATAAAAAGCACGGGTTTTTTAATATTTTTCAATACCGCAGCGCTGTCCGGCCTTCCCATCATTGCTTCATAATATTGTACGAGGGCAGCAACACTAAAGTTGGCAGCCTTATCTATTAGTTCCTGCACCGCTTCCGGGTGATCTGCTTTAAAAGCATCACCAAACAAATTGGGAATAGATTGTTTCAAAAACTCCTGTGCGCCATGCTTTTGTATAAAAGCAATGCCTTTTGAGCGGGCTTCCTTCTTTTCCGCACTATCGGTATAGGCTGTAGAATGCACTAACCCCAGTCCTGCCAGCATATCTTCATGTTTTGCGGCAAAGGCAAGCGCTATATACCCTCCCATACTATGCCCCAGAAGAACACAATGCTGAACAGCCTCTTTTTCAGCGATTTTTTTTATGATATCGGCATAGCCGCTGATAATATCTGCCGGGGGAATACCATCCATAGGCAAAAAAGATGATCCGCCGCTGCCTGGCAGGTCGGGAATGATCAGCCGGAAACAGGGTGCAAGAAATGCCTCCTGGAATTTCCATACGCTGCCATCCTCTCCGAAGCCATGCAACAATATTACATCAGGTCCTGTTCCTGTAAGGCGATAAGAGATATCAATTCCCGGGAAGGATAAAGTTTTTGCGATCATTTTACAGCGATTTTTATTTCCGTGGCAACCGAAGTATGCTCTTCTAAGTTCCGTTATTTTTTGTAAAAGAAAGGTGGTTAAGAGAAAGAATCAAGGGATGTTTAAGGCTTAAAAATGTCCGCATAGTCCTTACAGTTCCCCAAAACTGGCAATAAACAAACACCCTTCTCCAAAAAAAAGGAGGCTGCCTCTTTGAGACAGCCTCCTTAAAATATTATCCAGGCTTATTAAATGCTTAGCTTATGATTTGCGGGAGTTCTGGCGGCGTTTGCTCCAGTTATTACCAGGTTTAAACCCATTGCCTTCCTGGCTTCCCACACGGTCCATTGCACAACGGAAACCTACAGTGCTGCTTCCCTGCGACTCGTCGAGGAACCGGCGTGTGCCGGGGCTTAACCAGTAAGCACGGTCATTCCAGCTTCCGCCCTTGATCACCCTTGAATGATCGCTGATCAGCGTGGTAATACCGTAGCCATAAGTTACCTGCGACGCAGAATCGCCATCCAAATAGTTGATCACATTCCCTCTCTGATAGTTACGGCGGTTCCTGCTTTCTTCGTCTGTTACCGGCGTCTGGACTACACGGCCAAGGCTGTCTCTTTCATATTCATTATTTTCATTCTTCTTATACTTCATGAACTTATTACCGCGATAAGGATTGAAATCATCATTATCGAGGCTGGAAAGCGGGCGGTACACATCGGCTACCCATTCGTTCACATTTCCCGACATATTATATAATCCGAATCCATTGGGATAAAAAGCATCCACTGGTCCCGGGATCGAAGCATTGTCATTCAATCCGCCTGCCACGCCCATCATATCACCGCTGCCGCGTCTGAAGTTTGCAAGGAATTTACCCTGCCAGCTCCCGTGACGGCTATCTCTCAAACCGTTCACATTCTGGCTCCAGGCATATACCTGTTTTTCTTTTATCACCTCTTCTCCCGTGCCATTTGATTTCTTCTTTGGTCTCGGGTTCTGGGCGATATAACCATACGCCGCATATTCCCACTCGGCTTCGGTCGGAAGACGGTAGTTGGGCAGCATATAGCCGTCTTCAAAGTTTACTTTAGTCCTTGGCCTGCCGTTAGCGTCCATCAGAGGATTTTTCTTCGGCTTGCCTGGCTGGGGCTGATACAGGTCTTTCAGATAAGCCTGCGTATTGAAGTTCTCTTCTCCCTGGCCCTGAAGGGTTTTCAACTGGTTTTTGTTGATATAGCCTTTTTCTACAAGTATTCTTTCATTTACCCTGTCGCTTCTCCACAGGCAGAAATCATTGGCCTGCTTCCAGTTTACGCCTACTACAGGATAATAATTATAGGAAGGATGGCGGAAATAATATTCCACTAATGGTTCGTTGTATGCCAGCTCATCCCTCCATACAAGAGTGTCAGGCTTGGCAGCATCTATCACAGCGGCGTATTGGGGGTCATCAAACACGGCTTCCAGCCAGTGCAGGTATTCACGATAGTGAACATTGGCTACTTCTGTTTTATCAATATAGAAAGAGGATACGGTCACGCGGCGGGGAATATTGTTCCAGTCGCCCATAACATCTTCCTGGGTAGCGCCCATAGTGAAGGTACCACCCTGAACAAAAACAAGACCGGGACCTGTGCCCTGCTCTCTTTCTTTGGACACGTTGAAACCACCCATGTTTTTGTCATTGTAGTTCCAACCGGTAACGTCGGATTTTTCATACTTTTTCTTACCCAATAGCCCGTTTTTACAGGAGCTGAACAGCAGTACCGCTGCAGATAAGAACACAAGATTTTTCAAATTCAGAATTCTTTGCATTTTGCTGGATTTAAACTAAAAATGATAACGGGTATATATGCTGATTATTGTACTACTTCCTTGTATTTATATATTTATTCCTGTATCTAAAATGCAGAACAGGCGTTGCAATTTAGCTGTTTTATAAAGATGTTTTCATTAAGGCAGGCGTTTTTTATGTTTATTAAATGCTAAACTTGGATGCTAAGCCAAAGCGGTGGAAATCATGCAATAAACAATAATTATTTTTTTCACCCGTTTTTGTATTTACGGTAAGCAAAAATGGTACTATAATTGATAAGAGTGCGGAGATTTAAGTATTTTAACTGCCATTATCTTTTAAAAACGCCTTAAAATCAAAAACACGTACTTACTTTGCAGCCGATATTTATTGACCACATAAACCTGTTTGAATATTGAAAAGAATACTACTTCATTATTCATTTTCAACAAAATACAATTTCTGATGACACACTCATTCAAGAGAATATGTCTCGCCGGTCTGCTGCTTGTGGGAATATCAGTGAATGCCCTTGCCCAGGATGCCGATAAAATAAATATCGTTACTACGGCAGTTCCTTTTTTAAGGATCTCACCAGATGCCCGTGCCGGGGGCATGGGAGATATGGGCATCTCCACCTCTGCAGATATCAATTCCCAGTTTTACAATGTGGCTAAATATCCTTTTGCCAAAGCACCGGGCGGAATAGGTGTAACCTATACTCCATGGTTGAAAGACCTTGGGTTAAATGACGTATTCCTTGCATCCCTGGCTGGTTTTTACAAACTGGATGAACAACAGGCCATTTCTGCCTCACTTCGTTACTTCAGTTTGGGAAATATTCAATTTACCGATGCCTTTGGTAATGACCTGAATACCGGTCGCCCCCGTGAATTCGGATTGGACCTGGGCTACTCGCGTAAATTATCAGACAAATTATCCCTGGGAGTAGCATTACGGTATATTTATTCTAATCTTGCTTCTAACGCTCCTTCAACCGGGAGCGCTTATAAAGCGGGCAATGCAATATCCGGTGATATCGGTCTTTATTACAATGGAGCTAATGAAGACGGGCAGGGCTGGCATGCAGGCGCCGTATTCTCTAACCTGGGATCCAAGATCGGCTATACTTCCGATGCCACTCAAAAAAATTATATCCCTGCAAATTTCGGGATTGGAGCAGGGTATACCTGGGTAACAAATGAGGTGCATAAAATAACGCTTAACGGTGAAATCAATAAGCTGTTAGTACCGGCTCCTCCCGTATTAACTAAGGACAGTGCAAAAGATGCACAGGCCTATGCTGATTACAATAGTAATGGTGTAGTTACCGGTTGGTTCAAATCATTTAACAACAATGCTTTATCTTATGCAGCAGGCGCTGAATATATGTACAATGACCAGTTTGCCCTGCGCGCAGGCTATTACGGTGACAGCAGGGCTATGGGCAAAAGAAGTTATTTTACCCTGGGTGTAGGCATTAATTACAATATTTTCGGGCTTAATTTTTCCTACCTGCTCCCTTCGGGAAATGGGGTGAACAGGAACCCGCTGTCGAATACCATACGCTTCAGCCTCCTGTTTAACCTTGGTGGGAACGAGGAAAGCGGAAGCACCAATATCTCGTACTAAGATCAGCAGGCAGATCATTACCGTGTCATCATTATCTGCAATGCCATAAAATAAATATTTAATATCTCCTGAAAAGACCCGGCAGTTCTTACAACTGTTGGGTCTTTTCTTTTTACTTTCGCGGAAAAAATGGCTTACAGGATAGGTTCAGGCATAGATTTTCACAGGCTGGCAGAGGGGCGGCAACTTTGGATCGGCGGTGTGGAGATACCGCATTATAAAGGAGCCGTCGGGCACAGCGATGCCGATGTATTGCTCCACGCCATCTGCGATGCATTGCTCGGCGCCCTTTGCCTGGGAGATATAGGACTGCATTTCCCGGATACCTCACCTGATTTCAAAGACATTGACAGCAAGGTCCTGCTCAAAAGAACTTTCTCTCTTGTAAGGAATGAAGGATACAGCATTGTGAATATAGACTCTACCCTCTGCCTGGAGCTGCCCAAAATAAAGCCTTATGTGGAAGCAATGCGAAAGACCATTGCGGCTATCCTGGAGATTGCCGTTACAGATATTTCCATCAAAGCCACCACCACGGAAAAGATGGGATTTGCCGGCCGGGAAGAAGGGCTGGTAGCGTATGCAACGGCTTTGCTGCAAAAGGACCAGTAAATAAAGGTACAAGGTTCGGAACCTCAATAAACAATGTATCATCAGAAGAAACAAGCTGAAAAAGGTTCGGAACCCTTCAGCCGGTTAGCCCGCAATAGCTTATTTTTGCCGCATGGCAGTTATTATTAAGATCATCAACCAGTCTGACAACCCCTTGCCGGCTTATTCAACGCCGGGATCATCCGGCATGGACATCCGTGCTTTTTTAACAGCGCCGGTTACCCTGCAGCCGCTGGAACGGTCGCTGATCCCTACAGGGATATTTATTGAAATACCTGAAGGATATGAAGTACAGGTAAGACCAAGAAGCGGCCTGGCTGTAAAACAGGGCATTACCTGCCTCAACACCCCCGGCACGATTGATGCAGACTACAGGGGAGAAGTGAAGGTCATCCTTATCAATCTTTCGAACGAGGTGCAAAGCATACACACGGGCGACAGGATCGCCCAACTGGTAGTGCAGCAGGTAGAGCAGGCAACGTGGGAACCGGTGGAAATGCTCAGCGTGACAGAGAGAAATGAGGGAGGGTTTGGACATACCGGGAAAAAATAAACCCACTAAAAGATCTCAATGCGTTTTTACATTGCTTTTGTAATTTTTCTGTTTTCTGTTTCGATATTCAGCTGCCGCAGCTCCAGGAAGCTGCAGTCTGCCATGTCAAAAAACGATACTACCATAGCAATAGTGGTAAACCCTGCCGAAAACGACTCTGTTAAGCTGGTAGCCGCAACCCTGGAAAAAATACAGGATAACCATATTGATTTCAACACTTTTTCCGCCAAGATCAAAGTAGATTACCAGGATAGCAAACAAAGGAATTATGATTTCAATGCTTTTGTGCGCATACGGAAGGACAGTGTAATATGGATATCGGTAATAGCTGCCCTGGGCATTGAAGCCTTTAAAGTATATATCACGCCCGATAGTGTAAAAATCATTGATAAGCTGGACAAAACAGTGCAATACCGGTCTGTCAATTATATCAGGGAACTGATAAAGCTTCCTGTAGATTTCTATACCGTGCAGGATATTATTGTGGGCAACCCTGTATTTTTTGATACGACCAATGTATTGACCTACCGGGAAACCGAAAATTCGGTTTCACTATCCACCTCCGACGAGTTTTTCAAGCAACTGCTCACGTTGAGAAAAAATGATTTTGTAATGCTGCACAGCAAGCTGGATGATGTGAACGTAGAGAGGAACCGTACAGCCGATTTTACTTATGAAGACTATACTCCTGTGGGGGACCGGCTGGTTTCGCTTGACAGGAAAATATCCGTATCCGAAAAGACAAGGCTTGAAATAAATCTTGGGCTTAAGCAACCGGAGTTTGATAAGTCGTTAAGTTTTCCCTTCAATGTGCCTAAGAGCTACAAGGTGAAATAATTTTAACAAAAAACAGGGCAATCCTTTGAAGATACCTTCGTTATTTGCGAATATAACCCTTTACTAATACTAAATTTTAAGGCATGCGTAATTTGTTTTTTCTGGCATTTGCCGCATTCATGACATTGCAGGTAACCTCCGGCTTTGCACAGAGCCGGGATGAGCTGGAAGCCCAGAGAAAACAGATACAGCAGGAAATAGAAGAACTCAGGCAGTCGCAGAATAACGTAAAGAAGAGCAAGAAACAAAGCCTGGATCAGTTGGCACGTATTAAAAACCTTATAAGAAAACGCGATGCCATTATTGCAACCATCAACCGCCAGGTAAAACTGATAGATAACGACATTTTTACCAATAACAGGGAGATCTACAGGCTTACCAAAGAGCTGGACACACTGAAAGCGCAGTACGCCAAAACCATTGAATATGCCTATAAGAACCGGAGCAGCTATGATATGCTCAATTTTATTTTTTCGGCAGTAAGCTTTAATGATGCCATCAAAAGGATAACCTACCTCAAATCGTACAGGGACTACCGCGCAAAGCAGGTAGATAATATTCTCAGGACCCACCAGTTGCTGGAGCAAAAAAACCAGGCGCTTGCACAAAACAAAGAGCTCAAGGCAAAAACACTGGAAGAGCAAGGCGAGCAGATGAAAAAACTGGAGACGGAAAGAAAACAAAAAGATGCAGTGCTTTCAAACCTGAAGAAGAAAGAAAACGAGCTGGAAAAGCAGCTCATCGCCAAAAGAAAATCTGAAAACAGTATTAGAAATTCCATTGCGGCTATAATCAAGAGAGAAATCATTGCAGCGGAAAAAGCAGAAAAAGCCAAAAGAGAAGCTGCTGCCAAAGCTGCCGCTGCCGCCGGTA
Source organism: uncultured Terrimonas sp. (assembly GCA_964461595.1). GTDB lineage: Bacteria > Bacteroidota > Bacteroidia > Chitinophagales > Chitinophagaceae > Agriterribacter. The sequence continues at coordinate 80,643 of CAYWVB010000001.1, read as the reverse complement.
CAGGCAAGATCGTCGCCGCAACATCTGCTGCCTCTAAAACCAGGGCAAGCAATAAACTGGAAAATACACCTGAGGTAACGGCAGTTTCCATGGGCTTTGAAAACAACCGTAGAAAACTGCCCTGGCCGGTAAGCAAAGGAGAGATAACCGGGCAATTCGGAAGGCATAAGATCGAAGGCACTACTTTATATGAAGATAATATTGGCGTTTACATTCAAACAGAGATCGGCGCCCCTGTAAAAGCGGTTTATGAGGGATCTGTTTCAGCGGTGCACAACCTGGCCGGCGTCACAGCCATCACTATCCGCCACGGCAAATACCTGACCACCTACTACAATCTTTCCTCATCTGCCGTAAATAAAGGAGATGAAGTAAAACTGGGGCAAACTATCGGCAAAGCGGCAGAGTCGGAAGACGAAGATGGTGTAGGCAAAATACTTTTTGTGGTAAACGTTGTTGTCGGCGAAAACCCCAAATATCTTAATCCTGAAGACTGGATAAAGCCACGCTGACGGAATGAGTATCCAATCACTATAAGCTTCTCCTGAAAGGTAAGACGTGAGATTTTCACGCCTGCCTGTCGGCATACAGGTTTGACTTCTGACGTTTCATGAATAACGTAGCATTGCACACTTTACATGGAATAAGTATAATTACTGTTCAAAAAGGCTATATGAATAAATATTGCTTGCTTTTGCTATGCTGCATCACCGGCCTTATCTCCTGTCATACTCCAAAACCAAATAATGATATGCAGTTTGCGGAAACACAGCTCACCACAGGCAAACAGGGACATTTCCTAAACTCTACACAGGTTTTTTCCCCCGACGACTCATGGATAGTATATGATACCAGGAATGATGACGGGGGAATAGGCGTAACTGGGAGCATAGCAATGGTGCATGTAAGCAACGGGGAAATAACACAATTGTATCATACTGCCAACCAGACCAAATACGGACCGGGAGTAGGCGCAGCAACATTCAATCCTAAAGAAAACATGGTATTGTTCATTCACGGTATACGCAATGCGGACGCAGCAAACCCTTATGGCTTCACCCGCAGGACCGCTGTAGCTGTTTATACGGACAAGCCTTCTCAACCCGTTTTTATGGATGCCCGCGATGTTACGCCGCCTTTCACGGCAGGCGCCCTGCGCGGAGGCACGCATGCCTATACATGGAGCGGCGACGGGCAATGGCTTTGCTTTACCTATAATGATTATATCATTGACCAGCTTGACAAAAAGGATAGTTCCGTCAAAGACCTCCGGACGATAGCGGTAATGTGCCCCGGTCATGTAACAGTGCCGGATGATCCGACCTTTGAAAATAACAGCGGTGAAAAGTTTGCCGCAGTAGTGGCCACAGTAACTGAAAATCCCGCGCCAGGAAGCGATGAAATAGACAAAGCATTTGACGAAGGATGGATTGGCAAAAACGGTTACCAAAAAGCAGATGGTACACGGCAACACAGGGCTGTTGCCTTCCAGGGAAATGTGCGGGATGCAAACGGCAAGACTATTACAGAGGTTTTTGTCAGCGATATTCCTGATGATATTACACATCCAGCCCCCGGCAAACCGCTTGAAGGCACTCCAACAACAAGACCGAATGTACCTGCAGGAGTTGCACAAAGAAGAGTCACCTTTACAAAGCATGGTATTGAAGGACCAAGACACTGGTTAAAATCAACCTCCGACGGAGCTTCCATCTTCTTCACTGCAAAAGACAGCGCAGGCATTGTACAGATATACGCTGTATCCCCCAACGGCGGCGCAATGAGGCAGATCACGCACAACGGCTTCCCCGTGGAAAGCCCCATCAATGTAAGCCCAGACGATAAGTATATTGCTTATATTGCGGACAACAGTGTGTTTGCCACCGATATCAGAACGGGGGAGTCTTTCCGGCTGACAGAACGTTCACCGGATGATACCAAACCTGCAGGTGCTGCTATATGGTCAAACAACGGTAAAATGATCGCTTTCAATCGCCGGATAAAAGACGGAGACAGCAGCTTTTTCCAGATCTTTTTATTAAAGCATACCTGAAGGTTGTCAACCCTGGGAACAGGCATCCTCAAACTAAAACGGTATTAAAGGCTGGCAACCTTGCGAAAAATTAAAACGGAAATGAAATTGTTTTGTCCTGCCCGGGTATTAGCTATTTTACTCTGAATTAAAGCCATGCCGGGAACAGCAAAAATAATACCGGGCATTATTTCTACGCTGTCGCTCTATCATTTTCTTCGCCGTCCAAAAAAAACCCTCCGCTTATGCGAAGGGCTCACTGTTTTATACTAATGTTATCATGCCGGCTATTTCACTTCTTCAAATTCAGCATCGGTCACATTGTCGCCGGCGGCAGTATTTGCACCTTCAGGCTGTTGGGGGCCTGTGCCGGCATTTGCCTGGGCATTGCCCTGCTGCGCCTTATATATTTCTTCAGATGCTGCAGTCCATGCAGTATTCATTTCAGCCATTGCGTTATCAATACCCGCCACATCCTGCTGCTTATGCGCTTCTTTCAGCTTATTCAGCGCTGTCTCAATAGGCGCTTTCTTATCTGCAGGGATTTTATCTCCAAACTCTTTTAATTGTTTTTCAGTCTGGAAAATAAGGCTGTCGGCCTGGTTGATCTTATCCACCTTTTCACGGGCTTCCTTATCTGTGGCTTCATTGGCTTTAGCCTCCGCTTTCATTTTCTCTACTTCATCTTTGCTCAGTCCACTACCTGCTTCAATTCTTATCTTTTGCTCTTTGCCGGTTCCCTTATCTTTTGCAGTAACATTAAGAATGCCGTTGGCATCTATATCAAATATCACTTCAATCTGCGGAACGCCACGTGGCGCCGGAGGTATACCGTCGAGGTTGAACATACCCAGGCTCTTGTTTTGTGAAGCCATCGGGCGCTCACCCTGCAGTACATGTATCTGCACACCGGGCTGATTGTCTGAAGCCGTTGAAAACACTTCAGATTTTTTAGTAGGTATGGTAGTATTAGAATCAATCAGGCGGGTCATTACACCACCCATGGTTTCAATACCAAGAGAAAGCGGCGTTACATCAAGCAGCAATACATCTTTTACTTCTCCTGTCAGCACCGCACCCTGTATAGCAGCGCCTATTGCCACCACTTCATCCGGGTTAACTCCTTTATTAGGCTTCTTACCAAAGAATTTCTCAACAATTTCCTGCACTTTAGGTATGCGTGTGCTACCTCCCACCAGTATCACTTCATCAATCTGTGAAGTGCTCATACCGGCATCTTTCAGCGCCTGCTCACAAGGCTTCAGGCATCTCTCAAATAAACTATCTGATAATTGCTCAAATTTCGCACGGCTCAATTTCTTCACCAGGTGTTTAGGCACCCCATCAACTGCTGTAACATAAGGCAGGTTGATCTCTGTTTCGCTGGAAGAGGACAGCTCTACCTTTGCTTTTTCGGCAGCCTCCTTCAAACGTTGCAACGCCATGGGGTCCCTGCGAAGATCAATATTTTCATCTTTTTTAAACTCATCTGCGAGCCAGTCAATGATCACCTTATCAAAGTCATCACCGCCGAGGTGTGTATCACCGTTCGTGGATTTCACTTCAAACACTCCATCGCCCAGTTCCAGAATAGATATATCGAAAGTACCACCCCCAAGATCAAATACCGCAATCTTTTCATCTTTGTGCTTCTTATCCAGACCATAAGCCAGGGCAGCGGCGGTTGGTTCATTTACAATACGACGGACTGTAAGCCCGGCAATTTCACCGGCCTCCTTGGTAGCCTGGCGCTGAGCGTCATTAAAATAGGCAGGAACCGTAATAACAGCTTCTGATACTTCCTGACCCAGGTAATCCTCAGCAGTCTTCTTCATTTTCTGCAAAATCATGGCAGATATTTCCTGTGGAGTATATAATCTGCCCTCTATATCTATACGCACCGTATTATTATCACCCTTCACCACTTTATAGCTGATATGCTTTATCTCTTCTGTCACCTCATCGAAGCGGCGTCCCATAAAGCGCTTTACTGACATTATGGTATTGACCGGGTTGGTGATGGCCTGACGTTTAGCCGGGTCACCCACTTTCCGTTCCCCGTTTTTAAGAAAGGCAACGACAGAAGGCGTAGTGCGGCGTCCTTCATCGTTAGCTATTACTACGGGCTCGTTTCCCTCCATAACAGCTACGCAGCTATTGGTAGTGCCGAGGTCTATTCCTATTATTTTTCCCATATATTTTAATTGTATTTTATAATTTGATTATGTTTAAGATTATAGTCAATCATTATGCCATCAGCCGGAAAAATGAAAAAATGACAGTAGTTTTTTTCGAATATGTCATATTGAATACCCAGGAAAACGGCCTAACGATCCCGGCTTTTGCCGCTAAATGGCTTTCTTACTGCATTTAACCAATATCTTTGATACTAATACCCACATAGTGATGAAAGCAAGCCGGCTGTCCTTTCTTATATACTTCGTTATATTAATCCTGAGCGCCTGCAGCAAAAGAATCATTCCCGAAAAGCCGGATCTGGCAAAAACTTATTTCTCCCTGGACAGTTTGCCCATAAGCGAAATTGACATTCCCCTGCAGATCAACCTAAAACCGTTTTATGACATTGCAGATAAAAATGTACAGAAGATCTATGCTTCTGAAGGTTGGCCGCACGAATTTATGGTAGATAACTGCGATACCAGATATATGTACCGCTTTAAGCGTGGACCGCTCCGCATTGCTGCCAACGGAAACACTATAAACTTCAACTTTACGGGAAGCTATATTATTGCCGGCGCCCAGAGAGTATGTACCGGAACAGGGAGCGACAGGGTAGCCATTACTCCCTGGTCGCCCACCTGCACCTGTGGCTTAAATGAAGCGGAGCCCAGAGTGGATATAGGCTACAAGGCCTCCCTGCAATTAAAGCCTGATTATAATATTGCTTCCGGACTACAGCCTCTTGAGCCCAAACCATTGGATAAGTGCACCGTTTGCTTCTGGAAACATGATATTACCCCTATGGTAATGAAGCAGCTAAAGGAACAATTACAAGATGGAGGCAAAGAAATAGAAGATTCTCTTAACAGGATCAATCTTCGCCCGCAGTTTCAGCAACTGTGGGATATACTTAACACCGGCATCAGGATGTATGATATAGGCTATTTAAAAATTAACCCGGAAAAAATACGCATCAGCACCCTCCATGCAAGGAACGATTCGCTTAATATCTCTGTCGGCATTTCAGCGCGCCCCCTGATTAGTCTTGCTAAAAGCGCTGACTACAAAACAGTTATACCAGACATCAGTGATTTCAGCCAACGCAGGGGGTTTAGCATATATATTGATGCGATAATGGATTATGATTCGCTTAGCCTGTTGCTGACAAGAGCATTGAATGGTAAAAGAATAAATATGGATAAGGTCGGCAAATACATTATTATAGATAAATGCAGCATTTACGGAGCAGATAATGAACGGCTCATCATAAAGATTCAATTCACCGGGCCGGAAACCGGTATTATGTACCTCACAGGGAAGCCTGTTTTTGATAAAGAAAAAAATAATATAGCAGTAAAACAGATAGACTTTGACGTGAAGACCAGGGACTTATTGCTTAAAACTGCCAGGTGGCTTTTTAACAGGAGGATCATCAATGAACTGAATAAATACGCCAGTTTTGATATACAGGACTATGCTGATACATTGCGGTCGAAAGTAAATGCAGCAATGAACAGGGAATGGCAGAAAGGGATAACCTCCTCGGGAAAAATAAACAGCCTCCAGGTCATCAGTATTTACCCGTTCAAAAATACTTTTATACTGCGCTGCAATGCAAGGGGAGAGCTTTCTATACGAATAGACGAGGTTGCCTTATAGAGGAGGCAGGAATCTTAAGAGGTGAGGTGCTCTTATTTCACGTCTAGGTTCTATATCTCAAATATGCCATTTTTTATTGCATATAATACCAGCCCCACACGGGAACGAAGCTTTAATTTTTCAAACAGCGCGTCGCGATGATCTTCTACTCTTCGCTGGCTTACAAACATTTTTTCTGCAATCTCTTTATAAGAGAGGTCCGAGCATATCAGTCGCAGAAATTCTTTTTCTTTTTCCGTCAGGGGTATAGGGTCATCCGGTACATCCATATTCCTGTTTAACCCGCCGATGATCTTTCCTGAGATATACTCTGACAGGTAAAAATTCTTTTCCATCACGGAATTGAGCGCCAGCAGCAGTTCATCCGGGTCAGCGGATTTCATAATATAACCTTTTGCGCCGGATTTAAGCATCCTTATAATAGCATGATCATCACTGAGCATTGACAACGCCAGCACTTTAACCTGCGGGTAATGCTTATACAGCCATTCTGCCGTTTCATACCCGTTCATACCGGGCATATTCACATCCAGCAATACGATCTCCGGTATAACCTTTTTATTGATTATTTTTTTTAACTCTTCCCCATTTTCCGCTTCAAAGTGTACAGCGTAGTCATCGAACGAATCAATAAGCTTCGCCAGAGCTGTTCTCAAAAGCGTATGATCATCCACAACAGCTACCTGTATCTTTCTCTTATTATCAGTCATCATTAATTAATCTTTTGCGATCGTTGATTGGATGGGCAGGTTCATTACTACAGAAGTTCCATTGCCAGGGCTGCTGTCAAAAACCATTGTAGCGCCGATGAGCTTTGCCCTGTTGAGCATACTCTTCAATCCTACGCCGTTGAGCGGGTTTTTAGAGCCTTTCTTTTCTTCCATACTGAATCCTACGCCATTATCTTTAACCGAAAAGGCAAAATTATTATCGTTAATATAATTCAATCCAATATTTATCTGAGTGGCTTTTGCATGTTTAAGGATATTATTGACAAGCTCCTGAAAAATACGGAATATAAATACTTCTTTTTGCTCTCCCAGCCTGTATTCCTTTCCTTCCACATTCAGGTTCACCTGCATGAGCCCTGTTTTCTTAAGTGTTTCAAGGTCAAATTTTATGGATTCTACCAGGCCTATCTGCGCAATCCTGTCGGTATGCAGGCTTTTGGTAAGATCTGCAAGATCAAATACTGCTTTATTAAGCACCTCACGAATATGCTGCAGGGGCTCATATGCTTTATGTTCTTTCTCCAGTGGGAGCACCGACAGTGACAGCTTCACCACAGACAACACCTGCCCAATATTATCATGAAGCTCCTGGGAAATATTTTTAAGGGTTGCTTCCTGTATCTCCAACTGCGACCGAAGCACTTCCTGGTCATATTCGTCCTTCAACTGGGCAAGCTCCTGCTGCTGCCGGTGTTGCTTCCGCTGGTACAGGAAAAGCACTGTAACCACAAAACCCACCAGGACAAGAGCGAGCAAACCGCCCATGATGATTATGAAAAGAATTTCCTGGTTTTGATCCTGCATAGTGAAGCAATGATAAAGGATGAATATAGCAAAATATTCAGGAGAGAGCTAATAGAATTATAGTTTTGTATAAAAACATTGGTAGGTGCGGCAAAGAAATTGGTTACTGCAAATAAAGGAAAACTACAGGTATAATAAAACAAAAGACCAGAACATATCCAGAAATAAGGATCACGAATCAAATCAATAGATTTGTCTGCCTCGAAGAGTTCATAAAAGTATATTACGGTATTCCCTACAATAACTAAGCACCCTATCGAATAGGTAAGACTATGGAATTGAAGATTACCTTTTTGCAAGAACAAAATATTTAAAGTAACCAAAACTGGATATATAATTAGGGTATATAGAATGAAATTTTTGATTTTATTATTCCATATAATAGTTCTTAATATCCAGAAATAAAACATAAACTCAAAAGTTGAGAATATGTTGTATAAAAGTGTGGTAGTTTTCCCATTATCACTCATCCATATCCCCAATGCTTCAACAAGAAAAGTTGTCAACAAATAAAAAGGGAAAAAATAAAGAAAGAGAGAAATCTTTTTCAAAAAAAAAGCGGAAAATGCTGCAACAGCAGCAAGTAGTATAAACCATATATAGGCATCTCCCAGGGACATGATTGCAAGATAGACCTGAAATCAAAACTTTCATAAAAAAACCCCTTTTTTAAAAGGGGTTTTAATTTTTACATCAAGCCAATTTAAGGGCTAAACAATCACCATCCCTTTTTCTCCCCTGTCCACTACGGTTACGCCTATTCCGCCCCAGTCATCTGCATCACCGCCGGGTTTGGGCGGGCAGCTTGGAGGGCAAAGCCTGCCTGTATTATAAGCCAGGATATTTATGTTTTCACCGTCCTGTATATAGAGATCCTTATGTGCGGTACCGTTTTCCTGTTCCTTGCTCTTGGTAGCTACCAGGGCAAGAGTTTGTAACCCGGCATATTCAGGCTTTTCAGTAAAATCTGCAGGATACGCAGCATAATAAAGCTTAATGCCGTCGGCACCATGCATTTTAGCTTTTGCAATAAATTCTTCAAGCTCTTCAATGCTGTACCAACTGCTGAGTGAATCTTCTTTCCCAAGGCGGGCGGAGTTATGTGCCCATCTTTCTTGTTTATACGTTCTGATGATGTTGTCTACATAGCTGGTAGAAACGTACTTTCCGACCTTTAATGATTTTTTTTGTGTTGTAAGCATGACTTCAATGGTTTAAAATGATTAAATAAATAAGTCGGTGTAAAACTACCAGAAGTCAAAACACGGAAATACATACAATTACATATAACTCAATTGATTACAAATTAGTTATATTTATATTTTGTAGACTGTCAGTAACAAATGTTAATTCTACGGAAAAAAAACCGTTAAAACAACACGAAAATACCGTTAAAAAACGGTAGCAAAAATACCGTTAAAAAACGGTAGTAAAGTACCGTTAAAAAACGGTAGCAAAATACCGTTAAAAATTCCCGGTCTTTTAAAAATTTTTAATGGATATTTAACCGCACTTTGATATTTACGATAAAAATAATGTTCTTTTCATATTACTTTTTATGCAGTTAGCTATGGGTAAACCTTATCCTATTTCGTTGTTTTCCCGGCTGTTGCCAACCTTCAAACACCCATATAGAGAGACTAAATCTCTACAGGAATAATTTGTTTAGACCATATATAAGCTAGACCAAGTGAAAAGCACTGTCATCTACCTGCCCTTACCGGAAAAAGTAAAGGAACTAATGGTCTAAGCACTTTATTCCCTATTTTCAACTTTTGATCTTAAACGTAAAATGTCGTTGTGTAAGGTAGCTAAAGCATACTACTATGATGGTTGTCAAAGATTTAGCTATGGTTGGAAAGATGTGAAAACGCTCTACAAAAAGCTTGATAAAAATATAATTCAACAACACACAGACCACTACAAGCGTAAAATACCTTACAAGCTGCACTCTTCCTCTCAGTGTGGACCCCGTAAATACTACGTTTCTCATCAGATAAAAGCCTGTAGGAAAAGTTATCATGAAAGAGATCATGAACGAAGCTATATAAGGGCTGATGCTGATAACCGGAGTATGTACAATTTGCTTTTTCAGAATGAAATTGTACGTAATGAAATAAATAACAATATCGAGCAGTGTATTTCCTCCCCCGCATGCAATATATCTAAAGGTTTGCCTGTCAATGATTTTCTGGAACGGACTATAAAAAAAATCAAGCAGGTTAATAACAAAAAGCTTCAACACACGAGGATATTTATAACTAAATATTGCAAAAGAACAGCTTTTTTTGTTAATTATTTCCCTCTTTGCCTTTGTCTTTATCACCCGGGGACACAGGGCGGGGCTGCCTGATACGACCTGCATCCCTGAGCTTTTGGGAAAGTATCCACTCTATTTGTCCATTTACACTTCTGAATTCATCGGCGGCCCATTTTTCAACAGCCTTAAACATATCCTCCTCTAAACGCAGCACAAAAGATTTCTTTCCTGGCATGCTAATATTTTCTTATTGATATAAACTTCCTGTATTTAATACAGGCGTTGCAGCTTTTTCTCCGCATAGCACCACCATAAGATTGCTTACCATCGCGGCCTTTTTTTCTTCGTCCAGAGTTACGATCGCCTTTTTGCTCAACTCCGCCAGGGCAAGCTCAACCATACCCACGGCGCCTTCTACAATTTTAGTGCGGGCAGCAACAATAGCTGTAGCCTGCTGGCGCTGCAGCATTGCCCCGGCAATTTCAGGGGCATACGCCAGGTGGCTTATCCTTGCTTCTTTTACTAGGATGCCTGCAGGAGCAAGCCTTTCATTAAGCTCATGCTCGAGCAGTTCATTCACCTTTTCGCCTCCGTCACGCAATGTTATCTCTGCACCCTCCGCTTCTAATTCATCATAGGGGCAGCTCGTAGCCAGATGCCTCACTGCAGCTTCGCTTTGCACGCCAACATATTGCTGAAAATCTGCCACCTCAAAGGAGGCCTTATACGTATCTTCTACCTGCCAAACTATTACCGCTGCTATTTCAATGGGATTGCCCATCTTGTCATTCACTTTTAACTGCTGACCATTCAGGTTTTGAGCCCGAAGAGATATTTTATAGGTGGTATATAAAGGGTTGACCCACAGAAGACCATTTTCCTTAACAGTCCCTATATATTTTCCAAAAAAAACGCACACTCTCGCATGGTTGGGATTAACGATCATGATCCCCTTAATTAAAAATACACCTGCAATCAATAATAAAATCCCGGGAAGAACAAACGCAAGGTTGCCCTGGCTCACAGCATTGACATATATTCCTGCCAGGATTGCAGCGATTGCCAGCATGAGGGCTAAATAGCCGGATATCGGTCTCATTATTTTTTCCATATTCAATTTGATATTATTTTGATATCAAATCTATATCACCAAAGCATAAGTTCCAACCAATTTCCAATATTTTTATTTACTTCCAATAAAAAGGCTGTACCAGCATTTGATACAGCCTTTTAAATTGTTTAAATCTGCCTGCTATCGTAAGATGTGAAACGATAAAAGAAAAAAGGTCAGGAATTCTTGTCTTCTTTCGCGTCCCTCGTCCGACCAGCCTATTGCTTAATATATTGCACTTCAGCATGGATCCGTACCTCATCACTTACCACTATGCCACCGCCTTCAGTAACAGCGCTCCAGTTGAGCCCAAAATCTTTCCGATTGATCTTTCCGATTACAGAAAACCCTGCCTTAGTTTGCCCCCACGGATCCTTTGCTATACCTCCTGCTTCCACATTAAGTTTTATTTTTTTTGTGACATCTTTGATCGTCAAATCGCCATCCAGCTCATATTCATCTTCCCCCTTCTTTTTCAATCCATTAGAAACAAAGCTGATATTCGGGTATTTTTCAAGTTCAAAAAAATCAGCAGTTTTCAGATGTCCGTCTCTTTGCTCATTGCCGGTAGATATGGATGTTATAGGTGCAGTAAAAGAAATCCTGGCGGTAGTAAAATCATCGCCCTCAGTCTCTGCTTCTGAGGAAAAAGATGTAAAGCTACCTGTAACGTTAGTGATCATCAGATGCCTTACTTTAAATTCTATTTCACTATGCGCGGGATCAATAACCCATTTTGTAGATGCCATAAATAATGTTTTAGTTTTAATAGTCAAAATTAATCAATGTTTAAACACTAAACAAGAAGTATGCCATTATAGTATCAGCCAGAATGTCACAATTTTTAGGCTATACGACATTATTAAAATAAAGCTTCAAGCTTTTTTTCTGAACCTTATATAACAGTAGACAGCACCGCCCAGAACTGCTGTGCCCAGGCAAATCAATATAAGCTGCAGGTTGATTTTAAAAGAAACTTCATACAATGAACTGGTTTGCCCTATTAATGCAAGATGCGCCCAGTAAGAAGGGTTTTTCTGACGCGGGTAGTCTTTTATAAAATCAAGTTTTGCCAGCCGCAATGCCGTAGTAAGGTCTCTGCCCTCATCCATGTGCCTGTAAAAGTGATTGATAATATAAGCAGTAGACTGGTCGTTGGCCGGCCACAAGGTAGTGACAACACTGGGGCATCCGGCATACAATACTCCCCTGCCGAGGCTCATTGCCCCCTCTCCCTCTGTAAACTTTCCTACCCCTGTTTCACAGGCACTAAGCAACATGAGTCTTGTAGAATCAAGATCCAGGTTATACAGCTCATTTAAATAGAGCTTAAAGCTGTCGTGCCGGGTAGAATCTTCCGGGTAAAAGGCTATGTAAGACTGAGACAGATTGGAGGGGTCCATTACTGCGTGAGTGGCAAGGTGAAGAATATCGTAATGGTTAGCCGCTTTTATAAAAGCAGATTTGGTTGCTATAGTATCCTTCAGTATTTCTCCTTTCAAACCGTTGATCTCCATCTGGGTCGCCGGCAGCCTGTCCAGCAATATGGAATCTTCGTAGCAATACATTCCCTGGCTGATGAAAGGAGCAAGTGCAATCAGCTTAGGATCCTTCTCTTTCCGCTCCAAAGATTTCCCGGCAATAAATTGCGTGGAAAAATTGTAACTGATTGAATAATCTTCAATAAGCATTTTTCCTGTGGCAGGATTGGTAATAATTTCAAAAGGGAAATAATAAAATATGCGATCCGGCAGTACAATCCATTCCTTTTTTTCCCTGATATAAGGGAGCAAAGGACTAATAAGGACATTAAATAGTTGATGCACTACAGTATCAACACTCTGGTCAGGAATATTGCCCGGGTGTTGAAACCCTCTTTGCACCTGTTCTACTTTCTCAAGCCCGAGTTGTTGCTGGGGAATCACAGCGGCGTGAATATCATTACTGGTTATTGCAAACATATACAGGAGACTATCGCTGAAATACAGATCGAGGATAGCCTGATCCCCGGTAAGATTATTTTTAAAGAATTGCTGATGAGCAGAAAAGTTTCCTGCTTCATTCGGGCCGGCAGTACCGGTATAATGCCTGATCTTGATTTGAATTACGGCAAGCGCCAATTCATCATTTCTTTTTTCGCTTACCATTTTCTGTCTTGCGGCACTGTCTGCGCCCTGGTCCAGCTTTATCTGAAGCCTCGCAATACTGTACTTCAGGTCTCTTTCCTGCTGCAGGATATCTTCCGGTATTTGTGCCCTGCTTTTTACCTGGAAGGCTTTCAGGTTTGAAACCAGCACAGAAGACTTATTGCGCTCAATAATAGTATATGCTTTCCATAATAAAGCATTATCATGATTAATGGCATACAGATCCATTACCATATCCAGCGCCCTGTTGTATGCAGCGCCGCTGTTTCGCTTCAAAAATATCTTTGACTCATCAGAGTCCATAGTGCGCTCAAGATAATCTGTAAGATCAATAGCTGAAATATAAGTTCCCATTGCGGCATTCAGGTTATCAACGCTCTTGTCACGGCTATAGAGCTCTTCAAAACAGGCAGCTTTTTTCAGAATGGCATCGTATAAATTAAAAGAAGATAATGTACCGGAAAAATCAGATGGATTACCGTATATGCTGCTGTCTGAAAAATCATACATCAGTTGAACGATCGCATGCTGGTATGCTCCTGCCGCGTCAGCCATATCCCCCCTTGCCCTAAGATAATCTCCTTTGCATATATAATGGACCCCCCATGTGATCCTGTCGGTCTCCACTTCCGATGCCGACGCTTTATTTTCAAAAAGGCTGAGATAATGCGCTGTTGAATCATACTGCCCGAGCATAAGGTGAGCTTTGGCAATATAATTGAGCACTTCTATATGGGGACTGCCCAGGCAATCATAGAAGTAATGCAAGGCCGTATTATATTGCTCCAGCGCTGTATAAATATTTCCAATATTGAGCGAAATATCAACGGCATATTCTTTGTACTGAAGCAGTCCAAGATACCGTTGCAGGGCTTCCTCATAATTACCCAGCCTGTTTTGTGCGACAGCGATATTTGTTTCAAAATTTATTTTCTTAGCGGTATTTCCCTTATCATCCTCAATGATCTGCAATGCTTTTTCGAAACAATTTTTGCTCTGTAAATAATTTCCCCCCTCAAAATATAATGCTCCAAGTATATTATACAGCCTCTCCCGTTCATCAGTGAAAGCGTATTGTTCCGAAAGAGACCGGGCTTTTTCGAGTAGTATCCTTGTAGAATCAAATTTATTTTCCCGGTAATAAATATCTCCTGCGTATAGCAGCGGCTTGAATTGCAGGGAATCAGGGATATCTTTTTTCTGCCGGGCCAGGCTGAGCGACCGGAGATAAAAGTATTTGGCACTATCAAGGTTTCCCAGGATTTCATCCAATACTCCTCTTTTCCAAAGTGAGTGAAACAACAAACTATCGGGAATGCCGGGTTCATTTCTACAGGCTTCGATCACATTGTCAAAATGCGCTTTTGCAGTTGCATCTGTGACATCTGTGGGACTTTTGAGACCGAAAAGGCTGTCTGCGATACTATATAGCTGACTTACCCGGGCAATATCCACCGGGTCTCCTGAGCGGGAGAAGAAAAAGCAGCATATAAAGAGAGCAATAAATAAACCCTGTTTACGCATAAAAAGGCAATCAAAAGATCACCTTTTCAAAACGACCATTCTTTTTAATTATTATCAACTATATGCCATCAAGATAATTGATACCTGGGATTACTACTTTGGTAAAACAAGTGCCGGAAGACGCTCCTGCAATAAATTCTGCCTTATAAGCCAGCCCGCTTTCACTCTACACTTTCAAAAATGCTTTCTTTTTGTACATAAAATAAAGAAATGCCCATTTTACCGCAGTATAGCAAATAGCGAATACCACTATTCCATAAGGATCGCCGGTAAGTTGTACAAGCCATTCAAAAAAGGCATTGGTAGTATTCTTCCAGTCAATAAAGGTGCCTGACATATATATCAAAATAGAATTCATACCTATTACTACAAAAAAGAAAGCCCATTTTTTATATCCCTTTATGTCAATAATATAAAAGAATATGGCCAGCAGGATAAGGCTTATACCGCCTACCTGTAACACAAAAGAGCTGCTCCAAAGGTTTTTATTAATAGGAAAAACCAGGTTCCATATCTGGGCAAGCATTATACCGGTAAACCCGGCGCCAATCATATATATAGCTTTTTTACGCGGAGCCAGGGGATTGTTCTTTAAAAATTCGCCGGTAAGTATTCCCAATAAGCCTGTGCCTATTGCAGGGATAGTAGATAAAATTCCTTCAGGATCGTGCAATCCCCTGGTATTGAGGCGGCCGGGCAGCAAAAGCCTGTCTATATAAGAAGCAAAGTTCCCTTCTATAGTGAGATCTCCCCGAGGATAACCGGGGGCAGATGTAAACATGAGCAAAAGCCAGTATCCAAAAACAAGCCCGGCAAACCAGGCCACACGTGATTTTACGCTTGTAGTATACAGATAGATGATATTTGCAAACATCCATGCAAGCCCTATCCTTCCCAATACACTTGGGAACCTGACCTCAGAAAGTGGCTGTATGCGCAGGTCATTATTATAAATAATTCCAAGCAGCACCAATATCAGGCCTCTTTTAATTACGCGCTGCAAAAGCCTGCTCCGGGGAGTGCCTTTTTCGAGCAGCCTCCCCGTAGAATAAGGAGATGCCACACCTGCAATAAAAAGAAATAGCGGGAATATCAGGTCATATACCCTGAAGCCATTCCATTCAGGATGAGAGAACTGGTGGGCAAGTCCTTCCCAAAAGGGGCTATTCGTAGCCTTGGCGATTGCATGAAAAATACGTTCACCGCCCATTATCCAGAACATATCAAAACCGCGCAGCGCATCAAGAGAATGCAGCCTCCGAGCTTCCTGTAAAGAAGACATGAAATAAAAGTTTAAGGGTTGAAAAAAGCAATCGAATATATGGCAATTAGATCAAATTGCTCCAATTAAGACTGCCAAACATTTTTTCGACGTCCTGACCTTTATTCCAAATAAACTCAATTCGTCGAAGTTTATATGCATCTTATCGAAATCAGTCTTTTCGGGATTATATGAGGTATAACTTTACGTTTGTTACAGAGATACTACAAAACCCAATACCTGTTATGCAACCCAAAAAAATATTTGCGACGATTTTTATTTTAGCACTTATCGGAGCAGTCAGCCTGTTTCTTATTCCTGTAAGCAGAACTTTTAGAGCTGATATCATCGTAAACGCAGATCTCCATATTACCAATCGTACTTTAATGGATACCTCCAACTGGGATAAATGGTATTATGATACCGGCGCCAGTTTTCCCGCATTTTCAGGATTTCAGATAAGCTCTAACAGAAATCACGATATTTTTGACTATACCCTCGTGGAAAGCAGCGAAGAAAAGAAAGGACAGGTGCAGCTTTTGCGAAGCAATAAAAATAACTGGGATACCAAAATAAGCTGGGTGGAAGAAATTACCTGCAGGAGCAGCATCAGCAAAAAGGTCCGGTTACTTTTACATCCTGATGAGTTCCGGGCGCCATTCCTGCAAAATATGGTACAATTTAAAAACCATATAGAAAAGCCTGACAACGTGTTCGGGGGGCTTACTTTTGAAAAAACAGAGATCCCTTCAAACAAGATCGTTGTAGCTTATGATACCACGGATGCGGGTTCAATGGACGTTGCACTGAATACATTATATAGAGAAGTAACTCATAACATTCCTGAAAATGCAATTACAAAGCCGGGCTGTTTTTTAAGTCAGTTTGAAAATCTGAGCGATTCAACCGTAAGGGTATGTATAGCCGTGGAAGTTTCCGAAGAGACTACCTCTGTAAAGCCGCCCTTCGAACTTCTTGAAGCAGACGACCGCCAGGCAATTATTATACATACACGGAGAAATTATACAGACCTCGGCGATGATCTTTCCGTAATGTATGAATGGCTTAAGAAAAATGACGCCCGCCCGGCAACAGATTACTGGATAAAACACGATCTGCATACAGCGCTCGCACAGGGGCCAAATAACAATGGGCTCACCATCATACAGGAAATATATTCTCTCAAATAATTTTCATTGCAAAAATTTTACTGATTTTCAATAACTTACAAAGACCCGCTCAAAAATAGTGGGTCTTTTTCTTGGAATTACTGATGCTTTGCACCTACCTTTGCGCTCCAATTTTTAACCGGAAGATGGCGGGATGGCGCTGTTTCCACCCGGGAAAACAACCCGGGAAAAAATAATACAATGAGCAAACTACATTTTACTACCAAACATGCGAACGAGGCTACCGTGCAACATAGCTGGTATGTTGTTGACGGCACCAATCAAACCGTTGGTCGCATGTGTGCCAGGATCGCGGCTGTGCTGCGTGGCAAAAACAAAGCCTATTATACTCCTCATGTTGACTGTGGGGACTTTGTGATCGTAATTAATGCCGACAAGGTTAAATTCAGCGGCAACAAACTTGAAGACAAGACCTATATTAACTTTTCGGGCTATCCCGGCGGTAAAAAAGAAGAAACTGCAAAAAGCCTTCTTAGCCGCAGACCGGAAGTAGTGATTGAAAGAGCGGTAAAAGGCATGCTTCCTAAAAACCGCCTTGGTCGCAAGCTCTACAAAAAGCTTTTTGTATATGCAGGCGCTGAGCACCCGCATGGAGCACAGCAACCCAAATCATTGAAATTTTAATTAGTTAAACTGCTAATAGCGCAAAGCTTAATATAAATGGAAAAGCAAAAAAATGGCGTAGGCCGTCGTAAGGAAGCTGTAACAAGGATTTTCCTTTCAAAAGGAGACGGTAAGATCACGATCAACGACCGTGATTACAAAGAATATTTTCCCCTGGTCTACCTCCAAAACCAGGTAGAGCTCCCGCTGAAAACCGTAGAGGGGCTGGATAAATTTGATGTGAAGATCAATGCTTCAGGCGGAGGCCCCAAAGGGCAGGCAGAAGCTGCAAAACTGGGCATAGCCCGTGCGCTCATTGAAGTAAGCGCCGACTATCGTCCGGCATTAAAGGCGGCAGGTGTGCTGATGCGCGATCCGAGGTCTGTTGAACGTAAGAAGTTTGGCAAGAAAAAAGCGAGGAAGAGCTTCCAGTTCAGTAAACGTTAATATGTTAGCCTCGACTACAGGCAAACTTTATAACATAATCAAAAAGTACTTTTCAAAATTATCAAATCATAACAATGGAAAATAGCACTTCATTGCAGCAGCAATTACTGGAAGCAGGTGTTCACTTTGGTCATCTGCGTAAGAAGTGGAACCCCAAAATGTTGCCTTACATTTTTGCTGAAAAGAAAGGCATCCATATCATTGACCTCAACAAAACTGTTGAAAACCTTCAGGAAGCAGCCGCAGCGTTAAAAACCATTGCCAAAAGCGGCAAGAAAATAATGTTTGTGGGCACCAAAAAGCAGGCTAAGGAAATCGTGACTGAATGTGCGAAAAAAGTAAACATGCCTTATGTTACCGAAAGATGGCTTGGCGGCATGCTTACCAACTTCAACACTGTTCGTAAGAGCGTAAAGAAAATGCAAAGCATTGAAAAAATGCTCAACGACGGCACTTTCGACAGCATTACCAAGAAAGAGCGCCTTACGCTTAGCCGTGATAAAGAAAAAATGGAAAAGGTGCTTGGCGGTATAGCCCAGTTAGGGCGTGTGCCTGCAGCATTATTCATCGTTGATATAGGCCATGAGCATATAGCACTTTCTGAAGCCAAGAGACTGGGTGTATCAACATTCGGCATGGTAGATACCAATTGCGATCCTAATAAAGTAGACTTCTCTATTCCTGCCAATGATGATGCTACCAAATCAATAGCTATTATTACTAATTACATTACAGCGGCTATTGCTGAAGGGCTTGCAGAACGCCAGAATGAAAAAGCAGAAGAAGAAACAGAAGAAGAAGTAGTAGAGAAATCCCCCAGGCTTGATATAGATGAAAATGCTCCTGAACGCGAAAAAGGCGGCAGAGGAGGCGGACGTGGGCCAGGGAGAGGAGCAGCAGCAGGCGGAGGTGGTCAGAGAAGGCGCACTCCGTCCGGAGGTAGCGGGGCAAGGCGCCCTGCCGGTGGCGGTCGCTAACCAGGCAATGAATATATTGAAAGATTCCTTCCTGTTAAGCTCAGTCCTCTGCGGAAGGTATTCTTATTGCCCTGTATTTTAAAACTATAATTAATTTTTCGATATGTCAACTGTAACTATAACAGCAGCAGATATAAACAAGCTCCGTCAAATGACAGGTGCAGGTATGATGGATTGCCGTAAAGCATTAACAGAAACCAATGGCGATTTTGAAGAAGCCATTGACTGGTTGCGTAAAAAAGGTGCAAAAGTTGCCGCGCTGCGCGGAGACCGTGAAGCCAAAGAAGGAGTAGTAATAGCACAAACTACCCCGGACAACAAAACCGGTATGGCTGTCTGCATAAGCTGTGAAACAGATTTTGTAAGTAAAAATGCTGAGTTTGTTGCCTTTGTTCAAAGCATTGCAGCTGCTGCTGTAGCCAACAATGTGAAAAGCATAGATGAGCTTAACAATGTATCTGTAAACGGAGCTAAAGTTTCAGATCTTATCAATGATAAACTGGCAAGTATCGGCGAAAAGATAGGCGTCAGCAAATTTGAGCGTCTTGATGCGCCTTATGTGGCTTCCTATATTCACGGCGCCAACAGGATTGGTGTATTAGTAGGCTTAAACAAAGAAGCTGCTGAAGCAGGGAAAGACCTTGCTATGCAGATTGCGGCCATGAACCCGGTAGCTGTTGATCCAGGTTCGGTACCTGCAGATGTCATTGCACGTGAAAAAGCTATTGTTACCGAGCAAATAAAAAATGATCCCAAGATGGCAGGAAAGCCTGATGCCATGATTGAAAAGATAGCTGAAGGCAAGCTGAATGCCTTCTTTAAAGAAAATACTTTGACAGCTCAGCCATTTGTAAAAGACGCATCCCAAAGTGTAAGCGATCATTTAAAAAGTGTTGACAGCGCATTAGCTGTTACAGGTTTCAAAAGAGTAGCTTTAGGTTAGTGTTATGTCAAACGTGAAACGGCAGGCGATAAATGTGAGATCCTAATATTTACCGTCTCACTTCTCACAAAAAAATACGGCAAATTATTGTTGCCATAGCATTATTTTCTCGTATACAGGAGCGATGGAAGTATCAGCAGTTGATACTTCCATCGCTTTTTATAGTAACTGTCTGCAACTTATGTTATATTGTCGTACCTGTAAAGCGAATCTATTTTGCTACCAGCCTTCAGTTCGATTAACGGTGTGATCAACCCGTCTTTCAGACCATATATCCATCCGTGCAGATGAGGCTCGTTCCGGCGCTGCCAGGCATTTTGCACAATAGTTGTTTGTGAAAGCCTTACTACCTGCTCCATAACATTCAGCTCTGAAAGCCTGTCGGCGCGTTTATCCATATCTTCTATGCCGTCCAGTTCTTCACGGTTATGCCTGTATACATCTTTGATATTGCGCAGCCACATATTCAGCACTGCTTTATAATCATTGTTGGTCATAGATGCTTTTATCCCGCCGCACCCATAGTGCCCGCACACAATGATGTGTTTCACCTTAAGATGATTGACAGCATAATCCAGCACACTCAGGAGGTTTACATCAGTATGTATCACCATGTTGGCAATATTCCTGTGCACAAAAATCTCTCCGGGCTGAGTATTGGTGATCTCGTTTGCCGGTACGCGGCTGTCACTGCAGCCAATCCACAAAAATTCAGGCGTCTGAACACGGGAGAGCTTGTTAAAAAATTCGGGGTTACCCGATACCTTTTCTGCCGCCCATGCTTTATTCTCCAATAATAGTTTTTCGTATGATTTCATTATATATTATTTTAAAGGGGGTAATCTGTTATACTGCAATACCGTTTGTTGCATGCTCAACCTGCACTTTACCTACGCTGAAGCGATAGTCGTTTTGGGCATCTGTCTTTAGCTCCACTCTTACATTGCGCTCCGGCGCATTCCGGGCAAACTCATTGATCATTTCAACGATATCCTGATCAATATAATCTGCCTTTGTCACGTCAATAAGCACATTAGATCTTGGAGGCACATTATCTAACTTACTTTTTATGCCCCGTTTGTTCAGGATCGAAACATCTTTTCTAAGCCGGATAAGGTAATTGTTATTATCGTTGACAATAAATACGGCTGTCTTATAATTACTTCTCGCAGAAAAAAACAACCCTATAGCTAATCCTGCAAGTACGCCAACCAGCAGGTCTGTCAACAGGATGATCACTACCGTAGCAACAAACGGCAAAAACTGATCCCAGCCTTTTTTATAAAACTCCCTGAAAAGGGATGGCTTTGCCAGCTTATATCCTGTATAAATAAGAATGGCAGCCAGTGCAGCAAGCGGAATGACTTTTAACAACTGGGGCAGGAAAGCAACGCTCAGGAGGAGAAAAAATCCATGATAAATAGTAGACATCTTTGTTTTAGCGCCGGCATTTATATTGGCAGAAGACCTGACAATTACGCTTGTAAGCGGCAAACCTCCGATAAAGCCGGAAATGATATTGCCTATACCCTGTGCTTTTAACTCCCTGTTGGTAGGCGTTATCCTTTTCTGCGGATCAAGATTATCTGTTGCCTCAATGCCCAGCAGTGTTTCGAGACTGGCAACCAATGCAAACGTCACCCCGCTTATCCATACCTGCTTATTCAGAAGAGCGCTCCAGTCGGGAAATGAAAAGAAAGAAAAGAATTCTTTAGCTGACCCGGCAACCGGGATATTTACTAAATGATCAGGCTGAAGTCCCGAGCCCGGGAATTGGGTTTTTGCAATTGCATTGATCCCTATGCCAAGCAACACCACCAGCAGTGGTGCAGGGATAAGCTTTATCCATCCCTGCTTCTTTTCGGCAAAATAACCCCAAATAAGCTGGAAGGCTATACAGGCTGCCCCGATCAATATTGCTACAGGAGTAATATTATTAAGAGCGCTGAAGATACCGGTGAAAGTATTCTGTCCATCCGGTTGCAAAAAGGTTTCATCTCCTTCAAAATCCTTATCATATCCTACCAGGTGAGGTAATTGTTTTAATATAAGGATGATGCCTATAGCGGCCAGCATTCCTTTGATCACACTTTTAGGAATATAATCGCCGAGTACCCCGGCGCGGGCGAAGCCCAGCACTAACTGCAGTGCTCCGCAAATCACTACCGAAACCAGAAAGGCTTCGAAAGATGGCAGCAATGTGATAGCCACCACCACTATTGCAGTAAGTCCTGCTGCAGGGCCACTCACACTCTTATCAGATCCGCTCAGCATACCAATGACAATTCCACCGACAATACCGGCAATGATCCCGCTGAAAAGAGGTGCATTAGAACCGAGCGCGATCCCGAGGCACAATGGCAGCGCTACTAAGTACACCACTATTGCAGCCGGGAGATCTGATGAGATAGTTTTAAAATAATTTAAACGGCTGTTCATATATACAATACATTTTGACAATTAAAAATACTCACGGCCCATGAAGCCGGTACCGGCACCTTATGATTAAATAATGCGTCCGCTATCGCTTATACCGGGCAGAGAAATGATCGTTTATAAATCCAAAGAGATTAAGACATGCGCTCCTTTATTGAGGAAACATAAAATCAAATAGTGCTGTGCCAAACGTAAAATGCCAGATGTGAAAACCATTGCCTCGTCCGAACGGCGTTCAGCTTCGCCTGAATGCCGGCCCGAAAGAATCATTGTGGCGGGACCAGACTTTACCTGTTCACCATTTCACTCTTATCATTCACTTTTCACAATAACACCAAACATAATTGAATTAACTTAACACATATCTCCGAACCGGAGACAGGTAATAAAAGTTATTAAATGGAAACGTATCAGGCTTCAGGAGGAGGAGAAAGAAGCTCTCCGTAATAAGCTATATATATCAGCGGGGTATTATTACTATCGTGTTCAAGCGTAGGAATACCGGGGACAGAAAGGCTCATAGGCTCATGCAGGTATTCCGAAAGCACATTGGCGCTGCCGGTTTTCTCTTCGTTAAGCCCGGCGAAAGGATTGGCATTGTCTTCTACAGACTGTTTATTTGTGCCGGCAGCAGCATTGGTCAGTTCTTGCTGTACAGTAAGAATGAAAGGCGCACTTATTGTCAACCACAATAATGTCATGATCATACATATGCTGCTCGCATAATCTTTGGGACTATATGTGTGCTTTCTACTTTTCATGCTACAGGGGTCAAAGATAATGAAAAATCATCTTTTTCCTGTAGGTTTGCTGCTTACTAATAAATATATATCGTGAAATTCAGATCAGTGATATTATTGACTTTGGCTATTCTGATCATTGACCAGGGGCTGAAGATTTGGATAAAAACACATTTTTACCTGGGGGAAGAAAAGCTGATCCTCGGCTCATGGTTCAGACTTCATTTTATTGAGAACGAAGGAATGGCTTATGGATGGAAATTAGGCGGCGAATGGGGCAAGATCATTCTTACTCTTTTCCGCCTGTTTGCAGTGGTCTTCGGCACTTACTATCTCCGGCATATCATAAAGCTGGGGTATCATAGAGGATTCATCATTTGCGCAACACTGATCTATGCCGGGGCAATAGGCAATCTTATAGACAGCATGTTTTATGGGTTAATATTTGAAAACAGCGGTGATATATTCAACCCCTATGTTTCTTCTATTTTTCCTAAAGAAGGTTATGCAGGTTTTTTACATGGCCGCGTTGTGGACATGCTCTATTTCCCTATTATCTCTAATGCACACTTCCCGGCTTGGGTGCCTGTGTGGGGAGGAGAAGACTTTGAATTCTTCAGACCGGTTTTCAATATTGCCGATGCCTCTATTTCTTTGGGAGTTATTATTATTCTTTTGTTTCAGAAGCGTTTTTTTGATCGCAGGAAAAAAGAAGCAACCCCGACCATTGAAACAAATAGTGCAGTAAATGATGAGGTGCAGGTGTCTTAGTGATTAGTAGCAGGTGGTTTTACAGACAATGGTAAATAGGCAATGGTGATGTGTTATTGCCAATAGCTGATAGCTGATAGCTGAAACCAGTAAACAAAAAGCCCTCCTTTGACAGAGGGCTTTGTTGTTTACAAAGCGTTGAGAGAGGTTGTGAATTCTTCCAACTTACTTTGCTTCCGGGTATGGATTAAGTGGTCATTAATCAAAATAGTAATGACCAGGGGTACGTTTGGCTCAAACCCGTTTAAGGCGGATTGTGTATGGTTAGGGTTACAATACTTGCTGAGATCTAAAACGAAACAGTTGCTTAAATTATTCTTTCCATCTCATTCGTTTCGGACAACTTTGGCGCCGCACTTTTAACATAGCTTTATTAAGTAGCTCATAATGATATTTTTGCGAGGAGATTATTTTCTAAAGTAGTCTCTTAGCAAATGATAATAAAAAAGAAAGATTTTTCTTTAAATATTAATTCATTGCAACAAATAATATTTATTACTTACCTGCCGTTCTATGGAAAACATTGTAACCCTGATATTTTCCTGATCTCTATATTGGTCATCTATTTTTCTCATGTTGTAGTTGGTTTAAAGCAAAAGGCATCTTCCGAAAGGATAGATGCCTTCTTGCTTTTAGCGTATCCGGTATAAGTATTATTCAGGTAGCTTGCCCACCATTTCAGCCGGCTGTACCCACTCATCAAACTGGGCATCGGTAACATATCCAAGCTTCACTGCCATTTCTTTTAAGGTAGTGCCTTCCTTATGCGCTTTTTGTGCGATTTCAGCAGCTTTATAATACCCGATCTTAGTGTTGAGGGCCGTTACAAGCATCAACGAATTATCAACATGCTTTTTAATATTCGCCTCAAGCGGTTCAATGCCTGTCGCACATTTATCATTAAAGCTTATGCAGCCGTCGCCAATCAGGCGGGCGCTATGCAGGAAATTATAGATCATCATGGGCTTAAATACATTCAATTCAAAATGACCCGTCGCACCGCCTACATTAATAGCCACATCATTCCCAAGCACCTGTGCGGCGATCATGGTAAGCGCTTCGCATTGTGTAGGGTTTACCTTACCCGGCATGATAGAAGACCCCGGCTCATTATCGGGTATATGTATCTCACCAATGCCACTACGCGGGCCTGAAGAAAGCATACGTATGTCATTGGCTATTTTCATCAGGCTTACCGCTATGGTTTTGAGCGCTCCATGCGCCTCTACAATTGCATCGTGCGCAGCTAATGCCTCAAACTTATTTTCTGCAGTTACAAACGGCAACCCTGTAAGCGCTGCTATATGCCCGGCTACATTTTCTGCATAATGGGGAGGAGTATTAATACCAGTGCCCACGGCCGTTCCGCCAAGCGCAAGCTCGCTGAGATGCGGCAAAGTATTTTTAATGGCTTTTATCCCGTGATCTAACTGTGAAACATAACCGCTGAATTCCTGGCCCAGGGTAAGCGGGGTAGCATCCATGAAATGCGTTCTGCCGATCTTTACCACATGCATGAATTTCCTGCTTTTCTCAGCGAGCGTATCCCGGAGCTTTTCTATGGCAGGTATAGTGAGCTCTACCAGTATCTTGTAGGCTGCAATATGCATTGCCGTCGGGAAAGTATCATTGCTGGATTGGGACTTATTTACATCATCATTGGGATGAAGCATCTTTTGCTTATCTTCTAATTTCCCTCCGTTCAGCACATGCCCGCGGTAAGCTATCACTTCATTTACATTCATGTTACTTTGTGTGCCGCTTCCTGTTTGCCACACTACCAGCGGAAAATAATCGTCAAGCTTCCCCTTAAGAATTTCATCGCATACTTTCCCTATAAGGTCTGATTTTTCTTTATCCAGCACACCGGCTTCAAGATTGGTAAGCGCAGCGGCCTTCTTGAGATAAGCAAAAGCACGGATAATTTCTTTTGGCATGCGGTTAATGTCGCGGGCGATCTTAAAATTCTCAACGCTTCTTTGCGTTTGCGCTCCATAATAGGCGTCAGTGGGAACTTTTACCTCGCCCATTGTGTCTTTTTCAATTCTGTAGTCCATGTATAATTTTGTGTATGAGTGTATGACTATTTTAATAGTGCTTTGCCCAAAGATAAAAGATAATGATACAAAATCATATGCAGGCTATTTACCTTCCCTTAAATACAGCACGTCTTTTTTCGAGAAAGGCAGCCGCACCTTCTTTAGCATCTTCGGTATCGAATAAGGCTCCAAATGCAGCGATCTCCGTAGCATAGCCGCTTAACTGGTTGTCAAAAGCGGCATTTACCGCTTTGATAGCTCCCGCTACCGCAAGCGGCGCCTTTGTATTGATAAGCTCAAGTATACCTAATGCTTTCGGCAGCAATTCTTCCGGAGATACTACATGATTTACCAGCCCATACTGAAGGGCAGTAGCGGCGTCAATCATATTGCCTGTCAATATCAGCTCTAATGCACGGCCTTTGCCGATGAGACGGGCAAGCCGCTGCGTGCCTCCATATCCCGGTATCAATCCCAGGTTAACCTCCGGCTGGCCAAACCTGGCATTGCTGCCAGCCAGCCGGAAATGACAGGCCATAGCCAGCTCACAACCACCGCCCAATGCAAAACCATTCACTGCTGCTATGACCGGCTTGGGAGACTGTTCAATTTTGTTAAAGACCAGCAATTGCCCTTTTTCTGCCAATGCCCTGCCACCGGTTGCATCCAGGGTGTTGAATTCACCGATATCGGCACCGGCTACGAATGCTTTATCTCCACTCCCTGTGATGATAGCTGATCGTATTTCGGGATTGTTATAAACATCATCAATGGTGGTGCCTAGTTCTTCAATTACCGTTGCATTCAGCGCATTGAGCTTATCAGGCCTGTTGATGGTAATGATCAGTATCCGGTTGTGAAAAGCAAGCGAAAGTGTCTGCATAAGAAATTTTTATATACCTGTGGCAAAGATACAGCAGCATGCCTGTATGAAAATATTCAACAATAATTCAGTTTTATCGTCGTCATAGTAAGTATCTCCACAAAATGCTTCATTCTTTGAATAGATCATTTTCCTGTTTGCACATGTTTTTCGTTTGTTAATTAATGCTATAACCCAACTTATTTTTCTCTTACTCGTATACATATCAGGGAATTAAAAATTCACCTATTCTTTTGCCCGGTTAACCGATTATGTCGGTCAAATATTATCATTCATATTGAAATTTGCCCCGTTCGAACAAAATACCAAACTATATTAACTGAATTGACATGCACGAAGAATCCCTGGTCATTACCGAATCAGCAGCAGCTAACAGCACTAAGCACGATTTTGTATTTATAAAATCGGAATATAAGATCATTAAAGTAAGGTTTGATGAAATATTGTTTTGTGAAGGCATGAAAGACTATACGCAAATCTATATGAACGGCAGACCTCAGCCGGTATTGACGCTTCAGAACCTTAAGAATTTCAGCTCCAGGCTACCCGAAAGTGATTTTGTAAGAGTGCATCGTTCTTATGTTGTTTCGCTCAATCATATTGAGACAATATCCCGCAATGAAATATCTATTGGAAAAAAAGTCGTTCCGATAGGCAATAGCTACCGCAACGACTTTTTCAAAATTATTGAGCTATATTCCTGATACTTCAGGGAGTAATGGCAATCCCCAGGTTTTTTACTTCCTCTGGAGTCAGTGAAGGAAGTGTTCCCTTCAGTAACTTTTTCATTACAGCATTGCCTGTTTTTAAAGCGTCTTCCCTGCTTACAAAATGCCTGTCTCCCGGAACCGCAGGAATAGTTTCCTGGTGAATAAAGGTTTTGCCATCCACTTTTATCTCATACCCCCAGCCCCGGGCCATCGCTACAGGCAATACTTCTACTTTTAAACGCTCATCGCCTCTCCGTGACAAATGCCGGAAAAAGGTATAAGCAAAGGCAGACACTACTACCGACGCTGCGACGGCTACGTATAACAGGTTCTTACTGGTCTTCGGCTTCATTGTATTTCTGGTCGGGGAAAAACTCTCTTATGTCTTCAAACTGGTAGGTGCTGCTTTTACCCAGAAGAACAAAGCCGCGGTTGTTGATGCTGAATGCACAGGCTCCCGATCTTGCAGCCCCTTCAAAAGCTGTTTTACTTGTCCAAAGATCAGTAGCAAAATCATATTCCCAGGTATCTTTGTAGATGCTTCCATTTTCTCCTGTGCATATATAGGCTTTATTATTCATTACAAATGCAACGGCTTTGCTGCGCACTATAGCATAATTATCATCATAGGAATCGTCGCTTACATTGCTGATCTTGCGCAATTGCGTCCAGGCCTGCCCTTCCGGCTGTGAGGGATCAAAAACGTTGAGGTCGTTTACAGTGCCGCCGCTGTATGTACCGGTGCATATATAGGCTTTATTTTGATATACAAAAGCCACAGCCCCCTGCCTTTTTTCCCCGCTCATGCTTACTCTTTGTGTCCATTTTCCGCTGGCGCCGCTAGCAGGGTCAAATTCCCAGATATCTTTCAGGTAGTTTCCGTCAAAACCTGTTGATATGTACCCTTTGCCATTGATGCTGAACCCTACTGCGCTGTAACGTGCTGAGCCGCCAAAATCTGCTTTCTGTGTCCACTTATCGGCTTCAGTATCGTATTCCCAGAAATCGTTAAGCTTATTATAGCCATCATAGCCGGTGCCGATATATCCTTTGGTATCTATGGCAAAACCCACAGCGGCATTTCTTGCTGCGCCCGGGAATACTGCTTTTTGCTGCCAGAAATTATATTCAGCATCATATTGCCAGAGATCGTTTAGCCTTTTTGTACCATCGTATCCTGTAACAATATATCCTTTGCCCCCAACCGTAAACGCAACTGCCTCGCTCCTGGCCACACCTTCAAAAGATGATCTTAATATCCAGTTACCCACAGTAGTATCGCTAGAGTTAGAACTCTTATTGCAAGCAGACAAAAAAGCTATAGTGCCCGCCCCTGCAGCCAGGCAGATGAATAATGTCTTTA
Organism: uncultured Terrimonas sp.; assembly: GCA_964461595.1. Classification (GTDB taxonomy): domain Bacteria; phylum Bacteroidota; class Bacteroidia; order Chitinophagales; family Chitinophagaceae; genus Agriterribacter. The sequence goes on along the minus strand of CAYWVB010000001.1, from coordinate 51,831 downwards.
CTTTCGTCATGTAAAAAAAATTTGCAGCTAAACTATCAGAAAGCCAAAATGGTAAATCGTTAAAATGTAACTTCAGTATAGTTTTATAGATAAACATACTAATTACATATACCAGCACTTTTCTTTGGCATATCGCTGCTCATCTACGCCGCTATGATCATAGCATGAACAATTACAGCCTTTATATATAAAATAGCCATATTGGTATATAGAAGCCTGTAATTAGTACACACTAACAAATTAGTAACAGTATAGACTGATAATATTGCACCGAAAGCAAGCGCATATATGCAGTTTTTTGCAATAAAAAGTATGAGAAAATGGATAGTCCCTCTATGTCTGATGATATTATCGTGTATTGCCGGGTGTAAAAAAGCAGACATACAGTTCGGCGAGCAGTTCGTGGATGCAAATTATACCAATGTTGTAGCTGTGGATACGCTCACGCCGGAGATCTCTACCATAGTAAGAGATTCTGTGATCACTTCGCAGACCGGCAACCTGCTCATCGGCCGATATGCAGATCCTTTTTTCGGCAAAATATCTTCCAGCGCATTTTTCGTATTATCAAATCCCTCCAGCATTCCCGGCTTTCATGTTTCGGCGGCATACGATTCTATCGTTTTACAAATGCGGGGCGACAGCACCTTCTATGGGGATACTACTGTGGCACAGCAGTTTTCGGTCAGCCGCCTGACGAGCATGATCGAACTACCGGAAGGTAACAGCTATTTGTATAACACCAGTAATTTCCCGGTGGCTTCCACGCCTTTGGGGACATCCGCTGTGCTCATACGCCCCTCACAAAAAGACAGTGTAAAGATCAGGCTGAGCAATAGCTGGGGGCAGGAGCTCTTCAACTTTATGCAGGAAAAAGCGCTACAAACAAGCAGCGCCAATGATTTCGAGCATTACTTCAATGGAATAAGGATTGCTGCAACCGGAGCCAGCGCAGCCATACTTGGCTTTTCCGACAGTGTTACGGTGCGTTTATTTTATCATGAATCCAATCCTTATGCGGAAGTGAAGTCCGTTGATCTCACCCTCACTGCACGTAACAGGCAGTTTAACCAGATAAAGTTCGACCGTACCGGCACAGCGCTCAACCTCCCGCTACCGGAGAATAAAGAGTTGCCTTCCGCTCAGACAGGGCATGCCGCTTATATACAGTCTTTGACAGGCGTGCTGATGAAAGTCCGGTTCCCTACACTCCGCTCTCTTCTTCAGCGCAGTGATTTTATCCGTCTTATGAATGCACAACTGATCATACCCCCGCTGCCCGGCAGCTATGATCACACCTATATGCCGCCACCGCTGTTACAGGCATCTTCCACCAATATTAATAATCAATTGGGAGGATCCCTGGCAGTTAGCGGCGCTACCGGCACACAAAGCATTCAATATGGCGATCTGAAAATGGACTGGATATACGGAGAGAACACCTACTATACTTATAATGTGACAGGTTATGTAGCACAGCAGCTTGCCATAACCGGGGACAATACGAACGGGCTTATTTTCCTGCCGCCTTCCCCGGCATATAATAACAGCTTTAACCGGCTGGTAATAGGTGATCCTCAAAATGGAAAAGGGAAAAATATTCAGCTTAAAATATATTATATATCGGTACAAACCGAATAAGGATATGAAAAGAACTATAAGATATTTATTGGTGTCTGCCATCACTTTGCTGTGCTGCTATAAGAGCATGTCCCAAAACACAAGCTCTCCATATTCTATTATCGGTATCGGTGATCTTGAAGAAAGCTATTTTAACCGTACTTCAGGAATGGCCAATACCGGTGTGGCATATCGCAGCAAATTGTATCTTATCAGCAACAACCCGGCCTCTTACTCGGCTTTGCAGGAACAGTTTTTTGTGGTAGAAGGTGCAGCAAGGGGTAAGATAGTATCTTATTATTCAAACAACCTGATAAGCAATACCAACCAGACAAGAGATTTTAGCGTAGAGCGCTTTAGCCTTGGCATTAAAGTAAACAAATGGTGGGGGAGCAGTGTCGGATTAATGCCTTTCAGCACTGCTAATTATTCATTTACCGGCAAGAAAAGCATACAGGGTACCAATATATCCACTGCTGCCGATTACAATGGGTCAGGAGGGGTGAATAAGGCATATTGGGATAATGGATTTGCGCTTGGCAAACATGTTTCAGTGGGAGTAAGCACTGCTTATCTCTTTGGTTCTCTCAAGCAGACAGAAACATTGTCAGGCACGGATGTTTCAGATGTGATCACTACCACAAAAAATATTTTCCTGCGTAATCTTTACTTCAATTATGGCGCGCAGTATTACACAAAGCTTACAAAAAAATGGGATCTCTCCCTCGGAGGGACTTATGCAAACCAAACGGATCTGGCAGCAGAATACACCTCTGACGTATCCACCAGCACTACTTCCATACATAACGAGGTTACCAAAAATGATTACTTCAGACTACCCAACAGTGTGAGCGCGGGTATTGTTTTAACCAAAAATAAGAAGTTCTCTATGCTGGCAGATTACCGCTATCAGGATTGGAGCACCTTAAACTACAAAGGTTCAGGGTATTCATTGCGCAACAGCAACCGGGCTTCCTTGGGCGTAGAGTTTTCGAAACTGCAGCAGGTATGGCCCATGGTGATAGAGAAGATACTTTACCAGGCTGGGCTCTTTTACTCAGACTCCTACCTGAGTGTAAATAACCAGCAAATAAAAGATATGGGAGTGTCCGTCGGGCTTGGTTTTAATTCGAAAAGAAGCACATTGAGCTATATGCTCGGTTTTGAATATGGGATACGGGGAACCAGGACCGATAATCTTATACAGGAGCGGTATGGGAAGCTTACATTCACTTTGTCCTTTAAAGATATTTGGTATACTAAAGGCATAAAATATAATTAAAGTTTGTTTTTATAGATTAATAGAGGGTCTATAAGCGGGGAAGTATTCTTACTTCCCCTGTTTTTTTGCAGATAATTGAAGTTTGGTCTTATTCACTTTATACGACAACTTTACCAGGTAAAGCAGGTGCTGGTAAAATAATACAAGGTTTCCTTTATATATTTTAACTGCCCCTTCGTAAGTGATCACGGCGTCCAGCATATCCAGGAGCTCAATCTCAACGTAACGGCGATCGAAGCCTCTGCAAAATCTCTGCAGCAACAGACCAGGCTTAGATTGCTCCTCTTTTGTCAGTGAATAAATGATACGGCTTTGCTGCAGCACTTTTCTTTGCAAACGCTCCAGTTTGCTTTCAGGTTTATTCTTCTTAAAAAACTTTTTAGTGTAAAGGATATGCCAGCATTCCATCAACTTTTGTAAAGCGCCTGTCAGATCTATAAGGTCTTCCCTTGCAGTTGCCTCATCATAGGCGCTCTGATCATTTGATAAGGCCGCCCGCTGCCACAGGTTTAATTCATCCCTGAAGTCTTGCGGCTGAAAGTTTTGAAATACCTGCCGCAGCATCAGTGATGGTTTCCCTTTCGCATTGTTCAAAAAATGAAATGGCTTTTGAAACCGCACACGTGTGTTAATATTGTTTTTCATATTGCAATGTTGAGGTTAAAGTATTGAGGATTTGTTTACCTGTTGCTGCCGCTATATCTGCAATGCGTGTCACTTTTTCAGTAAGCTGCAAAAGGTCGCTGTAATAGATGGTATATTCTTTACAGTAACGGGTATCTATATACGCTTTCTGCAATAATCTGATCAGCTTTTTATCTGCTTCTTTATGAGATAGAAAAATCTCTGTAAGCGTTCCCGACAAAAAGCTGCCATACCGGAGCAGGCGCTCCACATTATGTGTATTGGCACGAAAACCCATGGCAACCGACAACAACGTCAACAAAGACTGCTCTGCTGACTGATGCAGCATAAAGACCGAAAGATTATATTGCTTCCTGACCCGGTAAAGCTCCGAACCTGCCAGAAATTCCCTCGCTTTACTGATCCCGGTGCTTAACAGGGAATCTGTTTCCTGCGTATCAGTACCGGAAAGAACAACCTCAGGATATACTATATCAACAACATTATATATGCAATCGGCTGAGTGTAACACAGCACAGGCGAAGCTGCCGCCATTTGCCGCTTCTTCCCTGAAAACAGCTTCCTGCAGCACAATTGTAGTGGTGGGAACAAGCATATTGCAATGCGCTTCTATCTTATCCTGCCATTCCTGCCGGCTCTTATTGTTGAAATTGCTCAGCAATACGAGCAGCCATACATCCGCAATGAAGGCTGAGCTATTCACTGTGCTATGGAAAATGTTATCTGCTTTTGTTTGTTGTGTTTTTAATCCTAATAAAAAAATGCTGTCCGGAGCGGCTGCATTTACGATGCGGTCAACGATTGCATTTTGGTATGCGGCAAATGCAGCAGTATGCTGATGTATAGGTGTTGCTTTCATGGTCCTGCCCTGCTTTTCAGAATAGTTTACGGTGTCTAACGTTATTACTTTTTCTCCGTTTGTATCAGATATCAGTCACTTCTGTGCTTTCTTCTGAAACAGATAGCCTTCCCGTTATATCCATGTATTGAACATCTTTGGGATTTTAGCACCCTGAAGTGGTGGCGTTGTAGATTTTTCAACATATATTTACTATAGTTTTAGCATATAATAAGAAGCAATACAATTTTAGTCCTAATTTTTGGAAATTCCAAAACAAACGTTAACTTTTTTAAATAATCTATGAATTGACTGGAATATACCTGTATAAAAATTTAAAAGCCTTAAGAAAGTCAAAAGGATGGACACAGGATGAAATGCTGTCTGTATGCGGCATTACGCGGTCCACCTGGTCAAATTATGAAAACGGGCAAACGGAGCCTGATATTCAGACTATCGTCAAGGTATCTGGAATTTTTGGAGTGCCTATTGATGATCTGATCCTGAAAGATCTGTCCGACATTCTTGAGGATCCCAAAAGCAGAAAGAAATTTACGGAAGTGGAAGGACCCGAAAATGTGCTGAATGACCCGGAAAGCATTCAAACCTGGACAATACTGACGCACCTGCGCCGGATCGAGGAAAAGCTGGATCAGTTACGGGATTTGAGCAATAATAATGTTAAAAAAAGCCCTGACCGGACTGAACCCGCAGAGTAGGGATATTTTACATTTTACGGGATCTTTATTCCTTCTTTTATTTACTTTCAACAGTTCCTTTTCATTATTGTCCGGCGCTCCGGCATTTTACCCCTTCCTGTTCCGATGCCGCAGCTTCAAATTGCGCAAAAAATAGCTTGATTTCTTCAGATTTCATTTTGGTGTTTTTTAGGTAATAAAAATTTTAAGGAAAGTTAAGGATTTTAATTTACCTCAGTTTCTATGGCTAAACAACGTAACTTTGCGGCTTCTTTTTAATACTCCACATGAGCGACCCCATAAAACATGAATGCGGACTGGCATTCATAAGACTTAGGAAGCCGTTTCCCTACTATCTTAAAGCATACGGCACCGCCATGTACGGGCTTAATAAGCTCTACCTTTTAATGGAAAAGCAACACAACCGGGGGCAGGATGGAGCCGGTATTGCGGCCGTAAAGCTGAACACTGAACCGGGATATCCTTTTCTTCACCGCATCAGGAGCATTGAAACCATGGCTATAGCCGATCTCTTCCGGCAGATATCGGAAGAAATTGCAGAACTTGAAAAATACCAGCCTGATATCAAAAAGCACCCCGGGCTAATGAAAGGTAATATCCGGTTTATGGGAGAGCTGCTGCTGGGGCACCTGCGTTATGGTACACAGGGAAGGAACAATGTAGAATTCTGCCATCCTTTTATCAAATGCCATACTATTCCTGCCCTGAACCTTGCCCTGGCGGGAAATTTTAACCTGATCAATACTGAAGAGCTGTTTTCCCTCGTAAACATAGAACCCGGCGTTTTTCAGAAACAAAGCGATCTCGCAGCAATGATGGAAGTAGTCCATCATTTTCTGGTTAAAGAGGATGAGCTCCATCCCGAACGCCTTGATATAGTGAATGTGCTGAAAAAATCTGCCAGGCTTTTTGATGGCGGCTATCATATAGGGGGGCTTATAGGGAACGGCGACAGCTTTGTTATGCGGGATGCCCATGGTATCCGGCCTTCTTATTATTATATCAATGACGATATTATAGTTGCCGCATCCGAAAGGGCAGCCATAAGAACCACTTTCAATGTGAGCGAAAAGGAAGTGCATGAATTAATGCCGGGGCATGCGCTGATCGTGAGAGCGGACGGCTCCTACGAGATAACGCAGATACTGGAGCCGAAGGAAAGAAAAGCCTGCAGCTTTGAGCGCATCTATTTCTCGAGGGGTAATGATGAAAAAATATATAAGGAAAGAAACGCCCTGGGCAACCACCTGAGCGACCCTGTATTAAAAGCCATTGACTACGATCTGAAAAATACGGTCTTTTCCTTTATTCCCAACACGGCGGAAGTGGCTTTTTACGGCTTGCTGAAAGGCATGGAAGATTATCTCAATAAGATAAAAGTGCAGCGTATTACCTCCTGGGGCAAGGATTACGATGAGGAAAAGCTCGCGGAAATGGTCAACCGCCGTATAAGGGTAGAGAAGATTGCCAATAAAGATGTGAAAATGCGCACCTTTATTACCGAAGATGTAAGCCGCAATGAACTGGTACAGCACGTATATGATATCACCTATGGATCAATAAGAAAAGGAGAAGATACAGTAGTTGTAATAGACGATTCTATTGTACGGGGAACAACATTGCGCGAAAGTATCATAAGAATGATCTCAAGACTTGAGCCCAGGCGTATTGTTATTGTTTCTTCAGCTCCGCAGATCCGTTATCCCGACTGCTACGGCATTGATATGAGCAAAATGAGGGATTTCATCGCATTTCAGGCGGCTATTGAGCTGCTGAAAGAAAGAAAAATGGATCATCTGCTCCAGGAGCTTTATAACAAATGCCGTGAATTGGAGCGAAACAATCAACTGCATTCGGAAAACGTTGTGCGTCAGGTATATAAGCCGTTCACTGCCGAAGAAATCTCCCAAAAAATCGCCCGGCTGATCACACCTCCTGATATCACTATTCCTATAGATATTATATACCAAACCATAGAAGATCTTCATACTTCCTGCCCTACCAACACGGGCGACTGGTATTTTACCGGGAATTACCCTACTCCGGGGGGAAACAGGGTGGTAAACAAAGCTTTCATTAATTATATGGAAGGCAAAAATATAAGGGGATATTAAGCATCTTGGCTTGATTTTTGTTTCAACATTGAAAGTTTTTAGCACCCGTTTTTAGATCCTGCGTTTCCTATGTGTTTTACAGAATAATTCCAGGTACCCTTTTGAATCTATTTGGTTCAAAATAAAAAATTATTTATCATCTTTTCGGATGATGGTTGAACCGCATAACCCACCACTACCGGAAAAAATGAGGTCTGTACTATTAGTGCGTCATGCCAAAAGCAGTTGGGATGATAGCATGATGGCGGATTTTGACCGCCCGCTTAATGAGCGGGGAAAGAGAGATGCGCCCTTAATGGCAAAGCGTCTTTTGGATAAAAATATTGCCATAGATTATATTTTGTCCAGCCCGGCCAGAAGAGCCAGGAAAACAGCAGCTTATTTCCTGAAAGTATATGGGTTTGATGATACAAGACTTGCATTCCATCAGCCCCTCTATCATCCTGTTTATAACGCATTTATAGAAGCCATTGGATCAGTGCCGGATGAATTTCATCATATCGCGTTATTCTCCCACAATCCAGGTATTACCGATTTTGCAAACAGCCTTACGGATGCGGTAAGGATAGATAATATCCCAACCTGCGGAGTGTTTGGGATAACCTTGCAGATCAGGCATTGGAAAGATTTCAGCTCGGGCAAGCCGGAGTTCTGGTTTTTTGACGCGCCCAACTATCCGGGCTGACGCAGAATAACCACTAATGCACGAATAGATGGTGAATTGAAAAACCTTCATTCGTGCATTCGTTGTTGTATTCAAAAATCATCCCGCGTTCCTCGGGACGCGGGAATTCGTGGCTATCTCTTCTTTTTGTTGCACAGTATGAACGAATATGCTATATCAGCAAGCGCTAAATAGTAATAGCCCTATCCCGGGCGATCACCTTCCATTGATCTGTTACTTCATTGTTTATAACAATATTGGCATCATTATATAAAGCTACCGTAGGGCAAATATGTACCGGCACGCCATATAAAACATCTCCTGTACGGTATTGCCCGGCATCTGCCACTCTCAATACCAGATGCTCCTCGCTCTGCCCTATGGGCGCAGCATCCGGTGCATTCAGAAAATGCACACGCGGGAGCGGGTTTTCGGCGGCAACAGACTTGTGTCCGAGGTCAGTACAAATGGTAGCAGCGTCAACAATGGAAATGACTCTTGTCAATACCAGCGCCGCATAATCAAATGCCTCATCCGGCAACCCGTGCTTATACCCCCAATCCGAAAAGACAAATGTGCCGGGGCTGCACTCCACTCCTCCACGCCGGGCGTGAATGGGGAAAGTAGGAGTTCCTCCCGCAACGATAACAAGATTTTTTCCTTCATCACCCAGTGCATTCTGCAAAGAAACGATACCACTGAAAGATTCATCGCATTTCAATTTTCTTACGGCAAAATCAGCATCATGTAAATGCCCGTCGTAAGCATGCAGCCCCCGGAGCCGCACATGCTTCAGATTTTTAAAATCCCCGGCAAGCTCAACTGCGTCGGGTGGCTTTATACCGGTCCGGTTCATTCCTGTATTGAGATCAATAAAAATATCTATCATTACTTCGTGAGCGCCGGCCAGGATATTGATGCGATGCAGGTTATCTTTATCGTCGCACAGGCAGGAAAAGCGCGTGGAAGGATATTTCCTCATCAGGTTGATCAAACGCAATATTTTTGGACCAACAGGCTGATATGCCAGCAGCGCATCCGGGGCGCCGGTCATACCAAGCATCTCCGCCTCCGCAATGGTAGCGCATTTAAATTTGGTAATACCTTCCCCCATCATCATCCTGCATATTTCGGCCATTTTATTGGTCTTTACATGCGGGCGAAGCATACTGATATCAGGGAGCATGGTTTTTATCAGCCGGATATTGGCTTTTACCCTGTCGGCATATATCAATAAAGCAGGGGAATCAACCTCCTCAACATTATTAATTATATACCATTCTTTTACAGGAACTGCATTTTGCATTGTTATTTTCTTTTGTATGAATATTGCTCACGCCAATTCAAATACGGCTTCTATTTCAACCGGTATATTCCCGGGCAGGGAGCCCATTCCTACTGCGCTTCTCACTCCCACACCATTTTCTTCTCCCCATATTGCTGCAAAAAGCTCGCTGCAGCCATTGATCACATAAGGATGCTTCTCAAACTCCGGAACAGCATTTACCATTCCCAGCACTTTAATTACTCTTTTGATATTATCAAGGCTGCCGAGATGTGCACGTATAGTAGCAAGCATAGTAAGCCCTACCTGGCGGGCAGCAGCTTTCCCCTGCTCTTCATCCATATCTTTTCCTACGCGCCCCTTCATAAGGGATTGATCTTCGAGCACCGGGCCATGCCCTGAAAGATATAAATACCGGCCGTCAATCAGGCAGGGTTTATATACACCCACTGGTTTAGGCGCCGGCGGCAGTTTCCACCCCAGGTTGCTTAACCGTTCTTCAGGAGTTAAATCTTTCATATTAAACTTATTTAGATGAGCAAATATATAAGGTTGTATATTTATTGTCCATTCAAATATTGCTTTGCATGAATAAAAAAACCACAATCAGACTACTTATTGCAGCCATATACTGCTGCTTCATGAAAATTTCATACAGCCAGGTCATCGGCGTACAATTGTACAGCTTCCGGAACCAGTTCAAAACAGATATACCCGGCACCCTGGCTAAGATAAGTAAAATGGGAATACGCGAAGTGGAAGGGGGAGATAGTTATGGAATGCCGGCTGACGAATTTAAATCGCTCCTGCAAAAAAACCAGTTGAAGGTGGTGAGCACAGGCGCAGATTTCAAACAGCTTGAAGAGAATCCTCAGGCCGCAGTAGCAACAGCTAAGCTGTATGGAGCAAAATACGTGGTCTGCTTCTGGATCCCTCACGGGGAAGATTTTACTATTGACGATGCAAAAAAAGCGGTTGCCGTGTTCAATAAAGCAGGTAAAATTTTAAAAGCAAACGGCTTGTCGCTTTGCTATCATCCGCATGGATATGAATTTCTGCCTTATGACGACGGGACTATGTTTGATTATATCGCCGCGAACCTTAATCCGGCCTATGCCAATTTTGAAATGGATGTGTTTTGGGTAAAACACCCGGGACAGGATCCGGTGGCATTATTAAAAAAATACCCGGGTCGTTTTCCTTTATTACATCTCAAAGACAGGTTGCCGGGCACAGAAGGCAACCAGAAGGGACATGCAGATGTAGAAACCAACGTTGTGCTGGGAGCGGGAGATGTGGGCATTGCTGCCATAATGAAAACAGCAAAGAAATTGGGCGTCAGGCATTACTTTATAGAAGATGAATCTTCCCGATCAATGGAGCAGGTGCCTCAAAGCCTTGCATTTCTTAAGACCATACAATAAGAATAAAGCGCATATCTTACATGCCGCTGTTATGTGAAACGGCTGACGATAAATGTGAGGATATCACATTTATCGTCTCACTACTCGCAAAAGAATACGACAATGGCTTACCTTAGTGCATAAATTTTATAGACTAACCCCCAAACAATATAACAGCATGCCCACTACCGAAAGCAAGTTTGCCCTGACCGAAGACTGGATCGCTGTCATACTCGGATTCCTGATCATTGTGCTAAGCATTGCAGGTACGCCTTTCAAAGCTCCTTCATTCGGATGGAACGATACCGCCGGGTTATTTAATACTGTGCTTACTGCAGATAATCTAAGTATCATTGTCAAACAATTTCTTTTTATATATGCGCTGGGCGTTGCTGGCATACTGCTGTTCAGGAAACAGCCTAAAAACTTTCTGCTCGGGTTCCCGGTAGTGTACCTGCTTACTGTCCTTGCGCTGATCATTACGGGCAATGACAAAATGAAAGCATTGAATCTTGAAGCTGTCATCTTCAGCCTTGGCATAGGATTGGTCATCGGGAATTTTTTCAAATTGCCTGAATGGCTTAAATCATCTTTATTCTCAGAGCTATTTGTAAAGATCGGTTTGGTATTGTTAGGCACTACCGTTATATTTTCAGAGATCATAAAAGCCGGGGGACTCGGATTGATACAGGCGCTGGCAGTAGTGCTGGCAGTATGGTATTTTGCCTACTGGGTATGCAAGAAAATGAAAATAGATGACGAGCTGACAATGATGATATCAAGCGCCGTTTCCATCTGTGGCGTTTCGGCAGCCATAGCTACCGCAGGCGCCATTAAGGGAGATTCCAAAAAATTATCTTATGTGATCTCTATGGTGCTGGTGGTGGCAATACCTATGATGTTGTTCATGCCACCTATTGCTGCTTATTTTGGCTTTTCACAGGAAGTGACAGGAGCATGGCTCGGAGGAAGTATTGACACTACCGGGGCGGTAGTAGCCTCAGGCTCGCTTGTTGGCGAAGATGCCCTGAAGATCAGCACTATTGTAAAATTTTCGCAGAATGTATTATTAGGTATAGCAGCCTTTGCCATTTCCATTTACTGGACCGTGACTAAACGCACCAATGCTTCAGGGGATGTGGAGAAGCCAACATTAAAATTAATATGGGACCGCTTTCCCAAATTTGTAGTGGGATTTGTGGCAGCCTCATTGCTTTTCTCGTTCTTTCTTTCTGAATCAACCATTACTACCACCAAAGGAGGGCTTAAGCATATACAGGGGCTTTGGTTTGCGCTTGCCTTTACCAGCATCGGGCTGGAGACAAGATTTAAAGATCTCTTTGCGCAAAACAGCCGCAAGCCGCTGTATGCCTTCCTGGTAGCACAGGGTTTTAATATCCTTATTACACTTTTAATTGCATGGCTGTTGTTTGGAAGATAAAATGATGTGAAACGCGAGAGGTGGTGAAGTGTCATCTCACCTCTCAGGTTTCACGAACAGGAACAGACATAATTTCATTAACTTAACACTATTAATTACCATCCGGGGTTTTGCCCGAGATTTGGGTTCTTCACTGCATCTGAAGCCGGGATCGGGTAAAAATACAATTTATCATTCCATGTCCTTTTCTGATCTTTCATGAATACGAGAGAATGTCCATCGTCTCCAAGTTGCGCATTATTTACAGCCCCGTTTTCCAGTAATTCTCCCACATATAAATAAAATACACCAGGCACTTTAGCAGGGTGCAAGTCCTTTGTAAAGCATACATCCAATACGCCGTCGCCATTCATATCATAAGGGGTATCCAACTGGGGAATATAAATACCATCCCAGTCTTTTGTCACCAGCTCACCTACTTTCCACCTGCAGATATCCGGCCAGGAAAACCCTTCAAAAGACAGCTCAATGGCACGTTCGCGACGGATCTCCAGGATTGCAGGATTGCTGATACCCGGGAAAAAACGGGTTTGCAGGTAATTGTCAACGGCAGTGGGCTTACTGTTCAGCCCACCGGTAATACCTGCACGGGCGCGAAGCGCTCCTATTGTTTTAGTCCAATCATCGTCAGTCAAAGTATTCAGTTCCGCCTTTGCTTCCGCATAATTCAGCAGTATTTCCGCATACCGGAATAAGATCACGTTATTGTCGCATATATCTACATTATCATACTGGGTATCATCAAGAGTAAACTTGCAGGTATGGTATCCTGTGATGGCATAGGCATAATTGGGCGCTGTTTGCACTATTGCCCCTCCGGTGATGCGGGTAAACCCCGGAGTGCGAATGGTTTGCGCCAAACGCATATCCCTGTTCTGACATTCATCGGGAAAAGACATTGTCTTATAGCCGGGGTTATCAGTAAACGGCGTTCCATCCAGTTTGAGATAGGTATTGACAAAAGAGCGGGTCAGCGCCGGGCTGGCGCCGAATGTAACGGAGGTCCAACTGCGGTTCCCGGAGTGTACCACACCCAGTGAGCCGTTAAAGGTGACCGCATACAGCACTTCGCTTGCAACAGGCACCTGGCTGACAAATAATTTTCGGTATGATTTTCCCGGACCATCTCCCGTATAAATGCTGTAACCCGCATCCATCACATACTGTGATGCTTCCACCGCTTCCTGCAGCCATGCATCGGCTGATGATTGCAATTGCGCTTCGGTATGATACTTACGAAAAGTTCCTTCCCAAAGGCATACACGGGATTTTAACGCTGCTGCTACCGTAGAAGTAATGGTTGAAGCCGTCTGATCCCTCACGGTTTTGATATTTGCGATGGCGAAATCAAGATCTTCTTTGATCTTATCAGCGATCATTGCACGGCTGTCGCGACCCGCAGTTAAAAGCGGATCATCAACATCTAACGGATGATCAATCCACGGAAGATCGCCGAACCGTTTCATCATATCAAAATAAAAGTATGCCCGGAAGAAACGGGCTATACCAATGTAATTATTGCGCAGCTCAGCCGGAACAGCTTCATCAGTACAATTAGCAATAAAATAATTGATATTGCGCAGGGCCGTCCAGCTCCATCCGCTGCTTTCTTCAGGGCTGAACCCATTTTCGGTAAAATATTTAATTACCTGATTAAGCGCAATATAATAGGAATTGGAGTATATAGTGGTCCTGTTAGGAAACTGGTTATAAAATGAATTTGTATACATTTTCAGTCCCGCTTCCGAATTAAACACCCTGTCCTTGGATGTTTGAGCCACAGGCAGCTCTTCCATGTCGCAGGAGCAAAAACAAATGCTGACAATAACTGGAAAGAATATCTTTTTCATACAACTGAAAATTTAAAATGTTACCGATAAGCCGACGCTGATGCTTTTGAGTGTGGGATAGTTATATACCTGCCCCCCGTTACTTATTATGGAATTTGTTCCGCTGTTGCTTGCCGCGGTTTTGGCTTCTTTATCTTCTCCGTATATGTTGGCAACATCAAAATTGCTGGTATGCTTGTATAAAGGCGACCAGCTCCAGATATTTTCTGCAGAAACATAAATGCTGGCATTCTTCATTCTCAACGATGACAACAACCCCTTAGGTAAATTATACCCTACCTGCAGGTTCTTCAAACGTATATACGCTACATTCTGCAGGTATCTTGTCTGCACCACCGATAATTCGCGGGTGCCCTGGAGGGCCACATAGCCACGGTATCGTGGGAAATATGCATTCGGATTATCCTCCGACCATATATTCCCGATCATAGAAGTGGGGATATTATTATAAGGACGATTATACTGTCCCCAGAACAATGCATTGTCAGTGCCCGGCCACCAGTCCTGCTTTCCTACACCCTGTACAAAAGCAGAGACAAATATCCCGCTCCAGTCTGCATTTAAGCTGACGCCATAAGTATAACGGGGTGTGGTATTGCCAATCACTTTCCTGTCGCCGGCATCTGCTGCCTTATTAGTACCATAATTAATAACACCATCGTGATTCAGGTCCTTAAATTTAATATCGCCCGGCAGCCAGGTACCTGTATTTGAAGCAAAATACAACTTTTGAGATGCGTGGTTTTGTACATCCTCATCAGACGTAAAAAAACCCTCTGTTACATACCCCCATACTTCGCCAAGCGCCATTCCTTCGTAATAGTTGACCCGTGCGTCATTATATGCCCCAAGCTCTTTCTCCACGTTGGTATATTTATCAATCTTTGAAAGATAATCGGCCAATGTAACCCTCACGTTATAATTAAAGTCTTTCCCAGCCAGTGCAAACTGGTCCTTCCAGCGTAAGGTTACTTCCCAGCCCCTGGTAGTCATATCCGCATAATTCCCTTTAGGCGGCGTAGCGCCAAAAGTAGCCGGCAGATCCAAACCTACGGCAAACATGTCGGTAGTTCTCCGGATATAGGCGTCGCCTGAAAAACGCAGCCTTCCTTCCAGGGAGCTGAAGTCGAGCCCGAGGTTTGAAGTGGTGGAAGTCTCCCATGTCAACCCATCCGGGATAACGCCGGGAGCGGATGTTTGCTGGTTCAACTGCCCTCTGATCAAACGGTCCATCTGGGTTATGTAAAATAATTCCCGGTAATTATAAGAAGCTATCGTGCCATTGCCCAAAGAACCATAAGAAAACCTGAGCTTTACATCGGACAATGCCTTATCGCTTACTTTCCAGAATGGCTCTTTAGATATCCGCCATCCTGCGGAAACAGACGGGAAAAATCCCCATTGCTGGTTTACGGGGAATTTGGTTGATCCGTCCATACGTGCATTCACTTCCAGGAGATAACGATCCTTAAAAGCATAATTAAGACGCGAGAAGCCACCGGCTATCCGCCACTTTTCATAACCGCTATTAATTTCTATCCTGCTGCCGTTAGTGAAATTGATATCCGGTGCATCAGGGAACATCAGCCCGTTGCGGCTGCTGTGAAGACTTTTGTATATGGACTGCTCGTAGTTATACCCGACCATTGCCTTGAAATAATGAGCGCCGGAAAAGTTCCGCTCATATTCTCCATATATATTAGTAGCGAGGTATTTCGAAGTATAGTGATCTTCTGTGAAATCGTCGGTGGATGATCCCAGGTAAGCTATAACATCCTTTTGGGGACTGTAAGGAACGGGGACCCTGCGTGTGATATCCGCATTATCTGTATTGCGGAAAGTAACATCAGCCTTGATCCGTAGGGCATCATCCAGAAATGATGTTGAAAAAGAAGTAGTGTTGCGCAATACACGCCTGTCCGATTTTGTACCGCTCTTACCATACCACAGGTCTCCAACGCTATAAGCGGCAGCCATTGTCAAAGTGCCGTCCGGGTTGAACATCGGGCTCATAGGCTCGGCTTCGCCTTCCAGCCCGTACCAGATATTCCCGTCTGCAACGGTCAGCGGATTAAAATAGTCCATCTTGGACACTTCCATATTATTCTCCGCCTTCAGCCAGTTGAATACCTGTGCAGATCCCTTGGCGCGGAGATTATACATCGCATAATCATCGCTGTTATAGTTAAACACACCTTCCTGCTTATAGTATCTGCCGGAGATCATAAATGCAGCTTTATCCACCGCCCCCTGTATGGAAATATTATGATCATTACCGAAACTATGGTCTTTGTACAGGAGATCATACCAGTTGGTATTTGCATAATACTGGTATTTCCCATTAGCACCAGTCTCCACTTCCGGCTTCCCCGATCCGGGGCGTCTTTGGGCCATTTCATCATGCCAGGCCTGTGAATAAGCTACTGCTTTATGAAAAGCTGAAGGTGTTCTTGCATAATCATAGAAAGACGAATAAGCCTCTACAAACATATTGGCATATATGTAGGAATCTGTTACCATATCCGGTACCACCGTGGGAGATTTCAGGGAAAAGTTGGTGCTATAGTTAATGGAAGTACGCCCCTTGCTTGGGTTTTTAGTAGTGATCAATACCACGCCGAAAGCGCCACGTGCTCCGTAAATAGCAGCCGATCCCGCATCTTTCAAAACAGATACGCTTGCAATATCATTGGGATTCAGCATGGCAGGATCACCTTCCACGCCATCAATCAGCACCAATGCACTCCCACCCTGCCCGATAGAAGAAACACCACGCACCTGGAATGCCGCAGTTCTTGTAGGCTTACCATCGGACAGTGAAATATTCAGGTTGGGAATAACGCCCTGCAATCCTTGTGTCACATTAGGTATTGACCTGTTGTCAAACACATCACCGCTAACCTGCTCAATAGCCCCGGTAAGACTTGATTTTTTTTGCGTGCCATATCCCACTACTACTATATCGCTGGCCACAGACGCTTCTATTTCCATTACCACTACCAGGCTTTTCCTCTCTCCTACTTTTACCGTTTTCTTCTGGTAGCCTACCATCGTGAACTCAAGGATATCGCCGGCATCAGCCTCAATGGAAAAGCTACCGTCAACGCCTGTGCTTGTACCTTTCTGGCTTCCTTTTATAATCACAGACACACCGGCAAGCGGGCTGCCCTGCGCATCTTTTACAATACCAGAAACCGTAGCTGCCGGAACAGCAGGAATATCTTTTGCAATATCACCCGAAGCCTTTAAGACATTCACGGCCGAACGGGCATTTGCCTTTCTGACAATAGTGATCGTTTTGCGAAGAATGGAATAATCAAGCGGTTGTTCCACGAGGATCTGCTGCAATGCGCCCTCAACAGTTTCGTCTTTTACATGCACACTCACTTTTGTTGTCCCTTCAAGCACACGCGCATCATAGAAGAAAACATAGCCGGTTTGTTTTTTGATCTCCTTAAAGACCTTGTCCAGCTTTACATTATTCTCAGATAGTGTTACTCTTTGTGCCAGCCCACCGGCGCTGGCGGTGAGACAAGCCATAAGAAGGAGAAAGGTTACCGTTTTCATAATCACCAGTGTTTTTGTGATAAACACACGCCGGTAATTGGCTTTTAAGTTCATAACTTTGCTTTGGTTTTAGTAAAGAAATAGATACTATGCCCCGTTCCCGGGGCGAACAGCTAAAACTACCGTCAGGAAAGTGGCTTCAACACTTTCCTGCTTTATTTGCCCTTTTATATAATATGCCAGTATATTATCGTGAAAAGTGAGCGCCCGCCCGGCTGAATCCCTTTCGGACGGAGATAAAAATGAAAGAATATTTATCTTCTCACACCAGCCTGCCGACTGGCAGGTCTCACGTTTGACACGGCACTTTATGATCAATCCGGTTTTATAATAAGCCTTTTCCCTTCTATTGCAAAAGACACTTTATTTATCTCCAGGATCCTGAGCATTTCTGATAAGCTCAGATCCCTTTCTATCTCCCCTACAAATTGTCTTTCCTGATTATTCCCCTCGTATACCACCTCTACATCATACCATCGCGATACCTGCTTCAATACACTGTGAAGCCCGGCTTTGTCAAACTGAAAATAACCGTTCTTCCATGCCATCACATTTTCCACATTCACATCATCCACTATTCTTACCTCCTTATGCACCAAAGCCTGCTGCCCCGGTGTTAATACGCCATTGCTGCTCCCGTTCTTTACTTTTACCGCTCCTTCCAGCAAGGTTACCTTTATAGTATTATCATCATCTTCAAAGGCATTTACATTAAAATGTGTGCCCGTTACCATTATATCTATCGAACCATTATGTACTATAAATTGCTTTGAGCTGTTATGCGCTACTTCAAAATAAGCCTCACCCGTAACTGAAACCTCTCTCGTATTACCTGTAAATATCACCGGGTAGATCAAAGAAGAACCGGCATTGAGCCATACTTTTGTGCCATCTGTCAAAAGCATGTTGATCACCTTGCTACCCCTGGGGTTCAACAAGGTATTATACGCCATTTTACCTCCGGATACCCCACTCTCCCGGTATGCTATTTCTCCATTGGATAATTTCACAAGCCTGGCATTTCCCTGGAACACTGTGGAGCCGTTGCTTATACTGTCGAGGTAAACATTTTGCCCGTTTGCCAAGGTAACGAATGCCCTGCTGGATTGGGGAGCCTGGACATCCTCCGGTAATCTTGCGTGTACAACCTGAGGTGATCGCAACGCCTTCTTATTGAACAAAAAATACAATCCAGCTCCCATCAGGACAGCGACCGAGGCCGCTGCCCACCATGCGCTTCGTGGCAGGAAATGCATACCGCGCTTTCCCGGGAAGCGCTGTACCTTTTCAAGAATGGCCGATTCAAGCGTTTGCTGCAATTGCTCTTTCTCTCCTTCGCCCCATTCCCATTCCCCTGTCTCTACCAGTTGCCGGTACCAGCTTTCGACTAATTCTTTTTCTGATTGAGTGACATTGCCGGTCTGGTACCGCTGCAGCAGCTCCCTCGCTTGTTTGATATCCATTTAAAAATATATGATTCCTGTAAATAGTCCGGTGAAAGATGAAGAAGGGGTAAAAAAAATAAAAATATTTTCTTAGAAAAAATAGGACAGCAGCAAAGAAACGATGGACGGGACATATTGAAGGGCTGCTTTTATCAGTTGCAACGCATGTTGTATATGCTTTTTTACTGTTTCCACGGAAACGCTTAATTGTTCGGCTATTTCTTTATGGCTGAGCTGCTGCTGCCGGCTCAATATATATACCTGCTGCATTTTAGGAGGCATCCTGGTCACTACGGTACTGAGGGCTTTTTGTAATTCTTCCAATTGCAAATCCACTTCTGCATTAGGAGGCAGCCAGTTTACAGAAACATCTGCCAGCACTGCAAGATAATCGCGGCGGGTAACATTTTTTTCTATATGATGAATAGCCTTATAGCGGACTGCAGTATGAAGATAATTAGTAAGCGAACCTTCTATTTCTAATTCATGACGCCGGTTCCACAGAGAAAGAAAAACATCCTGTATTACATCAGCAGCATCCGTTTTGTCCCGGAGCGCTTTAGCGGCAACGACAAACATTTCCTCCCAATGGCGGCGATATAGCATAGTAAACGCTGCGCTATCATCTTCTGATATCCGTTTCAGCAATTCTTTATCCGAATACATACAAGGATTGAAAAGCAGTTCTCTAATCAGTTTTAGTAAATGTAAGATTACAGAAAATTCAATTTCTCTGCAAATTTACAAGTGTATTTCAATTTTTTCGCAAGCGGGGCTCCAATCAATTAAACCATTAAATGTAATTAGCTAAAGGTTAGGAATCCTATAGCGCTAATTCAACAGTGCATACACAGCAAAGCTGGCCAGCCAGTGCTCACCTCCGTAATTGCCGCTGACCACATTGGGCAATGCAGCAGACAGATGATGTATTGCAGAATGCGTCATCATTCTTTTATAAGGATGACCGGCAGGCAATACCGAAGCGACCCCTTTCATACACCAGCTCCTGCTGAAGCAAAGCCCGTCGAGATGCACGATCTGGTAATCTGCCCTGTCGGAGATCACAGGTAGTATCGTTAGATGTTTTAATCCCGCAGGGGTAATAAAAGCACTTAACCATGCTGTAAAATCTTTTCGTGGCAATATCCTGCGCATAAGATCAATCTCTTCAAGCGCAGGCGAAAGGAAATCAGAACCATCCGGCTCCCAGGAAGCAGGCACGTTTTTATCTTTACCGTATAACCGCTTTGCACAATGACGGATCGCATTTTCAAAAGCCGTATCATTGAGTGCTTTGGCATAATCAAAAGCAAGCACTAACCCGAATGCCGTATTGGGATGCACACCTGTTCTGTTGGGGTAAGTCTGCCTGGGAAGAAATGTTTTCCACCGGTCAACGATCTTTTGTGCGAGCGGCTGCAATGCGCTATACCATCTTTCCCCATCAGGGTCGTTCCAGTTGTGAAGCTCTTCCGTAAGCTTCAGCAGCCATCCCCATCCATAGGTACGTTCCCAGGTATTGGCCAGAGGAGCATCAAAATATCTGATCTCTACCGCAATATGCGCTGCCGTAATATTTTTATTAATCGCTTCCCGTATAGCCGCAGCCTCCGGCAACCGGGGAAATGCTTTCAGTAATTTTATCATCATCCAATGCCCGTGCACACAGGAGTGCCAGTCGAAGCAACCGAAAAAGGCAGGATGTATCTGCCGCGGCGTCAGCACATGGTCGCTGTCGCCTGCTGAAGTATGACTGGTTTTATTGGGATATTCCTGGTTTAGGCATTTGAGCGGCAGTGATGCCAGCAAAGAAGCGCCTTTTAGCGTCAATACAAATCCTGAGCTATCAGGCTTGACATTGAAAAGATCACTGACCTGTGCTGATATCAATAGTGGCATAAAATATATAAAAAGAAGTATGCATCTTCTCATGCGCAGTTTTTTACACCAATAAAGGTAATAAGGTTCATCTAATTTAAATCTTCATGCCGGCGGGATCGCATACGGGCAAGGGGTTGAGAAAATGTATACTTTGCTTTAGTGCAAGATTATAACAACAAACCACTTTTGTCACTGCGAACCCAACCGAAGGCCGGGAGAAGCAATAATCTCCGGAGACTGCCTCGCCGCGGTGAAGTACCTTTCCACCTGAGGTGTCCTCCAGGCGGCTCGCAGTGACCTTTGCCGGAAGAAGGCGGGCTCGCAGTAACGTTGCAGGAGAGGCGTCATTGCGGAAAAAGGCGTCATTGCGAGGAACGAAGCAATTTCCCCGAGACTGCTTCGCCGCGGTGAGTATTCCTTTTCTGGCAAAGTGATCATCATGCCTTTAATAACATCTTCGCCATTTGCTTTGCAAGAGAAGGCCCCATAGAAAATCCACGTGTGCCAAGACCGTTCAGCATAGCCATTGATGGCATTTCCGGATGCAGCATTACCACGGGCGCCTGCCCTGCTGTTGTCGGGCGCTCTGCCACAATATGGTCAATGACAGTATAAGGCACCCGCAACCATTTATTCAAAACAGCCGTTGCATATTGCCGCCACAACTGATCAGGCAGCAGGTCATTATAATCCCACTTGTAATTGGACCCGCACCAGAACAAGCCTTCATGAGCCGGCACGAGCCGCAGTTGCTGATGATATATATATGAAGCATCCAGTGTGGGTATATCTACAAGCAAAGCTTCCCCGCGGTTCCTTGTAAAAGGTATTTTGCTGAAAAAGGGATTATGTATTGCATCGGCACCTTCACAGAAAATGATCTTTTTCGCAGTAATATCCTTCCAGCGTACCCCTGCAGCTTCAACAACTGCTTCCGGATACTCAAAGCGATCTTCTGTCAGCATAGCATGATCTGAAAGATACCGGCGCCAGCGGGAAAGCAGCAATGCTGCATCAATGCGCCATACCGGGGAGATCTTTTCAACACCGTATTTGTAATCAAACCATCCCTGAAGTTTCTTTTCCTCTTCCCCGCTTATCTGCTGAAGCTGGTCATCTATAGCTTTCTTCGATTGCTCAAAAAGCGCTTTCGATGTTTCGCCTCCGTGAAATGCAAATATGGAATGGCGGTAGAGGATGTGAATATTCAAGAACTTTTCTATTGCCGTATAGGTAAGGGGAGACTCGCGGATATAACGCTCATGGTCCTTTACAAAATTCCATTTGGAGATATTCAGCGGGTTGATCACCGCACCTGCTACCCGGCTTGCTTTAGAAAATGCATCATTATGATCTGCCACCACAACAGACGCTCCGTTTTGGATCAGCTCATAGCTGAGCAGGGCGCCTGCAATACCTGATCCGATGACGAGATAATCTGTTTGCATATACTCTGTCAGCTTAGTATGCGCAACCTGGCATAATTAAGCATGATCTTTTTTTCTCCGTTCAGCTCAAATTTCACCAGTGCAACAGGATTCTGGGGACTACCTTCTACTTTTATTACTTCTCCAAACCCAAACTTCTGGTGCTCCACTTTCTCTCCTGCTTTCAGGTTGGAAGTATCGCTTGCAACAAAATCAGCAGACGGCTTATGTTCTACTACCTTGTTCTGCGGCCTGGGAGCAAGATATTCCGGAGTGGCAGTATTTTTTTTACCCGGAGGAGGGCCATATCTTTTTTCAGCATCCCTCGTTGCATTATTAAATCCTCCTCCGTGCATCCTTTCAAACGCAGAACGCTGCGGAGCAAAGCCGCCGCTGTTCCTGAACCCGCCGCCTGCATAGCTTTTGTCAAGATATTCTTCAGGTATCTCGTTGATGAATCGGCTCGGCTCATTTTGTATCAGGCTCCCGAAACGGTAGCGGGAATTAGCGTAAGTGATCCAGAGCTTTTGCTTTGCCCTTGTTACCACCACATAAAACAAGCGCCGTTCTTCTTCAAGCTCCTCACGCGTATTGATGCTCATAGCATTGGGGAAAAGACTTTCTTCCAGCCCGGCAGCAAATACGCAACCAAATTCCAGTCCCTTGGCCGCATGAATGGTCATCAGTTTTACGGTATCGGCATCAGCGCTTTTTTCATCGGCATCGGTAAGCAAAGTGATCTGTTGCAGGTAGCTGCCGAGGCTTCTGTCTGCATCTTCTGTGGTATTCTGTTCTGTAATAGCCGCTTCGGGCTTAGCTTCTCCCTGTTTTTCCTGCGCAAATAAGCCCTCCTTAACAGCAATATCCGGTTGTTCATCTTCAACGATGATGCCATCTTCATCCATCACTACAGGATCTGTCTGGCTGCTGCTGTCTACCCATTCTTTTATAGAGTTCAGTAATTCCTGTATGTTTTCATAGCGTGCAACGCCTTCTGTGCTTTTATCATTGAACAGCTCCCTGACAAAACTGGTTTGCTTTCCTACATGCACCGCTACTTCATAAGCATTTTTATGCTGAAGCATGCTTGAGAAGCTCTTTATCATCAGCACAAAGTTTTCAATAGCTTCCAGCGTACCGGCTTTGAACCCAAATTCACGCGCTCTTTCCAGCACCTGCCAGAAAGAAATATTGTTTTCATTCGCTGCAAGCACGACCCTGTCTACCGAAGTTTTCCCTATGCCCCTTGCCGGGTAATTGATGATGCGCTTCAGCGCTTCTTCGTCATTGGGATTTACCAATATACGCAGGTAAGCAATATAATCTTTGATCTCCTTACGCTGGTAAAAGCTAATGCCGCCATAGATAGTATAGGCAATACCCATTCTTCTCAACGCCTCTTCAAATGCACGGCTCTGGGCATTGGTGCGGTATAGTATTGCAAAATCCTTATTGTTGAAATGGTTGCGGAGCTTTTGCTCCTGTATGGTGTCTGCCACGAACTTTCCTTCATCATTATCCGTCATGGTACGCACAAGGCGGATCTTTTCACCCGTAGTATTCTCCGTAAAAAGCTTTTTTTCTATCTGCCCTTTATTATGACTGATCACTTCATTGGCAACATGCAGTATATTTTGTGTGCTACGGTAATTCTGTTCCAGCTTTACCACTTTTACATCGTCATAATCCTTCTGGAACTGCAGTATGTTTTCAATAGTGGCGCCACGAAAGCTGTAAATACTTTGTGCATCATCGCCTACCACGCATACATTTTCGTGCATGGCGCCCAGCAGCTTAATGATCTCGTATTGTGCAGGATTAGTATCCTGGTATTCATCGATAAGTATGTATTTAAACTTCCGCTGGTATTTGCTTAATGCTTCAGGGAAAAATTTAAGCAGCTCATACATTTTAATCAGCAGGTCGTCAAAATCCATTGCGCCATTCTTGAAGCAGCGTTTGGTATATGCATCAAATATCTTAGCGATCGCCGGGCGGTTGGCGCGCATATCTTCCTGCTGAATAGCATAGTCATTGGCATACTCTTCAGCATTTACCAGTGCATTTTTTGCGCTGGATATGCGGTTGTACACTGTATTCGGCTTATAATGTTTGTCGTCAAGGTTCATTTCATTGATCACCGTCTTGACTACACTTTTCGCATCGTCTGTATCGTAGATCGTAAAATTATTAGGATAACCCAGGCGATGGGCTTCACCGCGTAATATTCTTGCAAATACGCTGTGAAAAGTGCCGATATATAAATTGCGGGCATCACTGTTGCCCAGGATATGCTCAATCCTCTCTTTCATTTCCCTGGCGGCCTTATTGGTAAAGGTCAGCGCCAGTATATTAAACGAATCCACTCCATTCGCCATCAGGTGCGCAATACGGGTGGTCAGCACTTTAGTCTTACCGCTGCCGGCCCCGGCAATGATCATAAGCGGTCCGTTAATATGTGTTACCGCTTCTTTTTGCGGCTCATTCAACCCTTTTAAATAATCCTGCATGGCTGCAAGTTAATAAAAGAGAAAGAGCGGGAAAAGTTTGTGAAATAGCTATTTTTGTTTCCGATGAAAAGGCACATTGCCAATGATACTGATTGCCTGCAAATGTTATCCGGGGGGAAACAACTGCCCTTAAGTACTTTATACGCACATCATTAGCAGCGGTTGGTGCAATACCATAGCCAACTTAAGAAACCTGAGCGCTGAAATACCCCGAATGGGGTTTAATTTGAATAGCCATCGGTACAACCGGGGTATATTCGGGGCAACTTTACATTGAACCCCTATGAGGTTCAACAAAAACTTCAACTTTTACCCCCAACTTTGTTGGGGGCTGTTCAAATTCAAGTCCTCCGGGCTTAAGTTGGCTAGGATCAATACTAATCTTAATGGTTTAATAAATCTTAATCAATGTGTGCAATGTATATGTTATGATCTATAATGTAAAAGCAGGGGCAGTCATACTTCTATCCGGCACGTTATTATTATTCAGCTCATTCAGTTGTAATCCATTTAGTTCAGACCACCGAAGTGAAGAAAAACAGTTATTTGACGGAAAAAGTTTTAAAGGCTGGGAGGGCGATACGCTTGTCACCTGGCGAATACGGAACGGCGCTATAGAAGCCGGTTCGTTGAGCAAAATGGCGCCCCACAACGATTTTCTCGTCACTACCCATAGCTATAGAAATTTTGTTTTAAAGTTGAAATGTAAGCTGACAGGAAGCGAGGGTTTTATTAATGCAGGCGTTCAGTTCCACAGCCGGCGGCTCACAGATCCTCCCTATGAAATGGAAGGCTACCAGGCTGACCTGGGACCAGGATATTGGGCCAGCCTGTATGATGAATCAAGGCGTAATACAACACTCGCACAGCCCGATTCTGCCCTGGTAATGGAATTATTGAAACCCGGCGACTGGAATGATTTTGAGATCAGGAGTAAAAACCGCCATATTCTGGTATTCCTCAATGGCAGACAAACCGTAGACTATACAGAGCCCGATCAATCTATTCCGCAGTCTGGTTTGATAGGGTTGCAAATTCATGGAGCCGGTAAAACGCTGGTTTCCTATAAAGACATTACGATCAAAGAAGAAAACTAAAGCTAACTTTTGTTGTACCTTGCGTTATCCGTAATGAATGAGATCCATTAAGACTGAAATAATGCGAAAGCTATCCCTGCTGCTGCCGGTTTTTATCGTGCAGCAATTGTATATAAACACTTCGTCCGCCCAAACCTCCGGAAATAATTCCCTGCTATGGGAGATCTCCGGTAACGGGCTCACCAGGCCATCTTACCTGTATGGAACCATTCATATGATCTGTAAAAAGGACTTTTTCATCAGCGATAAGCTCAAACAAAAATTTGCTTCCACAGAGAAGCTATACCTTGAAGTGGATATGGATGACCCTTCCGTGAACATGAAAATGCTGCAATTATCCATGCTGAAAGGGAAAAAACTAAGCGATTTCTTTTCCGATGCTGACTATAATAAGCTCAGCGATTTTTTCCGGGACACCATTAAAATGCCCCTCACTTTTCTCGGAACAATGAAGCCATTTGTATTATTCAGTATTATCACGCTTAAAACACTTCCCTGCGAGGAGCAGAAGTCGTACGAGATGACTTTTGTGGAAATGGCAAAAGAACAAAGCAAAGAAGTGCTTGGACTTGAAACTATTGAAGACCAGATGAAGATATTCGACGATATGCCCGACAGCATACAGGCACAAATGGTGATGCGCTATGTAAATGATTTCAACAAACAGAAATCGGATTTTGCAAGAATGGTGGAAGTATATAAAAAGCAAAACCTCGACTCCCTGTATGGGCAGATCAGCGCATCACCCGACATTAAAGGTTCGGAAGATGTCTTGCTTTTTGACCGCAATGCCAGATGGATCCCGGTGATGGAAGAGGCTATGAAAACGCAACCTGCTTTTTTTGCTGTAGGAGCGGGCCACCTGGCAGGCGACAAAGGCGTTATTAATCTTCTCCGGCAACAGGGTTATACAGTAATGCCTGTAAAATAAATGCTCCGGTCATTTCTGCAGCACTTCTGCAAGCTTCTGATGCAGGCGGTCGCCCCGCAGATCAACCGCTACTATCTTCCCTTCAGTATCTATCAGCACATTAAAAGGTATTGCTTCTATTTCGTACATATCTACTACCGCACTGTTCCATTGTGTCAGGTCACTCACCTGCTGCCAGTTGAGGCTGTCTTTGTGAATGGCATTCAGCCAGGCAGCTTTGTCTTTGTCGAGCGAGACGCCAAGCACTGTAAAATTTTTGTCTTTGAATGCTTTGTACGCCGCTACAACATTGGGGTTTTCTTTCCTGCATGGACCACACCAGCTCGCCCAGAAATCAACCAGCACATATTTGCCGCGAAGGGATTGCAGAGAAACCTGCTGCCCGCTCGTATCAGGCAGGGTGAATAAAGGCGCTGGCTTACCGGGCGCAATTGCCGAACGCTGCTTGATTAACCAGGTATGATAATCCCTGTTAAGCTGCTGCACTGCCTCGTCCCTGGGAAACCTTACTGATAAATGGTTGATCAACGGCTTCATCAGCACGGAATCATTCTTTTGCTGCTGTAGCATTCCCAATGCATACATCGCTACTGCAGGGCTTTTTGCGGAGTCAGTGTAATGATAAAGATACTGTAGCGCTATATCTTCCTTTTGCTTTGCCGCTGCCAGCGCCACATTCCGCATGCTGTCCGTAGCAGCGCCTGTCGTATCTCTTTTTAGCACCTCTGCCGCCGAAAGATACTGTTCATAATCCCGGAGCAGCTTTTTAAGCGAGATGGAAGCCGGAGTAGATACCGTATAAGCAGAAAAGTCGTTCCAGTCGAGCGATATGTCAACCTGTGGCTCGTCATTGGTAAAAAGGATATAACGATCATCCTTTTCAAACTGTATGCTGTATATGCCTTCAGTGGAAACGAGGGTTTGCAGACTGCAACTGCCGGTGCCGGCTGCAAGCGTTACTGTATCCAGTATCACCGGCTGACGGCCATATTCCTTACCGATAAGGGAAACCAATTGTTTTTCGGGGTTATTGTGCACAGTAATCTTCACCTGCATATTTTGCTGCGGCTGCCTGCATGATAGCGCCAGTACAATGCCGGACAGAAAAAATATCAGTATTGCTTTTCCAGAATTCATGAGGAGGTCTCTTTTAAAGCCTGCAAGTTATTCAAACATTGGGTTCATACAGCAATGATTTTGTGAATGCAAAGTCAATGAGCGGAGCCGTATTTTAAATTGGCAGGGCAGGAACGCCTGTAAAACTAGGGATATACCCATGGAGGTTTGGCGAGAGAATGGATTTTGTAATCTTGGATTATCCCGAAAGTTATAAAATTATCAACC
Source organism: uncultured Terrimonas sp. (assembly GCA_964461595.1). GTDB lineage: Bacteria > Bacteroidota > Bacteroidia > Chitinophagales > Chitinophagaceae > Agriterribacter. Next base: position 23,768 of record CAYWVB010000001.1, on the reverse strand, counting down.
CGTTGCCCGTCCTGGCGAAGCGCAGAGGTATTGCCCGGGCACCAGGCGCCACTTAATGCGCTGAAGCCATCCTCGTGCATCTATCCCTTTACCTACTGCGAGGACTGCTTCTCCCGCCGCAACATTCATTTAATTTAAAGTTCATGCTGGCGGGATCGCAGCGACGGGCAAGAGTGTTGTGTTTTTTGTAACTGGCTTTTTTTGCATGGGGTATATATAATCAATCGAGCAGGCATACCTGCAAAACAAGAGATATATCCATGGAGTTCCGGTGAGAGAATGAATTATTTTTTTTTCAGCAGGATATCTATATTGCCCGATCCGGGAAAATAATCTACGCGCTGTGGCTGGTACCTGTCTTTGATTACCGACAGTATATACTGCCGTTTTTGCATCCGGAACGGCAGATCTATTTTGAAATACCCTTCATCATTCGTTTGTATTGTTGTATCCATATCTATTACTACCGAGCAGGCAGCAATGCCCTTCCCGTTGCCGTCTTTAATGTTTCCCAATACCGTTCCCATTGTTCCATTGGGAATGAGCGGCAGGTGGACAGGCGATTTGTCCAGCACAACAGAGTCTACAGCCAATTTCCATTGTGGTGCATCAAGGCTTACGGCAACCTTTTTATGCAGAAAAGAAGAAGGCACCTGCTGGAAGGTAACGGGCTGACCGGACAGTATAATTCTGCTGTCTGCCTTATTACCGGTATACAGGCTCAGCCTGCCGCTTTCAAATGCGGGGTAATCAGCGTTGAGCCTGAGCTGCGGACCGGGCGCTGCAAACATAGTAATATCAAAGGGCTGGCTTTTCTCATTGATGTAATACCATAAAATACCAGCCACTGCCACCAGCAGCAAAACGGGCATTATCCATTTGGATCTGAAAAAACTTTTGGGTTTGGGCTTATACACCGGGTCTTCATAATTCTTTCCCACATAAGCCGCTACCTGGTCAAAATTATCTTTGTCGAAGAAGATCACCTGGTAGTAGCGCAGGCTGGCCGGGAGATCCTTTATTGCTATATCATTGGTTATTACGGTCAGGATATTGCCTTTTTTCCGCCCTGCTCTCTTTTCCCCGATATAGAAGCCCCATTCTGCTTCCACCCATGATGAATTAAGATATTCTGCTTTGCTGCTTACCACGATCATGTGCTTACACTCATCAAGCGCTTTATCAATAGCCTTACGGTAATCGCTGCTGCCTAACCGGGGCAAAGATTCCGATGAGAGAAAGACCGACAGGCCTTTTGACATAAGGAAATGATACAGCTCTTCTGCTAATGCTGCATCGGCACTTTTAAAAGAAATAAAAACATCTGTTGCGTGAGCCTGATCTTCCATAATAATACTACTGTTAAGTTAAGACTATTGTAACGTAAGCAATTGTCAGACGTAAAACCTGCCTGCCGGTTTTACGTCTGACGTTTCACGATTAACATAGCATACATCGTTTATTCAACCAGGAAAGTCTTTATTTTCTCAAAATCCTTATGTGTTATACCGTTTTTTTCCATTTGAGCCATATCGTCCAAAAACATACTTACATAAGTCGTCCCGTCTGTGTAAGACCTGCCCTTCAGTGACGCATATATTGCCTTTGCCTGTTCGTATTTATCCTGGAGCAAAAGAGAAAGCGCAAGATTGGCTTTGGCATATTCAATCTCAGTGTCATACCCGTCAGGCTTTTTAAAGGTGGGATCAAGCGCTTCTCTTGCGGCCTGTTCCGCTTCTTTAAATTTTCTGCCAAGCAGCAAATACCACGATAGCCCATTCAGGTCGTGACCCAATGATATAATATCCGTAAAAAGACCGGATTGAATATATCCCTTTTTCTTTGTGACCAGTAATTGCTGCAGCATAAGCTTATTAGAGAGGGTTGATGCAGTCTCTATATCATTCGTTATAACATTCAGCTCATATTCCGCCTTCTCCTTCTCGCTGGTTTCAGGATACACTGATTTGTCAACATCCTTTATCCTTGCCAGCCCGCTGTTGATTGATCCTATAAATGTTTTTATAGCTGCAATATCTTCTGTATAGATACCCGGCGTTTTCTTATCAAGACCTTCGTAGGTACCCTGCAAGTCCCTGAATTGCTGAAGCTGATTTTTAAGCAGGTTTTCCTTTTCGGATTTGGAATAGGCCACCCGGGCATAATACTCTGCAACAGCCAGGTCAAACATTACACCCGCAATATTTCCTTCCATATCTTCCTTTGCAGCAGCATGTTTTTTATACACTGCCAGCGCTTTGTTTAAAAGTATTTTCGCAGACTCGCCATTCCGGAGAATATATATTTTTGCCAGCTTTTGCTGCACTTTTGCCAGTGGTATATCAAAGGCTTCAGGGCATGTCCCGGCAAATTTTTCATATATGTCCATCGCTTCCGTATATAAAGCTTCCGAAGAATCCCTGTCGTTGGCTTCATAAAAAAAGTTGCCAAAACGCATGCATGTGTTGGCTAATGCAGGCTCGTATACCCGCGGGAATCCGGCAGCCAGGCTACGAAGCAACTGAACTGCCTCACCGAAATGATTATGGGCCATGGTGCTGTCAGCCTTGCTCACGGCATAGGTGCCTAAGTAGCTTCTTTCCATATACACCTCTCCCAGATCACAATGTACTGCTGCCGCCAAAGGATTGAAGACTGAAGGAGAAGTGGACTGAAACTTGGTATATAATGCCAGCGCATGTTCCAGCAATACTTTAGCGGCATCAAATTTTTTCTGACTGATATATACGGCGCCCAGGTATCTTTGAAGCGAAGCTATATCAACTTCCTGCGACAATGGCCTTAAGCTGTCTAATCTCTTTCTTAATTCCAATGCGCTCTTGAACAGCTTTTCTGCAGCGGGGTAATTTTGCATGAGCATATTTTGTTGCCCCTGGCTGTTTTGCACATCAGCCGATAAAGCATCATATACCATGGGATCGGAATTCCTGAATTGATTGCAGATACCACTTGCCAGCACATATTCTTTTGAGGCTTTGGGGAAGAGGCGCAATACCGTATGCACATCAGCCAGCGCAATCATAGCGTGTGCCATTTGTGGACTGAACACAGCCGGCTCTTTTTGCGATAACCGGCTGTAGTTGTCGTAAGCCTGCAGCAACAGCCCTTCCGATTTTTTATACTGATGCCTATCTATCAATATACCCGCGTAATGATACAATACATTGGCAAAGGCTGCACCGAAAGCATTATCGCTCTCTCTATTCAACTTTGCATATATCGCAAGAGCTTTATCATATACCTGCTGTGCTTTATCAAAAGCATTCCGGCTTTGCAGGAACATGCCGTAGCGGACAAGATTTTCCTGGTCGCTGCTGTCATTTTCCGCCAGGAATTTCAGTTTTCTTTCTGCTGTCTCCCAGTCAAACCTCAGCTTTGCCAGGGTAATTTCTTCCTTTAAATTTCTCCGGTGCAGAGCAATCGTGTTGTATACATTTGCCAGCGATGAATCATTACCTGTTGGATTGTTCTGCAAATGCTTCAATCTCTGGTTGGCGAGCAGGAGATTCTTTTCACTTTGAAGTGTTTCGCGAAGCAATATAGCTTCCTCTATTTTTCCTTCGGAGAAATAAGCATAAGCAGCTTTTTCTGTCTCCGACACTTCATCAAGATTCACGCGGCTAAGCGCCTCCGTTATCTCCCCCAGATTTCTCTGTGATCGCATATACTGCTCCTCCAGCGAATCAATAATTTTCTGGTAATTGCCGCTTTGCCTGCTTATTGCTGCCTTTTGCTTCTGCAGCGCATCCTGCAGTATTTTGTTCAGCAGCTTATTATTGTCCTGGTTTTGTTTTGCCCACACTTCAGCCCTGCACATTATTATGGTATGCGGATGATTGAAAGGATCAATAGGAAGATTTACCTCCAGCTTTGAGGCTTCGGTGATCACCCACTTTTCCTTCTCAATATTGAGCACGGTTGTATATCCGGGCTTTGCATTCTGAAAAGTAAGGGTGTAGCTGCCGTTGGCGGTAGTAAGGGTTTGATTGGCGAGCATTGCTTTCACCATTACTCCGGCTACAGGTTTATTGCCACTGTTTTGCTCCAGCACAAAACCATACAGTTTTTGTGCATGCACATCATGGCATAACAGTACCATACAGGGCAGAAGTTTGAATATGCGATTCATAATTGGGCTTTTTGCCGGAGCGGTATCAAGTCATTTTAAATATAGAGAATATTTTGGCATAATTGCAAGACAGGAGCAGGATAATCCTTCCACTGTATGTAACTTTAGTACGATCATTTTGCTTATCTCTCAAATCAGAATACAATGAAAAAGTCATTATTCCTTATGGCAATCTTCGGCACGGTAATTGGCCGGTCGCAGGATTTGAAACCCGTAGCCTACAATGACGGCGCACAAAAGCTTAACGGGCTGGTAACAAAAAATGCCGGCAAAGGGCTTCCCGGCGTGCTGATCCTGCCTGCGTGGAGAGGCATTGATGAGGAAGCAAAAGATGCCGCTACAGCCCTGGAAAAAGAAGGATATATTGCTTTTATTGCCGATATATATGGCGAGGGGAATATCCCTGTTGACAATGCATCGGCAGGAAAGATTGCCGGTCAGTACAGGCAGGATTACAAGGCTTACCAGCGAAGGATTGCACTGGCTTTGGAACAATTGAAAAAAGCCGGCGCCAACGCCGGCAAGATCGCGGTCATAGGATACTGCTTTGGCGGTACCGGCGCGCTGGAAGCAGCCAGGGGCGACATGCCTGTAAGAGGTGTTGTCTCTATTCATGGGGGGCTGGGTAAAGATAATTCCAGGGACAATGGCCCGTTGCATACAAAAATACTGATAGAAAACCCCGCTGAAGACAATAGCGTGACCCCGGAGGTCATGGCAGCTTTAATAAAGGAAATGAATGAAGGGAAAGCCGACTGGCAGATCATCACCTATGCTTATTGCAAGCATACTTTCACTAATCCTTCCTCGCCGGATTATAATGCGTTAATGGCAAGGCGGGCATGGGGGCATACGCTGATGTTTTTGAAGGAAGTGCTGGAGTAGGGTTTCACGCAAAGAGCGCAACTGCCCGGAACAGGTAAAGAGGCTGCCTGAAGAACGATAATCCCGGATTCATTATCTATGCCGGCATGAAGTCGAAGGGACATAGAAAAGGGTTTCCAGCCTTTGAAAGGCTGGAAACCCCGTCTCAATAGCACCAACCATTTTACAGATCCGTTGTCTTTAACTTTTTAGGTATTTTCACTTCTACATTTACCACATTCCCGTTGCGCAGCAATTTTACAGTATACGTGGATTTGTCTTTCAGGTCAGCCATCTTTTCCCTGGCATCATCTGTATTCTTTATATCGGCGCCGTCAATGGCGGTAATAATATCGTCTTTTTGAATGCCTGACTTGGCTGCCGGGGAAGCATCGTCCATATCTATCACTTTTACGCCATTTCCTTCTTCAATATCCTGGATCTTTATACCGAGGCGCGGGCGATTGTTAAATACCTGCCCATCGAATTTATAGTTCCTGAAAAAGTCCTGGTTGAACTCCGGCGCATTAAAATTGAAAGACCTGCTGAAGGATTCTTTGCGTTCTCCAAGCCTCAGTGTTATTTTCTTTTCCTTACCCTCTCTGATATACATCAGCCTGATCTCATCTCCCGGCTTCATATCGTCAACGATCTCCGATAATGATGCAGGGTCTGTAACGGTCTTGTCATTTACTTTAGTAATAATATCGTCTTTCTGCAACCCGGCTTTCTCCGCCGGGCTATCTTTTACAACACGGGTTATCTTTGCTCCTTTCTCATCTTTTTGTGTATATACACCCAGCATTGCTTTAGGCTCATTGTTCATATACACGCGATCGCCATCAATGCTGATAGCTCCCCTGCCCGAAAAATAAGGAGGCACCGGCGGTGTGGGTGGCATAGGTGGTACCGGCACCGGGGAAGCCCACCCAAACCCTCTTACAGAGGTATGGGGACCATCAAAACTAAAATCCCCGTCTATTTTCTTAACAGATATGTCGTCGTCATTAAATTCCGTTACCGGCTTACCGTTGATCGTTACATCGTCGCCATCAATCACAATCGTCATCTTTCCATCGTTATCTGTCTTTTTTTTGATGATGATCTCTTCCTGCTTCTGTTTCTTCACTTTTTTACTGTCCTGGGCAGATACAGTAATAGTGCCGAGTATCATTGCCACAGCAAGCATACCGAAGAAAAACCGTTTTAGTATACGCGTATACATAACCTGATATTTTTTATTTACGAAAGATTTAGTAGATCAAATGTAGGAGTTTTTCCTTAAATACGAAACATTTCGGAAATGTTAAAAAAGAGGCTCCATTCAAATTGCAAAAAGGAGCCATTCAGCAGCAGGACATATTTCCCGCAACGGTGCAAAGAGAGTAAAGAAGATCCTCCGTGAAACTTTGTGTTCTTGCGTGGTTCAATTGTTATTTACAAAGCGCTCAAGTTGCCCTGTATATTTTACGCTGCGCCTGTAAGCAGCGAAGTCGGCAGCGGCCATAAGCAGGGATTGCAATACCAGCGCGAGACCAACTCCCAGCCAAATGGTGGCAGAAGAAAAAAGCGTACCGGATAAAAATCGCCGGTTCACCCACAGCAGTACAATACCGGCAATAAAAGCTAATAATTCGAGGACTAAGAAAGCAGTAATACCTTTTATTGCTTTTTGCATGCGCGGCAGCTCAGCCGTTTTCAGCTTTCCGGGGTTCATGTCAAAAGCGTATATATTGTCTATGCGTTGCTTATCGCTTCCGTTATATACCGTATAGCCCACTATCGCCTGCAGCAATCCCAATACGATCAGCGGCCATGCCAATCCTTTAGATACATTGCCCTTAAGAAAAACAAGCAGCACTATGGCAATAACTATCGCTACAATGCCCGCGACCAGGAAAAATAATCCTGCATTCTTTTCAGCAATAAAGTATTGCTCAATATCCGTTTTATCAAGCATAAAAAAAACTTTGCAATGAAATGAAACACAGATCCTGCGGCAACTGATCAAAAATACATGAATAAATTGGGAAAGACTGCTTTGTGCTTTGTCAGGTATTTCAATTTTTCGCTCCATATGCACCTTTCCGGCCGGTGAGACATCATAGCCCCCAGCTTAAGCAAGCCCTTCGGTACTGGCACGTGAGACACATACCGGAAAGAGACCGCAAAGCACCCAAAGGAATTGCGCAAAGGTCAAAGCAGGGTAAAAGGGTATATAAATTGGTTGAACAGCCACGCCTGCAAACAAGGAACATACCTGTGGGGTGCTTCAAACTTCCGCGATCAAGGCATATCATATTATTCACGGATTGTGCATTGATGCAGAGGCTCAGATGCCTCCCTGGATCTGCATCATAAAATTCATGCTAATATTTCCGTTCTTTCCAGGTGTAGCTGCCGAAAATGCCGAAAAAACCCGAAAGCGCTGTGTATATAACATGCAGCGGCTGAAACAATGGGAACAATGGCATCAATTGCCGTAGCCGGAAATACTGCAGCACATCTTTCACAAAACGCCATTCTACCATACATTTATAAAAAGCGAGGATCAGGAAAAAAAGCAACAAGTGTATATTAAAAAAACTTCCCGCCAGGAGGATTACCATACAAAGGTTCAGTATATATACCAGCAGCAACACCCATATTATTCTTTTATCTTTATATTTTCCTGCCTTGCTTGCCCACCGGATACGCTGATTAAAAAACTCATGCCATGTTGCTGCCGGCAAAGTTTCCACAATGGCAGAGGCGCTGTTCACGTATGCTATCCTCCCGGGATACTGCGTTGCAATCTTTTCCATCAGCAGCATATCATCTCCGGAAGCGATATGATCAATACCTTCAAACCCTTTAACAGCAAGGAAAGCCTCTTTCTCATACGCAAGATTAGCGCCATTGCACATCCGGTGAAAACCTGTGTGGACACCTGCTGCCGTAATGCCCTGCAGTACCGCAAAATCAATGCTTTGAAAAACAGATAATACCCTTCTGCCCGGCTTGATTTTTACCGGAGCAACAATAAATACAGCTCCTGTCGCTCTATGGTATGCAGCGATCGTTCTTATCCAGTCAGTCCCGGCAGTACAATCCGCATCTGTGGTAACTATCAGTGATCCTGACGCAGCATATATGCCTGCCTGTATGGCCATTTTCTTAAAAGCGACCGTATGAGACAAGCCTGCTGCCGGCAACGATACCAGCTTCACGCCCAATCCTTTAAACTGCCTGACCACGGATGCAGTGTTATCCGTGGAATGATCATCCACTACTATAATTTCAAGCAGGTTGCGCGGATAATGCTGACGGAGCAGGGAGTGAATGCAATGGGCGATGTTGCCCTCTTCATTCCTGGCCGGGACAATGACAGAAATTTTTTCATCATGCGCTGTTTCATCATCGGGTAAAAAAGCGGGGAGCTGCCTGTATGCATATTCGTAAAACCCAATGAGAAAATAATACGCCGTCAATAATATTAAACCCGCTATAAAAAACAGCATAACTTAAAATAATACCCAAAATAGTGCTTTATAGCAGTGTGGCAATAACAGCGGCATTCTTTTCAGTGAGCAGCCTGTGACCTGCGTCAAGAATATGCAGCGCGCAGAAATTTTCTATCCCTGATCTGAATTGTTCGCCTGTGGTATAGCGTATTACACGGTCAAACCTGCCGTAGATTAGCACTATTTTGGTTTCATGTGCCCTGATCAATGATCTTATCAGCCGGATATCAGGTTTTATCCTGCGCATGGTGGTCCAGATATTATATAATTGCATACGCATCCCGGCACTCTTCAGGTGAACATGCACATACTTATATACGCCGGTATTGATCATTCCGGCCTTTCGCAATACGCCTGTAACCCAAAAAAAGAAGCGCGGGTTACGCATTACATATTTAAAGATAATATTACCCAGCTTGTTTTGCGTGGCAAACCGGTACCATATATTTATCTTAATGCCGTCGGGAGCGATCAGGATCAGCCCTTCTACCCGCCCGGGCAGATACTGGTACAACTGGAGCGCTGTCCGCCCTCCCATGCTATATCCCATAAGGGAAAAATTGCGCTTATGCATTACCGGGATATGATCAATAACCGCTGCCATATCTTCTACGGTAAACAGAAGCGTATCCCCCCAGAGCGTTTCGCCATGCAGGGGCAGGTCAAGAGCGATCATCGTATATTCTCCGCAGAGAAAAGGTTGCAGCACGCGGAAACTCTGAGCTGTTTCACCAAAACCATGCAGGCAAAGCAGGAGCTTGTTGCCCGTGCCCCACAGGCAATAATGAAGGGAAGAGCCTTTGTATGCAACGAAATGATCACTCATGCATTTCAAATGTAAATGAATTTCTAACAGTTATTGGCTCAATAGCAGTGAACCGAGTAAACAGGCGCATACTCATTTTAATTTTTCAATAAAACGTTAAAATTTTTTTATGCCATATTTAAAGACATCCGGGGAAATTAAGAAGAATTATATAATACCTTTGCTGTCCCCCAAAACTGCTTACCGGCTAACTTAATTCAGGCAGAAGCTGTGTTAATGCAGACTCTGCAACTGTACTATTGCCCTGACATCTAATTTTGTTTCACCTGAAATGTGCAGCATGAAGTTTTTTTTACTAACTATTGTTTTTCTTTTTTGTCTTACCGGGATATATGCGCAAAATCCCGAGCAGCAATCCACATCTGTAGATGAGCCGTCTATACAGATCAGGACAAACAGGATCTACGGGAAGCTGCTTGATCAGAACACGGGCAAACCTATAGAAGCTGCTTCAGCGCAATTATATATTGCTGCCAAAGACAGCTTATTTGATGGAATGCTTACCAAAGCCAACGGTGATTTTAATTTTACTAATTTGTCTGCAACAGTTACTTACAAACTTATAGTCTCTGCATTGGGTTTTGAGCCTTACGAGCAACTGATACCTGCGGCTTCAATGAATAAAGGCGGCAGGAAAGACGGGAAGTTTGAGAAAGATCTGGGCAATATATCCCTTCACCCGGCTATAAAGCAGCTTGAAGGAATAACTATTACAGGCACAAAGCCCGCGCTTGAAATGAGCATTGACCGCAAAGTATTTAATGTGGCTAAAAGCCTTACCTCCGCCGGCGGCACTGCAGTAGATGTAATGAAAAATATTCCCTCTGTTTCTGTTGACATAGACGGGAATGTGGAATTGAGAAATACTACACCTCAAATATATGTAGATGGCCGTCCCACTATACTCACCTTAGACCAGATACCAGCCGATAATATTGAAAGAGTAGAGCTTATCACCAATCCCTCGGCTAAGTTCGACGCTGCTACCTCCGGAGGCATTATCAATGTAGTATTGAAAAAAGATAAGCGGATAGGCCTCAATGGCATTGCTTCTGCCTCTGTGGGTACCCCCGGTATACTTAACGGCAACCTGAATATTAATCTCCGCCAGGGTAAGCTCAATTTTTTTGGAAGCGGGGGATACCACCAGTCAAAAGGAAAAGCCAAGGGAGAAACCAGGCGTGAGAACAAGCTTCATGGTGTTGCGCAGGATTATTTTAACCAATATTCCACTAACAACCGGGACAGGAAATTTACATTCCTAAATTTCGGGATTGATTATTTTATAGATAACCGCAATACACTTTCCCTCACACAACGGTTTGGTACGGGGCGCTTCAGGAATGATGAAACGCAACAGCAGGAATATCTTGACGATGATAAAGACCTCCTGTATTCCGGCTATAGAACAAGTGCGGGGCCTTCAAAGTTTAACAGGAAAAGTACCAGGCTAAACTATAAATATACATTTCCCAGGCAGGGACAGGAGCTCACAGCGGACATCAATTATAACTATGGTGGCGGTTCTTCCAACGGGATGATAATAAATACCTATACAAGCCCCGATGGCTCTGAATATAAAATACCTTCCGTTGTAAGAAATGACGGCCGCAACAACAGCAGGGAGCTTACTTTTCAGGCAGACTATACCAACCCTATCAACGAGGATTCAAAGTTTGAAACAGGCATAAGAAGCTATTATAACAATTTCAGAAGCTATTATAATGCCTTCAATATTGACACAGATGCAAATGAAATCAAACTTCCGCTGAGCAACAATTATAAGTATACCCAAATTATAAATGCAGCGTATGCAACTTTTTCGCAGAAGAAAGGAAGCTTCTCATACCAGGTAGGGCTCAGGGCAGAATATTCAAAGTTTGACGGGCAGCTTATAGACAGCGCTTACAAGTTCGGTTATACATACCCCTCGTCAGGGAAAAATATATGGAATGCATTATTCCCAAGCATTTTCCTTACCAAAGCATTCGGAGAGAACGACCAGGTACAGTTTAATTTCTCAAGGCGTATCCGCCGGCCTGATTTCTGGCAGCTGAATCCCTTTATTGAGATCAACGATCCTCTTAACCTCAGGCAGGGCAACCCCGAATTGCAACCTGAATTTATCAATTCATTTGAGCTGAACTACAGCAGGAACTATGGAAGCGGCAACTTCCTGGGGTCAATATTCTGGCGCAATAATCCTAATGATATTACACAGTACAGCGATACCATCAGTACTGCACAGTATGAACAGTTGCAGAGCGCGGGCATAGATCCCAATGCCATATTAAATACCTATATAAATGCCAACACTACCAACAGGTATGGTGCAGAGCTTACGTTACAGCACAAGATCGGTAGCAATTTTGATATTACCCCGTCTGTAACCATGCAGTACAGAACAACAAAGGCCGACGTCAGTGATATCAACCTGAGCAATAATGGCTTCAACTGGCAGGGAAAGCTGATCGTAAACTATAAGATCAAAACAGAGCGATCGAAGATTTTTAACAACCTCGGATTCCAGTTGACAGGGGAATACGAATCCGGCAGGATCATCCCGCAGGGCAAAACACTGCCGCAGAACAGGGTGGACTTTGCTATACGCAAAGACCTGCTTAAAAACAACAAGGGTGCCATTACGCTTGCCGTCAATGATCTGTTCAATTCACAGCGATGGGGCAATATTTATGATACGGAAACATTCTACCAGGAATCTTACCGCCGCTGGAACGTAAGAAATTTCAGGCTCACTTTCAGCTATAAATTCGGTAAGGCAGATTTCTCATTGCTGAACCGTAACAGGAACAGAGGAGGAGAAGAAGAGTAAAGGCTCCATAGCATATCTAATCATTTCTTAACACTCAGGTAATATACCCTGAATATTAAAAAGGGCTGGTATTACAATTTGCTTCCTGGAAAATACTTACCGGCGGAACAGGAAAAACAATGCTGCTAGGCATTATTGGAATATAACTTGCCCTGCCTTTTCAATAATAAAACAAAGCGATGGACGTATGATAAAATATTATTGGATATCAACCGGATTCAATAATATTGGTGTAAAATACCATTATGAAATTGTCACCCTTTAGCCTTATCAGTTCTTTTCTGGCGTTTTCTTTTTGTATTACACTTACTGCAAACGCTGATATTATCCCTGCTTTTGTATTGCCATCTGCTTACGACACTATTCCTCCTAAAGACAGCAGCACTTTTAAAAGGGTGGAGAAAGAAGCCTATTTTACAGGTGGAGAAAAAGCCTGGATAAAATTTCTCACCAAAAACATTGATCCTGATGTTCCGGTAAGAAAAAACGCGCCTCCGGGAAACTATATGGTCATAATACAATTCATTGTTAATAAAGATGGCACTTTAGACGTTGAACCGCTTACCAATTTCGGATATGGTATGGAAGAAGAAGTGGTTCGTGCAATAAATATGTCGCCATTATGGGTACCCGCAGAACAAGACGGGAAAAAAGTTCGCGCTTATAGAAAACAGCCTATTACTTTTAGCGTCCCTGAAAGGAGAAGAAAAAGATCGAAAGAATAATATCATTTATTCAAACAAATCCATTTGTGCCGGGATGCATTGAAAGCTCTTACGGTGGTGCTCGCACAGACCGTAGTCCATTATTGCCTGGCGGTGCGCAGGTGTCCCATAGCCCTTATTGGAGTCCCAGCCATAATAGGGATATTGCTCATGCAGCGCTATCATATAAGCATCGCGGTAGGTCTTTGCCAGCACACTGGCTGCAGCTATGGAAGCGTATATGCCATCGCCTTTAATAATGCAGGCATGGCGCAGGTCCCTATATTTATTGAAGCGGTTCCCGTCTACCAGCAGCAGCTCCGGTACAACTGCCAGCCTGTCCAGCGCCAGATGCATCGCCTTAAAGGAGGCATTCAAAATATTGATGTTATCAATCTCCTCTACTGCTACCATGGCAACACTGAAGGCAATGGCATGCTCTTCTATATAAAGCCGCATTTCCTCGCGCACAGCGGCAGTCAGCATTTTAGAGTCATTAAGTACGGGATGAGCAAAATCCCTTGACAGAATGACCGCAGCGGCAAACACAGGCCCTGCAAAACAACCGCGCCCGGCTTCATCACAGCCGGCTTCCACAAATATATCCTGGTAAAAAGCTTTCAGCATAAGATGCTGCAATGATAAGCATAAAAATCAAACTGTATTTTTGCAGTTATGAACAGATCTCTCCCCGGAAATCCCGACAGGCCCGTAGGGCTCTGGCTGCTTACAGGTGTTGGCATGATCATGATACAGGTATTGTTAGGCGGCATCACCCGCCTCACCGAGTCAGGGCTCTCTATTACCGAGTGGAAGCCTATTACGGGAATGCTTCCCCCATTGAGCGCACAGGCCTGGATAACCGAATTTGAAAAATATAAACATACAGACCAGTTTAAATATATCCATTCAGATTTTACGCTCTCCGATTTCAAGTTCATTTTCTTCTGGGAATGGTTTCATCGCTTTTGGGCGCGCCTGATGGGGATCGTTTTTGCCATCGGCTTTGCCTGGTTTCTCCTGAAAAGAAAGTTTAAGAAGGATATGATCCTTCCGTTGATCATACTCTTCCTGCTGGGAGGAATCCAGGGAGCCATCGGCTGGATCATGGTGAAAAGCGGGCTTGTCCCGGAAAAATATTTTGTAGGCCATATAGAGCTCACAACGCATTTCATCGCAGCTCTGGTGCTGCTGGTATATACGCTTTGGTTTGCATTGAGGCTGCTGGTTCCCTCCGGCCAGCTATTATATCACCCATCTCTGAAACGGTTCCTGGTAATATTAATTTTTTTACTGTTTATCCAGCTTACCTACGGCGGGTTTATGGCCGGATTGCATGCGGCCACGGCGGCTCCCACCTGGCCCACTATTAATGGCGACTGGCTGCCTCCCTCATTATTTGCAAAAAAGGGACTGGAGAATTATGTAAGCAATCCCATAATGGTGCAGTTCATTCACCGGGGCATCGCTTATATCTTTACGATACTCGTTATCATTTGGTATATATGGGCCCGCCGCGTCAACACGGTCACACTTTTCAGGTCAGCCAGGCATTTCCCGCTGATACTGGTCTGTTGCCAGGTATTGCTGGGGATCTTTACCGTATTGTTTTCTTCTTATAATAATATATTTGTCTGGCTGGGGGTAGCGCACCAGTTTATAGCCATGCTGTTGCTGATGTCGCTGATATATGTTGTATATATTGTAAGAAGTGGTGAAGCGGCCGGGGCATAATGCTATGTTTATCGTGAAACGTCAGGCGTCAGACCTGTCTGCCGACAGGCGTGAAAATCTTACGTTCCACACCTATGCTGTGCAGTATGATCTTAACACCATATTATTATTACCCTCTTTTACGTTAGTTATCAAAATATTATATTGCGCTGATGCCATCTTCCGCCTCTATAAAGGAATTCATAAGAGGTTTCTACTACTCTTTTCCTGTGCAGCTTTTCATCTTACACCTGCGCAGGTACCAGGTGTTCCTGGTGTTCTGGTTCATCCTTGTGAGCGCTATAAACGGCAATTTCATGAGTTCATTCGGTGCAGATGCGCTTTTTCTTGCACCGGAATACCTGGGCGAAGTAAATGGCTGGGGAATGATCATAGTAGGCACTGCGGCCGGCATATTCATCATGAGCTGGAACATCACCACTTTTATTATGCACAGCAGCCAGTTTAAGTTCCTGGCAACCACTTCCAAGCCTTTTCTGAAATATTGCATTAATAATTCCATTATACCATTATTGTTTCTTTTTTTCTATATCGGCAAAAGCATCTATTTCGATATACACAATGAGCTGCTTTCCTGGAGCAAAGTTTTTCTTTTAATTGCCGGGCTTATTGCCGGGATCATATTAGCCATTGTTACTGCATTCCTGTATTTTTTCCGCACAGAAAAATCTATGATGCGCACTATGGAGCCTGTATTCAGGGATCCTAAAGCATTTGCAAAACAATTTGGTATCGGCGGGAAGCACTTTCATGAAAAAGGATTGCCTGTTAAATGGTTTTTCAATACAAAATTCCAGTTGAAAATGCCGCGCAATGTATCTCATTATTCACAAGAGTTTATTGATACGGTTTTCAAGCGCCATCATTTTACCGCTGTAATATCTATTATACTGGCATTTTTATTTCTTGCACTGATAGGGCTGCTGATGGACAAACCTTTTTTTATCATTCCTGCTGCTGCTGCTATCTTCCTGTTTTTCTCCATTTTAATTGCAGCCTCCGGTGCGCTGGCATACTGGTTAAGAAGCTGGGGATTCCCGGTCCTGTTGCTTTTTGTGCTGCTGCTGAATTTTTTATTCCGGAAAGAAATTATTGATCCGCGTAATAAAGCGTATGGCATTAACTATACCAACCGTGAAGAAAGACCTGTATATGACAGGGACAGCATCATGGCGCTTTGCAGCATTGATAAAATGGAGGCAGACAAGCAGAAGATGATTGCTGTGCTCAACAACTGGAAAGCACATCAAACGGAAGCAAAGCCATTGCTATACCTGATCAATGTAAGCGGAGGAGGAACGAGGTCGGCTACATTTACATTTAATGTAATGCAGCACCTCGATGCAATAATGCAGGATAAGCTGATGAAAAAAACATTCCTCATTAACGGCGCCTCCGGCGGTATGCTGGGAGCTGCCTATTACCGGGAATTGCGCAGGTTACAGCAGGAAGGACAACCCATACATCCTTATGATCCGCGATATGCAGAAAATATTTCCAAAGACCTGTTAAATGCCTTATTTTCCTCGTTCGTTACCCGCGATCTTTTTGCGCCGGCCCAACAATTCACCGCAGGGAAATATAAGTACGCCAAAGACCGCGGATATGCCTTTGAAGAGCAATTCAGCCGTAATACCGATAAGGTGCTCGACTATCCATTAAGGAACCTGATAGCAGATGAACATGCCGCGAAGATCCCGCTGATGTTTTTCAATTCCACTATAACAAGAGACGGGCGCAAAATGATGATCAGCACACAACCCATAAGCTTTATGATGCGCAATTGGCCTGATACGGCAGCAGGGCTTGTGACGGATGCGGACGCCATTGACTTTGCTGCAATGTTTAAAAAGCAGGACCCCTATGACCTGCGGCTGCTGTCTACCCTCCGTATCAATGCTACATTTCCTTATGTGCTGCCCAACGTCTGGCTCCCGTCCTCTCCTATCATTGACGTGATGGATGCAGGCATGCGCGACAATTTCGGACAGGAATCTTCCTTACGGTTCCTTAATGTATTTAAAGACTGGATCGCTGCCAATACCGGCGGTGTAGTGTTTATACAGATACGTGATCGTAAAACAGGAGAATGGGATGACGGCTACGAAGACGCCAGCGTAACGGGTATGTTTACAAAGCCCATTATGACGCTGCAATACAACTGGATGAAAATGCAGGACTATTACCAGGGTGAAATGCTTGAGTATGCTGACAACAGCTTCCCTTTCCCTTTCAGGAAGATTACATTCTCTTATGAGCCTCCTCCCAAACAGAAAGGAGCTGC
The DNA here is from genome assembly GCA_964461595.1 of uncultured Terrimonas sp. Classification (GTDB taxonomy): domain Bacteria; phylum Bacteroidota; class Bacteroidia; order Chitinophagales; family Chitinophagaceae; genus Agriterribacter. The sequence goes on along the minus strand of CAYWVB010000001.1, from coordinate 6,870 downwards.
TCTGAATTTCCATTTGACAAGGGATGAAAAGATAGATCTAAGGATGGCATTGGGCTCAACCGGCAATAGCTCAGCCTTTGCAGCGATCAGTGCGCTTGAGCAGGAGGCCGTATTAAACGGAAAGCACCCGGAATAACTTTTATTTCAAAAGTATCGCTGGTAGCTTTGGGATCTCCGTCAATATGCAGTGGGGCCATATCCCTGTTACGAATGGTTAGCTGCGGGGTTTGATAATACATTACGCTTTTCTCGCTTAAGAGCTCTTCTCTTACTTCTCCTTTTCTTACCTGGCGCATTACGTCAAAAAGCATCTGCAGCCTGTTCAGGCTCTGCACAACCACAATATCCAGCAACCCGTCGCTCATGCTTGCCCTGGGAGCAATAGTAAATTTATTACCGAACTGGTTGCTATTGGCAACGCTGATGAAAAAAGCATTTGTGGCAATTTTTTTCCCGGCAGCTTCTATTTCAAATCTGTAAGGTCTTGCTTTAAGAAAGTTGGTATAGGTTTGCTTAATATAGGTCAGTAATCCTCTTGCTTCCTGCCTGGCAAAATCATGCGCTACCTGTGCATCAAATCCAAGCCCGCTGAGCATGCAGGAAAAATGATCATTAATATAAAATCCATCAGTCAATACCGGCGAGCCGGTAAATACCAGGTCAATAGCTTTTGAAGCATTCTTCGGGATACCGGCGCATAATGCCAGCCCGTTCCCCGAGCCGCAGGGTATAAGCCCAAATGAAACAGGAGTATCGCGCAGGTTCTCAACAACGCTGCTGATAGTGCCATCTCCTCCTGCTACTATTACATCGGTTACGCCGTCGTTAATGATTTTGTGCCTGATATGATCATAGTTACCTTCCGCATTTGTTGGGCAAACCTCGTATGCAATATTTTTCTCTGCACATTTTGCCTCAATCAGTTGCCTGACACCAGACCGTTTTCCGTTGCCTGCTATCGGGTTCAGTAAAAAAATAATTTTTCGCTTCATAATAATAAAGGAAGATAATCCTGCAAAAATAACGTTATATGGCATGCTGCCGGAAGAGCAAAAAAAACCGCGCTTAAAAAAGCGCGGCTATACAGGAGCTTATAAAAAATGTTACGAGTGCTGTATCTTTCTTTCTTCTATATTCTTTCTCATTCTCTCTTTAGCCGCATTCTTCTGGGTTTCATACCTTGTATACTGCTCTGGTGTTAATATGGTTTTAAAAGACTGCATTCTCTGGCTGTCAAGGTTTCTCATTTTATTTACAATATCTTTTTTGTTCTCTGACTTCCTGATTTCATCAACCTTTTTTGTAAAATCAAGATTAACGGCCTGTACCTTAGCATATTGATCATCAGACAGCTTAAGATCTACTTTCATTTTATTTGTAATCACCACTGCTTTTTCCTCAGGAGTCCTGGACTGCATTTTTTGCTGGGCAGCAGCAGCTATGCCTGTAAATAATAACAGGGCGATAATACCGGTGCGGAGGGAGGCTTTCATATTATAAATTTTTATAAAATAAATTTAACGTTCACAATAAAACATCTACACTTTAAGACATGTAGAGCTTACTAAAGCTTAACAACAAATAGGGTAATTTATTGTTATTGAACGTCTAAAAAAAGAAATTTGATTGCACAAAAATGATTTCTTTTACAAAAAACTGAATACTTCAGCATGGTGTCATTTACCATATTAGTGGATTGCCCGGATGAAAAGGGCCTTATTTATCGTATAACCAGGGTGCTTTACAACCGGCAACTGAATATTGTCAAGAACCGTGAATTTGTAGACGGGGATACCAACCGCTTTTTTATGCGCACAGAAGTAGAAGGAACAGCCGATGAAAATATATTGCAGGAGGAACTGGTAGCCGCTTTACCACCTCGGAGCGTTGTCAAAATAATCACTGCCCGGCAAAAAAAGCTGGTAGTGCTGGCCACCCGCGAAAGCCATTGTCTTGGAGACCTTATGGTGAGAAATCATTTCAGGGAATGGAATGCAGATATCTGCGCGGTGATCAGCAATCATCACCTGCTTGAAAATTTTGTTACCCGCCTGGGCGTGCCTTTTCATGCAGTCCTGTCAGAAGGTATATCCCGCGATGATCAGGAGCATAGAGTAGCCGAGCTGATTGACGGATATGACCCTGATTATGTGGTGCTGGCAAAATATATGCGTATACTTACTCCCGCCTTCGTAGAACGCTACCAAAACAGGATCATCAATATTCACCATTCCTTTTTACCTGCTTTTGTGGGCGCTCATCCTTACCGGCAGGCGTATGACCGCGGCGTTAAGATTATTGGAGCCACCGCACATTTTGTAAATAATAATTTAGATGAAGGACCAATTATCTGCCAGAACGTTATTCCTGTAGATCATTCCCAAAATGCCAGCGATATGGCAAAAGCAGGTAAAGATGTCGAAAAAATGGTATTGTCCCGGGCCCTCAAACTGGTATTGGAAGACCGTATCATGCTGAGCGGTAACAAGACCATCATTTTTTAAAAAATATTAAGGCTTAACTATTTTTAACTTGTGGATACCTGGCCCGGATGAGCCATCCGGACGGCAGACAGGATTTAAAATAAGTATAATACCGGCTACAGTGCGCATGGCATCGTCCCTTGCGTCGCAATCACTTCACCTGCATATCATTGCTGAGCTTTGAAGGATACATTTTTCGCAGGCAGGTGGCGACCTGCCCCGCTGCGTCATTCAGGCGGGCATCCTCCTGTAGAGCCCGCTACCGGTCGGTGAGACACCGATACGAAAGTTGTGCAGGAAGCGAAAAACTGGAATGCGCCCGAGTTTTGAGCACGCATTTCAGTCCCGATGATTTATATTATTTTTGGCGCCTTAAACATCAAAGACTACAATTATGAATAAAGGCCCGGTATCACAATACATTCAGCATCACTACAGGCATTTTAATGCGGCAGCGCTTATGGATGCCGCCCAGGGATATGAAACTCATCTTCTGGAAGGAGGGAAAATGATGATAACCCTTGCCGGCGCCATGAGCACTGCCGAGCTGGGCTTATCGCTGGCAGAGATCATCCGCCAGGATAAAGTGCATATTATTAGTTGTACCGGCGCCAACCTTGAAGAAGATATAATGAATCTTGTAGCACACAACCATTACAAGCGTGTGCCTAATTATCGTGATCTCAGCCCGCAGGACGAATGGGATCTCCTGGAAAATCATTATAACCGGGTAACGGATACCTGTATTCCCGAAGAAGAGGCTTTCCGCAGGATACAACAGCATATTGCGGAAATATGGAAAAAAGCCGATGCAGCCGGAGAAAGATATTTTCCCCACGAGTTCATGTATAAGCTCCTGCTGAGCGGGGCATTGGAACAATACTACGAGATAGATCCTAAAAACAGTTGGATGCTTGCAGCAGCAGAAAAAAATATACCGATAGTAGTGCCGGGGTGGGAAGACAGTACAATGGGTAATATTTTCGCGAGCTATGTGATAAAAAATGAGCTTAACGCCACTACCGTAAAAGGTGGCATTGAATATATGGTATGGCTGGCTGACTGGTATCGCAACAACAGCGAAGGAAAAGGCGTGGGATTTTTCCAGATCGGTGGCGGTATAGCTGGTGATTTCCCGATATGCGTGGTGCCCATGATGTACCAGGACCTGGAGTGGCACGATGTGCCTTTCTGGAGCTACTTTTGCCAGATAAGTGATTCTACCACTTCTTATGGTTCCTATTCAGGAGCAGTGCCCAATGAAAAGATCACCTGGGGCAAGCTGGACATCAATACACCGAAATATATTGTGGAAAGCGATGCTACTATAGTAGTGCCTTTGATCTTCGCCTGGCTGCTGGGGTGGTAATTTGTTTTTATGCAAAGGGACAAAGGGAGTAAAGCCAGTTAAGAAAAAAATGCTATCGCCAAAGGATGAACGATAAACGATAAACGCCAACACTTCTCTGTGAAGCTTAGTGCTTTCGTGGTTCAAAGAATGCTACATCAGGAACGCTTATCCCCGGCATTTTTCCTTAGTGCATTCTGCAGTTCCCTTGCGTCCGGGATAGCTCTGACAAGATAGATCAGTATGAATATCTTTATAATGATGCTTCCTCCGAGGTAAGAGGGTTTTATTGCCGCAGACAAAATAGATATAATGATAAATATTACAAGAGCTGATAAGATAGAGGTATAAGGATTTTTAACTGCTGTTGCGGCAAGGATTGCAAATAATACTACTTCTGCAGCTGTAGCAATAGTTACATCCCAGGAAAACGCTCCGCCGGCTAAAAGAGAAATTATCTCCCCGACAACCACCAGGCAAAGAGCATCAAGAAGCACATTCCTGATCTTATTCTTAGGTATATTCCAGTTCTCAGGTGCTTGTTCTTTCATTGGTTTTTAGTACCAAAATACTGATAAAACAAACATTTTCAAATTATTAAGCAGCACTTTTAGACAATCGGTCACAATTGTTCGTTAATTTAACGGGATATCCCGTTTAAGCATATCGGTTCTGTTTGCCATTTCCCAGGCAGTATAAAATACAAGGAGTATCCGCTTTTTCATCAGATCATAATTGATCTTATCCGGCGTGTCCGTAGGCATGTGATAATCCGCATGAAGACCACTGAAGTAAAAAATAACGGGAACACCGTGCTTGGCAAAATTGTAATGGTCGCTGCGGTAATAGATCCTTTCGGGATCTTTAGGATCATTGTACTTATAGTCAAGCTCAAGCTTTGTATTCCTTTTATTGACGGCTTCGCTGATAGGTTTCAGGTCGGAGCTCAGCTTATCATCGCCGATAACATAAATATAATTGGTAGAATCTCCATATTTTCTGGAGGGGTCTATGCGGCCCACCATATCAATATTCAGGTCTACAGTAGTTTTATCTAAAGGATAAACAGGATGACTACCATAATAATCTGATCCCCACAATCCTTTTTCTTCGCCGCTTACTGTCATAAACAATATGCTTCTTCTCGGGCCTTTACCGTCTGCTTTTGCCTTTGAAAACACTTTGGCCAACTCAAGTATACTGGTCGTTCCGGATGCGTCATCGTCTGCCCCATACCAGGTAGTATTACCTCTCCTGCCAAGATGATCATAGTGAGCAGAGAGTATCACATATTCATCTTTCAGATCGGTACCTTCCAGCAGCCCCAATACATTGCTGCTGTGCAAGGCAAGCCGCTTTTTGTCAACAGCGATCGCAACATTGGCCTCATATTGCCTTGCAACCGTTTCTCCCTGTAGCACCGCCGCCTTCTTAGCAGCATATTCATCACCGGCAATAGCAGCCGCAACCTTTTCACTCACAAAAAAAGTGTTGATCCGCAGTGCCTTATGGTATATGTTCACATACATATTCCCTTTGTTGGGCATTTCATCAATCTCCGGCTCCACTACAAGCAAGGCTGCTGCACCATGATCCATTGCAGCCTGTTGCTGTGTATAAAAATTAAATGACTTCCGGGCCTGCGGAGAAATATTACCCGAAATATTTGGCGACAGCACCATCACCAGCTTACCTCTCGCATCCACGCCTTTATAATCATCCCTTGCAGAGTCGCTGATACCAAACCCGGGGAATAAGACCTCTGAAAAATCATAGCTTGCCGTATGACTGGCGCCAATGCCAAAAGAAAAATCTTTACCTGCTTCAAAAGGCAATTCATTCACTTTGACAGAAGCATTCAGCAGAGTATCTGTGTAAACGGGATATTGCATCTGGTAACTCCCGTTGTTGCCGGGAAGCAGTCCAAATGACCTGAATTTATTTTCAATATAGACTGCCGCTTTTCGCTGCCCTTCAGTAGCCGTCTCGCGGCCTTCCATTTCATCACCTGCTAGCGTATAAAGATTGTCTTTTATATCCGCCGTGGTGATCTGTTTTGCATATATTTTAGGGTTGCCCTTTCTTTGCGCAACTGCCGCCAGCGCCGGGAACAGTAAAATGATAATAACCAGTCCTTTCATGATGTTAACATTAAATATCTTCAAACATAAAGTAAAATCGGGATGGTAATGTTATTGATTTGATAAACGGCTGGCAAAGAGCATTGGCAGATCATACAATATCCTGTATATTGGGTAAAAATCGTATAAGAGAATTGCTGTCAAGTAGTAAAACATGACTGATGAAAATTACATGAACATCGCGTTGCAGGAAGCGCAGAAAGCTTATGATGATGGAGAGATCCCTGTAGGCGCTGTAATAGTAATGCAAAACAAAATTATCGCAAGAGGTTACAACCAGGTAGAAAAGCTGAATGATCCCACAGCACATGCAGAAATGATAGTGCTTACTTCAGCATTCAATTTTACGGGAGGTAAATATTTACCCGAAGCTACCATCTATGTGACTGTAGAGCCCTGTCTTATGTGCGCCGGGGCACTTTACTGGAGTAAAATAGGTAAAATAGTATATGGAGCGACGGATGAGAAAAACGGAAGCATCAGTCGCCCGCCATACCGGCAGCAGGGGTTATCTCCTTTTCATCCAAAAACGATCGTTGTGGCAGGGATCATGAAAGAAGAGGCAGCTTTATTAATGAAAAGCTTTTTCCAGGCGCGGAGATAAAAGCCAGGGGCGCCTTTAACTTCCCCTTTGAGAGCCGGTATTAGACTGCCGGTTTACAAAAACATTGTTTTTTGGCTTTTGAATGAATTTTGATCCCTGGTTATTGCCTCCCGGGGCATTCTTTTTGCTTCCCTTCTTTTTGCCCTTGTTATTTTGTTGATTGAGTAATGACATGCTATCGCTTTTTTTGATAAAGATAAAAATTTATTGCATGACCCCGAAGCTTATAATCAACCGCCATCTAAATTATTAAAATAACAAAATCCTCCGGACAGCTTTTTTACTGCAAAAGGA